>NZ_JBEZHS010000031.1:0-61841 GCF_040650695.1 Amycolatopsis sp. NPDC048633
AACGCCCGGTCCCATTCCGAACCCGGAAGCTAAGCCTGACAGCGCCGATGGTACTGCAACCGAAGGGTTGTGGGAGAGTAGGACACCGCCGAACTTACTTTGAGGAAGGGTCTGGGCCCGGTTGAGACGCAAGTCTCCCGGCTCAGGCCCTTTTTCATGTCCGCATCCACACGACCCGATCCTCAGGCACGCGACCCGACTGCCTGGGTACGCGAGCCGACTGTGTGGGTACGCGAGTCGACCCTCCAATCACGCGAGTCGGCTCCCCAATCACGTGTGATGCGTGCTCAATCACGCGAGTTCCGCCTTCAATCACGCGAGTCGCGTCTCTGATCACGCGGATGACGGCCCGGCCGGCAACGAGGTGCCGTGAAGCCTCAAACCGAGTGCGGCCGAGGCACCGGCCGGCCCCGCAACGGGCTCGACAGCACCAGCGACGTCGTCGTCTCCCCGTACCGCTGCACCTTCTCGACCAACGCCTCCAGCTCCGCGGTGTCCCGGCACAGCACCCGAAGGATCCAGCACTCCTCGCCGGTGACGTGATCCGCGGAAACGACCTGGGGCAGCGGCAACACCGCGGTCCGGAACCGCGGTGTGTCCAGACTCCGCACCCGGGCCCGCACCAACGCTTCGATCGGCAACCCCAGCTTCGACGTGTCGATGCTCGCCGCGTAGCCCGTGATCACCCCGCGCTCCTCGAGACGGCGCACGCGCTCCGTCACCGCCGAGCCCGACAGCGACACCCGGCGGCCCAGCTCCGAAAAACTGAGCCGGCCGTCCGCCTGGAGGAGCTCCAGCAGGTGCCAGTCGACGTCGTCGAGGGGGTCCACCGCGACTCTCCCAGGTGAGCAGGGGCAAAACAGGGAAATCCCCGGCAGACCCGGGGCTCCACCCCGATTCTGCCCTGTGTCCGGACGCCCGCGACCAGCAGGATTCAAGACATGACCACCGCACGCACGCTTACCGTCCCCGCCCCGGCGCCGGACGCGGCCACCCGGTACTTCGGCGCCGAACTCGCCTTCGAGGTCGATCCCGACGATCTCGTCCAGGACCTCGACGCCGGCCGCGTCGACGGCTACGTCGTCGTCGAGACGCGCGCGGAAGAAGCCTTCAAGGCAGCTCGCATCCCCGGCGCGATCAACCTCCCCTACACGGACATGACGGCGGAGACCACCCAGCACCTCGACCGGGACCTCGTCTACGTCTGCTACTGCGAGAGCATCAACTGCAACGCCGCCACCAAAGGCGCCCTCAAGCTCGCCGAGCTCGGGTTCAAGGTGAAACGGCTCTCCGGCGGCATCAGCGCCTGGATCGCGGCCGGCAACCCGGTCGAAGGAGCCCGAGAAACAGCCGGGATCCGCTGCGCCTGCTGAGCCACCTACCCTGAAAAGCGTGACACGACTGCTCATCATCCAGCCGGACGCGTCGGACCCGCTCGGTCCCCTCGGCGACTGGCTCACCGGCGCCGGCGCGGAGCTCGACGTCCGGCTGCCGCCGAAGGACGACCTGCCCGACGACCTCGACGCCTACCGGGGCGTCGTCTGCCTCGGCGGCGGCATGGCCGCGGAGGACGACGCGAAGCACCCGTGGCTCGCCGATGTGCGGCGCCTGCTGGCGAAAGCGGCGATGAAGAAGATCCCGACCCTGGGGATCTGCCTCGGCGCCCAGCTGCTGGCCGTCGCGACCGGCGGCCGCGTCGAGGTCGGGCGGGATGGGCCCGAGGTCGGTCCGCACCTCGTCGCCAAGAAGGACGCGGCGTGGACCGACCCGCTCTTCGCCGACCTGCCGCTCATGCAGGACGTCCTGCAGTTCCACAACGACGCGATCACCCGGCTCCCGCCCGGCGCCGACTTGCTCGCTTCCGCGCCGCTCTACCAAAACCAGGCGTTCCGGTTCAACCGTTGTGTCTACGGTGTCCAGTTCCACATCGAGACGACGCCCGCCGTCGTCGAGAGCTGGGCGGCCGACGAGCCCGAGATGGCGGAATTCGCCCGTCCGGGCTCACTCGAGCACGACGCGCTGATCACCGTGCACACCGACATCGAGGAAACCTGGCGCCCGTTCGCGCAGCGGTTCGTCCGGTTGGCCGCCGGAGAGCTCGAGTCCGCCGCCGACAGTCAACGCTCATTGCCGCTGGCTTAACGCCTGGGATCACAATCAGCAACATCCTGTTAACGCCGGGCGTCACCCGTCAGGTACCTTGCGGAAGGAGTCCCACAAGGGTTCGGAGGTCGGGGTGGAGCCCTCGTTGCTGGTCGTGATCGTGGTAGTCACGGCCTTGGTTTTCGATTTCACGAACGGGTTCCACGACACCGCGAACTCGATGGCGACGTCGATTGCGACCGGTGCTCTCAAGCCCCGCGTCGCCGTCGCGATCTCCGCGGTGCTGAACCTGGTCGGCGCGTTCCTGTCGGTGGAGGTCGCCAAGACGATCTCCAGCGGTCTGGTGGACGACACGAAGATCGGCCCGTCGATCGTCTTCGGCGGGCTGATCGGCGCGATCGTCTGGAACCTCGTGACGTGGTTCGTCGGCCTGCCGTCGAGCTCGTCGCACGCCCTGTTCGGCGGCCTGATCGGCGCCACCTGGGTTTCGGCGGGCACCGACTCGGTCCACTTCGGAAAGATCGTCGAGAAGGTTCTGGTCCCGGCCGCCGCGAGCCCGGTGATCGCCGGCGTCGTCGCGATGATCGGGACGTACTTCGTCTACCGCTTCCTCGTCCGCGGCCGGCCGGCCACGCGCGGGTTCAAGGTCGGCCAGGTCGTCTCGGCGTCGCTCGTCTCCCTGGCCCACGGCACCAACGACGCGCAGAAGACCATGGGCGTCATCACGCTCACGCTCGTCACCGCCGGCAGCCTGCCGGCGGGCGCTTCGCCACCCGTCTGGGTGATCATCAGCGCCGCCTGCGCCCTCGCGCTCGGCACGTACCTCGGCGGCTGGCGCATCACCCACACCCTCGGCAAGGGCCTCACCGACATCGAGGGCCCGCAGGGCTTCGCCGCCCAGACGAGCTCCGCGCTGGTCATCCTGATCTCGTCGCGGCTGGGCTTCCCGCTGTCGACGACGCACGTGTGCTCCGGCGGGATCGTCGGCTCCGGCGTCGGCCGGCGGGAGGCGCCGGTGCGCTGGCGGATGGCGGGCCGGATGGTCATCGCGTGGCTGTTCACGCTGCCCGCCGCCGCGATCGTCGGTGCGGTGTCCGGCAAGATCGCCTCGCTCGGCGCCGCGGGCACCATCGCTGTCGGCGTCGTCGGGATCGGCGTGGGGGTCGGGATCTGGCTGCTTTCCCGGCGCCACCCCGTCACCGCGCACAGCTTCCAGGTTCCCGAGCCGACGCCCGCCGGGACCGAACCCGGCCGGCTCGCCGCCTGAGCCGAGTTCTCCGGATACGGTGGTTCGTGATGGCAGACCGCGCGCGATCGACCGCTTCGGCGGCGAGGTACGGCTTCACCGACTCTCGTGCCGAGGGTCAGTTGCGCGCGGCCGGCTGGTGGGATGACGCCGGCCCGGTCGAGACCGCCACCGACGTCCTTTCGGCGTTGTCCCGCACCGCCGACCCGGATCTCGCGCTGCGCGGGATCGACTGGATCCGCGAAGCCGACGACAGCGAGTGGACCCGGCTCGAAGAACAGCTGCGCACCAACCGGACCTTCCGCGGCCGCTTCCTCAGCGTGCTCGGGACGTCGAGCGCGCTCGCCGACTTCCTCGCCGCGAACCCGGAGCAGTGGCAGTCGCTCACCGCCGACAAGTGCACCGACTCCGAGTGCTACCGCGAAAACCTGCGCACGTCGCTCGTGCGTGACGACGGCTCAGTGGTCACCGGGCTCGAAGCCGAGCAGGCCCTCAAGATCGCCTACCGCGGCCAGCTGCTCGGCATCGCCGCCGCGGACCTGGGTCACCTCGTCGAGGCCGGGCTCGAACAGCCGCACTACGCCGAGGTCGCGGCGCAGCTGACCGAGCTGGCCGAGGCCGCGCTCGCCGCCGGGCTCACCGTCGCCGAAGCCGAGGTCGGCGCGTCGGCCGAGGGCAGCCTGTCGATCGTCGCCATGGGCAAGTGCGGCGGCCGGGAGCTCAACTACGTCAGCGACGTCGACGTCATCTTCGTCGGCGCGGACGACCTCGGCGTCGCCACGCGGCTGGCCAGCACGACGATGCGGGTCGTCGGTAAGGCGTGCTTCGAGGTCGATGCCGCGCTGCGCCCCGAAGGCAAGGCCGGCGCGCTGGTCCGCACCCTCGAGAGTCACCAGGGTTACTACCAGAAGTGGGCCAAGACCTGGGAGTTCCAGGCGCTGCTCAAGGCACGCCCGGTGGCGGGCGACGCCGAGCTGGGGCAGCAGTACGCCGAGATGGTCGCGCCGCTGGTGTGGTCGGCGGCCGACCGGGACAACTTCGTCGGCGAGGTGCAGCAGATGCGCCGCCGCGTCGAGGGGCACGTGCCGTCCGAACACGCCGAACGCGAGCTCAAGCTGGGCCGCGGCGGGCTGCGGGACGTCGAGTTCGCCGTGCAACTGTTGCAGCTCGTGCACGGCCGCGTCGACGCCGACCTGCGTTCGCCGTCCACGATGGACGCGCTGGCCGCGCTCGGCGAAGGCGGCTACGTCGGCCGTCAGGACGCGGCCGAGCTGGGCGCGTCGTACGAGTTCCTGCGGATGATCGAGCACCGGCTGCAGCTGCGGCGGCTGCGCCGGACGCATCTGTTCCCCGCGACGTCGGACACCGACGAGCTGCGGATCCTGGCGCGGGCCAGCGGGATCAAGGCGACCGGCGGCAAGAGCCAGGGCGAGGCGCTGCTGGCCGAGTTCCGCAAGCACGGCAAGGGCATCCGGCGCCTGCACGAAAAGATCTTCTACCGGCCGCTGCTGCAGTCCGTCGCGAACGTGCCGACCGAGGCGCTGCGCCTGACCACCAAGCAGGCCGCCAGCCGGCTGGCGGCGCTCGGCTACACCGCTCCCGACGGCGCGCTCCAGCACATCAAGGCGCTCACCTCCGGTGTCTCGCGCCGCGCCGCGATCCAGCAGGCGCTGTTGCCGGTGCTGCTCGACCTCCTGGCCGACACCCCCGACCCCGACGGCGGACTGCTGTCGTACCGGAAGGTGTCCGAGGCGCTCGAAGACACGCCGTGGTACCTGCGGGTCCTGCGCGACGAGGGCACGGTCGTGGAGAACCTGGCCGCCTTGCTCGGCACGTCCCGGCTGGTGCCCGACCTGCTCGTCCGCGCGCCGGAGGTGCTGCGGCTGCTCGGCGACCCGGCCCGGCTGCTGGGCCGCACGCCCGCCGAGGTGGCGACGTCGCTGCGGGCCGCCGTCCGGCGTCAGCCCGGGTTGAACGCCGCCGTCGCCGCCGCGCGTTCGCTGCGGCGGCACGAGCTGCTGCGGATCGCGTGCGCGGACCTGCTCGGCCTGCTCGACGTGCCCGCGGTGTGCGAAGCGCTGTCCAGCGTCTGGGTCGCGGTGCTGCAGGGCGCGCTGGCCGCGGCGTTCCGCCAGCGCCAGGCGGAGCTGGGTCGCACGCCGGCACGCATCGCCGTGATCGGGATGGGCCGGCTCGGCGGCGCCGAACTGGGCTACGGCTCGGATGCCGACGTCCTCTTCGTGTGCGAAGCGTCCGAAGGGGTTTCGGACGCCGACGCCGTGAAGTTCGCTTCGTCGGTCGCGGAGACCGTCCGGAAGATGCTGGGCGCGCCCAGCTCGGACCCGGCGCTGGAGGTCGACGCCGACCTGCGGCCGGAGGGGCGGAGCGGGCCGCTGGTGCGGACGCTGGAGTCGTACCGCACGTACTACGCGCGGTGGGGCGAGGTGTGGGAGGCGCAGGCGCTGCTGCGCGCCCGGTTCGTCGCGGGCGACGCCGACCTCGGCGAGCGCTTCATCGCGATGATCGACCCGATCCGCTACCCCGAAGGTGGCCTGGACGGGACGAAGGCGCGCGAAATCCGCCGCATCAAGGCGCGCGTGGAGACCGAGCGGATGCCCCGCGGAGCCGACCCGACGCGCCACACGAAACTCGGCCGCGGCGGCCTCGCCGACGTCGAGTGGACGGTCCAGCTGCTGCAGCTCCAGCACGCTTGTTCGGTCCCGGGGCTGCGGACGACGTCGACCCTGGACGCGCTGGCCTGCCTGCCGGCGGCGGGTTTGGCTGAGCAGTCCGAAGCGGACTCGCTGCGTGAGGCGTGGCTGCTGGCGACCCGGGTGCGCAACGCGGGGATGCTGGTGCGCGGCAAGGCGGTCGACGAGGTCCCGGGGTCCGGCCGCGACCTGACGGCGGTGGCTCGGGTACTGGGCCAGTCGGCGGCGGACGACCCCGGCGAGTTCCTGGACACGTACCGGCGCATCACCCGGCGGGCGCACACCGTGGTGGAGCACCTGTTCTACGAGGCCTGACCTAGAGTGGGCCGGTGACTGAACGCGAGCCGTTCCGGACCCGGATCAAGGTCCGGCACTACGAGCTGGACACCCTGGGGCACCTCAACCACGCCGTCTACCACTCGTACGGCGAGGTTTCGAGACTGGAGCTGCTCGAACAGGCGGGCGCGCTTCGCAGCCTGGAGGGCTTCGCCGCGGTGCTCCTGGAGTCCCACATCGTGTTCCGCCGCGAGCTGCGCGCGGGTGATGAGGTCGACGTGACGTGCGACGTCAAGTTCGGCAGCGGCAAGACGTTCTCGATGGACTCGAACATCGTCAAGGTGGACGGGACGCTGGCCGCGGAGATCACCTGCACGCTGGGGTTGATGGACCTGGAGCGCCGCAAGCTGGTGGCCGACCCGCGGGGCCGGCTCGAAGCCGCGGGCGCGGACCTTCGCCTGATGTCGACTTCGGAAGGCTGAGCGGTGGAGATCCGCCTGGCCGGTCCCGCCGACTGGCCGGGAATCTGGCCGATCATCCACGACGTCGTCACGGAGCAGCAGACGTTCCCGTACGACCCGGCGATGACGGAGGAGGAGGCTCGCGCCGGCTGGCTGCGGCCCGCGCCGGCCCGAACGGTCGTCGCGGCCGACGGTGACCGCGTACTGGGGACGGCGAACATGTACGCCAACCGCCCCGGACCGGGGAGCCACGTGGCCTCGGGAAGCCTGATGGTCGCGGCCCCGGCCCGCGGCACGGGAGTGGGCCGGGCGCTGACGACGGACATGATCACGTGGGCCCGCGAGGCGGGGTTCGTGGCGATCCAGTTCAACGCGGTGGTGGACACCAACAAGAGCGCGATCCGCCTGTACGAGAGCCTCGGCTTCACGACGCTGGGTGTGGCTCCGGGGGCGTTCCGCCACCCGGTCCACGGCGACGTCGGGCTCCGCATCATGTGGCTGGACCTGGCCTGAACAAAGAAACGCCGGCGGCGAGGGCTCTTCGCACCTCACCGCCGGCGTGTCCGGGGCCGTACTACCGCATCACACGTCGTAGTACAGAGCGAACTCGTACGGGTGCGGGCGCAGGCGCAGCGGGTCGATCTCGTTCTCGCGCTTGTACGAGATCCACGTCTCGATCACGTCCGGCGTGAACACGCCACCCTCGAGCAGGTAGTCGTGGTCGGCTTCCAGCGTGTCCAGGACCGTGCCCAGGTCGCCCGGGACCAGCTTGACGTTCTTGGCCTCCTCGGGCGGGAGCTCGTAGAGGTCCTTGTCGATCGGGTCCGCCGGCTCGATCTTGTTCTTGATGCCGTCGAGCCCGGCCATCATCATCGCCGAGAACGCCAGGTACGGGTTGCCCGACGAGTCCGGGCAGCGGAACTCGGCGCGCTTCGCCTTCGGGTTGTTGCCCGTGATCGGGATGCGGACGCAGGCCGAGCGGTTGCGCTGCGAGTAGACCAGCGAAACCGGCGCCTCGAAGCCCGGCACCAGGCGGTGGTAGGAGTTCACCGTCGGGTTCGTGAAGGCCAGCAGGCTCGGCGCGTGCTTGAGCAGGCCGCCGATGTAGTGGCGCGCGGTGTCCGACAGGCCGGCGTAGCCCGACTCGTCGTGGAACAGCGGCTGGCCGTCCTTCCACAGCGACTGGTGGCAGTGCATGCCCGAGCCGTTGTCGCCGGCGAGCGGCTTCGGCATGAACGTCGCGGTCTTGCCCGCGGCGAACACCGTGTTCTTCACGATGTACTTGAACAGCTGCAAGTCGTCCGCGGCGTGCAGCAGCGAGTTGAACTTGTAGTTGATCTCGGTCTGACCGGCGGTGCCCACCTCGTGGTGCGCGCGCTCGATCTCGAAACCGGAGTTCGTCAGGTTGCGGACGATGTCGTCGCGCAGGTCGGCGAAGTGGTCGACCGGCGGGACGGGGAAGTAGCCGCCCTTGAACTTCGTCTTGTAGCCCTGGTTGCCGCCGACCTCGTCGGTGCCGGTGTTCCACCAGCCCTCGACGGAGTCGATCTCGTGGAACGAGGCGTGCTCGGCGGAGTCGAAGCGGACCGAGTCGAAGATGTAGAACTCGGCTTCGGGGCCGAAGTACACGTTGTCGGCGACGCCGTACTCGGAGATGTACTGCTCGGCCTTGCGCGCGATGTTGCGCGGGTCGCGGCTGTACGCCTCACGGGTGAACGGGTCGTGCACGAAGAAGTTGAGCGCGAGCGTCTTCGCCTTGCGGAACGGGTCGATCCGGGCGGTCGCCGCGTCCGGCAGGAGCAGCATGTCGGACTCGTGAATGGACTGGAAGCCGCGTACCGAGGAGCCGTCGAACGCGAGACCCTCTTCGTAGGCCTCGTCAGTGAAGGCCTTCGCGGGGACCGTGAAGTGCTGCATCACGCCGGGCAGGTCGCAGAACTGGACGTCGATGACTTCGACGTCCTCGTCGGCGATGAGGCGCTGGATGTCGTCTGGAGTAGTGGGCACCCTCGGTGACTCCTTCTCGTTCGAGCTCGTGCGGCAGTGCTCTCTTCGGCTCACGCTAAGAGGGCGGTGTTGCCCGACCGTCACCCGTATGTTTCGCGGGTGTTAACGGGTGGGTGGATACCGGCTATCCGACCAGGGCGGATGTGGTCCGCGCCACCGGCATACCCTGGATGGGTGGCGAGATGGACCGGTGAATGGCTGCCCGGCACCGGCGAGGGCCGGCAGGACGCTGATCAGCACGAGTCGCGGTGGCCGGGCGAGAAGTTCGGTTTGCCCGAATCGGGCGTGGGCTCGGCGGCGAGCGGGGGTGCGCGACTGCTCGGGCTGGTCGTCGACCTCGTGATCGCGGCCCTGGTCACGGCCATCTTCCTGCACCCCAGCCTGCAGGACCCGGTCGCGATGCAGAACTTCAACCTCTGGTCCGGCGGCGTGTGGGCGGCCATCTCCGTCGTGTCCGCCGGCTTCTTCGGGTTCACACCCGGGATGGGCGTCGCCGGCGTCCGGGTCGCCCGGCTCGACGGCGCCGCGCTGGTCGGCCCGCCGCGCGCGCTGGTCCGGGCGGTGCTGACGTTCGTGATCATCCCGGCGGCCGTCCGCAACGCCGACGGCCGCAGCTGGCTCGACCGCCTGACCGGCACCGTCGTCATCCGGATGCGCTGAACGAGAAAGGCCCCGTCCGGGTGGACGGGGCCTTCGTCTTCGGTGCGGGTCAGCGACGGCGGATCGTGCGCTGGACGTTGCGCATCTTCGCGCCGGCCGGCATCGGGCCCTTCGGCATCGCCGCGCCGCGGTTGCCGAGCGCGGCCAGCTTCGCCTCCAGCGCGTCGACCTGGGCCGGCTTGAGGTTGCGCGGCAGCTTCATCAGGAAGCCTTGGAGCTTCTTCAGCGGGATCTGGCCCTCTTCGTGGCCGATCGTCACGTCGTAGATCGGCGTGTCACCGACCAGGCGGGAGACGCGCTTCTTCTCCTGGGCGAGCAGCGTCTTGACGCGGTGCTGCGCGCCCTCGGCGACGAGCACCACACCCGGGCCGCCCAGCACGCGGTGCACGGCGTCGAGCTGCGTCGTCGCCGCGACGGTCGGCGTCACCTTCCACTTGCCGCGGAGGTTCTCCAGCGCCCACGCCGCGGCGCCGGGCTGGCCGTCGGCCTTCGAGTAGACCGTCTTCTGGACGCGCCGCCCGAAGATGATCATGGCGACCAGGCCGCCGAGGATCAGGCCCAGCGGCAGCAGGACCCACTGCGCGTCGAAGAAGAACCCGACCCCGAACAGGACGCCGGCGACCACGACGATCGACCCGACCATCCACGGGATGAGCCACGGGTCTTCCTTGCGCTGCATCTTGAAGGCCTCGAAGAGCTGGCCACGGCGGGCCTTGCTCGCCGCGCGCTTCTCCTTCTTGGCCAGCTTGGCCGCTTCCTTGTCCTGCTTTCCCGCCATCCGTCCAGGATACGGCCGCGTGCCCCTGCCCCGATTCCCCGTCCCCCTCTGCGAGGATGCCGGACGTGACCGGCGTACTTTCACCCAAGAGCCTGAACCGTTTGCTCGATGGTCTCGACCCCGAGCAGCGCGCCGCCGCCAGTGCCCCCCGGGGGCCGGTCTGCGTGCTCGCCGGGGCCGGCACGGGCAAGACCCGCACGATCACCCACCGGATCGCCCACCTCGTCCGATCAGGACACGTTTCCGCTGGTCAGGTGCTCGCCGTCACGTTCACGACGCGCGCCGCGGGGGAGATGCGGACGCGGCTGCGCGGCCTCGGCGTCGAAGCCGCGCAGGCCCTGACCTTCCACGCCGCCGCCCGCCGTCAGCTGCGCTACTTCTGGCCGCGGGTGATCGGCGACCGGCCGTGGGACCTGCTGGAGAACAAGTTCCGCTACGTCGGCCAGGCCGCGACCCGGGCCAAGCTCGGTACCGAGACCGAGGTCCTGCGCGACCTGTCGAGCGAGATCGAGTGGGCGAAGGCGTCGCTGATCAGCCCGGACGACTACCCGGCCGTCACCGCGCGAATCCAGCGCGACATCCCGGCGCCGGCCGCGCAGATCGCCGAGGTCTACCGCACGTACGAAGAGCTGAAGAACGCCGCGCAGGTGCTCGACTTCGACGACCTCCTCCTGCACACGACCGCGGTGCTCGAGGAGCACGGCGTCGTCGCCGAGGAGTTCCGCGACCGCTACCGCTGTTTCGTCGTCGACGAGTACCAGGACGTCACGCCGCTGCAGCAGCGCCTGCTCGACGCGTGGCTCGGCGGCCGCGACGACCTGACCGTCGTCGGCGACGCCAACCAGACCATCTACTCCTTCGGCGGCGCGTCGCCGCGGCCGCTGCTGGAGTTCACGCGACGCTACCCGGACGCGACCGTCGTCCGGCTCGAGCGCGACTACCGGTCGACGCCCGAGGTCGTCTCGCTGGCGAACCGGGTCATCGGCGCCGCGCGCGGGCGGCCGGCGGGTTCGCGGCTGAAGCTGATCGGTCAGCGGCAGCCGGGCCCGGAGCCGCGCTTCGCCGAGTTCGACGACGAAGTGGTCGAGGCCGAGGCCGTCGCCCGGCGGGTGCGTGAGCTGCTGGACGGCGGCGTCGCGGCGAGCGAGATCGCGGTGCTTTACCGGGTCAACGCGCAGTCGGAGGCGTACGAGAAGGCGCTGACCGAGGCTGGCATTCCGTACCTGGTCCGCGGCGGCGAGCGGTTCTTCAACCGGACCGAGGTCCGGCAGGCGATGTCCGCGCTGCGGGCCGCGAGCGGTGACGTCAGCTCCGACCTGGTCACGACGGTGCGTTCGGTGCTCGCCCGCGTCGGGCTCACCGAGTCGCCGCCGGCGGGTGGCGCGGCCAAGGAGCGCTGGGACGCGCTCCTGGCGATCGTCGAGCTGGCCGAAGAGCTGGCCTCGACGGTCGAGGACGCGGACCTGCCGCGCTTCAACACCGAGCTGGACCAGCGCGCGGCGGCGCAGCACCCGCCGACGGTCGAGGGCGTGACGCTGGCGTCGCTGCACGCGGCGAAGGGCCTGGAGTGGGACGCGGTGTTCCTCGTCGGCCTCGCCGAGGGCACGATGCCGATCCTCCACGCCGGCGACGACGAAGCGGCGATCGAGGAGGAGCGGCGGCTGTTCTACGTCGGCGTGACGCGGGCCCGCGAGCACCTGTGGCTGTCGTGGGCGCTGGCCCGCACGCCGGGCGCGCGGCGCAACCGCCGTCGCAGCCGCTTCCTGTACGGCCTGATCCCGGAGGACCACCCGGCGGCCCGGGCGGCCCGGTCCCAGCAGAAGCCGGCGACGCCGATCAAGACGCGCTGCCGCGTCTGCGGCGGGCCGCTGCTGGAGACCATCGAGGTCAAGCTGGGCCGCTGCGGGAAATGCCCGTCGACGGTGGACGAGGCACTGCTGGAGCGCCTGAAGTCCTGGCGCGGCGACCGGGCCCGCGAGCTGAAGGTGCCGACGTTCGTCGTGTTCACCGACGCGACGCTGATGGCCATCGCCGAGCAGCGCCCGGTGGACGAATCGGCGCTGGTGTCGATCTCCGGGATCGGTGCGACCAAGCTCGAGCGGTTCGGCGCGGAGATCCTCGGCGTCGTCCGCGCGTCGGCGGGGTAGCGACGGGTTCGGGGCGCCGATGCGGTTCCGGCCGGGCCGGCGTCCCTCGTGCTGTCGGGTCGGCGCGGCTCGTGAAGGCGGGCTGTCGATGCCGTCTGGACCGATGCGGACGCGCCCGTGTCACTCGTGCGGCGGTGTCGCGGCGATGCGGTGTTGACCGCGTCCGAGCCATGATCGACGCGGCGAACCCGCTGCTCAGGGGCGATCTTCGTATCTTCGAGGATTTTCCGGTTAATTGAGTTGCCCCGGTGTGGTGGGGGGCAATAACCTGCCAGTACCGAGCCCGAAGGGCTCGGCTGGGGATCCACGTGACAACGCCGCTCGGCGGCCGTGTGTGCAGAGTACAGAAGGAGGTGCCGGTGAAATGATCAACACCATGACGCTCACGAACCCGGGCACCCGTCTGTCCTGCGCCACGGAAGTTGTGGCTGTTCAGCGCCCGGGCACCGGTCTGCCCGTGAGCGCGCACGAGGTCCGTGGCATGCGTCGCGTCGAGCGGCGTTGGACCACCGGTGATGTCGTCTTCGGGACGCAGGGCGTTCTCGCCGCGTACCCGCAGGCTGATCTGCCGACCATCAAGCAGTTCCGTGTTCCGTCGTCGATACGGGAGCGAAGTTCCTGACCTAGTCAGGACTAGAGGCTCACGAAGGCCGCGGAACCGGAAAACCCGGATCCGCGGCCTTCGTGTTTTTGGCTGCACAACCCAAGAGGAACAGCGTTGCCCAGCTCCATCTCCCAACCGAAAACCCGTACGACACAAGGAGGAACTTCCATGTCTTCGGCCATCGCCTACACCTCGGGTGAGGCAATATTCGCCGACCTGCTCGACCCCATCGCCGTTCCGGACGTGGCGCTGCCCTGCCGTTCGGGCGACGCGGACCTGTGGTTCGCGGAGTCCCCGGCCGAGCTCGAGCGCGCGAAGGCGCAGTGCGCCGACTGCCCGGTGCGCGAGGCCTGCCTGGCCGGTGCGCTGGCCCGGCGTGAGCCGTGGGGCGTCTGGGGCGGCGAGATCTTCGAGCGCGGTGCCGTGATCGCGCGCAAGCGGCCCCGTGGCCGCCCGCGCAAGAACGCTGCCGTCGAGCCCGCCGCGGCCAAGGCCGGCGGCGACCACCGGAGCGCCGCCGCATGAGCGTCGAACCGGTCACCGCAAAGGACTACGAAGCGCGGATGTGCCGTCCGCAACTGCAGTTGACGAAGACCGAGATCGAGGAGATCAGCGAGATGTTGCTTTACGAAGAACTGTCCAGGGCCCGAATACGGGATCTGGAGGAAGGGGTCCGCGCCCAGCGGGCCCGAGGTAGCGCGCGTGCCGTACGCCGCTGGACGCGAGTGGCCCGATGGGCGACCCGCCGAGCGGAGCGGTACGAACTGGACCAGAACTGAGCGCAGGCCCCTGCCGCCTCCGGGCGGCGGGGGCTTCGCGCTGCCCGGAGGGTTGCGAGCCGGGCGCCGAGGTTGCTCGGCGGCGCGCCAGCTCGGGTGTCGGTACTCGCGGCGCTGGGCGCGCTTGCCGTGCGGCGGTGCCTGGCTGCGGGTGCCCGCCGGCCGGCCGAGCGGCTGCATGGCTGCTGCGCCCGCTGGCCGGCCGGCCGAGTGTGAAGACGCCGGCGTGCGGACCTGCGGGTATGCGTTCTCTGACCTCCTTCGGGTGTCGTTCGCGCGCGCCTGCTGGTGTTGAATGGGCTGATGTCCGTACACACCCACGACGACATCGACTGGGCGGACCGCCTCGCTCAGCTGCGCATGGCCGACTCGCTCGACGCCGGTGCGCTCGCGCCCGTCGCGCGGCGGTTGCTCGAGCGCGCGCCCGAGCGGCCGGTCCTGCTCGACGTCGGGTGCGGGGCAGGTGGGATGAGCGTGCTCTTCGCGCGTGAGCTCGCTCGAGGGGACGGCGGCACCGTTGTGCTCCTCGATGCCACGCCGGCACTGCTGGCCGAGGCTCGGCGGGCCGTGACCGAGGCCGCCGGCGGGGAGGTCGAGGTCGTCGCCGTGCACGGGGACCTCGCCGATCCGCGGCTGGCCGAGCGGGTGCCCGCCGTCGACCTCGTGTGGGCGTCGGGCGTCGTGCACCACGTCGGTGACCAGCAGGCCGCCTTGTGCGCACTGGCCCGGCTGCTGCGGCCCGGCGGCGTGCTCGCCATCGGCGAGGGCGGGCTCGAAATGCGGTGCCTTCCTTGGGATCTCGGGGTCGGGCGGCCCGGGCTGGAGCAACGGCTGCTCGCCGCGCGGGCCGAGTGGTTCGCCGGGATGCGGGCCGGGCTTCCGGGCAGCGTCGCCATGCCCTACGGCTGGCCGCGCGCCCTTCGCGAGGCCGGGCTCGAGGACGTCGAGTCGTTCGGTGCGCTCATCGATCACCCCATGCCGGGCTCGGACCTGTTGCGGGAGTACGTCGTGCATCGCGTCGGGTGGTTTGCCGAGTCGGCCGGGGACCGGCTCGCTGCCGATGATCGCGACGCCGTCGCCGCGCTGACCGATCCGGCCGGTCCGGACTTCCTCGGCCACCGGGACGACCTGTTCCTGTTCGGCGCCAAGGCGATCCACTGTGGACGGTTACGGTGAGCGCGCCGGATCCGGTCGCGTGCACGCGGTGCGGGCGCACGCGCGGCGCCGGCGAGGACCCGGCTACGGCGCTCGCCTGGGCGTCCAGCCGCGAGCGGGGCGGCCTGAGGTGGCTGTGCCCGGACTGCGCGCGGCAGCACGTGCGGGACATCGAGGGCAAGCTGCCCGACGAGTACTGGTGATCGATCCGCGCCCCTGAGTGTTGTGCTGCCGCGCGGGATGGCGCGGCCGGCTTGGTGGGTGCGTGCGGCTGGCACAGGGGACTTGGCCGGTCATGCCGCGTCGCCGATGGGGGTCATCGGGACCGCGCGGACCTTCGGCCTAGGCGTGCGGGAGGCCTCGCCGAAGGCCTGCGCCAGTTCTCGCGCCACCTCGCGGGGGACCTGGCGCAGCTGGCGGACCGTGCAGCGGACCAGGACGATTCCCGTCGCCGCCAGGGCCAGGTGGGAGAAGCCGCCCGTGCCCGGGCCACAGCGGTGCTGCCAGGCCAGGCCGATCTCGTCCCACCACGCGTCCGCCTCGCCGATGCGGCGGCCCCGGCGGTCGCAGATCGTCACGTCCCAGATCGGCGGTGGGACGCGCGCCGTGTCCAAGGCCTGCGCTGCCAGGCCGTGGGCCTCGATCGGGCCCTCGTCCAGCTCGCGGAGCACCTTCCGGACCGCCGCCGTGCCGCGCTGGGGCCCCTCGGCCAGCTCCGTCAGCAGCTCCTGCCGGTCGCACAGGCCCCAGTAGAGCGGGAGCGTCAGCAACCGGCGGATCCGCGCCGGGTCGGGCTCGGACCTCGCCAGGTCGAGCGCCGCCCGGGACGGCGGTGCGAACGGCAGCCCGTCGACCAGCACCGGCGCCGGCATCCGGGCCGTGCGCGCCGCGCTGACGCCGTCGCACGCCGCCACCCGGCAATGGTCGGGCACCAGCAGCTGGATCTCCTCGTCCGCCGGGCACTTCACGCCGTGGGCCTGCAACGCGTCGGCGCCCGTGATCACCACCCGTGGCCCGTAGCGCACCAGTGCCGCGTGCAGCAGCTGCTGCCGCGTCGGCGCGTTGTTGCGCAGCAGGACGACACCGGGGTGCAGGCGGCGCCACGGCCCACCGGGGCCGCAGAGCCGCCGGGTTCTTCGGTCGGATACCCCGGCCCTGCGTAGCTGTTCGAGGTTCATCACCTCGCACGAGCCGGGGTTACTGAGGGCCAGCGGATCGGTGCATTGAGTAGCGGTCATGAACCGAGCATGGCGGCTCGGCCAACCGGGTGGAACCCCGTTCTCCCCAGCTGTGGACAACTCGCCGGTATCCGCCCCTTCGCGGGCCGGCCTGTGGACAACTCAGGCGGCGAACCCGGGCTGCCAGCGCTCCACGATGCCGCGTGCCGGGATCTCCGCGTCGAGCTGGCAGAGGATGCCCGTCGACCCGGCCGTCACCCGGTGGATCATCAGGTACTCGGGCGGCAGGTTGAGCGACCGCCCGACCCGGAAGTCGTTGCCGCGGCTGTCGCCGACCCGCCACGCCTGCCGCTGCATCCACTTGCGCGTGAAGTGGAACACCGGCTCCGCCAGCGGCTCGGTGAACGGCGCCAGGTACGCGAGCACCTCGTCCGCGGCCAGGTCGCTGTCCGGCCGGATGAACCGGTTCTCCCGCAGCAGGCGCATCAGCCCGGCGGACTCGCCGTCGAGGGCCAGCCGCGTCATCTCGCCCAGGTGGCGGGGGATGCCGTCGGGCAGCCGGGCCACGCCGCCGAAGTCGATGACGCACAGCCGGTCGTCCTCGGTGATCATGAAGTTGCCCGGGTGCGGGTCCGAATGCAGCAGGTGGACGCGCTCGGGGGACGAGTAGTGGAACTCCGCCAGCAGCCGCCCGGCCAGGTTCCGCGTCTCGCGGTCGCCGTCCGCGATGACCTTCGACAACGGGGTGCCGGTCACCCACTCCGTCACGACGACCTTCGGCGCGCTGGCCACCACGCGCGGCACCAGGATGCCGGGATCGCCCTCGAACGCCTTCGCGAAGGCGCGCTGGTGCTGGGCCTCGGCCTGGTAGTCGAGCTCCTCGTTCATGCGCTCGGCGAGTTCGGCCAGCAGCGGCTTGACCTCGGTGCCGGGCACGAACGCCTGGAACAGCCGGCTGAACCGCTGCAGCTGCCGCAGGTCGCTGCGCAACGCCTCGTCGGCGCCCGGGTACTGCACCTTGACCGCGACCTCGCGGCCGTCGTGCCAGATCGCGCGGTGCACCTGGCCGATGCTCGCGGCCGCCGCCGGCTGGTCGTCGAACGAGGCGAACCGGCTGGTCCAGGTCCGGCCCAGCTGCTCGGCGAGCACCCGGTGGGTCTGGCGGGACGCCATCGGCGGCGCCGCGGCCTGCAGCTTCGTCAGCGCCTCGCGGTACGGCTTCGCCATGTCGTCCGGCACCGCCGCCTCGAACACGCTCAGCGCCTGGCCGAACTTCATCGCCCCGCCCTTGAGCGTGCCGAGCACCTCGAACAGCTGCTCGGCGGCCTTCGCCGAGAGCGTCGCGTTGACCTGCTCCGCGCTCTGGCCGGCCAGCCGCTTGCCCCACCCGCCGACGGCCCGCCCGGCGATCCCGAGCGGCAGACTGGCGAGCTTGGCGGTACGGGCGGCACCCTTGCGCGGCATCGCGGGATCACGATCGCCTGGGTCGCGGAAGTCGGTCACCTCCGCGATTCTGCCTTGCGACCTCGGCGGCGCGCAGCCTGCTCGTGACGTCTTAGTGGCCTACGTCTCCTGTCGCACCGCCGGAGCGCCGCAGCCGCACCGCGGGTGCGGGGGCCAGCCGCGGTGGCGGATGCGGCCGTCGAAGGCGTCGATCTCGAGGGTCGCGTTCCACGCCGGCGGCGCCGGTTCGGCGGGGGAGAGCAGCCGCATGGCCTGCGCGACGGCCAGCGACGCGCAGGCGTGGACCGCGCCGAGGTCGGGCCGCTGGTGCCGGCCGGTCAGCTGCCCGGCGACGCGGGGCCAGCACGGGTCGAGGTCGGTCCGGTGCAGGTCGGCGCAGCGCAGGCACGAACTGCGGCCCGGGACGACCAGCGGCCCGACGATGCCCGTCCCGTCGCGGACGCGGACGGCCATGTGCGGGACGCCGTCCTCCATCAGCTCGGCGACGACCTCCGGCGCCGGGACGACGGCGTCGGTGAGCAGCGCCAGCTCCGGGTACCGGTCGTGCAGGCGGGTGACGCGGACTTCGGGGTCGACGCGGCGGAGCAGGTCGCCGAGGGCTTGGCGCCGGGGCCGGCCCAGGTCGGCTTCGGTGAAGCCGGTGCCCAGGTCGTGCTCGGTCACCGTGCCGGGCAGCTGCAGCTCGACGTGCCCGATCCCGGCGTTGGCCAGCAGCACGGCGACGGCGACCGCCACCCGGCCGTCACCGTGCACCGTGACCGCGGTGGCGCGCCGCCGGTCGCTCAGCGCGGTCTGGTGGTGGCGGGCCCGCAGGGACCAGAGGCCGGTTTCGTGGCGGAGACCCGGGCCGTCCGGGCGCCCCGCGTCGGTGATCAGGCCGAGCGCGGTCAGCTGCCGCAGCAGCGTCCGCAGCTGGTCGCGGTGTTCGCTCTCGGCGAGCAAGAGCCGTTCGACGGGCTTGCTGCCGTCGAGTGCGCGCAGCCGCTCGACGAGATCGGGGGGCAGGCCTTCGACGATCACGCCGTGGCGCGGGTCGAGCCCGAGCTGGATCTCACGCGAGCCGCGTTCGAGCACCGTGATGCCCGGGAGCAGGGCGGGATGGGCCGGCAGGAGCACCGGTGGCATGTCCGCGGTGGAGAGGATCATGTCCGCAGGATGGCACCCGGCGGCGTCGATCGAGCCCGGGAAAGCGCCGGATCGGCCGAGTTGTCCACAAGGGGAATGGGCTGTGGACAACTCGGCTCTGTGACCTCAATGCGCTCGGAGTTGTCGGTGCCGGGCCTTACCGTGGTCGGGTGGTCGAAGCACGCATGCCCTCACTGAGAGGCCCGGGGGAGACGAACCCCCCGTCGGACACACCTGCATACAAGGTCGAAGTGCGGCGCAGCCAGCGCCGGCACCGGACGGTCACCGCGTACTGGAAAGACGACACGCTCGTCGTGCTCATCCCGGCGCGGATGACCAGGGCGGAGGAGAAACACTGGGTCGCCGAGATGGAGCGCAAGCTCCAGCGCTCGGAACCACGCCGGCCGGCGTCCCCGAAGACGTCGGACGAAGCCCTGCTGGCGCGCTGCGCGCTGCTGTCGGGCAAGTACCTGGGCGGCACCGCGGTGCCGGCGAGCGTCCGCTGGGTGCCGCCGATGCGCACGCGGTGGGCGTCCTGCACGCCGGTCGACGCGACCATCCGGGTCAGCGACCGGCTGCGGAAGGTCCCGCCGTGGGTGCTGGACTACGTGTTGCTGCACGAGCTGGCGCATCTGCGCGAGCCCGGGCACGACGCTGAGTTCTGGGCACTCGTGCGGCGGTATCCGAAGACAGAACGCGCGATGGGCTACCTGGAGGGGTTGGCGGCCGCCGCCGGGTGGGGCATCGACATCGAGGACTGAGCTGGTGATGGTGACCGGGGTGATCCGCTGGCGCGGGTCACCCCGGTTCCGTCGGAGCGCGGGGGCGGCTGAGCGGCCAAATCGCGTGCCTGGACGGTCGGCTCGCGTGCCTGGAGGGTCGGCTTGCGTGCCTGGAGGGTCGGCTCGCGTGTCTGGAGGGTCGGCTTGCGTGTCTGGAGGGTCGACACGGTCGACTGGCCGCATACGGAACCGGGCGCCTCGCGGATCGCGAGACGCCCGGCTCGGGTCGGACTCAGTTCTTGCTGTCGCCGTCCTCGGTGTCGTCACCGGCGGACTCAGCGGGCTCCGAAGGCTTCGCCTTGTCCCGCTCTTCGCGCTCCGAACGTTCCGTGCGCTCCAGCTCGGCCATCGGGTCCAGGTCGTCC
Source organism: Amycolatopsis sp. NPDC048633 (assembly GCF_040650695.1). NCBI lineage: Bacteria > Bacillati > Actinomycetota > Actinomycetes > Pseudonocardiales > Pseudonocardiaceae > Amycolatopsis > Amycolatopsis sp. NPDC048633. The sequence continues at coordinate 19,842 of NZ_JBEZHS010000031.1, forward strand.
AGCGAGCCCGCCTCGCCGACGCGGTCCGCGAAGTCGATCGGCTCGTCCAGGTCCTCCGCCGTCGGCATCAGGTCCGGGTGCGACCACAGGCCGTCGCGCTTCTCCAGGCCGTGGCGGTCGCCCACCAGCTTCCAGAGGTTCGACGCGTCCCTCATGCGGCGGGGGCGCAGCTCCAGGCCGACGAGCGTGGCGAACGTCTGCTCCGCCGGGCCGCCCGTCGCGCGGCGGCGGCGCAGGGTCTCGCGCAGCGCGCCCGCTCCCGGCAACCGGTCGCCGACCGCTTCCGCGACCACGACGTCCACCCAGCCCTCGACCAGGGCGAGCAGCGTCTCGAGGCGCCTCAGCGCCGCCTTCTGCTCGTCCGTCGTCTGGGGCTCCAGCAGCCCCGACGACATGGCCTCTTCGATGCTCGCCGGGTTGGCCGGGTCGATCCGGCCGGCCAGGGACTCGAGCGCGGACGTGTCCACCGAGATCCCGTGCGCGAACTCCTCGACCGTCGCCAGCAGGCGCTGGCGCAGCCACGGCACGTGCGTGAACAGCCGCTGGTGCGCGGCCTCGCGCGCGGCCAGGAAGACCAGGATCTCGCTGTTCGGCAGCTCCAGGCCCTCGGCGAACTTCTCGATGTTCGCCGGCAGCAGCGCGGACGTCCCGGCCGGGGCCAGCGGCAGGCCGATCTCGGACGCCGTCAGCATCTCCGACGCCAACTGCGCGAGGGCCTGGCCGAGCTGGGACCCGAAGGCCATCCCGCCCATCTGCCCCATCATCTGCAGCAGCGGGCCGGCGGCTTCCTTGGCTTCCGCGGGCAGCGCTTCCATCCAGGCGCCCGACACCTGGCGGGCGACCGGGTCGCACAGCCGCTGCCACGTCGGCAGTGTCTTCTCCACCCAGGTGCGCGGCGACCAGGCGACCGCCGACGTCGCGCCGGCCGGGAACTGGGTGGCCGCGTCGAGCCAGAGCTCGGCGAGGTGGGCGGCGTCGCGGACGGCGGCGTTCGAGTCGTCTCCGCCGGAGAAGCCGAGGCGGCTTTCACCGGTGTTGCCGGCGCTGCCGAGGCTCTGGAGGGCGATCTGCTTGGCGAGGTCGTAGTTCACCGGCCCGCTGGAAGTACCGGCCTGGCTGAGCATCTGGCCCAGTTGGCTCAGCATCTGCCCGAGCTGGTTGAAAGCCTCGGCGCCGGACTGCTGCCCGCCTTCCGAGGGGTCGTTCTCACCTCGTTTGTCGGGATCGGAAGGTCCGAAGCCGAACGGGGGTTTGCTCATGGGTCCACCGTACGCGGGTCGGGAAGCCTCCAGCGCGTCCTGTGCGTGGCCTTCACCGAGAAGCGAACACGGTCACCGTACGCTGTCGGTCGTGACCAAGTCCTCCGAGCAGACCGCGCCCGCGAAGAGCAGCCCGGACCCCGGCGCCGAGGCCGCCGGCGACGTCCGGCGGATGACCCGCCGCGGCTGGACGCTCGTGGTCAGCGGCTCGCTGTTCCTGATCTTCGTGGTGCTCGGTCTGGTCGTGCCGGTGCCGTTCGTGGCGATCAGCCCCGGCCCGACCTACGACACGCTGGGTCGCGACGCCGCGGGCAACCCGGTCATCCAGGTCACCGGTCACGAGACCCACCCGACGAGCGGCGAGCTGCGGATGACGACCGTCTCGCTCCACGACGGCGTCACGCTCTTCCAGGGGCTCGGATTCTGGGCCAGCGGCCGCTACGCGCTCGCGCCGCGCGAGGAGTACTTCAAGCCGGGCGAGACGAACGAACAGGTCAAGCAGGAGAACATCCAGCAGCTGCAGGACTCGCAGACGAACGCCCAGGTCGCCGCCCTGCGCAAGCTCGGCTACCCGATCAAGGTGCTGGCGAAGCAGATCGTCTCCGGCAGCCCGGCCGACCACGTGCTCGCCCCCGGCGACAAGCTGATCACGGTGAACGGCAAGAAGATCGTCGAAGCCGCGGACGTCCGGGCCGCGCTGGCCGGCACCCTGCCCGGCCAGACCGTCCAGATCACCTTCCAGTCGGACGGCCAGCCGGAGCGCACCGTGCCGCTCACACTCGCTTCGCGCCCGGACCGCAAGGAGGGCTTCATCGGCCTCACCGCGACCGACCGCGCCGAGGCGCCCTTCAACGTCAACATCTCCCTGCAGGACGTCGGCGGGCCGTCGGCCGGGCTGATGTTCACCCTCGCCATCATCGACCGGCTCAAGGGTGACGACATCGCGGGCGGGCGGCACATCGCCGGCACCGGCGAGATCACCGAGACCGGCGAGGTCGACCCGATCGGCGGGATCTCGTTCAAGGTCGTCGGCGCGCGCGAGGCCGGCGCCACCGACTTCCTGGTGCCCGAGCACAACTGCGCCGAGGCCAAGACCACCGCGCCCAGCGGGCTCAACCTCATCAAGGTGTCCACACTGGACGACGCGCTCGCGCAGCTGGCCAACCTGAAGGCGGGCCGCCCGACGACGTCCTGCTAAGGCAGGAGCGTCGCCTTGAGGGCCTCGAGGAGGTTCGGGGCGAGGTCGGGGCTCTCGACGATCTCGTCGACCGACTCGTCGGTGCCCTCGGCCGTCCCGATCCCGCGCAGCCGCATGACGCACGAGCCGGCGCCCTCGCGCAGGACCGCGGCCACCAGCCGGGCTTCCGTCCGCTGCGGGTGGTCGGCGGCCGCGCGGCGCAGGCTCTCCGCGTCGGCCTCGGCGACGTCCGGCAGCTCCGACTCCGAGCCCGGCGGCAGCACGATGATCTCCTGGGCCAGCGCGCACCCGATCACCAGATCGGGCCACGCGATCCGGGCCAGCGCCTCGGCGAGGTCGCCCTCGGGCAGCGCTTCCTGCGCCACCGGCGTGAGCGGGTTGGCCCGGTCCAGCTGACCGGCCAGCTCCGGTTGCTCGTCCAGCAGCGCCGCCGTCGGCACCAGCGCGAACAGCTGCGGCGGCTGGTCCCAGCCACCCGCGGCCATGAACTCCTCTATCTCGCGCGCGAGGGCGGCCACTCCGGCCTGCTGCTGTTCCATGCGCACATCGTCTCAGGCCGGTCCTCGAGACCACGCCGCGAGTCCGATTCGGGCGGGTCCCGGGAACTTCTCCCGGCATCCGTAGAGTTAGGGAATCAGGGGGCGCGTGCGCCCCTGTTCAAGTGCTGACGAATGACAGGAGCGTGCACCGTGGCGACTCGGCCCCCGGTGAGCTTGCCGAAGCTGTCCCGGCGGAGCCGGATCCTCCTCATCATCGCCGCGGTGATCGTGCTGGCACTCCTGCTCGGAGCCCGCCTGCTCGACACGTACGTCGACTGGTTGTGGTTCGGAGAGGTCGGCGCGCGGTCGGTGTTCACCACGCAGGTGGTCACCCGGGTCATCCTGTTCTTCGCGGTCGGGGTGCTCGTCGGCGGAGCGCTCGCGGTCAGCCTGATGATCGCCTACCGGACCCGCCCGGTGTTCGTGCCGATCTCCGGCGCCGACGACCCGCTGGCCCGCTACCGGTCCGCGATCGTCGCCCGCATCCGCCTCTTCGGCATCGGCATCCCGGTGCTCACCGGCCTCATCGCCGGGCTGTCCGCCCAGGGCGACTGGCAGGTCGTGCAGCTGTTCCTCAACGGCACCTCGTTCGGCCAGACCGATCCGGAGTTCGGCAACGACGTCGGCTTCTACGCCTTCGACCTGCCGTTCTTCAACTGGCTCCTCGGCTGGCTGTTCATCACCGTCGTCATCTCCTTCTTCGGCGCGCTGATCTCGCACTACGTCTTCGGCGGCATCCGGCTGGCCGGCAAGGGCGGCCAGCTCGCCGGCCCGACCCGCGCGCAGCTCGCCATCACCGTCGGCCTCTTCGTGCTGTTGAAGGCGGCCGAGTACTTCCTCGACCGGTACAACCTGCTGCTGTCCGACCGGGGCATGCCGCTGTTCGTCGGCGCGACCTACACCGACCTGAACGCGGTCCTGCCCGCCAAGCTGATCCTGTTGTGCATCTCGGTGATCTGCGCGGTCGCGTTCTTCGCCGGTGCCTTCCTGCGCAACCTGCAGCTGCCGGCGATCGCGCTCGTGCTGCTGATCCTGTCGAGCATCCTGGTCGGCGTCGCGTGGCCCGCCATCCTCGACCAGTTCTCGGTGAAGCCCAACGCCAACGAGAAGGAAGCGGCCTCCATCCAGCGCAACATGGACGCCACCCGCAAGGCGTTCGGGCTCACCGACGTCCAGTACCAGCCGTACACGGGCAGTTCGACGGCGACGCCCGAGCAGCTCAAGGTCGACACCGGGACCATGTCGAACATCCGGCTGCTCGACCCGAACATCCTCTCCGACACCTTCACCCAGCGCGTCGGCCGTGAGAACTTCTACGGCTTCCCGGCCAAGCTGGACATCGACCGCTACATGGTCAACGGCGTGACGCAGGACTACATCGTCGCGGCCAAGGAGATCAAGACCGAGGGTCTCACCGGCAACCAGACCAGCTGGATCAACAAGCACCTCGTCTACACCCACGGCAACGGCTTCGTGGCCGCGCCCGCCAACACGATCGACCGCGCGGTCAAGGACGCCAACTCCGACGGCGGCTACCCGATCGCCACCACCAGCGACACGCAGAACCCGGGCGGCGCCGGTTCGCCCGCGCCCGGCCAGCCGGGCATCGAGGTCAAGGAACCTCGCATCTACTACGGCGAGCTGTCCGCCGCGGACTCCGACTACGCCATCGTCGGCGGCACCTCCGGCAACGCGCCCGGCGAGTACGACACCGCCACCGACCGCTACACCTACAAGGGCACCGGCGGCGTCTCGATCGACAACTGGTTCAACCGCCTCGCCTTCGCGGCCGAGTACGGCGAACGGAACATCCTGTTCTCCGACGCCATCGCGGACAACTCCAAGATCATGTACAACCGCGACCCGCGCGACCGCGTCAGCAAGGTCGCGCCGTGGCTGACCCTCGACGGCGACCCGTACCCCGCGGTCGTCGACGGCAAGATCCAGTGGATCATCGACGGCTACACGACGATCAACAACTTCCCGTACTCGCAGCAGACGCAGCTCGGCGCGGCCACCAACGACTCGCTCAACGGCGTCGCCCGCCAGGCCAACAGCTCCATCAACTACATCCGCAACTCGGTCAAGGCCACCGTCGACGCCTTCAACGGCACGGTGAACCTGTACTCGATCGACGACAAGGAACCGGTCCTCAACGCGTGGGAGAAGGTCTTCCCCGGGCTGGTGAAGCCGAGCTCCGAGATCTCCCCGGACCTGCGGGCCCACTTCCGCTACCCCGAGGACCTCTTCAAGATCCAGCGTGAGCTGCTGTCGCGCTACCACGTCAGCAACCCGCAGGAGTTCTACTCGCAGCAGGCCTTCTGGAGCGTCCCGCAGGACCCGACGGCCGAAGGCGGCTCCAACCCGGCCGCGGCCGGCGCGGCCAACCAGCCCGGCTACTACGTTCTCGCGGACACCCCGGGCCAGAGCAAACCGACGTTCCAGCTGACCAGCTCGCTCACCGGTCTGCAGCGGCAGTACCTCGCGTCCTGGATGACGGTGTCTTCGGATCCGGTGGACTACGGGAAGATCCGCGTCCTCCAGCTACCCAGCGCGGCGACGGGGGCAACGCAGGTCGACGGCCCGGTGCAGGTGCAGAACCGGTTCCAGAGCGATCCACGGGTCGCGCAGGACCGGACGCTCTTCAACAACCCCAACGTCATCCCGATCTACGGCAACCTGATCACGCTGCCGGTCGCCCAGGGCTTCCTCTACGTCGAGCCCGTGTACATCCGGCAGCGCAACCAGAACAGCTATCCACAGCTGGCCCGCGTCCTCGTCTCCTACGGACCCAAGGTCGGGTACGGGGCGACGCTCCAGGAAGCCCTCGACCAGATCTTCGGCGCCGGTACGGGCGAGGCGACGACCACGCCACCCCAGGCGGGCCAGCCCACGACGCCGACGACACCGACCACCCCGACGTCGCCGACGACCACTCCGCCGAACACCAGCGGCGGCAACGCGGCGTTGGACAAGGCCGTGACGGACATCCAGTCCGCGCTGGCCAAGCTCCGGTCCGCCCAGCAGTCGGGCAACTTCACCGACCAGGGTGCGGCTTTGGCGGCGCTGGATGCCGCGGCGAAGGAGTACGAAGCGGCCAAGACGGCGGCGCCCGGGACCAGCACTCCTCCGCCCAGCACGCAGCCGGGAGGGTGACGTCAGTTACCTACGGGGTACCTGCTTTGCACCCCCTGCAACCCAGGGCGTAAGGTAGGTATCACGACGCGGGGTGGAGCAGCTCGGTAGCTCGCTGGGCTCATAACCCAGAGGTCGCAGGTTCAAATCCTGTCCCCGCTACGGATGTAGGAGGGGTGTGCGGACGGAAAGCGTCCGCCGCCCCTCCTTCGCATTTCCCCTGGGGGTCGAACCCCCAGACCCCCGCCAGGGGGCTTCGCCGCCCTGGACCCCCTGCGTGTGCTGCGGTCTTATGTCAGCCAGCCTTCTGTTGATCCGTTTGTTGTTGCTACGTAACCGTCCGGGCGGATCAGGACCTGTGTGAGGTCGGGCCAGGGGAGTTCCGGTACCTCCGCTACGAGTACCTCCGGGTGGGGTGCCGTTGCCGGGGTTTTCGTCAGCAGGACGAACTTTCCACTGTGGAACAAGTCGCTCGCGAATCCTTCCGCCCGCTCGAAGTCCGGGAGACGGGCGCCCGCGGCCGGGTGGGCCTCTTCGGTCCCGTAGCGGATGTCCAAGCCGGACACCATTCCCGACAGCTTGTGCTGGACCTCCGGGAGGCCTGTCAGGTCGCGGAAGAGGGCTCGCAGGGCCAGTTGGTCCGGGGTCAGGGGGATCAGGGCGTTCTGGGCCGCCACGTTCTGCAGGACCCCGTTCGCCACCGTGCGGCGCTCCGCTTCGTACGTGTCCAGGAGACCTGCCGGGGCCCGGCCGCGTAGGTCCGCCGCCAGCTTCCAACCCAGGTTCATCGCGTCCTGGACACCCAGGTTCAAACCCTGGCCGCCGGCGGGGAAGTGGACGTGCGCCGCGTCGCCCGCCAGGAGCACCCGGCCCACCCGGTACTTCGCCACCAGACGGCTGTCGTCCGAGAACCGCGACACCCAGCGGATCTCTTCGATCTCCGCTTCCGGGCCGAAGCGCTCGCGGACCGCCGCGCGGACCTCGTCCTCTGGCACCTCGCCGCGGAGGTCCTCCGGGCGGTGCAGCCGGTCGCCGTAGCTGAGGCGGTACAGGTTCGGCTCGCCCAGCGGGATCAGGCCGACGAACTTGCCCGGGCTGAGCGACGTCACCATGTTCCCCATCGACCGCCACTCCGTCGGCGCGCCCGGCGGTGTCGTCCGGAACAGGACGTCCGCCGAGACGCCGTGGCCGCGGCCGTCGATCCCTTCGAACGGCAGGTTCAGGGCCTTGCGCACCGCGCTGCGGCCGCCGTCGCAGCCCACCAGGTACGCCGCCCGCACCCGGAGGTCGCCCGCCGTGACCGTCACGCCGGTGGCGTCCTGCTCGAAGCCGGTCAGCTCGTGGCCGCGGAGCACCTTCACGCCCTGTTCGGCCAGTCGCTCCTCCAGCGCCGCCTCGACCTGCGCCTGCGGGATGCCCACCTGGTAGGGGTGCCGCGTGTCCCAGCCGGTGTAGCTCACCGGGATCACCGCGAAGTGTCCGTCCGCGACAGTCGCGAACGACCGCTCCTCCGCCCGGCCCAGCAGTCCGCGCAGATCCAGGATCTCCGCCGTGCGCGGCTGCAGGTTCAGGGCCTTCGACAACCCGGTCCGGACCGGCAGGCGCTCCAGCACCACGACGTCCACCCCGGCCAGCGCCAGCTCGTTCGCCAGCATCAGCCCGGTCGGCCCCGCCCCCGCGACGACCACCTCGGCGTTCAGCTCGTTCATCCCCAGCTCCTTAACAACGTTAAATTGACCTGACTCGAGGATGCCCTTAACATCGTTAAATTGTCAAGCCGGTACCGCGAGGAGAACCGAAAACATGACCCTGACCAGGCAGGACATCGCGCGCTCGGGGTTGAAGCTGCTCAACGAGGCCGGCCTCAACGGGCTCACGCTGCGGCTGATCGCCGCCGACCTCGGGGTCAAGGCGCCGGCGCTGTATTGGCACCTGAAGAACAAGCAGGAGCTGCTCGACGAGATGGCGACGCAGATGTACGCCGATTCGGTCGAGGACCGGCGTCCGCCGGATTCGCTGGGGGAGTGGGAGGCCGCCGCGCACTCCGCGCGGGCGCTGCGGCGGATGATGCTGTCCTATCGCGACGGCGGGAAGGTCTTCGCCGGGACCTACCTCGGTGACATGAGCCTGGTCGGCGAGCACCCGCTGCGCCGGAGCATCGAGGCCGGGCTGGACGAGGCGCGGGCGAGCCGCGGGATTTTCACCATCTACTGCTTCGTCGTCGGCTTCGTGATCGAGGAGCAGGCTGTCCGCCCGATGCCGGGCGAGTTCGACGAGCGGTACGCCCAGTCGGCCGGCCAGGCCGTGCTGGGCGACGCCGACGCCCGGTTCGAGGACGGCCTGCAGATGGTCCTCAGTGGAGCACGTCAGTGGCTCGAAGCGGAGTAATGCCTGGTCAGCTGGTTTTGGACCCCCGGTGAAAACCAGGTGACCACCCCGTGTAATCTATTCAAGTACCACAACGGCGCGGGGTGGAGCAGCTCGGTAGCTCGCTGGGCTCATAACCCAGAGGTCGCAGGTTCAAATCCTGTCCCCGCTACCACCAAGAGGCACGTTCTCGGAAATTCGGGAACGTGCCTCTTTTGTCATGTTCGCACGAGTTTCGCTGCCGACTTTTCCGCGAAACTGTCGAATCACTGCGGATCCCGTGATGTGAACCCCGTCGCCCCGCGGTAGCGGTCCGTGTCCGGAGTCCGCCAAGCGGGGAGAACCGTCTGCCGAACTCACCTGCCTGGCGGCGTCGGGGCGGCTCGCGTGCGGCTGGTTGGACCAAAGCGCCGCCCCAAGTGGTTGCACAGCGTGTCCGGGGTCCACAGTGGACCTGGTCGCATTGGGCCGAACGAGGGGATCTCACTAGCCACAATGGACAGATCTGCTGACCACTGTGGACACAGCGGCCGATAAGTGGGAATCTAGGGAACGTGTCCGAATTGAATGCAACAGCCGCCGCCCTGCTCGGTCTGCTCCACGACGGTCCCGCCACCGGCGGGCAGCTCGTCGCGGGAGCGGGTGAGCGATTCGGCGCCTTCTTCAGCGTCACCCGCAGCCAGGTGTACCGGGAGCTCCCGGCGCTGTCCAAAGAAGGTCTCGTCCGGCTCGGCAAGCAGGGCCCGCGCTCCAGCCAGCAGTATCTGATCACCGCCGCCGGCAAGAAGGCCTTCAAGGCCTGGCTGACGTCCGAGGCCGGTCCCGACCACTTGCGCAGTCCGCTCATCCTGCGGCTCGTGCACGCGGCGTCGCTGACCGCGAAGCAGCGCCAGGTGCTGCTCGAGTCGGCCCGGACGAGCTACAGCCTGCAGCTCGACGAGGCGAAGGCGGCCACCAAGGCGGCCGACGGCCCGTACGAAAAGGCGGTCGGCGAGTTCGCCCAGGCTCAGGCCAAGGCCGCGCTGAAGCTGCTCGACGCCATCCCCGCGGCCTGAGGTTCGCGCGCCCACGACCGGTCCTCGCAACCGGTCGTGGGTTTTGCCGTAACCTTGACAAACGTGAGTGATGAGTTCGACGCGGCACTGAGGGACCTGACCGGCAAGCTGACCCAGATCGAGTCGGTGATGGACCTCGACGCGCTGCGCGCCCAGGTCGCCGACCTGGAACAGCAGGCATCGAGCCCCAACCTCTGGGACGACCCGGAGGCGGCACAGAAGGTGACGAGCCAGCTGTCCCACCGGCAGGGTGAGCTGCGGCGGGTCAGCGAGCTGCGCCAGCGGGCCGACGACCTGGCCGTGCTCTACGAGCTCTCCGAGGCCGAGGGCGACTCCGGCAGCATGGCCGAGGCCGAGACCGAGCTCGGCGACCTCGGGAAGGCCATCGACGGCCTCGAGGTCCGCACCCTGCTCTCCGGCGAGTACGACGACCGCAACGCCGTCGTCACGATCCGTTCCGAGGCCGGTGGCGTCGACGCGGCCGACTTCGCCGAGATGCTGCTCCGCATGTACCTGCGCTGGGCGGAGCGCCACGGCTACCCGACCGACGTCTACGACATCTCGTACGCCGAAGAGGCGGGCATCAAGTCGGCGACGTTCAAGGTGACCGCCCCCTACGTCTACGGCAGCCTCTCGGTCGAGCAGGGCACCCACCGGCTCGTCCGGATCTCGCCGTTCGACAACCAGAGCCGCCGCCAGACGTCGTTCGCGCACGTCGAGGTGCTGCCCGAGGTCGAAGAGGTCGACCACGTCGACATCGCGGAGAAGGACATCCGCGTCGACGTCTACCGCTCGTCCGGCCCCGGTGGACAGAGCGTCAACACGACCGACTCGGCGGTGCGCATCACCCACCTGCCGACCGGCATCGTCGTCTCCTGCCAGAACGAGAAGTCGCAGCTGCAGAACAAGGCCGCCGCGCTCAAGGTCCTCCAGGCCCGGCTGATGCTGCGCAAGAAGGAAGAAGAGCGCGCCGAGATGGACGCGCTCAAGGACGGCGGCTCCAGCTGGGGCAACCAGATGCGCTCCTACGTGCTGCACCCGTACCAGATGGTCAAGGACCTGCGGACCGACTTCGAGGTCGGCAACCCGTCGGCGGTGCTCGACGGCGAGATCGACGGCTTCCTCGACGCCGGCATCCGCTGGCGGAAGCAGACGGCCACCGCCTGATCGGCGCAGGGGGTGTCCGCGCGACCGCTCACAGCCGCTTTCCGGGGGTCCGGGTGGAGGAGCCGCCGGCGCGGGGCGTGGGGTACGACCCCACTACGCACAGTGCGCAAACGCCCCTTGCTCCACTCGGGTGGACCGGGCAACCGGGGCTTCACGAGACCGGTGGGTAGTATGCCGAATCGTGATCCGGCTCGAAGAGGTTTCCAAGGTCTACAAGACCTCGACGCGGCCCGCGCTCGAGCGGGTGTCCGTCAACATCGAAAAGGGTGAGTTCGTCTTCCTCATCGGTCCCTCGGGGTCGGGCAAGTCGACCTTCCTCCGGCTGCTGCTGCGCGAAGAGACGCCGAGCAAGGGCCGCGTGATGGTGTCGAACTTCGACGTCGTCAAGCTGGCCCGCCGCCGCGTCCCCCGGCTGCGGCAGACCATCGGCTGTGTGTTCCAGGACTTCCGCCTGCTGGCGAACAAGACCGTCGCCGAGAACGTCGCGTTCGCCCTCGAGGTCATCGGCAAGCCCGCCCCGACCATCAAGAAGGTCGTGCCCGAGGTGCTCGAGCTCGTCGGCCTCGACGGCAAGGCGGACCGGCTGCCCAACGAGCTCTCCGGTGGTGAGCAGCAGCGTGTCGCGATCGCGCGCGCGTTCGTGAACCGGCCGCTGGTGCTGCTCGCCGACGAACCGACCGGGAACCTGGACCCCGACACCAGCCAGGACATCATGCTGCTGCTGGAGCGGATCAACCGCACCGGCACGACCGTCCTGATGGCGACCCACGATCACGGCATCGTGGACTCCATGCGGCGCCGCGTCGTCGAGCTGCAGCTCGGCCGGGTGGTCCGCGACGACGCCCGCGGCGTCTACGGCATCGGTCGCTGACCGCCCCCACCCCGCCCAGCCACCCCGACCCCAAGGACCAGACCCCGACATGCGCGCCAGTTTCGTCTTCAGCGAGGTCATCACCGGCCTGCGCCGCAACATCACGATGACCATCGCGATGATGCTGACCACGGCCGTGTCGCTCGCCATGCTCGGCGGCGGCCTACTGGCCGTGCGAACGATCGACAAGATGAAGTCCAACTTCCTCGCCGACGTCGAGGTTTCGGTCTACCTCACCGACGACATCAGTGCGACGGACAAGAGCTGCACCCAGTCGCTCTGCCAGTCGCTGCGCTCGTCCTTGCAGAGCAACGACGGTGTCGAGTCGGTCGTGTTCGAGAACCGCGACCAGGCCTTCGATCGGTTCAAGAAGATCTTCGAAAGCCAGCCGGAGCTCATCCAGCTGACCGGACCGGAGTCGCTGCCCGCGTCGCTGCACGTGAAGCTGAAGGACCCGGACCGCAGCGAGTCGATCGTGCAGGAGTACAGCTCGAAGCCGGGCGTGCGGAAGGTCGACGACCAGAAGAAGTTCCTCGACCGCGTCTTCAACGCCTTCAACGGTGTCCGCAACATGGCCTTCGGTGCCGCGCTCATCATGGCCATCGCCGCGCTGCTGCTGATCGCGAACACGATCCAGGTGTCCGCCTTCACCCGACGCACCGAGGTCGGCATCATGCGGCTCGTCGGCGCGACGCGCTGGTACACGCAGCTGCCGTTCCTCCTGGAGGCGGTGGTCGCCGGCGTGGTCGGTGCGGTCCTCGGGATCATCATGCTGGTGCTGACCAAGGCGAGCTTCCTCGACTCGGTGTTCACCGGCGACGTGTTCCCGAAGATCACCATGCTGGAACTGCTGTTCCCGGTCGCGCCGATCCTGCTCGGGGTGTCCGTGGTGATCTCCGCCCTCACCGGTTACGTCACGCTGCGGCTGTACGTCCGGCACTAGGTTTAACCGGCTGCTCGCGGCCCCGAGAATCACGTAGAGTGGTCGTATGCCCAAGGAACGTGGCCAGAAGGTGATCGTGTCGAACCGCAAGGCGCGGCACGATTACTCCATCCTCGACACCTACGAGTGCGGTCTCGTGCTCGTCGGTACCGAGGTGAAGAGCCTGCGCGAGGGCAAGGCGTCCCTGGCGGACGCGTTCGCGACCGTCGACGACGGTGAGGTCTGGCTGCGCAACGTGCACATCCCGGAGTACACGCAGGGTACGTGGACCAACCACATGCCCCGCCGCACCCGGAAGCTGCTGCTGCACCGGCGCGAGATCGAGAAGCTCATCGGCAAGACCAAGGAGAGCGGGCTCTCCTTGGTCCCGCTGTCGATGTACTTCAAGGACGGCAAGGTCAAGGTCGAGATCGCGCTGGCCCAGGGCAAGAAGGCCTACGACAAGCGGCAGACGCTCGCCAAGCGCGACGCGGACCGGGACATCAGGAAGGCCATGGGCCGCGCGTTGAAGGGCCGGTTCACGGAGTGACGGCCGGCCCGGCCGACGACGGCGACGTCGCACGCTGGACGGCGTCGCTGGGCCTGCCGGGCCTGGTCGACCTGCACGTCCACTTCCTGCCGAAACCGGTGATGGACAAGGTCTGGGCGTACTTCGACCGGGCCACGGCGCACTACGGCACCGAGTGGCCGGTGCACTACCGCACGTCCGAGCAGGAGCGCCTGGAAACCCTGCGCTCGCTGGGGGTCCGGCGCTTCGCGCCGCTCGTCTACCCGCACAAGCCGGGGATGGCGCAGTGGCTGACGGAGTGGGCGCTCGAGTTCGCTTCGAAAGTTTCGGAAGCGGTGCCGACCGGGACGTTCTACCCCGAGCCCGGCGCCGGGTCCGCTGTGGACGGTGCGCTGCGCGCCGGCGCAAGGGTGTTCAAGGCGCACGTACAGGTGGGCGCGTACGACCCGCGTGACGAGCTGCTCGAGCCGGTGTGGGGCTCGCTGGCCGACGCCGGCGTCCCGGTCGTCGTCCACTGTGGACACGGTCCGTTGCGGGGCGACTTCACCGGGTTGTCGGTCTTCGAAGAGGTCCTGGCGCGGCACCCGAAGCTGACGGCGGTGCTCGCGCACGCGGCGATGCCCGAGTTCGGGACGGCGTTCGACCTGCTGGCGAAGTACCCGCGCGTGCACCTGGACACCACGATGGTCGGGGTGCCGTTCGCCGAGCGGATGTCGCCGCTGCCCCCGGACTGGACCGCGCGGCTGGCGGACGTCGCCGACCGCGTCGTGCTGGGTACCGACTTCCCGAACATCCCGTACTCCTACGCGACGCAGCTGCAGGCGATCGCCGGCTGGGCGGCCGACGATCGCCTGGGGGAGCCGTTCCTGCGGGCCGTCCTGCACGACACCCCGCTGCGGCTGCTCGGCGCCTGAGCTTTCAGCTTTCAGCGACGCAGCTTTTCAACGACGCAGCTTTTCAACGACGCAGCTTTTCAACGACGCAGCTTTTCAACGACGCAGCGCGGCCTGTTCCGAGACGTCCACCGCGCGGCCCAGCAGCCGGGTGCCGAGCTCGGCGACCGGGATCCGCTTGCCCGCCAGGAGGAACCCGGCCGACGCGAGGACCACCCACGGCACCGGGCCGTGCGCGATGCCGTCCGACAGCGGCGCGAACCCGTGGGCGGCCAGGCCGAGCAGGCCACCGGAGATCATCAGCCCGGCGACGACCAGCTGCGGTGTCTTCGCGGTGATCTCGGCGGTGTCGCGTTGCATCTCGAAGTGCGCGAACAGCCGCAGCAGGCCCAGCAGCACCAGCCCGCACACCGCGAACCACGCGGGCGCCATGACGAGCCAGAACACCGTGCCCGGGGCCGGCGTCTCGTAGTCGAGGCCGTAGACGGTCACGCCCGCGACGACGATCAGCGCCGGCATGTGCCACAGGTAGACGCTCATGAACCGGGCGCCGAGCCAGCTGAGCGCGTGCCCGATGCCGGGACGTTCGGCGAGGGCGTTGAGCTGCGGGCGGAAGGCGAGCAGCAGGCCGATCTGGCCGACGGCGAGGAAGGCCAGCAGCACGGTCGGCGGGCTCATGTTCGACACCGGCGCGCCCGGCATGCCGATCATGCTCGCCGGGTACGGGCCGAACGCGACCAGCAGCGCAGTGATCCCGAAACCGGCGGCCGACAAGCCGAGGGCGGCGCGGCGGGTGAGCGTGCCGAGGCGGCCTTCGACGTAGTGGAAGCCGAGCTGGTGGACGGCGACCCAGACGAAGATCGCGTTGGCGTAGCCGATGTACCCGAGGTCGTTGAAGCGCGCGACGTCGACGAGCACGCCGGCGGCCCCCATGACCAGCGGCACCTTCAAGCCCCAGCGCTGGTGCGCGGCGACCATCAGCGGCGTGAGGAGCACGACCAGGACGTAGACCGCGAGGAACCACAGCAGCTGCGCGGCGATCGCGCTGGCGACCTGCAACGGCTGGGGCGGGATGCCGAGGCCGCGGAGGAAGTCCGGCATGACGAGCCAGACGGCCAGCAGCGGCAGGACCGGCAGCATCAGCCGCTTCAGGCGCGCCGCGAGCCACGTCCGCGGGGACTCCGCCCGGCGGAACGAGATCAGGTTGGCCGCGCCGCCGGCGAAGAACACCAGGGGCATGACCTGCGACAACCAGGTGACGACCCACCACCCCGGCGTCGCGAGCGCGTTGCCCGTGGCGAGGTGACCGTCGGAATACGACAGCACCGGCATGACCCAGTGCTGGGCGATCACGGCGAGAATGGCCCCCGCACGGACGACGTCGAGGAAGCGGTCCCGGCTTGTCTGCATGCGCTAAGCCTGGCCGCTTCGACCTGCGGGAACAGCGGTGCTGACCGGCGTCTTCGGGGTCCTGTTCACCCCCGGTGGATACGGGGGTTCTCCCTACCTCAGGCCGTCGGGTTCGGGTTCGTGCTGCGTCGCGGTGACCCGGTACTCCCAGCCGTGCTCGGTGAGGCCGAGCTCGTAGCGGGTTTCGATCTTCGGGCCGCCGTGCAGGTGGATGTGCCGGATGACGGTGCCGGGTACGGGCTCGGCGTCCCCGAGCTCCTGGACGCGGCCGTCGAGCGGGCCGCCGAAGAAGCGGACGCAGCTTGAATCGTCGGACATCTGCGTGCTCCTCTCCGGCAGGTCCGCTCATGGTAGGTGAGCGGTGTGGAGGGTGCCGCCCGCGGAACGGGTGACCCTATGTCCACTTTACGGATCTTTCGGTCACCGTCCGTCGGTAAGCTCGCTTTCATGATCGAGTCTCCCCACCTTCCGGGCCTCACCTTGGCGGATGCCGATGAGCTGGTGGCGGCCGCGCTGGCGGCCGGAGCCGAGCGCGGGTTCCCGCCGCTGGCCGTCGCGGTGCTCGACGTCGCCGGCGAAGTGATCACGCTGCGCCGAGCCGACGGCGGGATGCCCATGACCAGCCGGATCGCCGTGGCCAAGGCCCGCACCGCGCTGCTCACCCTGCGGCCGTCGGGCGGGCTTGAGCTGCCGGGACCGATCGTCGACGGCATCCAGCACCTCTACGGCGGGGACTACGTCCCGTTCGCCGGCGGTGTCCTCGTCACGGACGGCGAGGTGATCCTCGGTGCCGCCGGCGCTTCCGGCGCGCACGCGCGCGAAGACGAGCAGGCGGTGCAGGCCGCCGTGGAGCGGTGGCGGGCTCAGCGGCCCAGGTAGGTCAGCACCGCGCGGACCCGGCGGTGTTCCTCCGCGCTCGCTTCCAGGCCGAGCTTCGAGAAGATGTTGCCGATGTGCTTCTCCACCGCGCCGTGCGAAACGACGAGCGAGTTCGCGATCGCCGTGTTCGACAGGCCCTGGGCCATCAGCCCCAGCACCTCGGACTCGCGGGCGGTCAACGCGTCCAGCGGGTTGCGGCGGCCGCGGGCCATCAGCTGGGCGATCACGTCCGGGTCGATCGCCGTGCCGCCGTTCGCCACGCGGCGGACCGCGTCCAGGAAGTCCGCGACGTCCGCCACCCGCTCCTTCAGCAGGTAGCCGACCCCGCCGGCGCCGCCGGACAGCAGCTCCACCGCGTACGACTCCTCGACGTACTGCGAGAGCACCAGCACCGGCAGCCCCGGGATCTCCTTGCGGGCCGCGAGCGCTGCGCGCAGGCCCTCGTCGGTGAACGTCGGCGGCATCCGGACGTCGACGATCGCCAGGTCAGGACGATGTTCCTGGACCGCGCCGAGCAGGTCGTCCCCGTTGTCTACGGCCGCGACCGTCTCGATGCCCTCGTCGGCGAGCAGGCGGGTGACCCCGGCCCGCAACAGCACGGCGTCTTCCGCGATCACTACCCGCATCCGGCCCCCAAGCTCGTGGATGAACGGGGTCCAGCCTATTCACCACTGGCAGGGGAGGTCAGCCCGGATTACCGTCGGCCCGCCGACCGGGCTGACGACCGTGATCACGCCGTCGATCGTCGCGGCGCGGTCGGCCAGCCCGGCCAGCCCGCCGCCGGGACGCACCTCGGCGCCGCCGTGGCCGTTGTCGGTGATCTCGACGACCACGTGGTCGTCGGTCCGCCACACCTTCACTTCCGCTTCGGACGCTCCGGAGTGCTTCGCGATGTTCGTCAGCGTCTCGCCGACGATGAAGTAGGCCGTCGTCTCCACCGCGGCCGGCGGCCGCGGGTCCACGGTCACCGTCACGTCCACCGGGATCGGCGACTTCGCCGCCTGCGCCGACAGCGCCGCGTCCAGCCCGCGATCACCGAGCACGGCCGGGTAGATGCCGCGCGCCAGGTCACGCAGCTCCGACACGGCGAGCTTCGCGTCCGAGTGCGCCTCGTCGATCAGCTCCCGCACCATCTCCGGGTCCTGGTCGAACTTCGACTTCGCCCGCCCGAGGCTCATCGCCACCGCGACCAGCCGCTGCTGCGCGCCGTCGTGCAGGTCACGCTCGATGCGCCGCCGCTCCGCCTCGGCCGCGTCGACCCCCCGCGCCCGCGATGCCTGCAGGTGCTCGGCCTTCTGCTCCAGCCGCTCCGCGCGGTTCGGCCCCAGCAGCGCGATGCCCAGCTCGCCGTGCAACCAGCCCAGCCACGGCGTCACCCAGATCGCCATCGGCAGCAGCACGATCGACGCGATCGCGATCCCGAGCTCCGCACAAGCCAGTGGGAACGCCGCCATCAGGTACGCCAGGTCACGCCACGTCGTCGGGTCGCTCAGCCGCACCAGCCAGCGCCGCAGCAGCGGCAGGCCCTCCTGCGAGCGCCGCTCCACCGGCGGCAGCGGCACCCGCAGCATGGTTCCCATCCAGGCCCGCTCGCGGTCCGCCGACCAGCGGATGAAACTCGTCGTCGCCAGCAGGATCGGGAACCCGACCCACACCACCGCCGTGCCGACCCCCACCGCGATCCCCGTCACGATCAGCACGAACTGCAGGATCCGGAAGAAGAAGCTCGTGATCATGTACACGATCGTGCGAGCCGGGTTCGGCCGCGGGTGCTCCAGCCGCTGCGCCTCGGTCATCCCGCCACCAGGTTCTTCTCTTCCGCGTCTTCCCACCAGCGCTCCATCCGACGGCGCTGGGCGACGGTCGTCCCCAGCAGCGCGTTCGCCAGCCGGGCGTGCATCCCCGCCAGCGCCTTGGTCAGCGCCACCGACAACGCGATGAACAGCACCCCCAGTGCTGCCCACGGTAGCGCTTCCACCGTCGAATCCACGGCCAGCCACCGCACGTCGTACGACGGGAAGTAGTACGCGCCGTCCGGCAGCCACCGGAAGTAGACCGGCAGCCCGGCCAGCGCCAAGCTCGTCGACCAGAACGTCGTCACCAGCACGAACTCGACAATGCCCAGCGGGAACAGCAGGAAGAAGTAGGTCAGGTCCCGCCAAGTCGACGGGTCCTTCAGCCGCCCCTTCCACCGCAAGCTCTGCTTCCCGGCCGGCAAGGGCAGGTACGGAAGATCGATGTACCGATCCAGCAGCGCATAGACCCGCGCACGCTCCATCCGGGCAGCCCCCCGCACCGCCAGCACCAGAAGCGCGAGCAGCCCCACACCCACCCACACCACCGCGGTCCCCACCCCGGCCGCCGCGAACGACGTCAGCAGCGTGAACGCCAAAACTCCCATCGGCAGGTTCATCAGCAAAAACACCAACGAACCACCGAACGGCGGATCCCGCCTGTCGTCGCCCATGACCGGGCTCCCTTCATCCCACGATGGCTCCCAGCCTCGCGGTTCAAGAGCTAGACCGACATGGTGCGCGCGGGCATCCCCGCGGTAGGGCTGGCCCTACCCACCTGGAGTAAAGAGATAGCGGGACGCGTTATGATGTACAGGTTATGTTCCCACCAAGGGGGTGAACGGTTTCGACTTTGGACGTTGATCCAGGGGAAGCGTGCCGGTGCAGGCGAGAGACCACCGTATAAGCGTCATCGCAACCAATTAAGCGCCGACTCCAGTCAGCGCGAGTACGCCCTCGCCGCCTGAGCGAGTGCGTCTCTGTCGGCCCGGGTTCGCCTCCGGCCCGGGTACCGGCATCAGCTAGGAGGCTCAGCGACTATCCCGGCCACGGGGAACAGTCGTGAAGCAAACAGTGGCTGGGCTCGTCACCTCAGCTCGTTCGCGTGACTGAGGGGGCCAAGTAGAGACGTAGCGGACTGCGCACGGAGAAGCCCTGTTGATACGCCAGAGGACCCGGGTTCAATTCCCGGCACCTCCACCTTCGAGAAGGCCTACGCCCCTTCGGGGCTGGGCCTTCTCTTCGGTTTCGCTCGTGTTCTCTGGGGGTCGAACCCCCAGACCCCCGCCAGGCGGGCTTCGCCCCCTGGACCCCCTCCCCGGGGGCTTCGCCCCGGGACCCCGCTTTTCGGGCTTCGCCCTCTCTCTCCGGGGCTTCGCCCCGGGACCCCGCTTTTCGGGCTTCGCCCTCTCTCTCCGGGGCTTCGCCCCGGGACCCCGCCTTGGGGCTTCGCCCCTTGCCCCCGTTCCCGGCTCCGGCTGGCGCCTCGCCACAGTCCGCGCCGCTGCCGCGCCGCTGCGCAGTCCGCGCCGCTGCGCTTGGCGCGCCCTCCGCAGGCGAGCGGACGTGCGTACTCGCACTGACGAGGACCCAGCCCCCCCGCACCCCGATCCGAAGCCAGAACACGGCCGGCGGTGCCGGGTCAAGGCACGCTTTCCCGCCTTGACGCGGTACTGCCGGCCGTAGTCACAATCAGGGCTTCGGGGTGCCGGAAGGCTACGAAACCCGCCAGGCAGGCGACCCGACTGTCCGGGCACGCGACCCGACTGTCCGGGCACGCGAACTGGCCGTTTGGGCCCGCGAGCCGATCGTTTGGCCCGCGAGTCGACTGTCTGGGCACGCGAGCCGACTGGCCGGGTACTCGACCCGACCGTTTGGGTACGCGAGCCGGCTGTCTGGGTACGCGAGCCGGCTGTCTGGGTACGCGAGCCGGCTGTCTGGGTACGCGAGCCGACCCTCTGGGTACGCGAGCCGACCGTCTGAGCACGCGACCCGGCCGCCCACCCTCGTCGCGCCACCCCCGCATGCCCCCGGCCCCAGCACTGGATACCTCCCTGCCCCCGCTCGCCCCCGAACCCCGTCTAACCCCGGGTCAACTGTGCGTCGACCTGCTACTCCTTCCCCTTCGCCCACTCGGGCGGGTGGCCTCTCCGACAACCCCACTCCGGGTGTTTAGGGGCTTGTGATGGGGCCCACTTGTGGGTGAAATTTTTGTGAGTGTCATGCTGGACACCCGACCATGGCTCTGCACCCGCGGGGTCGGAAGTAGGTGGCCAGATGACCTGGGCCCGTTCCAACGGCAGCTCGACCGCCAACGATGAAGACAGCCGGATGGGGGTTATCCGGGCCGAGGAGGCCGTTCGGCTTGCCGAACAGAACGATCGGGCCGTCATCACCGTGGCCGGGCACTCCTCGAACGTCGGGGAATGTGCCGAGCTGCTCGCCATGCTCGGGCTTGATGTCGCGCGGCGGCAGAGGGCCATCTGATCACACCAGGTCCGCTACGTGGACCACCTTGTTCCGACCCGTGGCCTTTGCGTGGTACAGCGCCGTATCCGCCGCGTCCAGCAGGCGCTGCAGTGAGGTCCCGGCGGTCGGGTAGACAGCCATGCCGATCGAGGTCGACAGACCCGTGATCGACAGCTGCCCCACCGGGACCTGCAGGGCGGTGATCGCCCGGCGGATGCGCTCCGCCACCGCTCCGATGTCCGAGTGGGCGATGCCCGGCAGCAGGACCATGAACTCTTCGCCGCCGAAGCGCCCTACCGCGTCTCCGCGGCCGCGGACCGCCGCGATGATCGCCTCCGCCACCGCTCGCAACACCGCGTCACCCGCGAGGTGGCCGTACGTGTCGTTGACCTGCTTGAAGTGGTCCAGGTCCAGCATCAGCAAGCCGAACGTCGAGTCCTGACGCGCGGCCGCCGCCAGGGTTCGCTCCGCCAGCGCGTGCCAGCCGCTCGTGTTGTAGAGGCCCGTCTTCTCGTCGCGGTGGGCCGCCACCTCCAGCTGCTTCACCAGCACCGTCCGGTGCAACAGCAGCAACGGCGGGAGCACCAGCACCACCAGGCCCGGCAACATCGCCAGGGCCACGGCGTTCAGCGCGCCCAGGCAGAGCGTCGCCACCTCCAGGCCGTTGTCCGACCACGTGCCGAACAGCGCCTCCGGCGTCCGGCCGATCTCGCGGCGGGCCGGGAGCACCAGCAGGGCGTTGACCACGAAGAACGTCGCTCCCGCGGCCGCGATCGCGAACGTTCCGGCCCAGCCGGCGGAGAAAGCCGCGCGGACGTCTTCCGAACCCGAAACCCGCAGCACCGCCTGGGCCGCGTAGCACGACAGCAGGATGATGGCCGCGTTGCTGATCGTCCTCGACACCGGCACCCGCTGCAGGCGGTACCAGCTGCGGGCCGCCAGGTGCGCGTACAGGCCGCCGACCAGCACCGCCAGCAGCGGCGGCGGCAGCAGCAGGACGCCGGCGAACGTCCACACCGACGTCATGTTGATGTGCGGGGTCCCCGACACCCGGCGGCGGATGCGCTCCACCCGGCGGCCCGTCTCCGACTGGACCACGCCCAGGACCAGCAGCACCACGAGGATCAGCAGCGTCCGGCGGTCGACGGCGACCGGGAACGGGCGCAGCGTCAGGACCACCGCCACCACCTCGCTCAGCAGGCAGTAGACGATCACCCGCGGACCCTGGCGCCACAGCGCCCAGCGCCGTGGTGCCACGAGCACGTCACGAAAACGCGGTACGCCGCGCGGGGTCCCGGCACCGGTCTGCATACTCATGGTGTCCGGCCGGTGACGGAGCCGGTCCGGCCCGAGGAGCCGAAGGGAGGCGCGCCATGTGCGGACGCGACAACTGAGGTCATGGTTCCTCCAGCCCGACCCGGCGCCACGCCCTCGCGATCGGCACGGCCACCGCGGCACCCGCCGCCCCGGCCACGGCGATGGTGTGCGCCGGGCTCAGCACGTCGGCCAGCGCGCCCGCCGCGGCCGCGCCGACGCCCTGCACGGTGATCAGCCCCGCCGAGTTCACGCCGGCGCACTGCGCGCGGTGCTCGTCCGGCACCCGCCGCATGAACGACACCGTGCCCTGGATGTTGTAGCCCGTGGCCAGCAGCCCGGACACCGCCAGCAACACCACCGACAGCACCAGCCCCGGCCGGCAGACGAACACCACCAGCGGCAGCCCGGCCGCGATCCCCAGCCATCCGAGCACGCGGACCTGCACGCGCTCCGGGACCCACTTGCCGAACACGACGCCGCCGAGCACGCTGCCCGCCGGGTCCGCGGCCATGAGCAGCCCCACCAGCGCCGCGCCCGCGCCGATCCCGGCCGCGTACGGCGCAGCGAGCGCCTCCGGTACGACGTAGAACCCGGCCAGCCAGTTCAGCGCCACCAGCGTCCGCAACGCCGGGTCGCGCCAGATCAGCCGGATCCCCGCGGAAGTCGTCGACAGCCAGGCCGGCCGGACCGCCTGCGCGACCGCCGCACGTCGTCGGACGCCCGTGACCAGGAAGATCGCCGAGAGCACGAAGGTCACCGCGTCCAGAGCCAGGGCCGCGGACGGCGCGAGCGCGGCGATCAGCAGCCCGCCGCCGGCGAACCCGGCCAGCTGCGCGGCCTGGATCGTCACGTTCCGCAGGGCCATCCCGACCAGGTACCGCTCGCCTTCGAGCACCGAGGGCAGCAGCGCCTGCTGCGCCGCCTTGAACGGCCCGCCCAGCGCCGTCATCACCGCGACCAGCACGCACAGCACCCACAGCGGGACGCCGGGGATCGCGATGACGCCGACCAGCGCGGCGCGGGCCACGTCGGCCACGACCATCACGTCGCGGCGCGGCCACCGGTCGCCCGCGCCGGCCAGGAGGATCCCGCCGAGCAGCGAGGGGACGTACGTCAGGGCGTAGGTGAGGCCGGTCAGGGCGGCCGAGTTGGTGCGCTGGTAGACGAGCACCGCGAGCGCGACCCGGGCGAGCTGGTCGCCGCAGATGGACAGCAGCTCGGCGACCCACATCGCGCGGAACTCGGCGACGGCCAGGACCGCGCCGAACCCCACCTTCGTCGACCGTGCGTCATCCATCGCCGGCGCCCCTCAAGACCGCTCTTCAGCCGCCACGGTAATAACCCAGCGGAGTGGAATCGAGCCGTTCGGTGACAGTTGCCCCGATCGCACCAGCGGGTCAGCCCGGGTGGCCGCCGATCCGGGTGGTCAGCTCGGCCGCCGTGGCCGCTACCTCGGCCGCCAGCTCCGGCCAGGTCTCCGCGCACGGGTCGGCCGTGCAGTGGTGGCGCAAGGTCACGCTGATCGCGGCCAGCGGGCGGGCGCCGTGGTCGAAGACCGGGGCCGCCACCGACGCGAACCCCTCGGTCACGTGGCCGTCCTCGACCGACCAGCCGAGCCGGCGCTCCGCCGTCAACGTCCGGCGCAGCTCGGCGAGGGCGCGCGGACCGCGGCCGGTGCGGAGCACGAACGCCGACGCCGACGGGAACAGCGCCCGGACGTGCGGTGCCGGCAGGTGCCGCAGGATCGCCCGGCCGGACGCCGTCAGCTGGGCCGGCAGCCGGACGCCGACCTCGGTCACCAGCGTCTCCGGCCGGGCCGGGCGTTCCTTGATCAGGTACAGCGACTCGTTGCCGTGCAGCACGCCCAGGTGCGCGGTGTGGCCGGCGCGGTCGACGAGCTTGCGCAGCAACGGCCCGGCCAGGCGCTCGAGGGGGTCGTGGCGCAGGTACGCCGAACCCAGCTCGAAGGCCGCGATGCCCAGGCCGTACCGGCGTTCCGCGGGCAGGTGCACGACGAACCCGGCCGCCTCGAGCTCGCTGAGCAGGTGATAGGTCGTCGAGCGGGGGAGCCCGGCCTCCCGCGCGATCGCCGACGCGGTCACCGGGCCCGGGCGCGTCGCCAGCAGGCGCAGCACCGCCAGCCCGCGGCGCAGCGCCGGAACCTCGCTGCTGTCACCCACCGCTCACCTCCTCAAGCGCCCCAAGGCGGCCTTGGTTGCGTTCAACGCACCGAAGGCCGCCTTGGGTGCGTCTGACGCACCGAAGGCCACATTGGGGCGCTCGGGGCCAGGCTAACCCGCGTGTCTGGGATTCCAGACGGAACCACTCTGTGGGACGTCCCACCAGCGGGAAAGACCCTGTCCAATGGGCCCATGCCGGAAAAAGTGCTCCTGGGCCCGGAACCCCTGACCGCCGCCCAGGTCGTCGACGTCGTCCGCGGCCACGCGCCGGTCGGGCTCACGGACGCGGCCGAGAAGAACCTCGCCGCCACCCGCCAGCACATCGAGAACCTCGCCCACGCGGTCACGCCCACCTACGGCGTCTCGACCGGCTTCGGCGCGCTCGCCACCCGTCACATCCCCGTCGAGAGCCGGACCGCGCTGCAGCGCAGCCTGATCCGCTCGCACGCCGCCGGGGCCGGGCCGGCCGTCGAGACGGAGGTCGTCCGCGGGCTCATGCTGCTGCGGCTCCGGACGCTCGCCAGCGGCTACACCGGTGTCCGCCCGGGCACCGCGCAAACGCTTGCGGCCCTGCTCAACGCGGGTATCACCCCGATCGTCCACGAGTACGGCTCGCTCGGCTGCTCCGGCGACCTCGCGCCTCTGGCCGCCGTCGCGCTCGCCATGATGGGCGAAGGCGAAGTCGTCCACAACGGCGTCACCAAACCAGCAGAAGAAGCGCTGAAGCACGCCGGCATCGAGCCGGTCGTCCTCGCCGAGAAGGAGGGCCTCGCCCTCACCAACGGCACCGACGGCATGCTCGGCATGCTCCTGCTCGCCGCCGCCGACCTGCACCGGCTCTTCGACATCGCCGACCTCACCGCCGCGATGAGCGTCGAGGCGCTGCTGGGCACCGATCGCGCGTTCGCCGCGGACCTCCAGGCCCTGCGCCCGCACCCCGGTCAGGCGACTTCCGCGGCGAGGATGTGGAAAGCGCTGCAGGGCTCGAAGATCGTCGAGAGCCACCGCGGCCCGGACTGCAACCGCGTCCAGGACGCCTACTCGCTGCGCTGCACCCCGCAGGTCCACGGCGCCGCGCGTGACAGCCTGACGCACGCCGAGCTCGTCGGCGGCCGCGAACTGATGTCCGCTGTGGACAATCCCGTCGTCCTCGCCGACGGCCGCGTCGAGTCCAACGGCAACTTCCACGGCGCGCCCGTCGCGTACGTGCTCGACTTCCTGGCCATCCCGGTCGCCGACGTCGCCAGCATCGCCGAGCGCCGCACCGACCGGATGCTCGACAAGGCGCGCTCGCACGGCCTGCCGCCGTTCCTCGCCCACGACCCCGGCGTCGACTCCGGCCACATGATCGCGCAGTACACGCAGGCCGCGATCGTCAGCGAGCTCAAGCGGCTCGCCGTCCCCGCGTCGGTCGACTCCATCCCGAGCAGTGCGATGCAGGAGGACCACGTCTCGATGGGCTGGTCGGCCGCGCGGAAGCTGCGCAAGGCCGTCGACGGCTTGACGACCGTGCTCGCCATCGAGCTGCTGACGGCGGCCCGGGCGCTGGACTTCCGCGCGCCGCTGGAGCCGTCGCCGGTCACCGGCGCCGTCCGCGACCTGCTCCGCACGAAGGTCGCGGGCCCCGGCCCCGACCGGCACCTGGCGCCCGAGATCGCGGCCGCCGAAGAACTCGTCCGCTCCGGCGCCGTCCTCGACGCCGCCCGTCTGGAGGTCTGAGAATGTCCCGCGTAGTCCGTGCCGCCCGCGGCACCCAGCTGACCGCGAAGTCGTGGCAGACCGAAGCCGCGCTCCGGATGTTCCACAACAACCTCGACCCCGACGTCGCCGAGCGGCCCGAGGACCTGGTCGTCTACGGCGGCACCGGCAAGGCCGCCCGAAACTGGGCCAGCTTCGACGCGATCACCCGTGAACTGACCACTTTGGACATCGACGAGACGCTGCTCGTCCAGTCCGGCAAGCCGGTCGGCGTGTTCCGCACGCACGAGTGGGCGCCGCGCGTGCTCATCGCCAACTCGAACCTGGTCGGCGACTGGGCCACCTGGCCGGAGTTCCGGCGTCTGGAACAGCAGGGCCTCACGATGTACGGCCAGATGACGGCCGGCTCGTGGATCTACATCGGCACCCAGGGCATCCTCCAGGGCACGTACGAGACGTTCGCCGCGGTCGCGAAGAAGAAGTTCGGCGGATCCCTTCGCGGGACGCTCACCGTGACCGCCGGCCTCGGCGGCATGGGTGGCGCGCAGCCGCTCGCGGTGACCATGAACGACGGCGTCGCGCTGGTCATCGAGTGCGACCCGCAGCGCGCGCACCGCCGCGTCGAGACGCGTTACCTCGACGAGGTGGCCGACGACCTCGACGACGCGATCGCCCGCGTCACCAAGGCGAAGCGGGAGAAGCGACCGCTGTCGGTCGGTGTCGTCGGCAACGCCGCCGAGGTGCTGCCGGAGCTGCTGCGCCGCGACGTCGAGGTCGACATCGTCACCGACCAGACGTCCGCGCACGACCCGCTTTCGTACCTGCCGAAGGGCATCAGCGTCGACGACTGGCACGACTACGCGGCCAAGAAGCCCGACGAGTTCACCGACCGTTCGCGCGAGTCGATGGCCGACCACGTCGACGCCATGCTCGGCTTCCTCGACAAGGGCGCCGAGGTCTTCGACTACGGCAACTCCCTGCGCGGCGAGGCGAAGCTCGGCGGCTGCGAGCGCGCGTTCGACTTCCCCGGGTTCGTGCCCGCCTACATCCGTCCGCTGTTCTGCGAGGGCAACGGCCCGTTCCGCTGGGCCGCGCTGTCGGGCGACCCCGAGGACATCGCCGCGACCGACCGCGCGATGCTGGAACTGTTCCCGGAGAACGAATCCCTCGCGCGCTGGATCAAGCTGGCCGGCGAGCGCGTGGCGTTCCAGGGACTTCCGGCGCGCATCTGCTGGCTCGGCTACGGCGAACGCCACCTGGCCGGCCTGCGGTTCAACGAGATGGTCGCCAGCGGCGAGCTCAAGGCCCCGGTCGTCATCGGTCGCGACCACCTCGACTCCGGCAGCGTCGCCTCGCCGTACCGCGAGACCGAGGGCATGGCCGACGGCTCGGACGCGATCGCCGACTGGCCGTTGCTGAACGCGCTGGTCAACACGTCGTCCGGCGCGAGCTGGGTGTCGATCCACCACGGCGGCGGCGTCGGCATGGGCCGCTCGATCCACGCCGGGCAGGTCAGCGTCGCCGACGGGACGCCGCTGGCCGCGCAGAAGCTGGAGCGCGTCCTCACCAACGACCCGGGAATGGGCGTCATCCGGCACGTCGATGCGGGTTACGATCGCGCGGCCGACGTCGCCGACCAGCGGGGCGTGCGCGTGCCGATGCGGGAGGATGCATGACCGCTTCTGGTTTTCTGGCCGAGATCGACGACGTCGGGCGCGACCCGAAGCGTGGCGGCTACTCCCGCCACGCGTTCGACGCGCCGGAGCAGGACCTGCGCGCGTGGTTCATCGAGCGCGCGCTGGGGCTCGAGCTGGACGTCGAGACCGACCGCAACGGCAACATCTGGGCCTGGTGGGGGCCGCCGGGACGCAACGCCGTCGTCACCGGCAGCCACCTCGACTCGGTGCCGGGTGGCGGCGCGTTCGACGGCCCGCTCGGCGTCGCCAGCGCATTGGCTGCTGTGGAAACCTTGCGAGCCAAGGGCTTCCGGCCGCGCAAGCCGCTGGCCGTGGTGGTCTTCGCCGAGGAGGAGGGCGGCCGGTTCGGCGTCCCGTGCCTCGGCTCGCGGCTGCTCACCGGCACCATCGACGCGGACAAGGCGCGCGGCCTGCGGGACGCCGACGGCGTGACGTTCGCCGAGGCGGCCGCGAAGGCCGGCTTCGACCCGGCGCGGATCGGGCCGGACACCGAGCGGCTCGACCGGATCGGCCGGTTCCTCGAGCTGCACGTCGAGCAAGGTCGCGGGCTGATCGACCTCGGCTCACCGGTGGCCGTCGGCAGCACGGTGATCGCGCACGGGCGGTGGCGTTTCTCCTTCTCGGGACAGGGGAACCACGCCGGCGCGACGCTGCTGGCCGACCGCGCGGACCCGATGCTGCCGGCCGCCGCGACCGTCACCGCTGTCCGGCGGCTGGCTTCGGGTGTGCCGGACGCGCGGGCGACCGTCGGCCGGCTCGTGCCGACCCCGGGCGGGACCAACGTCATCGCGTCCACAGTGGACCTCTGGCTCGACGCACGGGTGCCCGGTCAGGCCACGCCGGGTCTGGTCGCCGAGATCAGCCGGGCCGCGTCGGACGCGGCGAAGGAGGAGGGCTGCGAGGTGACGGTGACGCGCGAGTCGTACTCCGGCGACGTCATGTTCGACGACGCGTTGCGCCGGGACTTGGGCGGCTGGCTCGGCGCCCCGCCGGAGCTGCCGACCGGCGCCGGCCACGACGCGGCGATCCTCGCCGGGTTCGTCCCGGCGGCGATGCTCTACGTGCGCAACCCGACCGGGATCAGCCACTCGCCGGAGGAGTTCGCCGAGGCCGCGGACGTCGAGGCCGGCGTGGTCGCGTTGGCGGCGGCGCTGGAGCAGCTGGCGCGATGACTTACTGGTGCGAGCAGGCGTGGCTGCCCGGCGGCATCGCCCGCGGAGTGCGGATCGACGTGTCGGACGGGCAGATCACCGCTGTCGTGCCGGACTCGCCGCGGACCGGAAGCGTCCTGAGTGGACTGACGGTGCCCGGGTTCGCGAACGGCCACTCGCACGCGTTCCACCGGGCGCTGCGCGGGCGGACGCACCACGAGCGCGGCACGTTCTGGACGTGGCGCGAGCGGATGTACGCCCTCGCGTCGCGGCTCGATCCCGAGTCGTACTACCGGCTGGCGCGCGGGGTTTACGCCGAGATGGTCCTGGGCGGGTACACGAGCGTCGGGGAGTTCCATTACCTGCACCACGCGCCCGGCGGGAAGCCGTACACCGACCCGAACGCGATGGGGGAGGCCCTGCGCCAGGCCGCGGCGGACGCCGGGATCCGCCTGACCCTCCTGGACACCTGCTATCTGGCGGGCGGCATCGGCGTCGAGCCGGACGAGGTCCAGCGCCGGTTTTCCGACGGCTCGGCTTCGGCTTGGGCGGCGCGGGTGGCGGAGGTGAAGGAAGCCGGCCTGTTCCGGGTCGGCGCCGCGATCCACTCCGTGCGCGCGGTCCCGGCGGACCAGCTGTCGCTTGTGGACAGTGCGCGGGTGGTGCACGTGCACCTGTCCGAGCAGCGGGCCGAGAACGAACAGTGCCTGGCCGCCTACGGCCGCACGCCCACCGAGCTGCTGCACGAACGCGGGGTGCTGACCGACCGGCTGGTCGCCGTGCACGCCACCCATCTGACCGCGTCGGACATCGAGCGGCTGAGCGTCGCGCGGGCGTGCTTCTGCCCGACCACCGAACGCGACCTCGGCGACGGCATCGGCCCGGCTCGCGCGCTGCGGGACGCGGGTTGCCGGTTGAGCATCGGCAGTGACTCCAACGCCGTCATCGACGCCTTCGAGGAGACGCGCGCGCTGGAGCTGGACGACCGCCTGGCCAGCGAGGAACGCGGCCGGTTCACCGCCGAGGAGCTCCTGGCCGCGGGGACCGACCACGCCGCCGTCGGCTGGCCCGAGGTCGGCTCGCTCTCCGTGGGCCGGGGCGCGGACTTCGTCACGGTCGGCCTGGACTCGGTGCGGACGGCCGGGATCGAGCCGTCCGGGGTCCTGTTCGCAGCGTCCAGTGCCGATGTCCGGCACGTCGTCGTCGCGGGCCGCGAGGTCGTGCGCGACGGTGCCCACCAGCTCATCGAACGTCCGGAAACCTTGCTGGCGAAGGAGATCGAGGCATTGTGGCAGTCCTGATCACGGGGATCGGCGAGCTGACGACGAACGATCCCGAGCTGGGCCGCCTGGCCGACGCGGCCCTGGTGCTCGACGGCACCGAGGTGGCGTGGGTGGGTCCGGCGGCGAGCGCGCCGGACGCCGACGAGCGGGTCGACGTCGAAGGCCGCGCGGTGCTGCCCGGCTGGGTCGACAGTCACACGCACCTCGTCTTCGCCGGCGACCGCACCGCCGAGTTCGAGGCCCGGATGGCTGGGAAGCCTTACACGGCAGGCGGAATCGCGATCACGGTCGGCGCGACGCGGGAGGCGTCCGACGAGCAGCTGGCGGCGAACCTGC
Source organism: Amycolatopsis sp. NPDC048633 (assembly GCF_040650695.1). Lineage (NCBI taxonomy): Bacteria > Bacillati > Actinomycetota > Actinomycetes > Pseudonocardiales > Pseudonocardiaceae > Amycolatopsis > Amycolatopsis sp. NPDC048633. The sequence goes on from NZ_JBEZHS010000031.1 coordinate 49,990, forward strand.
GTCGCCACGTCGATGAAGCGGCTCGGCAGGGGACGACGTGTCTGGAGACCAAGACGGGCTACGGGCTCACGGTCGCCGACGAAGCGCGAAGTGCCAGGATCGCCGGGGAGGTGGCCGACGAGGTCACGTTCCTCGGTGCACACCTGGTGCCGCCGGGCGCCGACGCCGAGTCCTATGTGGACCTGGTGTGCGGAGAAATGCTCGACGCCGTCGCGGGAAGCGTGCGCTGGGCGGACGTCTTCTGCGAGACCGGCGCGTTCGACGAGGCGCAGTCGTCGCGGGTCCTGAAGGCCGCCGCCGAGCGTGGGCTCGGCCTGCGCGTGCACGGCAACCAGCTCGGCGAAGGCCCGGGCGTGCGGCTGGCGGTGGAACTCGGCGCGGCGAGCGTCGACCACTGCACGTACCTTTCGGACGCCGACGTCGAGGCGTTGGCCGCTTCGGACACGGTCGCGACTTTGCTGCCTGCGTGCGATTTGTCGACCCGCCAGTCCCTCGCCCCGGCGCGGCGGCTGCTCGACGCGGGCGCGACGGTCGCGCTGGCCAGCAACGCCAACCCGGGCAGCTCGTACACGACGTCGATGGCGTTCTGCGTCGCGACGGCGGTGCTGCAGATGCGCATGACGATCGAGGAAGCGGTCTGGTCGGCCACGGCGGGCGGCGCGAAGGCGTTGCGCCGCGACGACGTGGGTGTGCTGCGCCCCGGCGCCCGGGCGGACGTCCACGTGCTCGACGCACCGTCGGTGACGCACCTGGCGTACCGCCCGGGGGTACCACTCACGAAAATGGTGTGGCGCGCCGGGGATCGCGTGCGCTAACGTCGGACACGAGGACGCGCGAAGACACAGTCCGGTATGGGTTAGTCCGGGCAGCGCCGAACAGCTCACCTGTGCGTCCCTTCCTCATCCGTGACGAAGGGACAGCTGTGTCTGTGATCATCGTGGGCGCCGGTCTGGGTGGCCTGTGTCTCGCCCAAGGCCTGCGGCAAGCCGGAATCCCTTGCCGGGTCTATGAACGCGACCCCGCGCCGGAGTTCCGGAAGCAGGGTTACCGCCTGCACATCGACGGCGCCGGCGACACGGCGTTGCGCGAGGTCCTGCGGCCCGAACTGCACGAACTCTTCCGTGCCACCGCGGGCCGGGCGCTGCCGCACACCAACGTCTACGACGAGCGGCTGCGGCTGCTTACGCGCTTGGAAGACGAGGGCACCCACCTCAACATCAACCGCTTCACCCTGCGGCAGATCCTGCTGTACGGCCAGGAAGTTCGCTACGGCAAGCGATTCACGCACCACGAAACCGATGATGACGGCGTGACGGCGCATTTCGCCGACGGGACTTCCGCGCGCGGCAGCCTGCTGGTCGGCGCGGACGGCGTCAACTCCCCGGTGCGGCGGCAGTACCTGCCGCACGCCGAGGTCGTCGACGCCGGGCTCGTGCACCTCTACGGCCGGATCCCGCTCACCCCGGACACCCGGCGGCTGTTCGACCCGGAGATGTTCGCGATCTTCTCGATGGCCGTCTCTCCGGAGCGGACGATGGCCGGGTTCGCACCGGTCGACTACCCGGAACCGGTCGCGAGCGCGGTGGCCCGGCTGGTGCCGGGCATCGAACTGCGCGACCACGACCCCTACATGACCTGCGCGGTCGGCGCGCGACGTGAGGTCCTCGGCCGGACCGACGACGAACTGGCCGCGTTGTCCCCGGGTGACCTGCAGAAACTGGCCCTGGGCCTAGTCGATGGCTGGCACCCGCGGGTCCGCGCGTTCGTCGAGCACTGGGACGTCGCGGCGACGTTCCCGCAGCCGATCCGCACGAGCTTGCCGATCGCGCCGTGGGAACCGTCGCGGGTGACGCTCGTCGGCGACGCGATCCACGCGATGAGCCCGGCCGGCGGCGCCGGCGCCAACACCGCGTTGCGCGACGGTGCGGCGCTGGCGTCCGCGCTGGCCGGGGCTCCGCTGCTCGAAGCCGTGGCGGCTTACGAGTCCGCGATGGTGGAGTACGGGTTCGCCGCCGTGCGGGAGTCCGCCGAGAACGGGCGCCGGTACCTCGGGCAGAACCCGCTCACAGCGGGAGCGTGAACGGCGTGCACTTCGGCGTGTAGGACGAATCCAGCGCGTGCAGGATCAGGCCGGTGACGTTCGGGTCGATCGCCTGGCTCAGGTGGCCCGAAGCGTCCGACGCGCAGAAGTCCTGCAGCACGATGTCCGTCGCGCCCGGCTCGTTCAGGATGCCGCTCGTGTAGGGCGTGACGACCTCGTCGTACTTGCTCACGATGCTCGTGTACGCCGGGCCGGCGACGTGCACGCCGCCGCGGGCGAGGTCGTCCAGGAACGCCGACGGCGCCAGGTACTCCTTACAGGAGCCGCACGCCGTCTTCAGGACCAGGCCCAGCCCGGGCACCGACGTCAGCAGCGCCTTCGCCAGCTTGTCGAGGCCGCCGAGCGTGGTGCCGCGGTAGTTGGCGCCGAAGCCGACGAAGTGGGCGACCTTCGCCGCGCCGCCGCCGTACTTCAGGTAGTACGCGGGCATCGTGCTGCCCTCGGAGTGGCCGACGATGTCGGCCTTCGCCGCGCCGGTCGTGGACCGCACCCGGTCGACGAACCGGCCGAGCTGCGCGGCGCTGTCGCGCATCGACGCGAGCCCGCCGACGCCCGGGCCGAGGAGGCCGGTGCCGTAGGTCAGCGAGAAGACGCAGTAGCCCTGGGCGGCGATCTTCGGCGCGTGGAAGAACCAGTTGACGGTGTCGTTCGCACCGAGGCCGTGCACGAGCACGACGGGTTCCGGGTGCGCGGCCGTCGGACGGCAGCCCCAGTCGTTCCAGCCGCTGCTCGGCGCCGCTTGCGCGACCGCCGGCGCGACCGCGCCGAAGGTGAGCGCCGCGGCGAGCACGGTCAGGATCCGCTTGACACCGCCGTTGGTGACCCGCATTCCGTTGCCTCCAGTTACCCGTCAGTACGTGACGCAGATCATGATGGGTCACAGAAGGCCGGAGGCGACCTGGGAAAACGCTCAGAGTTGACCGCTGTTCATTGTGATGGGTGACAACGACGGCTTGCGAGCACCCGCGACGATCCCAGCCACCACCACCAGGCCGCAGAGCCACGCGAACCAGTCGCCGAAGCGCGCGTAAAGGGTCTTGCCCGGCCCGATCGGGACGTCGGCGACCACCACCGTGAACGGGCGGCCGCCGGTGTGGGCGTCGGCCAGCACGTGGCCTCGGGCGTCCGCGAGCATCGGGGTGCCGCGGGTCGCGCTCCACGCCACCGAGAAGCCGTTCTCGACGCCGCGGATCAGCGCCGTGCGGCTGTGCACCCAGCCGTCGACGTCCTCGTCGGACGCCGGGATGAGCATCAGGCCCGTGCCGGCTTCGCCGTACTCCCCGCTCGGGTCGGCGAAGTTGACGTCCATGCACACCATGAGCCCGATCCCGGCGAGGTGGGCGAGCTCGGTGCCGGACGCGATGTTCTTCGAATCCCCGTTGTGCCACTTGTGGAATTCGACCGGCGCGCCGGACGGCGGAATGGCGAGAGCGGCGTTGAACCGGCCTTCCGGAGTCGTGTCGAGGACACCGGTGACGACGTCGAGGTTCCGCGTACGAGCCACCTCCGCGAAGGCCTCGACGAGCCGGGGACGGCTGGCCTGGTCCACCGCGAAGGCGGCTTCGGGGAGTACGACGGCCTGGACGCCGTCCGGCAGCCGGCCGATCTGGTCCACATAGGACCGGACGAGCGCCTGGCCGTCCGGGGTCGCGACGTCGACCGCCCACTGGCTCTGCCCCGGCGCGACCAGGGCGATCCGCGTCGACGGCCCGGTGGCCGGCGGAACGCTCCAGAACGCGAGGCCGCCCACTGCGGCGGCGACGACGACCAGCCCGGTCAGTCGCGGGACGCCGCGGACCCCCGGGGCGAACGCCGCGGCGACGGCGGTCGGCACGAACAACACCAGGAACTCCACGCCCCAGCCGCCGGCGACCGCGGCGAGCCGCAGCACGGACGGCCGGTCGGCCTGGGTCGTCATCAGGGTGCCCATGAGCCCGGTCGGGTTGAGCAGGGAAACGCCGTAGAGCGCGGCGGTCCACAACGCGGGAGCGGCGAGCGCGGCCAGAAAACCGTGGTCGCGCCGGACCAGCAGCCGGAACAGCCCGGTGGACAACGCGAACAGCAGCGCGCTGCCGCCGAGGATCCCGATCGCCGCGGGGCGCGGGACCGCCAGCGAGTGCCAGAAGTAGCTCCAGGTGCCGGTGCTGCCCGCGAGGTAGGCGACGAACGCGCAGCCGAGCGCGGCCGCGCCGGGGACGCGGGGCGCCAGCAGCAGGATCGGCAGCGGTGCGAGCCAAGCGAGTTCGGGCACCGGGTCCAGGCCCGTGCCGAAGAAGAACAACGCCGCCGACGCCACCGTCGCGACGACCGCCCACCCGAGCTTGTTCATCGCTGCCCCTTTCGTCCGGCATCGACCGTCGCAGGCGAAGCGGGCGAAGGCACTGGGCTGGACCACCCGGTCCGTGGTGGGGCTGTCCCCACCCTGGTTCATCCAGAGTTCAGGGAGCCGTCACACGACAGGGATCGGAGCGCGTCTTGTTGATCAGTAGCGTTGCTAAGGAACCGCCTCCGGCATCGGAAGAGGGCCGCCATGGACTTCTCGCTCATCGTGCTGGTGGTGATCGTCGCGGCCCTGGCCTTCGACTTCACCAACGGCTTCCACGACACGGCCAACGCGATGGCCACCTCGATCGCCACCGGCGCCCTGAAACCGCGGGTCGCGGTCGCCGTGTCCGCCGTGCTGAACCTCGTCGGCGCGTTCCTCTCGGTGGAGGTCGCGAAGACGATCTCCGGCGGCATCGTCGACGACACCAAGGTGACGCCGGTGATCATCTTCGCCGGCCTGGTCGGGGCGATCGTGTGGAACCTGGTGACCTGGCTGATCGGGCTGCCGTCGAGCTCCTCGCACGCGCTGTTCGGCGGGCTGATCGGCGCCACCTGGATCGCCTCGGGCTCGGACGCCGTCCACTTCGGCAAGGTCGTCGAGAAGGTCCTCATCCCGGCGCTCGCCTCGCCGATCGTCGCCGGGATCGTCGCGACGCTGGGTACCTTCCTCGTCTACCGGATCACCGCCCGCGCGAAGCAGGACACGGTGGGCCGCACCTTCAAGGCCGGCCAGATCGCCTCGGCCTCGCTGGTGTCGCTCGCGCACGGCACGAACGACGCGCAGAAGACCATGGGGGTCATCACGCTGACGCTGATCGCGTCCGGCTCGCTCGCGCCGAACTCGGGCCCGCCGCTCTGGGTGATCCTGACCGCCGGCACCGCGATCGCGCTCGGCACCTACCTCGGCGGCTGGCGGATCATCCAGACGATGGGCAAGAAGCTCACCGAAATCCAGACGCCGCAGGGCTTCGCGGCCGAGACGAGCGCCGCGGCGGTCATCCTCACCTCGGCGCACCTCGGGTTCGCGCTGTCGACCACGCACGTCTGCTCGGGCGGCATCATCGGTTCCGGCCTGGGCCGCAAGCTCGCCGAGGTCCGCTGGGGCGTCGCGGGCAAGATGGTCGTCGCCTGGGCGCTGACGCTGCCCGCCGCCGCGATCGTCGGCGCGGTCGCCGCCGAGGTGTCGACGCTCGGCACCTGGGGCACCGTGCTGATCGGCCTCGCCGGGGTCGTCATCGCGGTGGGCATCTACCTCGCGTCGCGCCGGAACCCGATCAACGCCGACTCCGTCACCGAGCCCGAGCCGGCTGTGCAGCAGCCCGCCAACGTCTGAGGAGCGCCGTGAACATCGACTGGGGTGCCCTCGGCATCGTCTTCGTCATCGCCCTCGGCTCGGTCGTCGTGCTGACCAGCCTGTTCTCCTTCGGAGTGGTCGGGCTCTCCCAGCGCGACTCGGCCCGCGAGTCGGGCGCTTCAGGCACCGGACCGCTGGCCGGCGCCATCATCTGCTTCACCTTGTGCGCGGCGATCGTCGCCTACGGGATCTACCTGATCGTCGCCTGAGCGCGTTCCCGGAGTCCGTCCGGGAGCCCGCCGAGCATGGGCTCGAGCGTCTCGCGGCGGGCGTCGCCCAGGTGGTTCAGCAGGTCGAGCGCCGGGGTCCACAGGTCTTCGTCGGCCCCGGCGGCGGTGAGCAGCCGGCCGAGCCGGTGGGCCGGGAGCAGGCCGACGACGTGGTCGATGCGGTTCTTGTCGTCGAGCACGAACGCGATCCGCAGCAGGCCGGGGTCGTCGATCTGCTCGAGCGCGCGCCGGACGGTCGGGTCCGGCAGGTGCCCGACGAACCGGCCCAGGGTGATCCAGTCCTCGCGCCGCGCCAGTTCGTCCGCGACGGCGAGGACGGTTTCCAGGGGGATGCGCGAGATGATCGCGCTCGCCCGCCGCGGGTCGAGGTCCGCCGCGACCTCGGACAGGAACCGGGGGCTCAGCCGTTTCGCGACGTCGACACCGCGGGAGACGTCGACCACCCCGGCGATCCGGGCGCACAGCAGCGGCCCGAACACCTTCTCGGCGATCTTCGCCAGCACCGCGCCGGGCAGCAGCCGCGCGGCGAGCGCCATCCGCTGCAGCACCGCGATGTTCGCGTCGAACAGCGTGTCGGTGACCTGCTCGCGGAACGCCTTCAGATCGTCGGCGTCCACGCGGGCGAGGTACTGCAGCCGCTCCGGCTCGACGCCGAGAACGCGCGCCAGCTTGAGGATCTCGGCCTCGGCCTCGTGGTTTTCCGTCACAGCCCGACCGCCTTCCGGACCGCTCCGCGCAGCAGCGCGGGGACGTATCGGAGGCCCTCTTCGCCCGCTTCCGCGAGCGCTTTCGCCTGCCGCCTGCGCGCGTCGCGCAGCGCATCGGCGAGGTCCTGCCGCTCGTGCTCTTCGAGGGCCTCGATGCCTTCGGGGAGGTAGCCGCCCAACTGCTCGGCGAGTGTGCGCTCGGCCATGGTGGATCATGATGCATGACGGCCCGCGCTACCGTGCGGATATGAGCATCGAGACGTCCACCGTCCGTGTCGGCGAACTCTCCGCGTACCTGGCCCGCCCGGCTGGTGGGTCCGAGTCCGGGATGCTGCTCCTGCCGATGATCACCGGCATCGGCGAGCAGGTCCGCGCCTGGGCCGACGAGCTGGCCGGCCGCGGGATCACCGCGTTGGCCTGGGACGTCTTCCACGGCGCGAGCACCGACAACACCTCCCGCGAGGACCTCGGCGCGAAGCTGGGCGAGCTGCGCGACGAGACCGCGCTCGCCGAGCAGACGGCGTTGCTCGGCCACCTGCTCGACGACCTCGGCTGCACGTCGGCCGGGGTCATCGGCTGGTGCCTCGGCGGCCGGTTCGCGCTCCTGCTCGCCGCCCGTGACCAGCGGCTTTCCGGCGTCGTCGCGTACCACCCGACGGTCCGTGACCCGGCGCCGCCGAACCACGACCTCGACACGGTCGCTTTGTCGACACAGATCACCGCGCCGGTGCTCGTCGCCTACCCGGAGGCCGACACCGTCGTCTCGCACGAGACGTTCGCCCGGCTGCAGACGGCGTTGCAGTCCCGGCCGCGCGGCGCCACGTTCACCCAGCACTTCCCGGGCGCCGAACACGGCTTCAGCGACTCTTCGCGGCACAGCACCACCGTCAATGCCGATGCTTACCGGCTGTCCTGGCCGCAGACCCTGGCGTTCGTGGACACGCTGAAGGGTTGACTTTCGGCAGTGGTCCGCCGCCGGCACGCCTTGTAGCTTCGAACCTGTGCGGGAGGTGACGAAGCGCAGGTGGCGGGTGGTGCTCGACGTCGCCCTCGCGCTGTTCCTGGCGTTCACCGTCGTCGCGGGCACCACCGAGTCCCGGTCGTACTGGGAGCTGGCCGCCGGCCTCGTCGTGGTGGCCGGTTCGGTCGCGACGGCCCGGCGGTACCCCGTCGTCTCGCTCGGCATCGCGCTGGCCGGAGCGCTGGCGGTGCCGTTCCCCATACGGCGACCACGTGGCCGTCTGGGTGGTGTTCGTGCTGGTCGCGATGAGCTACCAGGCCGGGCTGCGGATGCCGCGCGCCCGCCCCGGGATCCTGATCGGGGTGGCCGTCGCGGTGCTGGGGCTCCCGCTCGCGCTCGCCTTCGGTACGGACGGCCTGGGCGACTGGGCCGCGATGGTGGCGATCCAGGTGTTCGCCGGGCTCTCGCCGTGGCTGCTCGGCCGGTACGTCCGGGTGCGCGGCGAGCTGGCCCGCACCGGCTGGCGGCGGGCCGAGGAGATGGAGAGCAGGCAACGGCTGATCGCCGACCAGGCGCGGCTGCGCGAACGCGCGCGGATCGCCAGCGACATGCACGACTCGCTGGGCCACGAGCTGAGCCTGATCGCGGTGCGCGCCGCCGCGCTGGAGGTCGCCGGCGGCTTGGACGACGCCCAGCGGGGCGCGGCCGGTCAGCTGCGGACCAGCGCCGCGGCCGCGACCGAACGGCTGCGCGAGATCATCGGTGTGCTGCGCGAGGACGCCGCGCCGGTCGAGCCGGTGCAGGGGGACCTCGGCGACCTGATCGCGGGCGCCCGCGCGTCGGGACTGCTCATCGATTCCACAGTGGACAGTTCGCTCGCGCCGCCGATGGTCGCCCGCGCGGCCTACCGCGTGGTGCAGGAATCCCTGACGAACGTGGCGAAGCACGCGCCCGGCGCCGCGGTGACCGTGCGCGTGACGAGTACCGGCTCGCAGACCTCGGTGAGCGTCGTGAACGCGCCGCGCCCGGCCGGGCCACTGCCGGGGACCGCTTCCGGGCACATCGGGCTGATCGGCCTGCGCGAGCGTGTCCGCCTCGTCGGCGGGACGCTTCGGGCGGAGCCGCACGAGGGCGGGTTCGCCGTCACCGCGACGCTTCCGCACGACGCCGACCCGGGCGAAGAGACCCTGGAGACCGCCGGCGACTCGACGTCGGCCCGGGCGCTGGAGGTGGCCCGGCGCGACGTCCGGCGGAGCCTGCTCCTCGCGGTCGCCCTCCCGCTGGCGCTGTTCGGGCTGGTCCTCGCGATCGCCGGGATCACGTTCCTCTACCAGTGGAACACCTCGGAGCTGCCCGCCGCGGCCTACGACGGCATGCGAGTCGGGCAGTCGCGCGCCGATCTGGCGCCGCGGCTGCCGGAACGCCAGCGCGTCGCACGCCCCACGCGCGGGGAGCCGTCGCCGCTGCCCGGTGCCGTGTGCGAGTACTACGGCACCGGACGAACGTGGCTCGACGACAACTACGCCGCTTACCGGCTCTGCTTCGCCGATGGGAAGCTGGTCGCGAAGGACTGGTTCGCCGAGGAGGAAAAGTGATCAGGGTCGTGCTGGCCGACGACGAGGCGATGATGCGGGCGGGGGTGGCGGCGATCCTCGGTGCGGACGCGCGCATCGAGGTCGTCGCCGAGGCCGGCGACGGGCGTTCGGCCGTGGCGCAGGCGCTCGCGACGCACCCGGACGTCGTGCTGCTGGACATCCGGATGCCCGGGCTGGACGGGCTGGGCGCGGCCGCGGAGATCCGGCGGCTGCTGCCCTCGACCGGCGTCATCATGCTGACCACGTTCGGCGAGGACGAGTACATCGAGCGCGCACTGGGGCTCGGCGCGGGCGGGTTCCTGTTGAAGTCGGGCGACCCGCGCGAGCTGCTGGCCGGCATCCACGCCGTCGCCGACGGCGCTGCGTTCCTCTCGCCGAAGGTGGCGCAGCGGGTGATCGCGCGGCTGTCGGGCGGCCGGCTTTCCCGGGCCGCGGCGGCGCGTTCGAAGGTCGAGGCGCTGACCCCGCGCGAGCGGGAAGTGCTGACGCTGGTGGGGTCCGGACTGTCCAATGCGGACATCGCGGCGAAGATGTTCGTCGTCGAGGGCACGGTGAAGGCGCACGTGAGCACGATCCTGACCCGGCTCGGGGCGAAGAACCGGGTGCAGGCGGCGATCACGGCGTACGAGGCGGGGCTGGTCGGGGGAGACGCGGAGGCCGCCACCCCGTGATCTCCTTGCCCACCCGGACGGTCACCTGCGCCGGGAGGGCCTTCAGCAGCGCGGTGCGGACCTTGAGCGCGACCGGGTTGGTCAGCTGCGGGCCGAGCTTGCCCATCCGGACCGACTCGCGGGCCACTTTCTGGCTACGGGGCCGCCGTTCCCGGTCGTAGCGCTCCAGTGCGGCTTCCGTGGTGTCCTCTGTGGACACGGCGTTGGCGAGCACCACGGCGTCTTCGAGGGCCTGGCAGCCGCCTTGGCCGAGGAAGGGCGGCATCGCGTGGGCGGCGTCGCCGAGCAGCGCGATCCGGCCGCGGACGTACGTCTTCAGCGGCGTGCCCAGGTAGTCGAGGTCGTGGTAGAGCACGGCTTCCGGTGGGGTGGCGTCGATGAGCGCCGGGATCGGGTCGTGCCAGTCCGCGAAGTGCCGCTGCAGGTACTTCTTGGGGTCGTCCGGCCGGTTCCCGGGTTCGGTGACGTAGGAGACCCACCAGTAGACGTCGTCGCCGGTCAGCGGGAGGACGCCGATCTCGGTGCCGCGGTCGAAGCTGGTGCTGAGCCGGGCGCCGGGGTACTTCGTGACGCCGCGGAACGCCGTGCTGCCGCCGAAGACCGGCTCGGGGTGGTGCGGGAAGAGCGCGTGGCGGATCGGGCTGCGGATGCCGTCGGCGGCGACGACGAGGTCGGCTTGGAGCTCTCCGCCGGTGAAGCGGACTAGCCCGTCTTCGCGGACTTCGGTGACTTCGGCGCCGGTCTTCAGGCTCTCGGCCGGGACGGCGTCCCGCAGCGCGGCGATGAGGTCGCGCCGGTGGATGGCGCCGAGCGGCCGGCCGTGGATGCGTTCGAAGGCGGCGGTGTCGTAGCGCGTGACCCGCCGGCCGCGCCGGTCCCGGAAGCCGCCTTCGTGCTGGGCGGCGAGGTGTTCGCCGAGGTCGATGCCGAGTTCGTCCAGGCAGCGCAAGGCGTTCGGCCAGAGCGAGATCCCGGCGCCGACGTCGCCGAACTCGTCGGCTCGTTCGAGCACGGTGACCGTCCAGCCGACCCGGTGCAGCCCCGCGGCCGCCCCCAGCCCGCCGATGCCGCCGCCGACCACTATCGCGTGCATGACGCCTCCTCTACATCTGTAGAGGACTCTACACCTGTAGAGTGCGGGCTCGTGGACCGGCTTTCGGTGATCGGTGACGCGGCGATCGAAGTGATCGCGGCGGAGGGCATGCGCGGGCTGACCCATCGGGCGGTCGACCGTTTCGCGGGGTTGCCAGTGGGCTCGACGTCGTACTACGCGCGCACGCGGGCGGCGCTGCTGGAGCTGACGATGGCGCGGATGGTCGCGCTGGACCAGGTCTCGCCGCGGCCCGGCGGGCTGGCGGAGTCGATCGCGGGCTTCGCGTTCGAGGCGATCACGTCCGGACGGACGCGGATGCTGGCCCGGTACGAGTTCGCCCTGGAGGCGACCCGGCGGCCGGAGCTGCGCGCGGTCTACGACGAGGGCGGCCTGCTGATCCGCCGCCTCGCGGTGGAAGCCCTGACGGCGGCGGGCTCGACGGCCCCACAGCGGCACGCGACGCTGGTGGTGAACTGGATGGAGGGAACGATCTTCGACTCACTGGCCGGGACGGGCTCCCTCGCGCCGCCGACCTTCGAAGCGTTGGTCGACAGCGCTCGGGAGTTGCTGGCCGGGATCGGCGTGGGCTGAGCCCGGTTGTCCACAGCCCTGGTGGGATGGGGACAACCGGGCTCCGGCCACGGTCGCCTGGGGGTTTCCGTTGGGCGGCTTGGATACGCTGGAAGCGGGGGCAGCCCCCAGGGAGGTCGGGCCGTTGTGGTCGGGCCGTTGTGGTCGGGCCGTTGTGGTCGGGCCGTTGTGGTCGGGCCGTTGTGGTCGGGCCGTTGTGGTCGGGCCGTTGTGGTCGGGCCGTT
>NZ_JBEZHS010000031.1:61936-118575 GCF_040650695.1 Amycolatopsis sp. NPDC048633
ACGTTGTGGCTGGGCCGTTGTGGCTGGGCCGTTGTGGCTGGGCCGTTGTGGCTGGGCCGTTGTGGCTGGGCCATTGCGGCTGGACCATTGTCGCCGTCGGGCCGTGGTGGCCGCCCGAACCGCGCCCATCCCCGCGCCGCTTCGGCGGGACTGCTCCGGTGGCGTGGCACCGCCTCAGCGGGGACTGCCCCGGTGCCTCGGCACCGCCTCGGTAGTGACCGCTCCGGTGGTGCGGCGCTGCTTCGGCGGGGACTGCCCTGGTGGCGTGGCGCCGGTTCGGCAAGCGCTGCCCTCGTGGTGTGGCACCGCCTCAGCGGGGACCGGCCCTGCGGCGCAGCACTTCTGCCGATCGGCGGCCGCCGCGATCCTGGGAAAGCGCCGCCTCACGCGTCCCGGCGGCGCAGCACCGCGGCGCCCGTCACCAGCGCCGCCGCGGCCCAGGCCGCGCAGATCAGCAGCCCCACCCACGGCGCGTACGGTGCCGCCGCCTGGGTGATCGGGTTCAGCTGCCCGGCCTCGACCATCGCGTTCACCCCCGCGATGCCCGGGAAGTACGACACCAGCTCCGGCAGCCCCAGCGACGCCACGATCAGCGGCAGCGGCACCAGCAGCACGATCACCGTCACCAGCGTGCCGGCCGCGCTGCGCAGCGCCCAGCCGATGCCCGTGCACAGCAGCCCCAGCAGTGCGAAGTATCCGCCCATGCCGAACGTCGTCGTGAAGCCGCCTTCGAGGGTCGTCGGCAGGCCGTGGCCGGCCATCACCGCGCCGGACAGTGCCATGCCCGCGCAGGAAAGGACCACGCCGTAAGCGAAGAGCACCGGCAGGAGGATCGCTGCCTTCGAGAGCACGACCCGCTCGCGGACCGGCGTCCACAGCAGCGTCGACCGGATGCCGCCGCCGGCGTACTCGCTCGTGACGAACAGCGTCGCGAGCGCGATCACCGCGAACTGCGTCAGGTAGAAGCCGCCGCCGAGGGCGATGGTGTTCGCCGCCTGCGGGTCGTCGTCGAAGCGCTGGGCGATCCCGGACAGGGTGCCGTAGAACAGCATCAGCGCCGTTCCCGCGATCAGGCACCACCACGTCGCCCGGACCGACCAGAACTTCGTCCACTCCGCGGCCACCGCGCCGGACAGGCCGCCGCCACGCACCTCTGTCGTCGTCATGCCGACACCCCGTACTCCACCGAAGAAGCGGTCAGTTCCATGTACGCCTGCTCGAGCGACGCCGTCCGCTCGGCGAGCCGGTGCACCCGGATTCCCAGCTCGTGCACCAGGTCGCCGACGCGGGTGACGTCGAGGCCGTCGACCACCAGCTCGTCCGGGTCGCCGGGGTGCGTCGATGCGCCCTCGGCGCGCAGCCGCGCGTCGAGCTTCGAGCGTTCGCCTTCGGCCGGGACGCGCACCGAGACCGTCGTGCGGGAGTTGCCCGCGATGAACTCCGCGACCGGCGCGTCGGCCAGCAGCTTGCCCTTGCCGATCACGATCAGGTGGTCGGCGGTCAGCTGCATCTCGCTCATCAGGTGGCTGGAGACGAACACCGTCCGCCCCTCGGCGGCCAGCGAGCGCATCAGCTGCCGGACCCAGCGGACGCCGTCCGGGTCGAGGCCGTTGACCGGCTCGTCGAACATCAGGGTGCCCGGGTCGCCGAGCAGCGCGCCGGCGATGCCGAGCCGCTGGCCCATGCCGAGTGAGAACTGCCCGGCCCGTTTGCCGGCGACGTCCGAAAGCCCGACGGTGGCGAGGACCTCTTCGACGCGGCTCGTCGCGATCCCGTTGCTGCGCGCCATGGCGGTGAGGTGCTTCCCGGCGCTGCGGCCGGGGTGCAGCGCCTTCGCGTCGAGCAGCGCGCCGACCTCGCGCAGCGGGTGCCGCAGCTCGGCGTAGCGGCGGCCGCCGACCAGGACCTCGCCTTCCTGCGGGTGGTCGAGCCCGACGGTCATCCGCATGGTCGTCGACTTCCCGGCGCCGTTGGGGCCGAGGAAGCCGGTCACCTGGCCCGATGCGATGTCGCAGGTGAGCCCGTCGACGACGGTCTTCTCCCCGTAGCGCTTCGTCAGTCCTCGAAGCGTGATCATGAATCCTCCCGGTGGTTCGCCTGTACCGGGAGTCTCGGGTTTCGGTGGTGCTGGGGGCATCGGCCGACGGTCGCGACCGGCCCCCGACTTTCGTCAGGTGCGGCGGCGGGTGTGCCGGGTCGGGACGGCGGTGGCCGGGTCCTCGGGCCAGGGGTGCTTCGGGTAGCGGCCGCGCAGGTCGGCGCGCACCGCCGGGTAGCCGGTGGTCCAGAACGACCCGAGGTCGGCGGTGATCGCCGCCGGGCGGCCGGCGGGGGAGAGCAGGTGCAGGACCACCGGGACGCCGGACAGCGTGGGGGTGTCGGTCCAGCCGAAGGTCTCCTGCAGCTTGACGGCGAGCACCGGCTGGTCGCCGTGGTAGTCGACGCGGATGTGCGACCCCGACGGGACTTCGAGCCGGTCCGGGGCGAGTTCGTCCAGTTTGGACGCTTCCGGCCACGGCAGGAGGGCCTTGAGGGCGGTGCCCGCGTTGATGGCCGCGAGGTCCGCCTTCCGCCGGGCTCCGGACAGGTCGAGCCACCTGTCCACATCGGACAGGAGGGCGGCGTCGTCCACCGCGGGCCACGGCTCGCCGCGGACGCGGTGCAGGAACGCTATCCGCTCCCGCAGGCGGGTCGCGTCCTGGTTCCACTTCAGGAGGCCGAGGCCGTTCTCGCGAAGGCCGGTGACGAGGGCGTCGTGGACGTCCGGGTTCCGGAGGGGCTTCTCGGACAGGGTGATGGCGCCGAGCTTGCGGACGCGCCGGGCCACGACGTCGCCGTCCCAGGTGACTTCGTCCACTTCGGACACGGGGCCGACGTGCGTGGCGAGGGTCTCGTCGGCGGCCGCGGCGAGGCGGATGGTGCCGTGGACGCGGCCGGGGTCGCGGGTCGCTTCGGCGATGGCCAGCCACTCGGAGTCGAGGCCGCTGCCCGGTGGGAGCTCGGCGGCCGTGCCCCCGGCCATGAGGTAGACGGGCGCGCCCCCGGGACGTCGCCGCGCGAGCCGCTCGGGATGCGCGAGCGCGACGACCAGCGCGGGATCAGGGCGCCTTTCTCGGGTGGCAGTACGAACTTCGCCAGCTGCACTAGCTCCACCGGCTGCACGAGCTTCACCAGCTGCACGAGCTCCACTGGCTGCACGAGCTTCGCCGGCTGCACGAGCTCCACTGGCTGCACGAGCTCCACTGGCTGCACGAGCTCCACTGGCTGCACGAGCTTCGCCGGCTGCACGAACTTCACCAGCCGTACGAACTTCACCGGCTGCACGAGTTGCGGCAGCTGCACTAACTTCAGTCGCTGAACTCAATTCAGTCGCTGAACTGGATTTAGTCACTGAAGACTTTGCGGCCAGTCCCTCGAGCCGTCGAGCGTCGCGCTTCCAGCGCCGCGCGGACTCGTCGTTCGAACTGCGTAGGCGTCGAAGCTCCGCGTGCACGTCGGTCAGCGTCGCGCCCGCGTCCAGCAGCGCCACCACCTCGGCCGCGTTTCGCGCGCCCACCGCCTCCGCGCCGTCCAGCAACGCCCGCGCCAGCCGCGGGTGCAGACCCAGCTCCGCCATCCGGCGACCGCGCGGGGTCACCGAGCCGGCAGCGTCCGTCGCGCCCAAGGTCGCCAGCAACGCCCGCCCCGCCGCCAGCGCACCCTCGCCCGGCGGGTCCCACCACGCCAGCCCGCTGCCGTCGGGAGTCGACCAGCACGCCAGCTCCAGCGCCAGCCGCGCCAGCTCGGCCGTCCTGATCTCCGGCTCCGGGTACGCCGGGAGCAAAGACTGTTCGTTCTCGGCCCAGCAGCGATACGCCCGCCCGGGCCCCTCGCGCCCCGCGCGCCCGGACCGCTGCGTGGCCACCGCCGCCGAGACCCGCACCGTGGCCAGGCCGGGCAGGCCTCGCCGGTGGTCGACCCGCGGCACGCGCGCCAGCCCCGAATCCACCACCGCGCGCACACCCGGGACGGTCAGGCTCGACTCCGCCACCGCCGTCGCCAGCACGACGCGCCGACGTGAGCGCGGCCGCAGCGCGTCGTCCTGGTGCGCCGCCGAGAGCCGCCCGTGCAGCGGCAGGACGTCCACAGTGTCCAATTCGGACATCGACAGCAGTCCCGACGTCCTCGCGATCTCGCCCGCGCCGGGGAGAAAGGCGAGCACGTCACCGTCCCCCGAGGACAGTGCGGTCCGCACCGCCCGGGCGACACAGGCCTCGACCCGCTCACCCCGCGCGGGCGGGACATAAGAAAAGGCCACGGGATAAGTGACCGCCGTGGCCGTGATGACCGGGGCGTCGCCCAGGAGCGTGGCGAGCCGGCCCGCGGCCACCGTCGCCGACGTCGCCAGCAGCCGCAGGTCGTCGCGCAGCCCCGCGCGGACGTCGAGCAGCAACGCCAGCAGCAGGTCCGCGTCCAGGTGCCGCTCGTGGCACTCGTCGAGCAGCACCGTCGACACCCCGGGCAGCTCCGGGTCGCCCTGCACGC
This sequence comes from Amycolatopsis sp. NPDC048633, assembly GCF_040650695.1. NCBI lineage: Bacteria > Bacillati > Actinomycetota > Actinomycetes > Pseudonocardiales > Pseudonocardiaceae > Amycolatopsis > Amycolatopsis sp. NPDC048633. The sequence goes on from NZ_JBEZHS010000031.1 coordinate 66,461, forward strand.
GCCGCACCAGCAGCCCCGACGTCACGACCTCGATCCGGGTCCGCGCCGACACCTTCCGGTCGCCGCGGACCGCGTAGCCCACGGTCTCGCCGACCGGTTCACCCAGTATTGCGGCCATCCGCGCCGCCGCGGCACGGGCGGCCAGCCGCCGCGGCTCGGCGACGACGACGCGGCCGCCGGACGAGGCCAGCGCCAGCGGCACCAGCGTCGTCTTCCCCGTCCCGGGCGGCGCGACGAGGACCGCGGTGCCGTGGGCGTCCAGGGCGGAAAGAACGTCCGGCAGGACCGCGCGAACAGGTAGGTCGGGCAGTTTCACTTCTCGGTGACCTCAGGTGGGGCGGGCAGCTGGTAACCGGACGGCCCGATGTTCGCGTTGAGCGAGCGCAGCCATTCGCCGGAGGAGATCATCTTGCGGATCGCGTCGTCGACCGCGTTCACGCCCTGGGTGTCGCCCTTGCGCAGGCCGACGCCGTAGCTCTCCTTCGAGAACGGCTTGCCGACGACCTTCAGCAGCTCGGGGTCGCGGGTGACGTAGCCCGCGAGGATCACCCCGTCGGTGGTCATCGCGTCGATCTGACCGGCGAGCAGCGCGGTCACGCAGTCCGGGTAGCGCGGGTACTCGACGAGCTGCACCGCCTGCGCGAACTTGTCCTTGACCTGCTGCGCCGGCGTCGAACCGGTGACCGAGCACAGCCGCCGCCCGTTGAGCGTCTCCGGCCCGGTGATGTCGGGCGACGTGCGCCGCACCAGCAGGTCCTGCCCGGTGGTGAAGTACGGCCCGGCGAACGACACCTGCTGCTTGCGCTTGTCGGTGATCGAGTAGGTCGCGACGACCAGGTCGAGCGCGCCGGAGGTGAGGTCCGTTTCGCGCGTCGCGGGCGTCGTCTCGCGCCACGTGATGTCCTTCGCGGTGACCCCCAGTTCGGACGCGACGAAAGTCGCGACATCGACGTCGAATCCGACGAACCGGCCGTCCACGGTGCGCTCGGAAAGCCCCGGGGCGTCGAACCGGATGCCGATGGTCAGGTGATCCGTCGCACTGGCGCGGGTGACCAGCGAGTCGGTCGGCGAGACCTTCGACGGGCCGCACGCCGCCACCGTGACCAGCAGCAACACCGAACCGAGGAGCGTCCGCCACCGCATCGCGCCCCTCCCTCCGCCGTCGCCGTGCCCTCACGTAGTTCTCAGGTCCTCCCGTTAGCCTAAGTGCGTGGTGCGACCGTCCCAACCCGTACTGGACGCCGTCGGCACGCTCGCCCGGGTCGGGCTGGCGGCCGTCTGGCTCGTTTCCGGTGCGGTCAAGCTGGCGGATCCGGGTCAGACGCTGATCGCCGTGAAGGCGTACGACGTGCTGCCGGACGCACTCGCCAACGTGGTGGCCATCGCGCTGCCGCTCGTCGAGCTCGTGCTCGGGTTGTTCCTGCTCGCGGGCCTGGCGACCCGGTGGGTCGCGGGCGCCGCGCTGGTGCTGCTCGTCGTGCTCATCGCCGGCATCGCCCAGTCGTGGGCGCGCGGGCTGAGCATCGACTGCGGGTGCTTCGGCGGCGGCGGCCAGGTGGCGGCGGGGCAGACCGAATACCCGCAGGAAATCCTCCGCGACTCCGGGTTCGCGCTGCTGGCCGTCTGGCTGCTGGCGCGGCCGCGCACGCTGCTGTCGCTCGACGGCTGGCTCGCGCGAGGTCGCGGGAACTCTGACGAACCCGAGCCCGACTACTCGGGTATCGCGGAAGGGAACTGATACACAGTGGGTGGAGCTGAGCGGACCGCTCGGAAGCGTCGTCAGGCCGCACAGGCCGGGGGAGCGAAGGCGGTGGCCCAGGCCAGGGGCGCATCGACCGACAAGCGGAAGTGGATCATCGGGATCGCCGCCGTGGTCGTCGTGGCCGCGCTCGTGATCGGCGGCGTGATCTGGACGATCTCGGACAAGAACAAGACCGAGGGCCAGGTCATCAACCCCGGCACGACCACGAGCTCGCTGGCCGGGGACGTCACGCAGAAGCGCGACGGCGTCGTCGTCACCGTCGGCAAGGCGGGCGCGAAGGCCTCGATCGACGTCTACGCCGACTTCCTCTGCCCGATCTGCGGCCAGTTCGAGAAGACCTACAAGACCGGCGTCGAGCAGGCGATCAACGACGGCAAGCTGCAGGTGCGCTACCACATGGTGCCGCTGCTCAACGACCGTTCCGACCCGCCCGGCTATTCGCTCGACTCGGCGAACGCGGCGCTGGCCGCGGCCGACGCCGGCAAGTTCCTCCAGTTCCACGACGCGCTGTTCGCGAACCAGCCCGAGGAGGGCAAGCGCGGCTACGACAAGGCGCAGCTGATCAAGCTCGGCAACGACGTCGGCATCACCGACCCGGCGTTCGCGCAGACGATCAACGCCGGCACGTACGACCAGCAGGTCAACGCCGCTTTCCAGCAGATCGAGAACGACCCGAAGCTGGCGCAGGACTTCGGCAACGGGCAGAGCGGCTTCGGCACGCCGACGGTCGCCGCGAACGGCGCGATCGTCAACTGGCAGGACCCGGACTGGCTCGCGAAGGTCACCGGCTGAGTCCGGGCAATTCGCCCACTCGGGTACGGACCGTGGACTAGGCTGAATCCCGCACCAGGGGAACCGGGGGAGGCGCGCGCACGTCGCACCCCGGTGACAGGGGAGGGGCCAGTGGACGGTTCGCATCAGGGGTTTCACGTCGACGACGGCGCGTACGCGAGGTACGCCCGTGAGGTCGATCCGCTCGGTGACGACGTCAAGGGAGCGGCCGACAACCATGTCGGCCCGCACGTGACGCTCGGCGGCCACGGCTTCTCCGAAATGGGTGGCGAGTCCGGCTTCTCCGGCGCCTACAGCGGCCGGATGCGGGCGCTGCAGGAGCGGATGCACCGCGTCGGCGGCGGCTGGCGGCAGGTCGGCGAAGCCGCCCGGCAGACCGACCGCAACTACACGGCCGTCGAGGCCGACCACGGCGACGTCGTCCGGCGGCTCGGCGGCGACCTCGGGCAGGACCGCCCGTGACCGAGCACACCGACCAGCTCGTCCGGCACAGCCTGGAACCGACGAACCAGTTCGCGCAGAAGCTGCGCCACGACCCGGCCGCCATCGGCGGCGCGCGCGACGCGCACGTCGCGTTGCAGACGTCGGTGGGGCAGACCCGCGACGCCGCGGCCGACCAGCGCGTCAACCTGACTTCGGCCAGCTCCGGCTCGACGACCGACCGCGCCACCGCGACGTCGCAGAGCCTCGAGAAGGAGGTCCAGGACCTCCTCGACGAGAGCGCCGAGATCGAGAAAGCGGTCGCCGAGGCGGCCGAGACGCTGAACCTGGGCGAGATCAAGAACGACCAGGTCCGCGACCAGATCATCAAAGAGATCTCGGCGGCGATGAAGGCGCTGGCGGCGGTGAAGACGATCCAGCCGCCGGAGAGCCGCGCCGCCGCGTCGCGCGACATCCTGATGAAGCTGCAGACGAAGATCAGCCAGCTGACCGGCCAGGCCGCGACCTTCAGCGAGCAGACGATCAACCAGCTCACCGACATCGGCACCAAGCTGGGTGGCGGCGCCGAGCAGACGACGTCGTCGAGCAGCGCGTCCTCGACGAAGGTGGCCTCGTCCTTCAACAGCAGCAGCGGCTACTCCGGTGGTGGGGACTCCGGAGGCGGCGGCGGTGGGGGAGGCGGTGGTGGCGGTGGCGGCGGCGCCGTGAACAAGCCGCGGCTGCCGGTCGCGATCCCGCCGCAGCCCGGCTCCGGCGTCGCGATCAACCTGCCCGGCGGCAAGCAGGTCATGGCGCCCAACGAGACCGCGGCCAAGGCCGTGCGCAACGCGCTTTCGCAGCTCGGCGTGCCGTACGTGTGGGGCGGGACGGCGCGCGGCCAGGGGCTGGACTGCAGCGGCCTGACCATGACGTCGTACCAGGACGCGGGGCTGCAGCTGCCGCGGACGGCGAAGCAGCAGACGGTCGGGGCCGAGGTGCCCTCGATCGACCAGCTGCTGCCCGGCGACCTGGTCGTCTGGTCCGGGCACGTGGCGATGGTGATCGGCGACGGCCAGATGGTCGAGGCCGGCGATCCGGTGCAGATCAGCAAGATCCGCACCACGAACGCGGGACAGACGTTCATCGGCTTCTACCGGCCGACGGGGTAACTTCGCATCGTGGCTGACTTCGACGTGGACTTGGCGGCGGCACGCGTCGCCGAACAGGCGGACCGGGCGGGTGCCGAAGCGGAAGCGCGCTTCGAACGCTCGGGTCCGGTGGTGGGCAAGGCGTCCTCCCCGGACAGCACCATCGAGGTCCAGGTGGCGCCCGGCGGGCTGCTGACGGGGCTCACCATCCACCGGTCGGCGCTGCGGCACGGGTCGTCGGTCATCGCCGACCAGATCGTCGAGCTGGCCCAGCGCGCGACCCGCCGCGCGGGCGACAAGATGTACCACGCGCTGGCGCCGGTGGTGGACGCGTCGCAGCTGGAAGTCCTGGGCTATGAACCGATCCCGGACGACGACCCGGACGCCGACACCTACTCGTACGGAAGGTGAGCGCGATGCCCACGACGCGTGAGCTGATTTCCCAGGCGCGGGCGCGCGAAGAGGCGATGGCCCGGGTGGACGAGCTCCTGGCGTCGGCGTCCGGCACGGCCCACGACATCGACGGCCAGGTGGAAGCGACGGTCGACGGCCGCGGCAAGCTGCTGCGGCTGTGGCTGGCCCCGTCGGCGGTGAACCTCGGCGAAAGCCTGGGGCCGCTGGTGGTGGAGATCGCCCAGGCGGCCATGCGCGAGGCGACCCAGGACGGCTACAACAAGGTCGCGCTGCTGCTCGGCGAAGACATGACGGCCATGATCGAGCAGATGACGGGGATGCCGGCACCGGCCCGCGCCGAGGACGACGACCCGGGGATGACGGTCGAGGAGTTCCAGCGGCAGCGGGCCGAGCGGCTCGCGTCCGCGCCGCCGGAGTCACCCGAACCGGTGACGAGTGCCGAGGACGAGGACGCGTATTGGGAGTCCTTCGACCCGGCTTCGTTGCGCTCGGACCGCTGAGCCGCCCCCGTTTATCCACGCTACCGGCGGCCACCGACAGTTTCGCGGGGCCAAGCCAGCTCGCTCACGAGCGCGACGACCTCGTCGAGGTGGGCCGCGGCCGCGGCCGCGGTGAAGCCGGTGCCCGGAACCAGGTTGACCCGGGCCGGTCCGGTGCCGGCGGAGGTCAGCTCCACGCGGCCGGCGGGGGTCGTCAACGTCCGGCGGTTGATCGGGAAGTCCTTGTGGGACACCGGCATCGCGTCCGTGTGGCTCAGTTCAGCTGGGCGGTCGAGTTCGCGCCGTCCAGGGTCTCGCGGATGATGTCCGCGTGGCCCGCGTGCTGGGCCGTCTCGTGGATCAGGTGCAGGACGATCCGGCGGGCCGACCAGAACTGCGGCTCGGGCGGCGACCACGGGGTCATCGGCAGCTGGACTTCGACATCCAGCGAAGGCAGCGAAGTCACGTACGCATCGGTCTCCGCAGCAGCGGCCTCGTAGGCCGAGAGCCAGTGGGACAGCGTTTCGCTCATCGAGTACTGCCCTGTGTCCAGCATGCCGTCGGGCAGCGAGCCGTCCGCGGACTTCAGCACCTGGAGCCACATGCGCTCGCCCGTCGCCAGGTGGCGGATCAGGCCTCCCAAGGTCAGCTCGCTGACCGTCGTCCGCTTTGCCGCGTCGGCGTCCGAAATGTCCCGGACCGGGATCAGCAAGCGCTTCCGCACTTCCGCCAGCAGGCCCAGGAGGTCTTCGTGTTCGCGAGTCATGGAAGGACCGTAGGACCGAATTAGGCCAGGAGGTGGCCGCAATCCACAATCCCGCTGAGCGGAAACCGAGTTCGGTCAGAGGTCTGGACCAACGCAGAAAGCCTGTGTCTTAATTCAAGGCGTGAATTTCGGTCTCTCGACGAGGAGGACCCGGATGGGTCTCGGACGCAGACTGGGCATCGGCGCACTGGCGGTGGGGATGCTGCTGGCGTCGGAAACCCCCGCCCTCGCCGGAAACGGCCCGGCGTACAAGGATTCCTGGCGCCCGGTGAAGGTCCGGGTCGCCGACCTGATGTCCCGGATGACCCTCGACGACAAGCTCGGCCAGATGATGCAGGCCGAACGGCTCGGGGTCAAAAGCCCAGCCGACGTCACCACCGGCCGGCTCGGCTCGCTGCTCTCCGGCGGCAGCTCGCAGCCGACCCCCAACACGCCCGTCAGCTGGGCCGACATGTACGACGGCTTCCAGAAGGCCGCCCTCGCCACGCCGCTGGGCATCCCGCTCGTCTACGGCGTCGACGCCGTCCACGGCCACAACGGCCTCTACGGCGCCACCGTCTACCCGCACAACATCGGGCTCGGCGCGACGCGCGACCCGCAGCTGGTGCAGAAGATCGGGCGCGCCACCGCGGAAGAGGTCTCCGGCACCGGCATCGACTGGGACTTCGCGCCCTGCCTGTGCGTCGCCCGCAACGACCGCTGGGGCCGCACCTACGAGTCGTTCGGCGAGGTCCCGCAGCTGGCCACTGAGATGTCGACGGTCATCACCGGCCTGCAGGGCCACTCGCTGGACCAGCCGGGTTCGGTCATGGCCACCGCCAAGCACTACGTCGGCGACGGCGGCACCACCGGCGGTGTCAACGAGGGCAACACCGAGATCAGCGAGCAGGAGCTGCGCCAGATCCACCTGCCGCCGTTCAAGGCTGCCGTCCAGCGCGGGGTCGGCTCGGTGATGATCTCCTACAGCAGCTGGAACAGCGTGAAGCTGCACGCGAACTCGTACCTGATCAACGACGTCCTGAAGAAGGAGCTCGGCTTCAAGGGCATCGTCGTCTCGGACTACAACGGCGTCGACAAGATCGACGGCAAGACCGGCTTCACCCCCGAAGAGGTCGAGGCTTCGATCAACGCGGGCATCGACATGGTGATGGTGCCCTACGAGTGGCAGAAGTTCATCGACACGCTGCGCACGCTGGTGCAGGACGGCCGCGTGCCGATTTCGCGGATCGACGACGCCAACAAGCGCATCCTGACGAAGAAGTTCGAGCTCGGCCTGTTCGAGCACCCGCTGACCGACCGCCGGTTCCTGAACACGATCGGGAGCAAGCAGCACCGTGACCTGGCCCGTCAGGCCGTCCGCGAGTCCCAGGTGCTGCTCAAGAACGAGAACCACGTGCTGCCGCTGTCGAAGCGCGACAAGATCTTCGTCGCGGGCAAGAGCGCCGATGACATCGGCAACCAGTCCGGCGGCTGGACGGTCGGCTGGCAGGGCACCAGCGGCCCGGTCATCCCGGGAACCACGATCCTGCAAGGCATCAAGAGCACGTCCTCGAAGGTGACCTACGCCAACGACGGCACCGGGATCGACAAGAGCTACGACGTCGCTGTCGCCGTCGTGGGGGAAACGCCGTACGCCGAGACCAAGGGCGACCGTCCACAAGGGATGGGACTGGACGCGACCGACCTCGCCACGCTGCAGAAGCTGAAGGACTCCGGCGTGCCGACGGTGGTCGTGCTGGTGTCCGGGCGCCCGCTCGACATCGCGGCGCAGCTGCCGGACTGGGCCGGGCTGGTCGAGTCGTGGCTGCCGGGCAGCGAAGGCCAGGGTGTCGCCGACGTCCTCTTCGGCGACTACAACCCGACCGGCAAGCTGCCGGTGACCTGGATGCGCAGCGCCGACCAGCAGCCGATCAACGTCGGCGACGGCAAGCCCGCGCTGTTCCCGTTCGGCTACGGCCTGCACTACTCGCGCCACTGGTGATCCCCGTCCCCCACCGGAAGGAACCCGCATGTCGTCCAGATTCCGCCGCCCCCTGATCCGGATATTGGCCTTCTTCGCCGCCTGTCTGGGGCTCACCCTGGGCGCTCCGGCCGTGCAGGCCGCGACGCCGTTCAAGGTCTTGGCCTTCTACAGCGGCACCTACGACGCCGCGCACATCAGCTTCGAGAAGGAGGCCAACGTCTGGTTCCCACAGCAGGCGGGGGCCAACGGCTTCACCTACACCGCGACGACCAACTGGAACCAGCTCACCAGCATCACGCCGAGCCAGTACCAGGTCGTGATGTTCCTCGACGACCAGCCGCAGTCGCAGGCGCAGTTCCAGGGCTTCCAGCGGTACATGCAGGCCGGCGGCGCGTTCTACGGCTTCCACGTGACGGCGTACAACGACAGCTCGACGCCGTCGTACGCCAACTGGTTCCACAACGACTTCCTCGGCACCGGGCGCTTCACCACGAACACGTGGGGCCCGACGCCGGAGACGCTGAAGATCGAGAACCGGACGCACCCCTCGACAGTGAACCTGCCGGCGACGATCAAGTCGTCGACGTCCGAGTGGTACGCCTGGCAGAACGACCTGCGCCAGAACTCGAACATCACCATCCTGGCGTCGATGGACCAGTCCACCTTCCCGATCGGCACCGACCCGAGCCAGACCTGGAACAGCGGGTACTACCCGATCTCGTGGACGAACAAGAGCTACAAGATGATCTACTCGAACTTCGGCCACAACGCGATGAACTACGACACGAACACCGCGCTGTCGTCGACGTTCGAGAGCGCCGACCAGAACCGCTTCCTGCTCGACGGCCTGAAGTGGCTCGGGGGCGGCGGCACGACCACCCCGCCGCCGGACGGCACGATCGACCCGTCGGCCTGGTACGCCGTGGCGAACAAGGCGAGCGGCAAGTGCATCGACGCGCGGGCCGCGGCCAGCGCGAACGGCACCGTGATCCAGCAGTACGCGTGCAACGGCACCACGGCGCAGCAGTTCCAGTTCGCCGCGACCAGCGGCGGCTTCGACCGGATCAACAACCGGACGAACCCCGCGCAGGTCATCGACGTCACGAACGTGGCGACGACGGACAACGCCGGCCTGCAGCTGTGGTCCTACAGCGGCGGGAACAACCAGCAGTGGCAGCCGGTGTCGGAGGGCAGTGGGTACTACCACTTCGTCGCCCGCCACAGCGGCAAGTGCCTGACCGTGCCGGGAGCGTCCACCGCGGACAGCGTCCAGCTGGTCCAGTCGACCTGTGACGGCAGCGCCGCTCAGTCGTTCAAGGTCGCCTAGGGGGAAGGTCGTGAGGGGCACCTTCAGGGCTTATGACGCCCTGAAGGTGCCCTTCACGGCTTTCCGCCCAACGGCGGATGCGCCGGGCGGTACCGGTCGGTAACGTGAAGACCCTTCACGTTGGCTGAGGAGGATGCCGTGGTGCGCGGGAAACGAGCGATCCTCCTGGTCGTGGCCTTGCTGGCGGGCCTGGTGGCGGGTGTGTCCCCGGCGGTCGCGACGACGCCGTTCTTCTGGGGCGTGGCCACCTCCGGCTACCAGGCGGAAGGCTCGGCGCCCGACAGCAACTGGCGCCGCTACGAGCAGGCGAAGACGTCGTCGATCAAGGAGCCCTACCTCGAGTCCGTCGACTTCCGGCACAACTACGTCGCGGACATCGACCGCGCGAAGCAGCTCGGCGTGAACGTGTTCCGCTTCAGCGTCGAGTGGGCCCGCGTCGAGCCGCGGCCCGGCCAGGTCGACCAGGCCGAGCTGGCGTACTACGACGACGTCGTGCGGCACGTCCTCGACGCCGGGATGCGGCCGATGATCACCCTCGACCACTGGGTCTACCCGGGCTGGGTCGCCGACCAGGGCGGCTGGGACAGCGACCGCACGGTCGACGCCTGGCTCGTCAACGCTCGCCGCGTCGTCGACCGCTACAAGGGCCTCGGCGCGATCTGGATCACGATCAACGAGCCGACCGTCTACCTGCAGAACGAGACCGCCAACGGCGGGCTCGCCGGGTGGAAGCTGCCGTGGGCGCAGGCGCGGCTGGTGAAGGTGCACCGCGCGGCGTACGACCTCATCCACCAGCTGGATCCGGGTGCGCTCGTCTCCAGCAACACGGCCTACATCCCCGCTGTCCAAGGGGTGCTCGACGCGTCGTTCCTCGACCAGGTGCGCGACAAGCTCGACTTCGCCGGCCTCGACTACTACTACGGCGCGAGCCTCGACAACCTCAGCGCGATCCACGCGGCGGGCGGCGAGTTCTGGAAGGTGACGCCGCAGCCGGACGGCATCTACTACGCGCTGCGGTACTACGCGCGGAAGTTCCCGGGCCTGCCGCTCTACGTCGTCGAAAACGGGATGCCGACCGACAACGGCAACGCGCGGCCCGACGGCTACACGCGTTCCGACCACCTGCGCGACCACATCTACTGGGTGCAGCGCGCCAAGGCCGACGGCATGAACGTCATCGGCTACAACTACTGGAGCCTCACGGACAACTACGAGTGGGGCAGCTACCAGCCGCGGTTCGGGCTGTACACAGTGGACGCCCGCTCGGACGCCACGCTGACGCGCCGGCCGACCGACGCCGTCGCGGCGTACCGGCAGCTGATCGCGGGCCACGGCGTGCCGGCCGGCTACACGCCGGTGCGGCCGCCGGGGTTCTGCTCGGTCGTCGACGGCCTCGGCAGCTGCCTCGACCCGGCTCGCTACCCGGGCCCGCTGGCGCCGCTGGGCTGATTTTGTGCCGCTGACCTGCGGGCCTGCGGTCCGGTCTTGATAAATACATGCCGGTCTGTATGTTTGTTGCATGGCGAACAAGGTGTACGTCGTCGGCGTCGGGATGACGAAGTTCGAAAAGCCCGGGCGGCGCGAGAACTGGGACTATCCACAGATGGCTCGCGAGTCGGGCACCAATGCCCTCGAGGACGCCGGGCTCGGCTACGACGCCGTCGAGCAGGCGTACGTCGGGTACGTCTACGGCGAGTCGACGTCCGGTCAGCGCGCCGTCTACGAGCTGGGGATGACCGGGATCCCGGTGGTCAACGTCAACAACAACTGCTCCACCGGCTCGACCGCGCTGTACCTGGCCGCGGAGGCGATCCGCGGCGGGCGCGCGGACTGCGTCCTGGCGCTGGGCTTCGAGAAGATGAAGCCCGGCTCGCTGGGTTCGACCTTCGACGACCGCGAACAGCCCATGGGCAACCACATGCAGGCGCTCGCCGAGATCTCGGAGGTGCTGTTCCCGCCCGCGCCGTGGATGTTCGGCGCCGCCGGCCGCGAGCACATGAAGAAGTACGGCACCACGGCCGAGCACTTCGCGAAGATCGGCGAGAAGAACCACCGGCACTCGGTGAACAACCCGTACGCCCAGTTCCAGGACGTCTACTCGCTCGACGACATCCTGGCGTCGCGGATGATCTACGACCCGCTGACCAAGCTGCAGTGCTCACCGACGTCGGACGGCTCCGGCGCCGCGATCCTGGCGAGCGAGGCATTCGTGGAGACGAACGGGCTCGCCGAGCGGGCTGTCGAGATCGTCGGGCAGGCGCTGACCACGGACTTCCGCAGCACCTTCGACGGCAGCGCGAAGAACATCGTCGGCTACGACATGACCCGGCAGGCCGCTGTGAAGGTGTACGAGCAGGCCGGGCTGGGGCCGGCAGACTTCCAGGTCGTCGAGCTGCACGACTGCTTCTCCGCCAACGAACTGCTGACGTACGAAGCGCTCGAGCTTTGCGAAGAGGGCGAAGGCGGTTCACTCGTCGACTCCGGCGACACCACGTATGGCGGGCGCTGGGTCGTGAACCCGTCCGGCGGGCTCATCTCGAAGGGCCACCCGCTCGGCGCGACCGGGCTCGCCCAGTGCGCCGAACTGACCTGGCAGCTGCGCGGTGACGCCGAAAAGCGGCAAGTCGACAACGTGCAGGCCGCGTTGCAGCACAACATCGGACTCGGTGGCGCCGCCGTCGTCACCGCCTACCAGCGAGCCTAGGAGAAACATGGGCCAGATCAGCGCGTCCGTCGAACTGCCCGCCGCGCCGGACAAGGTGTGGGCGGAGTTCTCCAACCCCAACAACTTCGAGAAGTGGCTGACCATCCACACCAAGTGGAAAGGTGACGTCCCGGCGGAGTTCTCGCAGGGTTCGCAGGTGTCCGAAGTGGTCACGATGCTCGGCATGGCGAACACGATCACCTGGACCGTCGACGAGTACGACGCTCCCCGCAAGCTGGTCATCTCCGGAACCGGGATGGCCGGGGTGAAGATCAGGTTCGCGCTGTCGGTGGCGGCGACCGGCGAGGGGTCGGCCGCCACCATCGACGCCGAGTTCGCCGGCCAGATGATCGTCGGCGCGCTCGGGAAGGCCGTCGAGAAGGACGGCAAGAAGAACCTCGACGAGTCCCTCGAGAAGTTCAAGGCCCTGGTCGCATGAAGTTCGACCCCGCCGGCCTGGACAAGTGGACCGAGCCGGTGCCGTTCGACGTCACGCGCGAGCGGCTCGCGGAGTACGCGGCGGCGACCAACGACCCGATCCCGGCACACCGCGCGGGCGACGTCGCGAGCCCGGTGTTCGCGATCGTGCCGGTGTTCCAGTCGCTGCTGGAACCGGCTCTGGAGGTCGTGCCGACGTCGTTGTTCGGCAAGGTGCTGCACGGTGAGCAGGACTTCCGGTTCCACCGCCCGATCCGGCCCGGCGACGCGCTGGTGTCGCGGGCGAAGATGACCGGCTACGAAGGCCTGCCGAAGGGCACGCGCGCGACCGTCTACCTGGAATGCCGTGCGGCTTCCGGGGAGCTGGTGAACGAGCAGTACGTGACGTTCTTCGTGCGCGGCTTCGACACCGGCTCGAAGGAGGGTTCACTCGGGCCTTCGCACCGGTTCGACGACTCCTTGCGCTCCTCGGCTCCGGTCGCGAAGGTCAGCCAGCACGTCGACGACGACCAGACGTTCCGCTACGGCCCGGCCGCCGGCGACCCGATGCCGATCCACCTCGACGAGGAGGTCGCCCGGGCCGCGGGACTGCCGGGGATCATCGCGCACGGCCTCTGCACGATGGCGTTCACGTCGTGGGCGCTGCTGACCGAGGTCGGCGGGTCCTCGGTGGACCGACTGCGGCGGCTGGCCGTGCGGTTCGCGGCGCCGGTGCTGCCGGGCCAGGACCTGTCGACATCGATCCGGGCGGCGGGCCCGGGTCGCTACGCCTTCGAAACGTCCGTGGGGGACCAGGTCGTCATCAAGGACGGCCTCGCCGAGATCGGAGACAGCTGATGGGTGCACTCGACGGGCGCGTCGCGCTCATCACCGGCGCGGGCCGCGGGATCGGGCGTGAGCACGCGCTTTTGTTCGCTCGCGAGGGCGCGCGTGTGGTCGTCAACGACCTGGGCGGGGACAACGACGGGAGCGGCTCTTCCGCCGGGCCTGCTTCCGATGTCGTCGCGGAGATCCGCGCGCTCGGCGGGGAGGCGGTGGCCAACACGTCGAGCGTGACGTCGTGGCAAGGCGCGTCGGAGCTGGTCGAGCAGGCGGTGGCGGAGTTCGGGCGGCTGGACGTCGTGGTGAACAACGCGGGCATCCTGCGCGACGCGTTCGTCGCGAGCGTCACCGAGGAACAGTGGGACGCGGTGATCGCGGTGCACCTCAAGGGGCACGCGGCGGTCCTGCACCACGCGGCGGCGTACTGGAAGTCGTGTTCGAAGGCGGGTACTCCGGTGGCCGCGTCGGTGATCAACACAGCGTCGGCGTCCGGGGTGACCCTGCCGAACGCCGGGCAGCTCAACTACGGCGCGGCGAAGGCGGGCATCGCGGCGATGACGCTGGTGGCGGCGGCCGAGCTGGAGCGCTACGGCGTGCGCGTCAACGCGATCGCGCCGATCGCGCGCACCCGGCTCACGTTGGCGACGCCGGGGATGGGCGCGATCTTCGCGGCGCCGGTGGCGGAGGGCGAGTTCGACGCGTTCTCGCCGGCGAACATCTCGCCGCTGGTGGCCTACCTGGCGACGGAGAAGTGCGCGGTGACCGGCAAGGTGTTCGCGGTCCAGGGCGGCGCGATCTCGGAGCTGGCCGGCTGGCACGACGTCAAGGTGATCGAAACCGAAGGCGCGTGGGCGATCGACGACATCGCGGCGAGGCTGCCGTGATCGAGTGGTCCGAGACGGATCTGCTGGTCCGCGACTCGATCCGGGAGTTCGTCGACAAGGAGATCCGGCCGCAGCTGGACGCGCTGGAGAGCGGGGCGCTGCCGCCGTACGACATCATCCGGAAGCTGTTCAAGGCGTTCGGCCTGGATGTGCTGGCGGCTGAGTCGGTTTCCAAGCTGTTGTCTCGCTCTTCGAGCCCTTCTTCGTCGTCGTTGGGTGGCCAGGAGACTTTGGCGCTGATCGCGATCAGCGAGCTGGCCGGGGTGAGCCTGGGCATCGTGGCTTCTCTCGGTGTTTCCCTGGGGTTGACGGCAGCGACGATCCTCTCGAAGGGTTCTCAGGAGCAGAAGGAGCGTTGGCTGCCGGGGCTGGCGACGTTCGAGAAGATCGGCGCGTGGGCGATCACGGAGCCGGACTCGGGGTCGGACGCGTTCGGCGGCATGCAGACCACGGTCCGTCGTGACGGCGACGAGTACGTGCTGAACGGGCGGAAGACGTTCATCACGAACGGCCCGCACGCGGACGTCGTGGTGGTGTACGCGAAACTGGACGACGGTTCGCCGGTGCGGGACCGGCCGGTGCTGGCGTTCGTGCTGGACCGCGGCATGCCGGGGTTCGTGCAGGGCAAGCCGTTCAAGAAGATGGGGATGATGTCGTCCCCGACGGGCGAACTGTTCTTCGACGACGTCCGGTTGGGTGCGGATCGGCTGCTGTCTTCGTCGGGCTCTTCGGACGCACGGGAAAGTTTCGCGGCGGAGCGTGTCGGCGTGGCGGCGTTGTCGCTGGGGATCATCAACGAGTGCCAGCGGCTGTGCATCGCGTACGCGAAGTCGCGGAAGCTGTGGGGCCAGGAGATCGGCCGCTTCCAGCTGATCCAGCTCAAGCTGGCGAAGATGGAGGTGGCGCGGCTCAACGTCCAGAACATGGTGTTCCAGACGGTGGCCAAGCTGCGGGCGGGTAAACGTCCTTCGCTGGCGGAGGCGTCGGCGATGAAGCTGTACTCGTCCGAAGCTGCGACGGAGGTCGCGATGGAGGCGGTCCAGCTGTTCGGCGGGAACGGCTACATGGCGGAGTACCGGGTGGAGCAGCTGGCGCGGGACGCGAAGTCGCTGATGATCTACGCCGGGAGCAACGAGATCCAGGTGACCCACATCGCGAAGGCCCTGCTGGCCTGAGGCGGTCCGGGGTGACTCGGTGCCGAGTCACCCCGGAAGCCGTCAGTCTCGTTCGATGAGGTGACCGACCACGTCCGGGCCCGGGTGCGCGTGACCCGAGCCGTCGCGGCGGACGTCGATCTCCGGGAGCTCCACCGGGTCGCCGTTGCGGGCCGCGCCTGCCGGGCGCGGGCCGATCCAGCCCACTCGGAGAGCCGTCTCGCCCTTGAGGAACCGCTGGGCCCGGACCCCGCCCGTCGCACGGCCCTTGGCCGGGTATTCGCTGAACGGGGTCACCTTCACGCTCACGCCCGTCGCCGTGATCACCATCGGCTCGCCGTGCTCGTCGTCGTCCGTGCGGACCGCTCCGAAGAAGACCGCCGCGCCCGCGCCCACGTTGATGCCCGCCATGCCGCCGCCCTTCAACCCCTGGGGGCGGACCAGCGAGGCCGCGTACTTCAGCAGTGCTGCCTCGGACGTCAGGAACGCCAGCGTTTCCGTGCCGTCGCGAAGCCACGTCGCGCCGACGACCTCGTCGCCGTCCTTCAACGAGATCACTTCGAACTCGTCCGAACGCACCGGCCACTCCGGCGAACAGATCTTCACCACGCCGCCCCGGGTGCCGAGCGCCAGGCCCGGGGAACCGGCCGCCTGCTCACCCAGCGGCGCGATCCCGACGACCGTCTCGCCCTTCTCCAGCGGCACCAGCTCGCGGGCCGCCATGCCGCCGCGCAGGGAGACCGTGCCCGCCTGCTCCGGCAGCACCGGCAACGGCAGGACGTCCGTCTTGAACGCGCGGCCGCGGCTCGTCACCAGCAGCACCTGCCCGCGTGCGGTCGTGTGGACCACCGCCGACACCGCGTCGTGCTTCACGCGGCCGTTGCGGCGGCGGGTCTCCGTCGACTCCTCGGACTCGGCCGCGGTGCGCGCCACCAGCCCGGTCGCCGACAGGATCACCTGGCACGGGTCGTCCGTGACCTCCAGGGGACCGGACGGCTTCGACGCGGCCAGGACCTCCTTGAGGTCGCCGTCGATCAGCGACGTGCGGCGCTCGGTCGGGAAGTCCTTCGCGATCTTCGCCAGCTCCGCCGAGACGAGCTTCTTCAGCACCGACTCGTCGTCGAGGATCTTGGACAGCTCGGCGATCTCCTCGCGCAGCCGATCCTGCTCCGACTCCAGCTCGAGCCGGTCGTACTTGGTCAGCCGGCGCAGCGGGGTGTCGAGGATGTACGTCGCCTGGATCTCCGACAGCTTGAAGCGCGTCATCAAGCCGTCCTTCGCGGCCTGCGCGTTCTCGCTCTCGCGGATGAGCTTGATCACCTTGTCGATGTTCAGCAGAGCGACCAGCAGGCCGTCGACCAGGTGCAGCCGCTCTTCGCGCTTGCGGCGCCGGTACTTCGTGCGCCGCGTGACGACCTCGTAGCGGTGCCGGAGGAAGACTTCCAGCAGCTCCTTCAGCCCGAGGGTCTGCGGCTGGCCGTCGACGAGCACCAGGTTGTTGATGCCGAAGGACTGCTCCAGCGGCGTCAGCCGGTATAGGTCCGCGAGCAGCGCCTGCGGGTTGACGCCGACCTTGCACTCGATGACCAGCCGCGTGCCGTTCTCGCGGTCAGTGAGGTCCTTGACGTCGGCGATGCCGGTGAGCCGCTTGGACTTGTTGACCTCGTCGGTGATCTTCTCGATCACCTTCTCCGGGCCGACGCCGTAGGGCAGCTCGGTGACGGTGATCGCCTGCCGCCCACGGCTGCCTTCGAGGGGCCCGGTCTCGCAGTTCGCGCGCATCCGGACCACGCCGCGGCCGGTCTCGTACGCGCGGCGCACCTCGTCGAGGCCGAGCAGGCTGCCGCCGGTCGGCAGGTCGGGGCCGGGGACGAACTCCATCAGCTTGTCGAGCGTCGCGGTCGGGTGCGTGATCAGCCACCGCGCCGCCGCGACGACCTCACCGAGGTTGTGCGGGATCATGTTGGTCGCCATCCCGACCGCGATCCCGGACGTGCCGTTGACCAGCAGGTTCGGGAACGCCGCGGGCAGCACTGTCGGCTCTTCGAGCGAACCGTCGTAGTTCGGCCGGAAGTCGACCGTGTCTTCGCCGAGCTCGCCGACCAGCTGCATCGCCTCGGGCGACATGCGCGCTTCGGTGTACCGCGACGCGGCCGGGCCGTCGTCGGGCGAGCCGAAGTTGCCATGGCCGTCGATCAGCGGCACGTTCAGCGAGAAGTCCTGCGCCAGGCGCACCATCGCGTCGTAGATCGCGACGTCACCGTGCGGGTGGTACTTGCCCATGACGTCGCCGACCACGCGCGACGACTTCACGTACGCGTGCGTCGGGCGGTAGCCGTTCTCGTTCATCGAGTACAGGATCCGGCGGTGCACCGGCTTCAACCCGTCCCGCGCGTCCGGGAGGGCGCGCGAGTGGATGACCGAATACGCGTACTCCAAGTACGAGTCTTCGATCTCAGTCTTCAGCGAGTTGTCGAAGACGTTCGCACCGGCGGAGTCGAACGCGCTGGGATCGACCTTGGTGGTGGTGCCCTTGCGGCGTGCCACGGCAGAACTCCTTGGTAGCTACGAAAAAATCAAGCGTCGATGGCGTCGCGGTCGATCCGGTCCGAGGAGGCGACCAGCCAGTTGCGCCGGGGCTCGACCTTCTCGCCCATCAGCAGCTCCAGCGCGTTCTCGGCGGCCTCGGCGTCGTCCATGGTGATCCGGCGGACCGAGCGGCTGGCCGGGTTCATCGTGGTGTCCCACAGCTCGTCGGCGTCCATCTCGCCGAGACCCTTGAACCGCGGCACCGGCGTGACGATGCTCTTGCCCGCCCGCTCCAGCTCGGCGAACTTCGACTCCATCTCCTGCTGCGTGAAGGTGAAGTGCGTCTCCGGGTTGCGGCCCTTCGTGACGAGCTTGTGCAGCGGCGGCATCGCCGCGTACAGCCGGCCGTCCTCGATCACGGGACGCATGTACTTGGCGAACAGCGTGATCAGCAGCGTGCGGATGTGCGAGCCGTCGACGTCCGCGTCCGCCATCAGGATCACGCGGCCGTAGCGCATGGTCGTGAGGTCGAACGTGCGCCCGGTGCCCGCGCCCAGGACCTGCACGATCGACGCGATCTCGGCGTTCTTCAGCGTGTCGCCGAGCGACGCCTTCTGGACGTTCAGGATCTTGCCCCGCAGCGGCAGCAGCGCCTGGTACTCGGA
This sequence comes from Amycolatopsis sp. NPDC048633, assembly GCF_040650695.1. Lineage (NCBI taxonomy): Bacteria > Bacillati > Actinomycetota > Actinomycetes > Pseudonocardiales > Pseudonocardiaceae > Amycolatopsis > Amycolatopsis sp. NPDC048633. The sequence continues at coordinate 84,728 of NZ_JBEZHS010000031.1, forward strand.
CACGCGCGCCATCCGGGCCGAACCCAGCGCGCTGTCACCCTCGACCAGGAACAGCTCGCTGCGGGCGACGCCGGTGGTGCGGCAGTCGACCAGCTTCGGCGGCATCGCCGCGCCTTCCAGCGCGGTCTTGCGCCGGGCGGCGTCCTTCTGCTGCTTCTGGGTGAGCCGGACGCGGGAGGCGTCGACGACCTTCTGCAGCACGACCTTGGCCTCGGACTTCGTCTTGCGGTCCTCGGTCCAGGCCTTGACGTGCTTGTCGACGATGCCCTGGATGACGCGGGTGATACCGGCCGTCGACAGCTCGTCCTTCGTCTGCGACGTGAACTGCGGCTCCGGCAGCCGGACGTGCACGACCGCCGTCATGCCCTCGAGGACGTCCTCGATCGTCGGCATGTCCTCCTTGGGCTTGAGCAGCCCGCGGGTCTTGGAGATCGCGTCCTGCAACGCCTTCGCCATCGCGCGGTCGAAGCCGCGGCGGTGCGTGCCGCCGTGGACGTTGCGGATCGTGTTGGTGAAGCACTCCACCGTGCGCTCGTAGCCGGTGCCCCAGCGCAGCGCCACCTCGATCTCGGCGCGGCGCTCCACATTGGACTGCATGACGCCCGCCGCGTCCGCCGCGTTCTCCTTGTACGTGCCTTCACCGGTGATCAGCAGCGTGCCGCAGACCGGCTTCTCGCCCGACGGCGTGAGGAAGTCGACCATGTCCACCAGCCCGTGCGGGAAGTGGAAGGTCTCCTCGTTGATCGTGTCCTCGATGGCGGTGCGCAGCACGTACGTGACGCCCGGGACGAGGAACGCGGTGTTGCGCATCTTCGCGCGCACGCCCTCGACGTCCAGCGCCGCGCCGGACTCGAAGTAGCGCGCGTCGTACCAGTAGCGGATCGACGTGCCGCCGCGCTCGCCGCGCTTCATCTTGCCGACGAGGTTCAGCCCGGAGCGGCGGGTGAACTTCGCTTTCGGGCCGGGCGCGTCGAAGGTGCCGGGGACGCCGTACTTGAACGACATCTGGTGGACCTTGCCGTCTTGCTTCACCGTGACGTCGAAGCGGTGCGACAGCGCGTTGACCGCCGAAGCGCCGACGCCGTGCAGGCCGCCGGAGGTCTTGTAGCCCGAGCCGCCGAACTTGCCGCCGGCGTGCAGCCGGGTCAGCACCAGTTCGACGCCGGACAAACCGGACTTCGCGTGGGTGCCGGTGGGGATGCCGCGGCCGTCGTCGTCCACCTGGACGCTGCCGTCGGCGTGCAGTGTGACGACGATCTTCGTCGCGTACCCGGCGACACCCTCGTCCGTGGAGTTGTCCACCACCTCGGAGAAGAGGTGGTTGATACCACGGCTGTCGGTGGAGCCGATGTACATCCCGGGGCGTTTGCGGACGGCTTCGAGACCCTCGAGGTGGGTGAGGTCGTCGGCCCCGTACAAGGTCTCGGCAGTCACAGGGTCGTTCTCCCGGATCGTGGCTCGCGAAAGTGCTGGTGGTGGTACGGACTCGGCCTGCACCGTACTGCAGGATATCCGCCCACCCCGACAACTTCCGCGCGCTCCCTGTCCCGGAGTGGCGCGCGCCGCCCGCTAACGGGGGTCGTAGCCCAGGTCGGGCCACAGGCCCAGCAGGGCTTCGATCTTCCGCGGGACCTGGAAGCTGTTCCGGAAGTTCGGCTTCTCGCCGATCGTGGCGAGGCCCTTGCGGAGGTCGCCGAACGCCGGCCTCGCGGCCGTCTCCCGGGTCAGGATGTAGCAGTACGTGCGGCGCGGGTAGGCGAACTCGTCGGTGTACGCCTGCAGCACGAGACCGGGGGCCTCGATCCGCGACCCGACCAGGGCGCGCCCCTGCTTCTGACTGTAGACGCGGATCACGTGCACGCCTGTGCGGAGCGTGCGCGGCGGGTCCTGGCCCTGGCCGTCGTCGGCCCAGAACAGCTCGACGCGGAACGGCTGTTCGCCGTTCTCGCCGGGGTGCGTGTACTCGCGCGTCAGCTCTTCGAGCCGGTACTCGGCCTCGGCCGACGGCTCGCCGCCCTCGACGAGGCTGACGAGGTACAGCTCGGCCGGCCGCGGCCAAGGGGGGCGGGGCACGTTGACGGCTTCGGGTGTGTCGGACTCGGTCTCCGCCGCAACCGGTTCCGCCACTTCGGCTGTCGGCACGGTGACGGCGGGGGATTCCGGCTCCACCGGGTCGGCTGCGGTGGGCGGTGGGGAATCGGCTACCTGCGGAACGGCCGGGGCGGGTGCCGCGGGCCGGACCGGCGACGGCGACGGCGGCGGCGGCGGAGTCGGTGCGGGGCGGACCGGGGAGGGCGCCGGTGTCGCGGCGGCGGGCCGGACGGGCGTCGCCGGGCGGCTCGTCACCACGGGCCGGGCGGCCGGCGCGGAGCGGGTGGGGGTGGCGGGGCGCTGCGCGGTGACCAGCTTGCCGGCGCCGTACTGCTCCAGGAGGGGCTCCAGATCACTCGCCGTCAGCGAAGGTCCCGCCAGGTCGCACCACTCGAGCCAGGCCTCCTGGGCCTCCTCGACGGTGTTCTTCTCGTGGGAGACGGTCACCGCCTCGAACAGCTGCCGCGGGCCCGCGGCGGTGACGTCGGCCGAGCCGACCACCACGAACGACGGATCGTCCTCGGCGATCACCAGCTTCGCGTTCAGCCCGCGCAGCGAGTGCACGATCACACCTGCCTTCACCCAGTGCAGCAGGGCGTGCGGACTCGTCGCACCGGACAGCACAGTGTCCAGGCTCGCGTCCGTGATCACCGTGTCACCGGGTTCCAGAGGCAGCAGCGCGGCCGCGCCGGGACCGACGTGGCCGAAGGCGGCCACCAGGTTCCGGCGAGGCGCGAGCAGTGGGGTGATCGAACCCCAGATGTCGCGGCCCGTGAGAAGTCGTACCGAACGTTCTGCCAGACCCAGCCGACCGAGCTCCGCGTCCATGTCCTTGACCTTACTGGGTGCCCCCTACGGCGTTGACGGCCGGAATATCTCTTGCTTGGAAGTAGTTGAACGCGCATGTAAGATGGGGGTCGCGAAGGGAGCAAGGTCATGCAGTTCGGAATCTTCACGGTGGGCGACGTCACGACCGATCCCACGAACGGCACCACGCCCACGGAGCACGAGCGGATCAAGGCGATGGTCCGGATCGCGCTCAAGGCCGAGGAGGTCGGGCTCGACGTCTTCGCGACCGGCGAGCACCACAACCCGCCGTTCGTGCCGTCGTCGCCCACGACGATGCTGGGGCACATCGCGGCGCAGACGTCGAAGATCATCCTCTCGACGTCGACGACGCTGATCACCACGAACGACCCGGTGAAGATCGCCGAGGACTTCGCGATGCTGCAGCACCTCGCCGACGGCCGCGTCGACCTCATGATGGGCCGCGGCAACACCGGCCCGGTCTACCCGTGGTTCGGCGAGGACATCCGCCAGGGCATCCCGCTGGCGATCGAGAAGTACGCGCTGCTGCGCCGCCTCTGGCGCGAGGACGTCGTCGACTGGTCCGGCAAGTTCCGCACGCCGCTGCAGGGCTTCACGTCCACCCCGCGGCCCCTGGACGACGTCCCGCCGTTCGTGTGGCACGGGTCGATCCGCAGCCCGGAGATCGCGGAGCAGGCGGCGTTCTACGGAGACGGCTTTTTCGCCAACCACATCTTCTGGCCGACTTCGCACTTCCAGCAGCTGATCGCGTTCTACCGGCAGCGCTTCGAGCACTACGGCCACGGGACGGCGGACCAGGCGATCGTCGGCCTGGGCGGGCAGGCGTTCATCCGCCCCAAGTCCCAGGACGCGTGGAACGAGTTCCGTCCGTACTTCGACAACGCGCCGGTGTACGGCCACGGCCCGACGCTGGAGGAGTTCACCGACCAGACGCCGTTGACCGTCGGCAGCCCGCAGGAGGTCATCGACAAGACGCTGACGTTCCGCGAGCACTTCGGTGATTACCAGCGCCAGCTGTTCCTGATGGACCACGCGGGCCTGCCGCTGAAGACGGTGCTGGAGCAGCTGGACCTGCTGGGCTCGGAGGTGGTGCCGGTGCTGCGCAAGGAGCTGGACTCGCTGCGGCCGGCGCATGTTCCGGACGCACCGACGCACGCGTCGCTGGCGGCTGCGGCTTCGGCGGCGGTGCCGGCATGAAGCTCGCGGTGGTGACGGCGGGGCTGTCGGTCCCGTCGTCGACCCGGCTGCTGGCGGACCGCCTGGCGGCGGCGACGGTCGCCGCGTCGCCGGAGCCGGTGTCGGTCTCGGTGGTCGAGCTGCGCGACATCGCACTGGACGTGACGAAGAACCTCCTGACGGGCTTCCCGAGCCCGGCGTTGCGTTCGGCGATCGCTTCGGTGGTCGACGCCGACGCGTTGATCGTGGTGACGCCGGTGTTCACGGCCGGGTACAGCGGACTGTTCAAGTCGTTCTTCGACGTGCTGGACGCGGACTCGTTGACGGGCAAGCCGGTGCTGCTCGCAGCGACGGGCGGGACAGAGCGGCACTCACTGGTCCTCGACTACCAACTGCGGCCGTTGTTCGGGTACTTGAAGGCGGACCCGGTCGCGACGGGGGTGTACGCGGCTTCGTCGGACTGGGGGAGCGGAGAGGGAGCGCTGCAGCGGCGGATCGAGAAGGCGGGAGCGGAGCTGGCCTCACTCACCGCCGGCCGCCCCGCGGCGGCTGAGGAGCCGGCGTTCATCCCGTTCGACCAGCTTCTGGCGGGCGCGGGCGAGTGATCCCGCTAAAGTGGGCGGATGGGGTCGATCAGACAGGTCCAGATCACGTTCGACTGTGCGGAACCCGAGCGCGTGGCGCGGTTCTGGTGCGAGGTGCTGGGGTACGTCGTCCCGCCGCCACCGGAGGGATTCGCGAGCTGGGACGAGTTCGACAGCTCGTTGCCGCCCGAGCGCCGGGGTTCGGCGTTCGCCTGCGTTGACCCCTCGGGTGCGGGGCCGCGGCTGTTCTTCCAGCGGGTGCCGGAAGGCAAGGTCGCGAAGAACCGGGTGCACCTTGATGTGCGGGTCGGGACTGGGTTGGTGGGGGAGGAGCGCTTGGCGGCGCTCGAGGCGGAGTGCGCGCGGTTGATCGCGCTCGGGGCGGTGCAGGAGCGGGTGCTGCTGGCCGATGGTTTCAATGAGTCGTGCATCGGGATGCGGGACATCGAAGGCAACGAGTTCTGTCTCGACTGAGGTTCTGACCTGTTGGGGCGGATGGGTAGCGGCTCGCTCTCGCTGGGGCCGGTCGGCGTGGGCTGGGCGTGACCGGCTGCCTGGAGCTGGGCGCGCTGGGCGTGGGCTGAGGATGCGGCTGAGCGTGGGGTGCGGCCTGGAGCTGTTGCCTGGTGGTGTGGGGTCTGAGCAGGCAGAGATGGCTGGCCGCTTATGTGGTGCCGATGGCCTGAGGTGTGGGCCGGAGTGGCGACCCGCCGCTCGTCGTTGCGGATAGCTTGGGGCGTGGGTGTAGGCCCGTAGCCGGTGGCTGCGGGCCTTTCCCATATTGGTCACGCTGCGAAGGGCAACGGCTGGTGGAGGTTGTTGCGCCTGGGTTTTCGGCGGCGGTCCAGGAACGCCGGTGGCAGGAACTCAGGCAATCCGTCGGCCGCGATGCGGACTTGCCAGCCGGAGCGGTGCAGTAGTCGGTGGTGGTGGGCGCACATCAGGACCAGGTTGCCGAGGTTGGTGGGGCCGCCGTCGGCCCAGTGGCGGATGTGGTGGCCTTGGCAGTGCCGGGGTGGGCGGTGGCAGCCGGGGAAGGCGCAGCCGCGGTCGCGCAGGTAGAGCGCTCGGCGGAGTGGGGTGGAGATCAGACGGTGTTGGTGGCCGAGGTCGAGGGGTTCGCTTTTGGTGCCGAGGACTGCGGGGATGAGTTTGCAGTCGCAGGCGTGGATTCGGGCCTCGGCCGCTGACATGGTGCCGAGGTCGCCGAGGGTGGCTCGGCCGGCGCTGGCCTTGGGTAAACTGCCGAAGTCGCCGAGGGTGTCCCGGCCGATGCCGGCGTTGGGCGTGGTGTCGGTATCGCCGAGGGTCGCCTGGCCGATGCCGGACTTCAGGTCCGCCAATGACACCGCGATCATCACGTGGGCTCGTTCCCCGGCTTGCATCGGCAGGTCTGGGGTGTTGAGGGCGAGGTCGATCGTGTCGGAGAAGGCGTCGCCGTAGCGTTCCTGTGGGGAACGGAGGTCTGGGCCCTCGTCGGTGGTGCGGCGTTGGGCCAGGGAGTCCAAGAGTGCGTTGGCGCGGGTGCCGGTCTCGTCGTCGAAGCGGCCGTTCAGTTCCCAGATCCCGGTTCTTTTGCGCCGCAAGGAAAGCTCGCGGCTGGGGGTGGCCGGTTCAGCCTCGTCGGGCTCGGCGCCATCAGGGTCGAGGTGGGCCACGATTCGCGCACCCAACGCCGCGACCTGCTTGTAGCCGGCGTCTTCGGCGAAGGTCAGCAAATCGCGTTCGGCGTCGTCGCGATGTTCAGGCGGGACCTGGATGAGCGCGCCGACGATGGTGTCGATCATCGGATTGCTCAACCGGCCATCCAAGGCAACAAGGCCGGTGGCGGGAGCAACCGCGGGGATCGGCGTGCCGCCGAGGTTGCGGCCGGGCGTAAGGGCTCGGGCTCGTTTGACCACGGTCTCAGCGGCAGACTTGGGAACATCGGCGAGGTGCTCGAAAAGTCGCGCTACAGACCGGTATCCGAACAACTCCATCACGCCGCGGGACTCGATTTCCGCGAGCAGAGAACCGATCTCAGCCTCGGCAGACCGCACAACGGTGAGCAGCGCGGAGATGCAGTCGGCCAAGGCCGCCGCATCCGCTTTCCACGCCGTTTCGCTGTCCACACACCAAGATTACCGGCAGTCGAACGCACGGTCATCACACGACAGGGTGATCCACTATAAGTTCGGCAGGGGCGCCGTTGCGTGGGGAATCGGCGCTCCGGCACCGAGCAGCAAGCAACCACAGGAAGCGCCGATTTCCCACGCCCCGGCGAAGCCGCATCTTTAAGACTGTGGGTACCGAACCCGATAACGCAAGTGAGTAACCCCAACCCCGGCAACAACTTCAACCTGCTCAAGCGAAGCGTCAGTATGAAGATCGGAGAAGTACCGAACCCCCGACCCGAGCAGAACGGGCACAAGATCGATCCGCACCTCATCGAGAAGCCCAAGATTCAGGCACTGCTGAGCAATATTCGGCCCGGAGACCCCAGCACTGCCATCCCCGGCAGCCACAGCCAGCTCGACAGCACGCGAGACGGAAGAGACAAAGGTGAACGGCGCAAGATGAGAAGCGGGCCAGTCCGAAGGCGGAGGCTGGTGAGTGACAACGAAAGCTGCACCCCCACCAGGCGGATTCCCGCCCCAGCCATGGGTGTAGTCGAACACCCGCCGCCCGCAGACGAACGCGCCGTGGCGAACAGTGTCCAAAAAGGAACGCAAGTAGTCCGCGCTGGCCGGGGAAACGCGGAACGTCATCGGGTAGCCCACCATCGGCACCTCGACGTCGCCCGCGGTGTACCAGTCGAACAATGGCCCGACCGAGTCGTCGGGCCGCGCGACGAACCCGTCCAATGACATGCAGAAGCTTGCGACGACAGCCATCTCAGCCCGCCAGCACTTTGTCGAGCCGCTCGTACGACTCCGTCATCCCGCGGCTCATCCCGCTCTCCAGAGCCGCGTCGCGCGCCTCGATCGACGGGAACACCGAGTGGGTCACCATGCGCGTGCGGCCGCCGAGGTCGGTCAGTGCCATCGAGTCGAGCGTGACTTCGCCTGGCGCACCGAGGAATTCGAAAGTCTGGACGATCCGGTCGGCGCTCACCGTGTGGTAGACGCCGCGGAAGCGGTACTCGCCACGCTCGTCGCGGTGGATGTAGTCGTAGGTGCCCCCGGATCGGGCGTCGAACTCGACGATCTCCATCTCCATGCCGTGCGGGCCCAGCCAGCGCACGATCAGCTCCGGGTCGGTGTGCGCGCGGAACACCGCCGACGGCGGGGCCGCGAACTCGCGGGTGACCTCGATGAACGGCGTTCCGGGCTGCGCGGTGATCGTGGTGCTCACGGCGTTTCCTCCAGGGTGTCCAAGACGGCGTCGAGCCGCCGGTAGCTGCGTTCGGTGGCCAGCCGGTAGGTGTCGATCCAGCCGGTGAGGGCTTCGAGGGCGGACGGCACGAGGTGGCACGGCCGGCGCTGCCCGTCGCGGCTGCGCGTGATCAGCCCGGCCTGCTCCAGCACCTGGATGTGCCGGGACACGGCCTGCTTCGTGATCGCGAAGGGCTCGGCCAGCTCGTTGACCGTCGCTTCGCCGCGTGACAGCCGCGCGATCAACGCCCGGCGCACCGGGTCGCCGAGGGCGGTGAACGCCCGGTCCAGCGCCTCCTCGTCAACCGCCATCTTTATCAACCAATCTGTTTATCAACTGATGAGTTGAATATAGCCGCGCTGTCAAGGTCCTGCCGAAAGTCGGGGGTGACCGACGTCGTCCGGCAGCGGCCGTCGACCCCGCCCAGTACCTACGTTGACCCCCATGACCAGGCTTTTCCTCGTGCTCGCGGCCCTCCTGCTGGGCACCGCGACCCCGGCCACCGCCGCCGCGGCGCCGGACATAGACGGGTACGTCCGCGCCTACCTCGACCACACGGACCTGCCGGGCGCCGCGGTCGCCGTCACGCACGGCGGCGACGTCGTCCGCGTCGCGGGCTACGGCCACGACGCCTCGGGCACGCCCATCACCGCGTCGACCCGGCTGCCGATCGCGTCGCTGAGCAAGTCCATGACGGCCTTCGCGGTGCTGCAGCTCGTCGAAGCGGGCCGGATCGGGCTCGACGAGCCCGTGCCGCGCTACCTGCCCGGCTTCCGGCTCGCCGACCCGCGCGGCGCGCGGATCACCGTCCGGATGCTGCTGGACCAGACGTCCGGGATGGCCGACTCCGCGTTCCCCGACCTCCGGCTGTCGCAGCCGCACACCCTCGCCGAAGCGGTTGAGCGCCTGCGTGACGCGGGCTTGGCGAGCGAGCCCGGGACGGAGTTCCACTACCACAACCCGAACTACGAGGTGGCCGCGCGAATCGTCGAGGTCGTGGCCGGGCAGCCGTTCGCGGAGTACCTCCGGACGCGGCTGTTCGCCCCGCTCGGGATGACGTCGAGCACCAGCGTGGACGAGCCGCCGGCCGGGACCACCGGGTACGTCCGGGCGTTCGGGTTCGAGGTCCCGGCGGCCGAGCCGGACTGGTTCACCGGCGGCAGCCACGGCGTCGTCACCACCGCCGAGGACCTGGCGAAGTGGCTGATGGCGCAGCAGAGCGGCGGCGGCGTGCTGTCCCCGGCTTCGGTCGCGCTGGCGCACACCCCGGCCCCCGGCCGCGAATACGCACTGGGCTGGGGAAGCTACCGGCCGGGCCAGCTCTCCCACAACGGCGAGTGGTTCACCCACACCGCCGCGCAGATCCTGCTGCCCGGCGGCTACGGCATCGCGGTGCTGGCCGGCACCGGCCTCGCCCTGGACAACGACGCCGAGTCGCTGGCCCAAGGCCTGGTCACGCTCGTCCAGGGTGGTTCTCCGGAGCCCGCGCTGCCGGCCGGGGTGATCGCGGACCGGGTCCTCGCGGCGCTGGCGTTGCTCGCCGTGGGGCTAGCTGTGCTGGGCGTCCGGCGGGCCCGGCGGAAGCCCCGGTGGTGGCGGGTCGTGCCGCCGCTGCTGCCGCTCGTCCCGCTCGCGTTCCTGCCGCAGCTGCTCGGGGTGGTATTCGCCGGCCGGCGGGGTACCTACGCCCAGGTGCTCTACGTCTGGCCGGGGCTCGTGGCCGCGCTCGGCGTGGTCGCGCTGGCGGGCCTGGCCGTCGCCGCAGCGCGGGTCCGGGTGCTCGTGAGTGGCACGCGGAGCCGTAACCAGGAAGAATCGGACGAAACGAGGGGAGACGCCCAGTGGGCATCGGCAAACAGGCGAAGCGGATCCTGATCGTGGTGGCGGGTGGCGTCCTGCTGGTGGTCGGGGTGCTGCTGCTCGTCCTGCCCGGCCCCGGGCTGCTGCTCGTGCTCGCGGGGCTCCTCGTGCTGGCGTCGGAGTTCCCGGCGCTCGAGAAGTACGTCGACCCGGTGCGCGACCGCGCGATGAAGGCGGCCGAAGACAGCGTGTCGTCGCCGCTGCGGATCGCCGGCTCGGTCGTGGCCGGCCTGGCGTTGCTGGCGGCGGGCATCGTCTGGGGCACGGTGAAGTGGCTGCCGTTCAGCGGCTGGAGCACCGGGTCGAGCCTGATCCTGTCGTCGGTGATCCTCTTCGCGCTGCTGGGCTGGAGCTATCGGCGGGTCAAGACGCGGCGGGAGACCGCCCACCACGGCTGACCGGATACTGTCGGCGCCATGAGCGCCGGATTCCAGCGAGCCCGGCGGCCCGAGCAGATCGAGGCGCGCCGCACCGCGATCCTCGCCGCCGCACGGGAGCTCCTGGCCGAGCGCCCGGTCGCCGACATCAGCCTGCGGGAGCTCAGCTGCCACGTCGGGCTCGCGAAGTCCAATGTGCTCCGCTACTTCGACAGCCGAGAGGCGATCTTCCTCGAGGTCCTCGACACGGCGTGGACGGCGTGGCTCGACGACCTCCAAGGAAAGCTCGGCGACCCGGCGCCGGCGGATCCCGGCTTCGCGCGCGAAGAGCGTGTCGCGGGGAAGATCGCCTCGACGCTCGCCGAGCGGCGGTTGCTGTGCGAGCTGATCAGCTCGATGGCGCCGGTGCTGGAGCGCAACATCTCGCTGGAGTTCGCCCGCGATTTCAAACGCCGCGCGGCCGGCAGCACCGAACGGCTCGGCGCGCTGGTCCGGACGCGGGTGCCGGAGCTGTCGGCCGACGGCGCCCGGCAGTTCGCCCTCGGGGTCGTGGTCCTGGTGTCGGGCGCGTGGCCGCTCGCGAACCCGACCGACGTCGTGGCGACGGCGGCGGCCGAGGTGGGGCTGACTCCGGAATTCGCGGCCGGGCTGGCCGAGGGGCTCACGAACCTGCTGGCCGGGCTCGTCGCGCGGCGGCGGTGACGATGTCGGCGTTCTCGAGCACCGGCTTCTCGTAGCCGTTCTCGGCGACTTCCAGCATCGCCAGGCCGAGTTCCCGGTTGGTCGTCACGAAGCGGGGGAGCAGCCGCCGCAGCACCGGGTACAGCGGCATCGCGACGCGGTAGAGCGTTCGGTACAGCGTGGTCTTCGACGTGACCCCGTGCAGCGGCTGGATGTAGCCGGGGCGGACGGAGAACGTCCGCAGCGGCAGCCTCGCCAGCGCGTTCTCGGTGGCGCCCTTGACGCGCGCCCAGCGCACCCGGCCGCGTTCGGTGCTGTCGCTGCCGGCACCCGAGACGTACACGAAAGTGGTGTCCGCCGGCAGCTTCCCGGCCACCGAAAGGGTGAGCTGGTAGGTGATCCGCTCGTACTCCTCCGGCGCCATGCCGACCGAGGACACGCCGAGGCAGAAGAAGCACACGTCGTACCCGGTGATCGGCTCGAGGGCGAACAGGTCCTTTTCGACGCGTGCGGTGAGCTTCGGGTGCTCCTCGCCGAGGGCGGACCGGCCGATTGCGAGCACGGCCTCGACCCGCTCGTCGAGCAGGCACTCGCGCAGCAGGCCCCGCCCGACCATGCCAGTCGCGCCGAACACCACGGCCCTCATCGGTCCGCCACGGGCAGCAAGCCGCGTTCGCCGAAGACCTTCTTCGCCACGGCGGTCGCGTTCAGCGCGCGCGGGAACCCGCAGTAGGCGGCCGACTGCAGCAGCGCCTCGACGATCTCCTCGGGGGTGAGCCCGGCGTTGAGGGAGGCGTTGACGTGCACCTCCAGCTGCGGCTCGCACCCGCCGAGCGCGGTCAGCATGCCGAGCGTGACGAGCTGCCGATCCCGCGGCACGAGCTGCGGCCGCGTGTAGATCTCGCCGAACCCCCAGGCGACGAGGCTGTCGGCCAGCTTCGGCGAGATGTCGGCGAGGCCGTCGAGCACGCGCTGCGCGGTCTCCTCGCCGTTGAGGTCAATCAGTGCCTGGTGGCCGCGTTCGAAGCGATCTTCGGTCATGTCGGCGACGGTAGCGGCTGGAGCGGGCTCCAGGTCAAACCGCGACGGCCACCCCGCCGGGTGGCCGTCGCGGGTGTCAGACCGCGTGCGCGGTGCGGGCCGAGGTGCCCGTGTTCACGTAGACGTAAAAGCTGGTCCCCGTCTCGTCCGTCCGGGTGCCCGCCGTGTTCGTGCTCCACAGCCGCAGCTGCACGTACGAACCGCTCGTCCGGTCGGCCGGCACGTCGAAGCCGATCGTCGCCGTGCCGTCGGGCCCCGGGGCCACCGTCGTCTCCGGACCCGAGTCCACCGCGTACCCGTAGGACGCGAGGTTCGCCTGCACCGGCGACAGGGTGCACTGGATGTGCTGCCCCGGCGCCACCGACCAGCCGGTGGCGTCACACTCGAACCGCGGCGCCGAGTAGTTGACGTAGAACGTGTAGCCGCCCTGCTCGGAAACGCTGCCGTCGGCGAACTTCGTGGTCGCGTAGATGCTGTTGATGTACGGCTCGGTCGGGGTGAACACGACACTGGCGGTGCCGTCCGGTCCCGCGGCCACCGTGCCGTGCACCCCGTTGTCGAACTCGTACGTGTAGCTCACCGCGCCGGGCACGGGCGAGGAGAACACGAACGTGCCCGGGACGCCGACCGCCCCGGTCATGCCGCCGCCCTCCGGGTACTCCGCGCTCGTCACCTTCGGCTTGTTCGAGGCGACCGAGACGTTCAGGCCGCCCCAGCCGGAGTTCTGGCCCGAAGCCGTGGTCGTGTAGCCGTAGAACGAGCCCCACGACGACGTCGCCGGCGTGAGCGTGACGGTCGCGGTGCCGTCCGCATCGAGCGGCACGGTGCTCATCTCGCCGTCGTTCCAGTGGTAGGTGAACGAGACCGACCCGGGCAGGACGGCGTGCACCCGGAACTGCGCGGGCAGGCCCTGGGTCGGGTTCGCGGTCAGCGACTCGACCTCCGGCTCGCCGGGCTCGCTCACGACCGTCTCACTGCTCTCCGACGTCAGGTACCCGGTGGCGAGCTGGGCCCGCACGGACAGCTGGAGGTAGGTGAGGTCCGGGTCGGTCGGGGTGACCTGCACCGTCGCCGTGCCGTCCGGGCCGGCCGCCACGGTGTCGTCCGGCTGGTTGCCCAGGTGGTAGACGTACGCAGTGACCGGCGTGCTGCCGACGGGCGTGAAGGTGCACGTCCGCGCCACACCGACGAAGTCGTCGAACGGCGCGCAGGTGACTCCGGGCTGGTTGGAGGCGACCCAGAACCGGTAGCCGGCCGACGGCGACTGGTTGCCCGCCGCGTCGACGGACACCGCGCCGATGCTCACCGGTCCGCTGGTCTTGGGCGCGTACCGGACGGTCGCCTTGCCGCCCTTGCGGTCGGCGGCGACGTACCCGCCGTCCCATCGGAAGCCGACGACGTCCTTGTCCCCCTTGGCGTCGAACACGAACGTGCCGGGCACACCGGTGCCGCCGGCGCCCGGAGGTGCCTGGGCCGCGTAGTCGGCCGAGGTGATCACCGGGGCGGCCGCGGGCGGCGTGAAGTCCGTGGTGAACTTGCAGGTCCCGCTCCACGGTCCCCAGACGCCCTGGTAGTCCTTACCCCGTGCCTGCCAGACGTAGGTGACGCCTTCGGTGAGGAACGAGTCCGCGTCGGTCCAGATCTCGCCGTTCAGGCCGGCGCCCATGGTGCCGACGGTCTTGCGCTGGTCCGGCGCGTCGGCGGGCCAGAACGCGAACTCCCCGTTGATGATGGAGTCGTCCCCGTCGGGCACCGTGGCGCTCAGGTGCGCCTGGCGCGAGACCACGGTCGGTTTCGCCGTGCACGCCTGGTAGTTGACGGAGAGCCCGGACGGCTTGCCCGGTGTCTTGTCGAAGGTGAGCCCGAGCACCGCGCGCGGGTTGTACTCACGGCCGGACGCCGGGTCGTTCTGCTGGTCCTCGGGCAGGCGCAGGACGAAGGTCGCCGTGGTGCGCCCGGCGTCCATCGCGGCCTGGATCGCCGCGGTGACCGTCCAGGTCACCTGCCGCGAAGGGCACGAAGAGTCGATGTACGGGCCGGTGGCCTTGACGAGCTCCGCCGGCTGGTTGTTCCAGGTCGGCTTCTTCGCGGGGTCGGTCAGCCAGACCTCGGTCGAGCGAGGGTGGGCGCAGTCAGTGACGGCGGTTTCGCCGGTGCTCACGTACGCGCGCTCGAGCGGGTTGCCCTTCAACGCGGAGATGTCGAAGGTGACGTAGGACTTGAACACGTGGTTCGTGCCGCCGGCGTAGGTGTGCGCGCCGACCGGCGCGTTCCCTGGCTGGTTGACAAAACTCGCCTTCGGCGCCGCCGAGTCGACGTAGGCCCACGACGACGCCGTGGTCTCGGTGACCGTCTGCGCCGAGGCCGGGGCCGCGGTGAGCACCGCCGTGCCGGTCGCGACCAGCGCTGTGACGAGTGTGAGGACGCCCGCTCTGGCGGGCAGGAACGATCTTCGAGAGCCCAAAAGGCTCACCCCCTGAAATGCGAGACCCGGGGACCGCGATCGCGGTCCCCGGGCCCAACACGCTTCAGGAGTGCTTCCGGTTGCCTACTTCCCGCTGGAGTACAACGCGCTCACGTCCGCGTCGGACAGAGCCCGGTCGTAGACGTGGACCTGGTCGACCGCCCCGTCGAGGTAGTCGACCGGGCCGCCGCCGTACTTGCCGCGGCCGATCACCGTGTGGCCCGTCGATGCGTCGCCGAGGCAGACGCTCTTCGTGGCCGCCAACTGCCCGTCCACATACAGCTTCAGCGTGCCCGCAGCCGCGTCGCGGACGCCGACCACGTGGTACCAGCGGTTCGCCTCCGGTGCCGTGGGCGCCAGGGCCCGCGTGCCCACGAAGCTCATCGCCAGCCGGTGGTCCTGGCCCGAGTACTGCAGGAAGAACGCGCTGGTGCTGTCGCCGTCCTGGCTCACCACGGTCTGGAAGCCGTCGCCGACCGCGTTGAACTTGACCCACGCGGCCGCGCTGTAGCTGCCTTCGGTGTTCACCAGGGACGCGCCGGTGTCGGCGAACTGGCCGGAACCGTTGACGGCCAAGGCCGAACCACTCTTGCCCTCGGTCCAGGACGCGCCGCCGACGAGCGTCGCGTCGTGGTCGCCGACCGCGTCCGCGGCCACCGTGCCCGTGTTCTCGTCGAACGGGTACGCCGCGATGCCGTCGATGCCCGGCGTTCCCGCGGGTACCGAGGGGCCGGACACCGGGGCACCGGTGGCGCCCTTGATGACCGCGAGGTTCGCCGCGCGGACCGCCGCGAAGTCCATCTTCTTCACCTGCCGGTCGTAGGTGAAGAAGCCGTTGACCTCCTTCTCGACGTCGGTGGTCTGCGTGTAGACGCCGGCCGAGACGCCGCACCGCTGGGCGACCAGCAGCAGGCGCTGCTGCAGCTCGCCGTAGCGCCGGGTCAGCGTCGCGCTGTCGGGCTCCATCTCGTAGGCGAAGCTGCCCGCCGGGTCGAACTCGTGCCCGGCGACCTTCAGACCGAGGCCGCCGTACTCGCCGTCGACCGCCGCACGCGTCCCGGTCTGCACCGGTGTTCCGGGCCCGGTGTAGGTGTGGTCGTCGTAGATGTCACCCTTGCCGCTGTCCGGTTCGGACCTACAGCAGTTGACGCCGGATTCGGCGTTCACCAGCCGCGACGGGTCCCAGGACTTGACCTCGTCGGCGATGCGGCCGACCTCGTAGTCGCCCCAGCCCTCGTTGAACGGCACCCACGTGACGATCGACGGGAAGCTGCGGTGCTGGTCGATCATCCGCTTCATCTCGGACTCGTAGTTGACGCGCGACGCGGCCGACGGCTCGACGTCGTCCTTCATCGCCGGCATGTCCTGCCACACCATCAGCCCGAGCTTGTCGGCGTAGTAGTACCAGCGGTCCGGCTCGACCTTGATGTGCTTGCGCACCATGTTGAAGCCGAGCGCCTTCTCCTGCTGCAGGTCGAACTTCAGCGCCGCGTCGGTCGGGGCGGTGTAGATGCCGTCCGGCCAGAAACCCTGGTCGAGCGGGCCGACCTGCATGACGAACTTGCCGTTGAGCAGCATCCGCTGCTTGCCGTCGGCGGTCTTGCCGACGCTGATCGACCGGATGCCGAAGTACGAACCCACTTCGTCGCCGCCCGACAGCTTGACGCGCAGGTCGTAGAGGAACGGGTCGTCCGGCGACCACAGGTGCGGCCGGTCCACCTTGAGCTTCAACGGCTTGTTCGCGTCCCCGCTGACCCGCCCGACCGGGCGGCCGTGGTCGTAGGCGACGGCTTCGACGCGCTGCTTCACCGGCCCGCCGACCACGGCGTTCACCGTGACCGAGCCGGAAGCGACGTCGGGCGTGATGTCGAGCCGGTCGACGCGCGCCGAGGCCACCGGCTCCATCCACACGGTCTGCCAGATGCCGGAGGACGGCGTGTAGAAGATGCCGTCGCCGGGCTGGCGCTGCTTGCCGATCGGCTGCCCGCCCTGGTCGTTCGGGTCGGCGACGCCGACGACGAGCTCCTGGTTCTTGGCGGTGGTCAGCGCGTCGGTGACGTCGACGGAGAACGCGTCGTAGCCGCCGGTGTGGCGGGAGACGGTCTTGCCGTTGACGATGATCGTGGCGTCGTAGTCGACGGCCTGGAAGTGCAGCAGGAGCCGCTGGCCCTTGCCGACCTGCCAGTTCTTGGGGACCTCGAACGTGCGGCGGTACCACATGTTCGTCTCGTGGCGCATGATCCCGGACAGCGCGGACTCGACCGGGTACGGCACGAGGATCCGCTCGCCGAGCGTCTTCCCGATCGGCGCGGCCTCACCCGGGGTCGCCTTGGCGAACTCCCAGACGCCGTTGAGGTTCTGCCACTTGTCGCGGGTCAGCTGCGGCCGCGGGTAGTCGGGGAGGGCGTTCGACGGCGAGACGTCCTTCGTCCACGGCGTCGACAGCGGCGGGGTCAGCCGTTGCCATTGGGGTCCAGCGGGCGCGGCGCTCGCCGCCGCCGGCACAGTGCCGAGACCGGCGACCGCGACGGCGAACGCGGCGGCGGCGGTCAGCCATCTCCGGGTTTTTCGGGCAGGGCGGAACATCGTTGAGACCTCCTGGTGGGGGACGGGGCTCAGCGGGTTCGGGAACGCGCCAGCAGGCGCTGGATCACCACGACGACGAGCAGGAAAGCCCCGCTCACCACCGTCTGGTAGTTGGAGTCGAGGGTGCCGATCTGGTTGATGACGTTCTGGATCAGCGTGCGCAGCAGCACGCCGACGAGGGTGCCGATGATCGTCCCGGCGCCGCCGGTGAGCAGCGTGCCGCCGATGACGACGACGGAGATCGCGTCGAGCTCGGTGCCGACGCCGATCACCGTGACGCCGGACTGCAGGTACGCGGCGGTGAGGACGCCGGCGAACCCGGCGAGCGCGCCGCTGAGCGTGTAGAGGCTGATCTTGGTGCGGGCCACCGGAAGGCCCATCAGCAGCGCGGACTGCTCGGCGCCGCCGATGGCGAACACCGACTGCCCGAACCGGGTGCGGCGCAGCAGCAGCCCGCCGAGCGCGAACAGGACGAGTGTCAGGTACACCGGGACGCCGATGCCGAAGATCGTGCCCTGCCCGAGCCAGAGGAACGCCGATCCGGGGTCCACTTTGTACGTCGTCGCACCCTCGGACGTGAGGGCCAGCAACAGACCCCGGGCGAACAACAGCGACGCCAGCGTGACGATGAACGGCGCCATCCCGGTGCGCGCGATGAGCATGCCGTTGACGAACCCGATCAGCGAACACACCGCGAGCGGTAACAGGATCGCGACGATGAGCCCGTACTGCGCGCCGTACGCGGCGAGGACGCCGCCGAGCGCGTAGTTCGAGCCGACCGACAGGTCGATGCCGCCGGAGATGATCACGAACGTCATGCCCAGCGCGATCACCGCGAGGAACGAACCCTGCAGCACCAGGCTGCGCAGGTTGTCCGCGGTGCCGAAGTGCGGGAACGCGAACCACGACGCGGCGAGGCCGAGCACGAGCACGACAGCCGCGCCCTGACGCTGCAGGACGCCCGCGAACGCCGCGTTGCGGGCCTGGGTCTGGGTCGCGGTCATTTGCTGCTCCGCTCACGGGCGACGTAGACCGCGACGATGATGATGGCCGCCTGGACCATCTGCGCGGTCGAGTCCGGCAGGTTGTGCTTGATCAGGGTGGCTTGGACGAGCTGCATGAGCAGGGCACCGAACACGGTGCCGAGCACGCGGACCCGGCCGCCGGTCAGCGGGGTGCCGCCGACGACGACCGCGGTGATCGCGGACAGTTCCATGAGCAGGCCGACGTCGCTCGGGTCGCTGGCGGCCAGCCGGGACGTCGCCAGCACGCCGGCCATCGCGGCCAGCGCCCCGGAGATGACGTAGACGCTGATGAGCACGCGCTTCACCGGCAGCCCGGCCAGGGTGCTGGCGGCGCGGTTGCCGCCGACCGCGACCAGGTGCCTGCCGAACGTCGTGCGCTGCACGACCAGCCCGGCCAGCACCGCGAGCACGCCCGCGACGATGACCATGATCGGCACGCCCAGGAGGTCGCCGGTACCCAGCTCCAGGAACTCCTGGTTGCGCACCTGGACGAGCTGGCCGTGGGCGATCACCAGGGCGAGTCCCCGGCCGCCGACGAGCAACGCGAGGGTCGCGATGATCGGCTGGATCCCCAGGTACGCCACCAGGTATCCGCTGAAGAGGCCGGAGACCACACCCGCGATGACGGCGACGATGATCGCCATCAGCGGGCCCGCGCCCAGGTAGAGCGGGATGAGCGCGGCGGAGATCGCCATCACCGAGCCGACCGACAGGTCGATGCCTTCGGTGCCGATCACCAGCGCCATGCCGAGCGCGACGATGCAGACCGGCGCCGCCTGCACCAACTGGGTGCGGAAGTTGGCCGCGGACAGGAAGTTCTCGGTGAAGAAGACGTTGAACAGCAGCAGCACGACGACGGCCAGGTAGACGCCGTAGTTCTGCAGCCACGCCGTGACTTTCGCGCGGTCCGGGGTCTTGGTCAGGGTGGCGCTAGACATCGTTGTCAGCCTCGGCTGCGATCGCGGTCAGGACGTTCTCCTCGGTGATGCGGTCGCCGGTCAGCTCGCCGACGACCGAGCCGTCGCGCAGCACGACCACGCGGTCGGAGCCGTCGATCAGCTCTTCCAGCTCGGACGAGATGAGCAGCACGCCGAGCCCTTCCTGCGCGAGCTCGTCGATCAGCGCCTGGACCTCGGCCTTGGCGCCGACGTCGATGCCGCGCGTCGGCTCGTCGAGCAGCAGGATCTTCGGTCCGGTGGCCAGCCAGCGGGCGAGCAGCACCTTCTGCTGGTTGCCGCCCGAGAGCTCGGACACCTTCTGCTCCGGGCTGGACGCCTTGATCCGCAGGCGTTCCATGAAGATCTTCACGACCTTGTCCTGCTTGGCCTTGCTGACCAGGCCGAACGGCGAGAGCGTCGGCAGTGCGGCGAGCACGATGTTCTCGCGGACCGACAGGTTGGGGATGATGCCGTCGGTCTTGCGGTCCTCGGCCAGCAGCGCGATCCCGGCCCGCATGGCGGCGGCGATCTTGCCCTTCTTGAGCGGTTTCCCCGCGAGCAAGACACTTCCGCCGTCGAGGGGGAACGCGCCGACGATGGCCCTCGCGGTTTCGCTGCGGCCTGAGCCGAGCAGGCCGGCGAGGCCGACGACCTCGCCGGGCCGGATGCTCACCGAGACGTCGTGCAGCTTCCGCATGCCGGCCAGGTGCTCCGCCTTGAGCAGCGGCTCGCGCTCGACGTCGTGTTCCTCGCCGAACGCCGTGACACCCTCTTCGCGGATCTGCTTGATCTCGCGGCCGAGCATCTTCGACACGAGCTCGATGCGCGGCAGGCTCTTCAACGGTCCACTGTGGACGACCCGGCCGTCGCGCAGGACGGTGACGCTTTCGCAGACCCGGTACAGCTCGTCCATCCGGTGGCTGACGTAGACGATCGCGATGCCTTCGGCGTGCAGCCGGTTGAGCACCTCGAAGAGCGTCTCGACCTCGCGCGGCTCGAGCGACGACGTCGGCTCGTCCATGATGACGACCTTGGCGTCGGTCGAGACCGCGCGGGCGAGGGCGACCATCTGCTGCGCGCCGACACCCAGGGTGTGCAGCGGGCGCTTGACGTCGTCGTCGATGCCGTAGCCCTTGAGCAGCTCGCGGGCGTCGGCGTACATCCGGGACCAGTCGACGAGCCCCGCTTTGGTGCGTGGCTCGCGGCCGAGGAAGACGTTGCCGGCGATGCTCATCAGCGGGACGAGGTTGACCTCCTGGTAGATCGTGGAGATCCCGGCCCGCTGAGCGTCGATCGGGCGCTTGAACGTCACCGGCTCGCCGAGGTGACGCACCTCGCCCTCGTCGGGCTGGTAGACGCCGGTGAGCACCTTGATCAGCGTCGACTTCCCGGCGCCGTTCTCGCCGACGAGCGCGTGCACCTCACCCGGTCGCAGCGCGAAGCTGACGTCGTCGAGCGCGAGGGTGCCGG
Organism: Amycolatopsis sp. NPDC048633; assembly: GCF_040650695.1. Lineage (NCBI taxonomy): Bacteria > Bacillati > Actinomycetota > Actinomycetes > Pseudonocardiales > Pseudonocardiaceae > Amycolatopsis > Amycolatopsis sp. NPDC048633. Next base: position 105,203 of record NZ_JBEZHS010000031.1, read on the forward strand.
GGAACCGCTTGGTCACCCCGGCCACCTCGAGCACCGGTGCGGTCGTCATGGCGACGTCCTCTTCGGTGGCTGCCGTCATCAGTACGCGTTCCCGACCTTCTGCGCGGCGTTGGTCTCGTCGTACTGGTCGTCGGTGATCACGATGCTGGCCGGGATCGGCTCGCCGTTCCCGAACTTCTGCAGCGTCTGGAAGGCCAGCGGGCCGAAGCGCGGGTTGGACTCGATCACGGCGTTGTAGCTGCCGTCGGCGATGAGCTGCACGGCGTTGCGGGTGCCGTCGACCGAGACGACCTTGACGTCCTTGCCCGGCGCCTTGCCGGCGGTCTTCAGCGCGTTGACCGCGCCGACGCCCATCTCGTCGTTTTCGGCGTAGACGGCGGTGATGTCCGGGTGGCTCTGGATGAGCTGCTCCATCACGGCCTGGCCCTTGGAGCGGTCGAACTCGCCGGTCTGCTCGGCGACCACGGAGAGGCCGGGGGTCTTGGCCAGCTCGTCCTTGAAGCCCGACGTGCGGTCGGTGGTCACGTTGTTGCCGGACGCGCCGAGCAGGATCGCGACCTTGCCGGTGCCGCCGGTGACCCGCGCCATCTCCTGCGCGGCGCGCTTGCCCTGTTCGACGAAGTTCGAGCCGATGAAGGTCAGGTAGTCGGTGCATGGCTGCGACGTCACCTTGCGGTCGATGGTGACGACCGGGACCTTCTTGGCCTTCGCCGCGTCGAGCGCGGGCTGGAGACCGTCGGAGTTCAGCGGCGCGACGACGAGCAGCTGGGCGCCGCGGTCGAGCATCGACTTGATGTCGCTGATCTGCTTGTTCAGGTCGCTCTGGGCGTTGGTGACGAGCAGCTTGTCGCCCGCGATGCCGAGCTTGGCGGCTTCGTCGCGAATGGACTGCGTCTCGGCGATCCGGAACGGGTTGGCTTCCTTTTCGGACTGGGAGAAACCGACCACCGCGGTCTTCAGGTCGACCTTGGCGTACCCGGTCTTGTCGAGGGTGCAGCCGTCGGCGGACGGGGCGACGGACTGGGCGGACGCGGCCGGCCCGCCGCCGCTGGAGGGGGCGGCCGGGGTCTCTTCCCGGCTGGTGCAGGAGGTGAGGGTGAGCGCGGCGGCGGCCGCGGTGACCAGGACCAGGCGGGGACGGGTGGACAGCGGCACGGTGACTCCTCGGGCAGCGACGGTGGGGCCCGCTCACCGGGGTGATCGGAGTCACCACGGGAGCCTTGAGGTACTTTTTACATCGTTGGAACAACGTTGTAAACCGGCAAAATGTCGCTATGCTGCGTGCTCACCACCTGAGAAGGAGCCGCCCGTGACCGTGACGCTCAAAGACGTCGCCACGCTCGCCGGAGTGTCGGTGAAGACGGTGTCGAACGTGGTGAACGGCTATGCCTTCGTCAAGCCGGAAAACCGGCGGCGGGTGGAGGAGGCGCTGGCGGCGACCGGGTACCGGCCCAACGTCGGCGCGCGCAACCTGCGTCGCGGCCGCACGGGGTTCCTGGCGCTGATGGTGCCGGAACTGTCGATCCCGTACTTCGGGGAGCTGGCCGGCCTGGTCATCACGGCGGCGCAGAAGCGCGGCTGGAGCGTCCTGATCGAACAGACGCAGGGGACGCGGTCGCGGGAGCGGGAGACGCTGTCGTCGCTGGGGCCGCACCTGGTGGACGGCGCGCTGGTGCACCCGGAGGCGCTGGAGGCCGCGGACTTCCCGTCGCCGGGCGAGATCCCGCTGGTGATGCTGGGCGAGCACGCGGTGGACGTGCCGATCGACCACGTGGCGATCGACAACGTCCTGGCGGCGCAGACCGCGGTGTCCCATCTGGCGTCCTTGGGTCGGACGCGGATCGCGGCGATCGGGCGCAACCCCGCTCGCGGGACGTCTTCCCAGCGTCTGGCCGGGTATCGCACGGCGTTGTCGTTGGCTGGACTGTCCTATTCGGACGCGCTGGTGGCGCCCGCGGAGAAGTGGCACCGCTCGGTGGGGGCGGCGGCGATGAGGTCGTTGCTGGCGTTGGATTCGCCGCCGGACGCGGTGTTCTGCTTCAACGACCTGCTGGCGATCGGCGCGTTGCGGGCGGTGGCGGAGCTGGGGCTGCGGGTGCCGGAAGACGTGGCGATCGTGGGCTTCGACAACAACGAAGAGAGCGCGTTTTCGCTGCCGGCGTTGACGACGATCGCCCCGGACAAGACGGCACTGGCCGAGGCGGCGATCGATCTCGTGCACCGGCGCATCACGGGGGACAAGACGTTGCCGGCGCAGGACATCCAGACGCCGTTCGCGTTGGAGATCCGGGAGAGCACGAAGGGCCGCTGAGGATTCAGCAGGGCGCGACGGCACCGGTTTCGCCGGCCGCGCACCAGCCAGGGTGGGTGGCGAGCCAGGCGTCCCGCTCGCGAATCACTTGCTCTTGGCTGAGTCCGCGGGCGGCGTTCAGGCAGCTACCGGTCTGGCAGTGCTCGGCGTTGGGCCGGGTGGTCTTGGGTGCGGACTTTGCCTTGGTGACCACGCTGGTCACTGTCGTGGGCACGGTTTCGGTCGTGGTGGAGGTGACGGTGACGGGTTCGGCGGTGATCGTGGTCGGCACCGGCTGAGGAGTCTGCGCGGCGGGCGCGGTCGTGCAGCCGCCGGCCAGCACGGCGACGGCGAACAGACCGGCGATGGCGAACGGACGCATGATCAGCACTTTCGGACGCGGCGGACGATCCACCCACGATCCGCCCCGGACAGCAAGGTCACCAGGGCCGTTGGACCCGACACGAACCGGCGAACTCGCGTACCCAGACAGCCAACTCGCGTACCCAGGCGGTCGGCTCACGTACCTGGCCAGTCGGTTCGTGAGCCGACCCTCCAGATACGCGAGCCGACCCTCTGGGTACGTGAGCCGACCGTCTGGATACGTGAGTCAGCGTGTGGGCCAGTGCCACGAGGGCCGGTCCAGGCGGCCTTGGCCTACCAGCTTTGTCTCCCCGCTCTCCTTTTCCAGCTCCAGCGCACCCACTTCGGCGACTTCGGACAGCGCGCGGGTCAGGGAGGCGGCGTGCGAGACCACCACCAGCTGGGTCTCCTTCGCCGCCGTCGCGATCAACCCGGCCAGGGCCGGGAGCAAGTCCGGGTGCAGCGAAGTCTCCGGCTCGTTCAGGACCAGCAGCTCAGGCGGCCGGGGCGTCAGCAACGCCGCCACCCACAGCAGGAACCGCAGCGTCCCGTCCGACAGCTCCGCCGCCGACAACGGACGCAGCAGACCGTGCTGGCGGAACTGGACCGACAGCACGCCGTCCTGGGAGAGCACCTCCACCGTCGAGCCCGGGAACGCCTGGTCCACCACCGAAGCCAGCTCCGCCGCGCGCCCGATCTCGATGATCGTGCGCAACGCCGCCGCCAGGTCCGCGCCGTCGTCGGACAGGACGACCGTGCGCGTTCCGATGCGGGGCTGGCGGGCCGGGGCCGACGCGTCCGTGCGGAAGTGGTCGTAGAACCGCCACGACCGGATCCGCTCGCGCACCACCAGCAGCTCCGGGCACGCCCGCGGGTCCGCGAACTCGCTCAGCATGCTGTCGGACAGCCGGATCTGATGGACATCCGAACCCCACCCGCCGGACGCGACCCGCGTGCGCACCGACGGCCCCGCTCGGTCGGCCAGCAAGGAAGCCGGCCGAAGGGAGGCACCCGCCCACACCGCCTCCCGCTTGAACTCCGGGTCCAGGTTGAACATCGTCTCCCGGTTCGGCACCGGCAGCCCCAGGTCGAGCGCGTAGCCGAACTCGTCGCCCGCGAACCCCAGCCGGAGCCCGACCGCCTTCGTGCGCACCGTGCCCTGGACGCGCGCACCCGGGCGCACCCCGTTCTCCGGGCCCGCCCACAGCGTCGACGGCAGTCCGCCTTCGCGCGCCAGCGCCGCCACCGCGCCATTGCGTGACGCGTCCGCCAGCAGCCGCAGCGCGCGGTACAAGCTCGACTTGCCGCTGCCGTTCGGCCCCGTCACGACGGTCAACCCGGACAGCGGCAGCACCAGGTCGCGCAGGGAGCGGTAGTTCTCGACGGCCAGCGTGGTCAACATGCCCCGAACCTAACCGCCACCCCCGACAGTTCGGATTCGTCCGATCTCTGTCCGGCGAAGCCGTTGACATCCACCGATTCCAGCAGCCAGAATCTCCAGTCGTCGATCCTATAGGATCTACGGTTTGCGCAAGCGACGCCGTGATCCTCTGATGTTTGACGCAACCGACCTCGAAGGAGTGGTCATGGCAGCACGCGGCAGACGGGCCCTGGGTGCCCTCGCCGGACTGATGGTGGCCGCGGGCCTGCTCACGGCCCCCGCGGCGGATGCCCAGCCGGAAGCGCCGAAGCCGGTAGCTCAGAAGCCGTACATGGGCTGGAGCAGCTGGAGCCTCGAGTCGACGAACTACCCGGGCGTCAACCCGACCGGCCCGGCCAGCTGGCTCACCGAGCAGCACGTCCTCCAGCAGGCCGACGTCCTCGCCGCGAAGTTCAAGCAGCACGGCTACACCTACGTCAACATCGACGCCGGCTGGTCGAACGCCTTCGACCAGTACGCCCGCCCGGTCGTGAACCCCACGACGTTCCCGGACGGCATGAAGTACGTCGCCGACTACGTCCACAAGAAGGGCCTGAAGCTCGGCTCGTACCTGGCCGTGGGTCTCGACCTCAAGGCCTACAACGACGGTAACTCGCCGATCGCTGGCACCACGAACTGCCACACCAAGGACCTGGTCTACTCCGACCTGCGCAAGACCAACGGCTGGGACTCCGCCTACAAGATCGACTTCACGAACCCGTGCGCCCAGTCCTACGTGGACTCCGTCGCAACGCTGCTGGCCGGCTGGGGCGTCGACTTCCTCAAGCTCGACGGCGTCGGCCCCGGCTCCTTCAAGGGCGGCGAGAACTACACCAACACCACCGACGTCGAAGCGTGGCACCGAGCGATCGCCAAGACCGGCCGCCCGATGGAGTTTGTCGTCTCCTGGGCGCTGAGCCACCGCCAGGCCGGCGTCTGGAAGGCCAACACCAACGGCTGGCGCGTCGACACTGACGTCGAGTGCTACTGCGACACCCTCGTGACCTGGGACAACTCGGTCAAGCAGCGCTGGAACGACGTCGTGCAGTGGATCCCCGACGCCGGCCCCGGCCACTGGAACAACCTCGACTCCGTCGACGTCGGCAGCGGCAAGATGGACGGCCTCACCCCGGCCGAGCGGCAGAGCTACATGACGCTCTGGGCGATCGAAGCCGCGCCGCTCTACATCGGCGACGACCTGACCCAGCTCGACGACTACGGCGTCAAGCTGCTCACCAACGACGAGGTCATCGCGCTCAACCAGGCCGGCGTCCCGGCCAAGCCGGTGAGCCAGACGACCGACCAGCAGGTCTGGTACAACCGCAACGCCGACGGCAGCTACACGGTCGCGCTGTTCAACCTCGCCGCGACGCCGGCGCGCGTCACCGCGGACCTCGCGCAGCTTGGCATCACCGGCCCGGTGCAGGTCCGCGATCTGTGGGCGCACCAGGACGTCCGCGACGCGGCCGGCGACCTGCCGGCGCACGGCTCGCGGCTGTTCAAGATCACCCCGCGCGACCGCAACGCGCTGCAGGCCCCGGCGGTCGTGCACGGCACCGCGGCCACCGGCACCAGCGTCTCGCTCGCCTGGGACGCCTCGAAGGGCGCGCAGAGCTACGACGTCTTCGCAGGTAACAAGAAGGTCGCCACGACGAACACCGCGAGCGTGACGGTCGCCGGTCTCAAGCCGTCGACGTCGTACGACTTCACGGTGGTCGCGAACCAGCGCTACGGCCGTCCCTCGGCGGCGAGCAAGAAGATCAGCGTGACCACCCCGGCCGCCGACGGACCCAAGGCGTACGAGGCCGAAAACGGCAGTCCACAGGGTGGCGCGACCGTCTACGACTGCGCGTGCAGCAACGGCAAGAAGGTCGGTTACCTCGGCGGCAGCGGCTACATCGTGCTGCCGACCGTCACCGCCGCCAAGGCCGGTACCTACCTGATGCAGCTGTCCTATGTGGACGCCGACTCCAGCCGGACCGGCATCGTCACGGTGAACGGGACCTCGTTCCCGCTGCCGGTCGCCGGGAGCAACGACAACGACTGGAACACGCCACAGACCGTGACCGTCCCGGTGTACCTGCGGGCCGGGGCCAACACCATCCAGATCGGCAACCAGGCCGGTTACGTCTATGACGTCGACAAGATCACCGTCTAGGGGCCGGGACGCGCCGATCGCGTGGCTGCTCATCAGCCCCGCGGTCGCCGGGTTCGCGGTGTTCTTCGCCTACCCGACCCTGCGCGGGCTCTACCTCAGCTTCACCGAGTTCCACGTCCTCACCGAGCCGCGCTGGATCGGCCTGGGCAACTTCCAGGAACTGGTCCGGGACGGCGAGTTCTGGCACTCGCTGCTCGTCACGATCTACTTCGTCACGCTGTCGGTGGTCCTCGGCGTGCTGGTTTCGCTGGTGACGGCGGTGATCCTGCACCGGCTCGCGGTGTCGGCCACCGTGCGCGGGCTGATGATCCTGCCGTTCCTCATCTCGGGCGTGGTCACCGCGCTCGTGTGGTCGTGGATGCTCGACCCGCAGCTCGGCATCGTCAACATCCTGATCACGAAGCTCACCGGCGAGCCGGTGCTGTTCTTCGGCTCGGGTGGCTGGGCGGTGCCGACGCTGGCGGGGCTCAACATCTGGAAGTCCATGGGCTACAACGCGGTGCTGATCTTCGCCGGGCTGCAGACCATCCCGTCCACTGTGTACGAAGCCGGCCGGATCGACGGCGCGAGCGAGCTGCAGATGTTCCGCCGCCTGACCGTGCCGCTGCTGCGGCCGATCCTGGTGATGGTCGTGGTGCTCACCGTGATCAGCTCGTTCCAGATCTTCGACATCGTGCAGGTGACGACCAAGGGCGGTCCGGCGAACGCGTCGAAGGTGCTCCAGATGTACATCTACGACAAGGCGTTCGGCCAGTTCGACTTCGGCTACGCCGCGACCATGTCGCTGGCCCTGTTCGTGCTGCTGGCCGCCGTCACCTTCGCCCAGCTCCGGATGGCTCGCGCCGGCGAGTCCGACACCAACTAGGAGGGACCGTGCGCCGGATCTCCCCGGGCCGGGTCGTCGCCTGGGCGTACCTCGTGCTCGTCCTGGTCGTCACGATCTTCCCGTTCTACTGGATCGTGCGGACCGCGCTGTCGAACAACTACGCGCTCGCGACGGACCCTTCCTCGCCGGGGCCGGTGGGCTTCACGCTCGGTGCGTTCAAACGCGCCCTCGGCCTGGCGTCACCCGCCGAAGCCGCCGCGCAAGGCGGGTCGGCCGCGTCGATCGACCTGCTGTCCGCTCTGCGGAACTCGATCGTCTACGCGGTGCTGCTCACCGTCTGCACGGTGTTCTTCTCCGCGCTGGCCGCATTCGCCTTCTCGCGGCTGCGGTGGAAGGGCCGCAACGCCGTGTTCGCGGTGCTGCTGACCGCGCTGATGGTGCCGCAGGTGCTGACGCTGCTGCCGAACTTCGTGCTGATCAAGGACCTCGGCCTGCTCAACAGCTTCGGCGGGATGATCCTGCCGACGGCGTTCTTCTCCGCGTTCAACATCTTCTTCCTGCGCCAGTTCATGCAGGGACTCAGCACCGAGATCGAGGAGGCCGCGATCATCGACGGCGCCGGCCCGCTGCGTGTCTGCTTCCGGATCGTGCTGCCGATGAGCGCCGCGCCGATCGCGACGCTCGGTCTGCTGACGTTCATCAACACCTGGAACGACTACCTGTGGCCGTTGCTGGTCACCAACGACGACACCGTCCGCCCGCTGACGCTGGCGCTCGCGGTGTTCAAGCAGTCCTCGCCGCAGGCGGCGCTGGACTGGGCCGGCCTGATGGCCGCCACGCTCGTCGCCGCGCTGCCGATGCTGCTGCTGTTCGTGGTGTTCGGCCGCCGGCTGGTCAATTCCCTCGGCTTCACGGGGTTGAAATGACGGATCTCCTGCTCTCCTGGCCGCACCCGTCCGTCGACTGGACCGAGGCCATGCCGGTCGGCAACGGCAGACTGGGCGCGATGGTCTTCGGCGGCGCCGGCCGCACGCGGGTCCAGGTCAACGACGCCACGGTCTGGTCAGGCACGCCGAACGGTCCCGCGTCCGCTCTGAAGGACATCGACGCCGGGCCGGACCGGCTCGCCGAGGTGCGCGAGGCGGTGTTCGCGCAGGACTTCCGGCGGGCCGAAGAACTCCTGATGACGTTCGAAGGGCCGTACAGCCAGGAGTTCCTGCCCTATGCGGACCTCTGGCTGACGCTGCCCGAAGGCACCTCGCACGGCCGCACGCTCAACCTCGACAGCGGCGTCACCACCGAAAAGCTGACCATCGGCGGCCACGAGGTCGAACGGACGACGTGGGTGAGCCGGCCCGCGCAGGTGTTGTGCGTCGCGCTGTCCGGCACGACCGATGTCGATGTCGATGTGTCGACACCGCTGCGGGAGGTCTCGCGGGATGGCCTCGACCTCGGCATCGAGATCCCGATCGACGGCGCGCCGCGGCACGAGCCTCAGGCCGCGGAGCCACTTCGGTACGGGACCGTCGAGGGATACGACCCGTTCGGCGCGGTTTCCGTCCGGGTCGCCCGGACGGAGTCCGGCGTCTTGATCGTCTTGGCCAGTTCGACCAGCGCGTACGACGCCTGGATCGGCGACCGCCAGCACACCCGCGACGAGCACCGGCGCCGGGCTGCCGTGCTCGCCGAGCAGGCCATCGAGACCGGCGCAGCGGAGTTGCGCCGGGCCCACGAGGCCGACTTGCGGCCGCTCCTCAGCGCGTCTTCGCTCCGGATTGGAGAGCGGCGAGGCGGCACCCACGACGTCGCCGAGCTGTTGTCCGGCCAGGACGAACAGCTGACGGCGACCGTGTTGTTCCAGTACGGCCGGTACTTGCTGGCGAGCGCGTCCCGGCCCGGTGCGCCGCCGGCGAACCTGCAGGGCATCTGGAACGACGACCTCCGCCCGGCCTGGTCGTCGAACTACACCGTCAACATCAACACCCAGATGAACTACTGGGCCGCCGAGACGACCGGGCTCGGCGAGTGCCACCTCCCGCTGTTCGACCTGCTCGGCAAGCTCGCGGTCACCGGCGCCGACGTCGCCCGCGAGCTGTACGGCGCGCGGGGCTGGGTCACCCACCACAACACCGACCCGTGGGGCTGGGCGCTGCCGGTCGGCATGGGCCACGGCAACCCGTCGTGGGCGCTGTGGCAAATGGGCGGCGCGTGGCTGGTCCAGCACGCCTGGGAGCACTACGACTTCACCCGCGACCTGGGCTTCCTGGCGTCGACGGCCTGGCCGTTGCTGCGCGGCTGCGCGGAGTTCTGCCTCGACTGGCTGGTGGAACGAGACGGCTACCTCGAGACGTGCCCGTCGACGTCCCCGGAGAACCTGTTCCTCTCCGAAGCCGGGACGAAGGAGTCGCTGACGTACTCCGTGACCATGGACATCGCGCTGATCGGGGCGGTGTTCGAGCGGAGTCTCGCGGCGATGGACGCGCTTGCCGTCCACGACCCGCTGTACGCGGAGATCGAGGCCGCGCTGCCACGCCTGCGTCCCCTCGCCCTGACCGAAGGCGGCTGGCTGCGGGAATGGGCCGAGGACTCCCCGGAAGAGGATCCGGCGCACCGGCACATGTCCCAGATGGTGGCGCTCTACCCGCTCGGGCAGATCGACGCCGTCGCGACGCCCGAGCTCGCGGCCGCCGCGCGGGCCCTGCTCGAGCGGCGCGGGCCGGGCGCGATGGGCTGGTCGTGGGCCTGGAAGATCGCGCTGCGCGCCCGCCTCGGCGACGGCGAGACCGCGCGAAAACTCCTCGGCGAGGCGGTCCAGCCGTTCACCGGCGACCGCCACCGCGACGCGCCGGTCGACGGCTCCGAGTGGGGCGGGCTGCTGCCCAACCTGTTCAGTACGCACCCGCCGTTCCAGATCGACGGCAACTACGGCTTCCCGGCCGGGCTCGCGGAACTGGTGCTGCAGAGCCAGAACGGCGTTGTCACGCTGCTGCCGGCGCTGCCCGCGGACTGGCTTGCCGGTGAAGCGCGGGGGCTGCGGTGCCGTGGCGGGCTCGCGGCCGACGTCGAGTGGCGCGACGGCGAGCTGCGGTACGCCGTCCTGCGGCGGTTGTCGGGTGATCCGGCCGAACCGGTGCGGGTGCGCTACCGCGGCCGGGAAACCGAGCTGCGACTGCGGACCGGCGAATCGACCGTCCTGAAAGGACTGTGATGCTCACCGACCTCGGCCTCGACGCGCTGTGGGAGTACCGCAGCGCCTATGAAGCACCGCCGGACTTCGACGAATTCTGGACGTCGACCCTCGCCGAGGCCAGGGCGCACGACATCGGGGTCCGGTGTACACCGGTGGACACGCCCCTGCGGACGCTCGACGTGTTCGACGTGACGTTCGCCGGCTTCGGCGGGCACCCGCAACGGGCCTGGTTGCGGCTGCCGCGCGGCAGCGAAGAGCCGCTGCCGGCGATCGTCCAGTTCCACGGCTACGGCGGCAGCCGGGGCAGCGCGCTGCAGGAGCTGACCTGGGCCTCCGCCGGGTACGCGCACCTGCAGGTCGACGTGCGCGGCCAGGGCGGGGTGACGCCCGACCCGGTCGGTAGCGGACCGGCGTACCCGGGCCACCTGACCCGCGGCATCGAGAGCCGCGAAACCTACGTCTACCGGCGGATCTTCACCGACGCGGCGCGCGCGGTCGACGCCGCCCGGGCGCTTCCGGGCGTCGATCCGGCGCGGGTCGCGGTGCTCGGCAACAGCCAGGGTGGCGGCATCGCGCTCGCCGTGGCGGGGCTCGTCCCGGACGTGGCGGCTCTGCACGCGCAAGCGCCGTTCCTCTGCGACTTCCGGCGCGCCAGCTTGATCGGGGGAGAACGGCCGTACGTCGAACTGTCCCGATACCTTGCCGACCACCGTGACGCGGTCTCGCGAGTGTTCGAAGTGTTGTCCTATTTCGACGGTGTCGGGTTCGCTGCGCGCGCGACCGCACCGGCGTGGTTCAGCGCCGGGCTGATGGACGGCATCGTGCCGCCGTCGACGGTGTTCGGCGCCTACCGCGTCTACAAGGGACAGAAACAGCTCGCCGTCTGGGAGTACAACGGCCACGATGCCGGTGGCGCCGACGACGTTCAGGCCGTGCTCGAAGGATTTCAGCCCATCATGCGTCCACAAGGGAGTTGACATGAAGTTTCGCGTAGTGGCGGCCGCCGGACTGGCGGCGACGTTGGGAGCACTGGTCGCGGCCTGTGGCGGCGGGTCGGCCAGCGGCAGTGGGAACACCGTCAATTGGTGGACCTGGGACGACAAGCAGGCGGCGGCCTACCAGACGTGCGCGTCGGCGTTCGAGAAAGCCAACCCCGGCACGACGGTGAAGATCACGCAGTACAACGTGGACGACTACTTCACGAAGCTGACCGCCGGGTTCGTCGGGGGCACCGCGCCGGACGCGTTCCAGAACAGCGTCCAGTACTTCCAGGCCTACGCGTCCCAGCACCAGCTGCTGCCGCTGGACGACCTGATCGCGCGCGACAAGTTCGACCTGAAGCGGTTCTCCGTCGGCGTCGACGCGTGGAAGTTCACCGACGGCAAGCAGTACGGCCTCCCGCTCGACTGGTCCGCGACCGGCCTGTTCTACAACACCGACGCGATCACGAAGGCCGGTTACACCCCGGCCGACCTGGCCAAGCTGACCTGGAACCCCGACGACGGCGGGACGTTCGAGAAGGTCGCGGCTCACCTGTCCGTGGACAAGAACGGCGTCCGCGGCGACCAGCCCGGGTTCGACAAGGACCACGTCGCCACCTACGGCACCGGGCAGCTCGCTTCGCGCGACTTCATCGGCGAGTCGACGTGGAGCTCGTTCGCGATGACGACCGGCTGGCGGATGGCCGACAAGCAGTCGTGGCCGACGAGGTTCACCTACGACGACCCGGTGTTCGCCAAGACGCTGAGCTGGGTGCGGTCGCTGGCCGACCGCGGGTTCGCGCCGAAGATCGGCACGTTCACCACCGGCGGCCAGGCGACCATCAGCGACACCGACCTGCTCGGCTCGGGCAAGGTCGCGATGGAGACGGCGGGTTCGTGGACGGCGGGGACGTTCGCGAAGCTGCCCTTGAAGGTCGTGATCGCGCCGACCGTGCTCGGGCCGTCCGGCAAGCGCGCGGTGCTGTCCAATTCGAACGGGAACAACGTCTGGGCCGGCACCAAGAACCCCGACCTGACCTGGAAGTGGGTCTCGTACATGGGATCGCCGGAGTGCCAGTCGGCGGCCGGGGCGAGCGGCACCTTCTTCCCGTCGATCCCGGCGTCGATGGACGCTTCGGCCGCGGCGATGAAGAGCCAGGGCGTCGACCTGTCGGTGTTCACGTCGATGCTGAAGGACGGCACGCTGGTCCCGGCGGTCGTCTACGGCAACGGCGCGGCGCTGCAGGACGCGGAGCGGCCGCTGTTCGAGGCGTACTTCGCCCACCAGCGCGACGACGACGTGTTCGCCGAGATGGCGTCGAAGAGCCGGACTGTGCTGGGCAAGCAGTAGCCTGTAGTCACGACGTGTGAGGGGAGTCATGGTGGCGGGTCGACGCCTCGAAGCCCTGCCGAGCAGGCAGGTGCTGGCCGACGGCGTCTACGAGCAGATCCGGGCGCTGATCATGAACGACGGCATCGAGCCCGGCGCCCGCGTCAACATCGACGAGATCGCGCGGGAGCTCGGCGTCTCGGGCACGCCGGTGCGGGAAGCGCTGGCGCGGCTGGAGTCGGAGGAACTGGTCAGCAGGCTGCCGTTGCGCGGCTACCGCGTGACGGAACTGCTGAACCGCAAGGAAGTCGACGACATGTACGCGCTGCGGCTGCTGCTGGAGCCCCCGTCGGCGGCCCGCGCGGCGTCCGCGATGTCGGACGCGAACGTCGCTTTGCTCGAAGCCGAGCTGGCGACGTGCCCGGCGGCCCCGGTGGAGGACGCGTACAGCGACTACAAGGCGTTGACGGCGCACGACGCGCGGCTGCACGAGCTGATCCTGCACCTGGCGGGGAACGTGGCGGTCGAGCAGGCGTTCGCCCGGACCCACTGCCACCTGCACTTCTTCCGGCTGAACTACAACCAGCCGTTCGGCGAGCAGACGATCGCCGAGCACCGGGTGATCGTGGACGCGTTGGTGGCGGGGAACGCGGCGAAGGCCCGAAAGGCGATGACGGACCACCTCGAGGTGGCGCGGGACCGCCTGCTGTCCCGCCTCTGATGGAGTTGCCCCCGGGAGACGGACACCGGTTTTTCAGGCAGCTGAGACCTGACCGTAGTTGATCCGGGTCTCGGCTGGTGTGTTCTGACCGACCG
>NZ_JBEZHS010000032.1:0-107805 GCF_040650695.1 Amycolatopsis sp. NPDC048633
CTCGCCCTGGTGTGGAAGGACCCCGGGTTCTTCCTGGCCCACCCGAAGACGATCGCCGCGTTCGGCCGGGAATGCACCAAAGCCGGCGTCTACCCCGACGCCGTCGACCTCGGTGGGCATCACGTTCCGGCGTGGCGGGGGGTGCCGATCCTGCCCTGCAACAAGATCCCCGTCACCGAAACCGGCACCAGCTCGATCCTGCTGATGCGCACTGGGGAGCAGGCCCAGGGCGTGGTCGGGTTGCACCAGACCGGGCTGCCGGACGAGTACCAGCCGGGCCTGAACGTCCGGTTCATGGGCGTCTCCGAGCAGGCCATCCTCTCCTACCTCGTGTCGGCCTACTACTCCGCAGCCGTACTGGTCCCGGACGCGCTCGCCGTACTGGAAAGCGCCGAACTCGGCCGGGAGGGCTGAGAACCGTGACGGTCACGGAGGAAACGACGTCCGTTCAGCTGTCCCTGAGCGTCACGGCCGCGCGGACACTCACCACGACGACCAAGACGCTGCCGCAGATGCGCGGCATCACCACCCGCTGGCTGCTCTCCCAGCTGCCCTGGGTCGACGTGCCCGCGGGCAGCTACCGCGTCAACCGCCGCCTCACCTACACCATCGGCGACGGCAAAGTCAGCTTCTTCACCACCGGCGCCCGCGTCCAGGTCGTCCCCGCCGAACTCACCGAACTCGAACTCCTGCGCGGCTTCAGCGACGAACAAGCCCTGAGTGCGTTGGCCGAGGCCTTCGAGCAACGCGAGTACGAACCGGGCGCGACGATCGCCGACGCGGGCACCCCGCTCGACACCCTGGTGCTCATCGCCCACGGCAAGGTCAGCCGCCACGGCCGCGGCGAGTACGGCGACGAGACCCACCTCGGCACCGCCACCGACGGCGACCACTTCGGCGCCGAGCTTCTCGCCCGCGACGACGCCAGGTGGAGCTTCACCGCCAAGGCCGCCACCCACGTCATCGCCCTGGTCCTGCCCGCGAGCGCCTACGCCCGGCTCAACGGCCGGTCCGAGTCGCTTCGCGCGCACGTCGCCGAAGCCGTCGGACGCCCGCGCAAACCCCAGAACGGCAAGGGCGAAGCCAGCATCGACCTCTCCGCCGGCCACGACGGCGAACCGATGCTGTCCGGCACCTACGTCGACTACGACCCCTCACCGCGCGAATACGACCTCGCCGTCGCGCAAACCGTGCTACGCGTGCACAACCGCGTCACCGACCTCTACAACAACCCCATGAACCAGCTCGAACAACAGCTGCGTCTCACCGTGGAAGCGTTGCGGGAACGACAAGAACACGAACTCGTCAACAACACCGACTTCGGGCTCCTGCACAACGTCGACCTCAAACACCGACTCACCACCCGCACCGGACCACCCACCCCACTCGACCTCGACGACCTGCTCTGCCGCCGCCGCAAGACCAAGTTCTTCCTCGCCCACCCCCGCGCCATCGCCGCGTTCGGGCGCGAATGCACCCGAGCACGCGTCTACCCCGACACGACGGTCCTCGACGGAAAGCGCGTCATGGCCTGGCGTGGCGTCCCGATCCTCCCCTGCGACAAGATCCCCGTCACCGACACCGGCACGACGTCGATCCTGGCCATGCGCACCGGCGAAGACGACGCGGGGGTCATCGGCCTGCGGCCCAAGGAGCTGCCGGACGAGTACCAGCCCGGCTTGAACGTCCGGTTCATGGGCATCAGCGACCACGCGGTGACGTCCTACCTGGTCAGCGCCTACCACTCCGCCGCCGTGCTGGTCCCGGACGCGCTCGGCGTCCTCGACCATGTGGAGACCGGCTCATGACCCGCCGGGACCGTCGGCGATGTTCCACGGCAGCAGCTGGTAGTCACCCTCGCACGGGTTCCCGCGCAGCACCCGGTACTCCCCCGCGGTGAGGTCGACCAGGCTGCTCATGGTCGTCTTGTAGCGGCGCACGTCCGGATCGCTTTCCCGGGCGTGCGCGCACACCCCGTGCGGGTGCCCGAAGTGGTCGCTCATCGTCTCCTGCACGACCTTGCGCACGCCGCCGGAGTCCGGGGCGTCCGCCGCCCGCGCGAGCCCGCGTTCGATGATCGGGACCCGGTACAGCGAGTCGACCGCGGCCGGCCGGTACCGGCCGGCCAGCGCCGCCGGGACGCCGTACTGGTAGTGGTTGCCGTGCACCAGCACCCCGTCCGACGCGTAGCCCCAGCGGTGGTCGAGCGGCGTGGTCTCCAGGTCGACCGCGAAGCCGTCGCGGTGGGTGAACAGCAGGTTCGTGGCGATGTGCTGGGGATACGTGTACGGCACGCGCAAGGCGTCGCGCATCGTCGGGCTGTCGAGGATCAGCCGGCGCAGCACCGGCTGCGGCAGGCCGGGCGGGGTGCCGAACGCGCCGTCGAGGCCGTTGGCGTTGAGCGCGAGGCCCGCCGAGTTGACTCCGTGCCGGCCGACCTGCCCCGCCTCCACCTGCATGATCACCGTCGGCTTGGGCGGCTGCACGATCCGGACGAGGACGGTCGTGGCCTCGGTCTCGGCCCGCCAGTCCCAGTTCTGTCCACAGTAGACATGGCCATCGCCGGTCGCTTCGGGCAGCAGCGCGAACGACGAGCAGCCGTCCATCTCCGTGAAGCCGCTGGCGTGGTTGCGCGCGATCTCGCCGCGCGCGTTGAGCGCGAGCACCTCGTCCGGGTGCACACCGGCGCCCGCCGCGATGCCGTCCATCTCCTCCAGGAGGTCCGGTGCGTGGGCGGCGACGAGCCTGCGCCACGGCCCGACCCGCGAGACCACGTCGGGCCAGGCCAAGCCGGGCTTGACGGCGAACGAGCGCCGGTAGTGGTCGAGCGAGCGGGCGATCTCCGCCCGCGCCGCCTCACCGTGGTGGCGGCCGCGTTCGGCGGGTGAGCCGCTGAGCTCCAGCAGCGGGACGGTCGGCACGGGCAGCTCCTCCGAGTGGATGTAATGACCACTACAGACCTTGCAATGGATGACTGACGCGTTACTATGTAGTCATTCCTACAAGGAAGTCAACCACTGATATGGACGCTACAGAGCTGTCGCTGCAGGACCGGATCACCGGCCGGCTGGCGATGATGTCGAAGGCGGAACGGAAGGTCGCGGAATACCTGCGCACCCACAGCGGCGAAGCCATCTTCGCCACCGCCGAGCAGATCGCGGCGGCCGCCGGCACCAGCGACGCGACCGTCGTCCGGACGGCCCGCTCGCTCGGCTACGCGGGCCTGCTGGAGCTGCGGCACAGCCTCACCCGGCAGGTGGTGCGGGCCACGAGCCCGTCGCCGCCGCCCGGCCGTCCGGAGGAGCAGGTCTCGGCCACCGCCGCCCTGCTCGAACGGGTGTTCACCGAGGCGGCGCAGCGGCTCGCGGACACCTGGCGGCTCACCACCGAACCCGCGTTCGACCGGGCGGTCGCCACCCTGGCCGGCGCCCGTGACGTGCTCGCCTTCGGGATCGGGCCGTCCGAGTCGGTCGCCGCCTACCTGGCCCTGCGGCTGCGCCGGATCGGCCGGCGCGCCCGGGTCAGCGGCGCGACCGGCTTCCGCCTGGCCGACGACCTCCTCGAGCTCGACCACGGCGACGTGGTCGTCCTGTACTCCCCCGGCCGGCTGCTCGCCGAACTGGAGGTCGTGCTCGACCACGCCGCCGCCGTCGGCGCCCGGGCCGTGCTGATCTCCGACACGCTCGTGCCCGTGTACGCCGAACGCGTGCACGTCTCGCTGTTCTCCGTGGACAGCACCACCGGATCCACCGGCGAAAGCCTGCCGTCCCAAGTGCTCACCGACGCCCTCGTGCTCGGGGTGCGCGCGGCGGACGAGGCCCGCGCCACCGAACGCGCCGAACTGCTGACCGGGCTGCGATCCGAACTCAGCCAGACCCGAACCACCCGCCGAACCCGGAAAGAGAGCCCGTGAGCGCGACGACCGAAGAAATCAGCCGCGTCGAGGCCGGTACCGCCCGCAACTACCACCCGCTGCCGGTCGTGCTGACCGAAGGACAGGGTGCCTGGGTCACCGACGTGGAAGGCCGGCGCTACCTCGACCTGCTCGCCGGGTACAGCGCCCTGAACTTCGGCCACGGCGACAAGGAGCTCCTGTCGGTGGCCCACGAGCAGCTGGACCGGCTCACGCTGACCAGCCGCGCGTTCCACCACGACCGGCTCGGCACCTTCAGCACCGAGCTGGCCGCGCTGGCCGGCATGGAGCTGGTGCTGCCGATGAACACCGGCGCCGAAGCCGTCGAGACGGCGATCAAAGTCGCCCGCAAGTGGGGCTACACGGTCAAAGGCGTGCCGGCCGGGCGCGCGCGGATCGTCGTGGCGGGCGGCAACTTCCACGGCCGCACCACCACCATCGTGAGCTTCTCCGACGACCCGGTCGCCACCGCGGACTTCGGCCCGTTCACGCCGGGGTTCGACACCGTCCCGTTCGGCGACGCCGAGGCCCTGCGCGCGGCCATCACCGAGGACACCGTCGCGGTGCTGATCGAGCCGGTGCAAGGGGAAGCGGGCGTCCTCCTGCCCCCGGAGGGCTACCTCGCCGCCGTCCGCGAAGCCTGCACCGCGAGCAACGTCCTGATGATCGCCGACGAGATCCAGTCCGGGCTCGGCCGCACCGGGCGCACCTTCGCCTGTGAGCACTTCGGCGTGGTGCCGGACGTCTACCTGCTCGGCAAGGCGCTCGGCGGCGGCCTGGTCCCGCTGTCGGCGGTCGTGTCGCGCCGGGACGTCCTCGGCGTGCTGCAGCCGGGCCAGCACGGCAGCACCTTCGGCGGCAACCCCCTCGCGTGCGCCGTCGGCACCGCCGTCGTCCGCAAGCTCGCCACCGGCGAACCGCAGCGCCGGGCCGCCGAGCTGGGCGCGGTCTTCGCCGGGCTCCTCACCGGCCTGCCGAACGTGCGCGAGGTGCGCACGCTCGGCCTCTGGGCCGGCGTCGACGTCGTCGGCCGCAGCGGCCGCGACGTCTGCGAAGGGCTGCTTCGGCGGGGCGTGCTCGCGAAGGACGCCCACGGCTCGACGATCCGGCTCGCGCCGCCGCTGGTGATCGACGAGGAGGACCTGCGGCACGCGGTCGCGCAGTTGGCCGAGGAGCTCGGCTCGTGAAGGACTTCCTGCGCGGCCACGCGGAGCTCGTCGAGGAGGAGGGCCGGTTCGTCCCCCGCCGGCTGCCCGCGGGAGCGTTGCACCCGCGGCTCGACGACGTCGCGCGGATGCCCGCCGGGGTGCGGCTGGAGTTCGAGACCGACGCCCGCGGGTTCGGCTGGGACGTGCGGATCGCCGGGACCGGCGACGTCGACGTCGTGGTCGACGACAAGCTGGTCAGCCGCTCCCGCACGGTGCGCGTCGACGACCTGCCCGCCGGCCGCAAGCACGTGCGGGTCTGGCTGCCGCAGTCGAGCCACGTCAGCCTCGGCGAGCTCAGCATCGAGGGAGAAACCAAGGCGGTGCCGGAAGGCCCGCGCTGGATCGCCTACGGCAGCTCGATCACGCAGTGCCGGCTGGCCGCCGGGCCGTCCGAGACCTGGCCCGCCCTCGTGGCGACCGAACTGGGCTGGTCCTTGCGCTGCCTGGGTTTCGCGGGCGAATGCCACCTCGATCCCGTGGTGGCGCGGTACATCCGCGACACCGAGGCGGACGTGATCAGCCTGTGTGTCGGCGTCAACATCCACGGCGCCGCGTCGTTCTCCGCGCGCTCGCTCGGGCCCGCGCTCGAAGGTTTCGTCCGCACGATCCGCGAAGGCCACCCGGACACCCCGATCCTGCTCACCACTCCCCTGCACGCCCCCGAGCGCGAACAGCAGCCCAACGCGCTCGGGCTCACCCTCGCCGACGTGCGGGCCGAGGTCGCGAACGCCGCCCACGGCCTGCCCGTCGTCGACGGCACGTCGATCCTCGGCCCGGCCGACGCCGGGCTCCTCGCCGACGGCCTGCACCCGGACGCCGACGGCTACCGCCTCATCGCCGACCGGCTGCGGCCGCACCTCGCCGCGCTGCTCCCCGAAACCGAAGGACGCCACCCATGAAGATCCTCGTCCTGCCGGGCGACGGCATCGGCCCCGAAATCACCGCCGCCACCCTCGACGTCCTCACCGCCGCCGACCGGCTCCTGGGTCTCGGCCTCGAGATCGAGACCCGTGACATCGGGCTGGCGTCGCTGAAAACCGAAGGCACCACGCTGCCCGCCGAAGTGATGACCCGGATCCCGGAGGTCGACGGCGTGTTGCTCGGCCCGGTGTCGCACTACGAGTACCCGCCGCGCGCCGAGGGCGGCATCAACCCGTCGGCCGAGCTGCGGACGGTGTTCGAGCTGTTCGCCAACGTCCGGCCGTGCCGCTCGCGGCCGGAGCTGAGCCTGCTGCGCAAGCCGATGGACCTGGTCATCGTGCGCGAAAACACCGAAGGCTTCTACTCCGACCGCAACATGCACGCGGGCACCGGCGAGTTCATGCCCGACCCCGACCTCGCGCTGTCGGTCCGCAAGGTGAGCGCGAAGGCCGCCGAGCGGGTCGCCGTCGCCGCGTTCGACCTGGCGCGTGGCCGCCGCCGCAAGGTGACCGCGGTGCACAAGGCCAACGTGCTCAAGCTGTCCGACGGGCTGTTCCTGCGGGAGGTCCGCAAGGTCGCCGAGCGCTACCCCGACGTCGAACTCGAAGAGCTGATCGTCGACGCGACGGCCGCGCTGCTCATCCGCACCCCGGACCGCTTCGACGTCCTGGTCACCACCAACATGTTCGGCGACATCCTGTCCGACGAAGCGTCCGAGCTGTCCGGCGGCCTCGGCCTCGGCGGGTCGATCAACGCCGGGCACGACATCTGCGTCGGGCAGGCCCAGCACGGGTCCGCGCCGGACATCGCCGGGCTCGGCGTCGCCAACCCGACGTCGCTCATCCTCTCCGCGGCGATGCTGCTCGACTGGCGCGGCCGCCGCGACGACGACCCCGGCCTGCTCAAGGCGGCCGCACTGATCACCGCGGCCGTCGACACCGTGCTCGACGACCCCGCCACCCGCACCCGCGACCTCGGCGGTTCCCTCGGCACGGCCGAGCTCGCCGAAGCCGTCGCGAACGCCCTCACCAAGACTGGAGTCCGATGATCCTCTCCGTCGACCCGGCCACCGGCACCGAGCTGGCCCGGTTCACCCCGCAGTCCACTGTGGACGTCGAGGCGGCGCTCGACGCGGCCGCCGGGGCCCAGGCGCGCTGGCGCACCCTCGACCTCACCGGGCGGGTCGGGCTGCTGCGGGACCTGGCCCGTGTTCTCCGCGCCGGCAAGGAGAAGTACGCGCGGCTGATCACCGCGGAGATGGGCAAGCCGCTCGCCGAGTCCGAAGCCGAGATCGAGAAGTGCGCGGTGACGTGCGAGCACTACGCCGGGCAGGCGGGCGCCTACCTCGCCGACCGGCCGATCCCGCCCGACAGCGTGGTCGTGCACGACCCGCTCGGCGTGGTGCTGGCCGTGATGCCGTGGAACTACCCGTTCTGGCAGTTCTTCCGCTTCGCCGCGCCCGCGCTCGCCGCGGGCAACGGGATCGTCCTCAAGCACGCGGGCAACGTGCCGCAGTGCGCGCTGGCCATCGCCGACGTCGTGCGCGACGCCGGTGTGCCCGAGGGCCTGGTCCAGGTGCTGCTCGTGGAGTCCGGCGCGGTCGCCGGGCTCATCGCGGACGACCGGATCGCGGCGGTCACCTTCACCGGGTCGACGGAGGTCGGCTCGATCATCGCCGCGCAGGCCGGGGCGGCGTTGAAGAAGCAGGTCCTGGAGCTGGGCGGGTCCGACCCGTTCGTCGTGCTGGCCGACGCCGACGTGCCCGCCGCCGCGGCCACCGCCGTCAAGGCCCGGTTCGTCAACGGTGGCCAGAGCTGCGTGAACGCCAAGCGGTTCATCGTCGAGGAGGCCGTGGCCGACGAGTTCGTCCGGGAGTTCACCGCGGCGGCCGCCGCGCTGGAGCTGGGCCCGCTGGCGCGGGAGAACCTGCGCGAGACACTGCACGACCAGGTCCGCCGGAGCGTCGAGGCCGGTGCTTCCCTGCTGCTGGGCGGGAAACCGGCGGACGGGCCCGGGTACTTCTACCCGCCGACGGTGCTCGACCACGTGACGCCGGGCATGGCGGCGTTCGACGAGGAGACGTTCGGTCCGGTGGCCGCGATCACCCGGGTGCCCGACGCGGACGCGGCGATCGCGATGGCCAATCGCACGGAGTTCGGCCTCGGCGCGGCGTTGTGGACACGCGACCTCGACCGCGCGGCCACGCTCGTGCGCCGGTTCGAAGCCGGCGCGGTGTTCGTCAACGGAATGGTCGCCTCGGACCCGCGCCTGCCGTTCGGCGGCATCAAGAAGTCCGGGTACGGCCGGGAACTCGGCGCCGAAGGGATCCGCGAGTTCACCAACACCAAGACCGTGTGGCGCGGCCCGGGCTCGACGTCGTTCACCCCCTCCGTCCTGCGCCCGGCGTCCCTGCCGGCGCACAACCGCGGTGGCGGCGCGAGCACCGTGCCGCTGGTGACCCGGGCGATCGGCGCGCAGGTGTTCCTCAACGGCACCACGCACTTCGAGGGTGGCGCGGGCATCCCGCTGCACACGCACAACTGCCCGGAGAGCGTGGTGATCCTCGAAGGCTCGGCGATCGTGGAGATCGACGGCACCGAGCACCACCTCGAGCAGTTCGACACGACGTATGTCGACGCGGGCACCCCGCACCGGTTCCGCAACGCGTCGGCGACCGAGCCGATGCGCATCCTGTGGACGTACGCGTCGGTGGAAGCGACGAGGACGATCGTCGAGACGGGCGTGACGAACCGGGTCGACGCCGAACACACGAAACTTTCGAAATCGGCCTGAATACGAAAGTTTCGAAAGGCGCCCCCTTCTTGACGGCGGAAACGGAATGGTTCTAACGTTTCATCATTCCGTTTTCCCCGGAAGGGAGAATCCCGGTGCGCGCTTTCCGGCTCCGTCCTGCCCTCGTCCTCCTCGCGGCCACCGCCATCGGCCTCGCCGGGGTGGTCACCATGGCCTCCGGCGCGGCCGCGGCGGTCGAGGACGACGGGGCCGACTGCCCCGTCTCCGTACCCGCCTCGTGGCCCAGCACCGCGAAACTTCCCGATCCCTTCAAGAAGATCGACGGCACCCGCATCACCGCCAAGTCCGACTGGCGGTGCCGGCGGGAGGAGATCAAGAAGCTCGCGGAGCGCACGGTCTACGGCGAGAAGCACGCGAAGCCGGCCAGTGTCACCGGCACGGTCTCGACCACGAACATCAGCGTGAACGTGAGCGAAAACGGCCGGAGCGCCAGTTTCTCCGCGGGCGTCCAGCTGCCCGGCGGTACCGGTCCGTTCCCGGCCGTGGTGGTGGTCGGCGGATTCGGGGCGGACACCGCCACCATCAAAGCCGCCGGGGCCGCCGTCATCACTTACGACCCCTTGGCCGTGGGCAAGGAAGGCACCCCGAGGAACAACAAACAAGGCGCGTTCTACAGCATTTACGGCTCGTCGAGCAGCACCGGGCTGCTGGCCGCCTGGGCGTGGGGCGTGAGCCGGATCATCGACGTCGTCGAACAGTCCGGCGGCCAGGTGCTCAAGGCGGACGCGCTGGGTGTCACCGGGTGTTCGCGGTACGGGAAGAGCGCTTTCGCGATCGGCGCGTTCGACCAGCGCATCGCCCTCACCATGCCGATCGAGTCCGGCACGGCCGGCGCGCCGATCCTGCGCGGCATCCCCGGTGAAAGCGGTTCCCAGCCGCTGAGCAACGCTTACGGGGAACAGCCGTGGTTCGGTGACGCCTTCAGCGCGTACACCGGCAACCCGGCCGCGCTGCCGGTGGACACGCACGAGATGATCGGCATGGTCGCGCCGCGCGGGCTGTTCGTCATGGAGAACCCGCACATCGACTGGCTCGGCGCGCGCTCCGGCAGCGTCGCGGCGCTCGCCGGCGCGGAGGTCTACAAGGCGCTCGGCGCGGGCGACAACATCACCTACTGGTCCGACGTCCAGGACGGCACGCACTGCGCGTCCCGGTCCGAATGGCGGACTCCGTTGCAGCAGAACATCCAGAAGTTCCTGCTGAAGACGGGCAATGCCGCCGGGACCTTCCGGATCTCGAGCAAGAAGGCCGGGAACCTGGCCGAGTGGCGCGACTGGTCGACGCCGGTCCTCACCGACGGCCCGGGCACCCCGACGACCCCGACCACGCCCACCACCCCGACGACTCCGACCACGCCCACCACGCCCACCACGCCGACGACTCCGACCACGCCGCCGCCGGATGGCACCTGCACGGCTTCGGTGTCGGTGAACCAGTGGACCGGCGGGTTCGTCACGACGGTCCGCGTCACGGCCGGAGCCGCCGCCGTCACCGGCTGGACGGTCACCGCGGCCCTGCCCGCGGGAGCCACCATCACGTCCGCGTGGAACGCCGGACGCAGTGGCGACACCGGCACGGTCCGGTTCACGAACGTGGGCTTCAACGGCGCCCTGTCCCCCGGCCAGTCGGTGGAGTTCGGCTACCAGGGCACCGGAACCGGCACCGGGACGACGACGACTTGCGCCTGACGCAATCGTAGGTTGCCGAAGTTGCGTGGCACGAACAGCACCGTGGCTCCTAGCTTCGTACTCGTAACGAGTATCCCGAAGAAGGAGCAGCACCATGCACGTGTTCGTCACCGGAGCGACGGGGTGGATCGGCTCGGCCGTCGTCGGCGACCTGCTCGGCGCCGGGCACGAGGTCACCGGCCTCGCCCGCTCGGACGCCGCGGCCCTCAAGCTCGCCCAGGCGGGCGCCCGGGTCCGGCGCGGCGACCTCGACGACCTCGACGGCCTCCGCGACGGCGCGATCGACGCCCAGGCCGTCGTCCACCTGGGCAACAAGCACGACTGGGGCAACCCGGCGGAGAACAACCGGACCGAGCGCGCGGCGATCGACACGATGGCGGGCGCGCTCGCCGGCACCGACCGGCCGTTCGTGCTCGCCGGCGCGCTCGCGGGCGTGGCCCAGGGCCGGCCGGCGGCCGAGACCGACGTGTCCCCGGCGGTCGGCCCGGACTCGATGCGCGGCGGCGGCGAGAACCTCGCGCTCGAGTACGTCGAGAAAGGCGTCCGGGTGGCCAGCGTCCGCTTCGCGCCGTCGGTGCACGGCGTCGGCGACCCCGGGTTCCTGGCCGCCATCACAGCGGCGGCCCGCCGGCACGGGGTGTCCGCGTACCTCGGCGAGGGTGAGGCGGCGTGGGCCGCGGTCCACCGCCCGGCCGCGGCCCGGCTCGTCCGGCTCGCCGTCGAAGGCGCACCTGCCGGTTCCCGGCTGCACGCCGTGGCCGAAGAAGCCGTCACGACGCGGGAAATCGCCGAGGCGATCGGGCGCGCGTTCGACCTGCCGGTGGTGTCGGTCGCGCCGGAGAACGCCGTCGAGCACTTCGGGTTCATCGGCCGGTTCTTCGGCCTGGACATGTCGGCGTCGAGCGCGCACACCCGCGAACTGCTCGGCTGGACCCCGTCCGGGCCGACGCTGGTCGAGGACATCGAAGGGGGTGCGTACGCGTGACCCCGACCGTGACCGCCTTCATGCTGGTCAAGACGACGCCCGAGTGGCTGGCCTTGACCGTCGAGCAGCGGATCGAAGCGTTCCGCACCGAGGTCGTCCCGGCGATCGAGGAGAAGGCGAAAGGCGTCCGATCGCGCTTCTACGACACCGAGTTCTACTCGGCGCGCGTGACCGACGTGTGGGTGTGGGAGGCCGTCGACCACGAGGCCTATCAGCGCCTGGTCGACGCCCTCCGCGAAACCCCGTTCTGGGACCGCTGGTTCGAGGTCGCCGAGATCCTGGTCGGCGTCGAGAACGGGTACGCGAACAACTACGGCGTCGACGCGGTCGCCAGCATCACGTCCTAGTGACCTGAGCGGCGCTGTGCGTGAGTGGCCACGGCGATCCAGGCGGTGGCCACCACGGCCGCGCCGAGCACGACGAGCAGAAGGACCGCGGGTGCCACCCGCGTGCGCGCCTGCGCGAAGGACATCAGGAACGGCAACGCGAAGCCGAGGTAGCTCAGCACCTGGTAGACCGCGGTCGCCGTGCCGAGCGCACGGTCGGCCGCGATCTCCTGGACCTTGACGAGACCGGCGAACTGAGTGAGGCCGTAGGCGGCGCCGAGCATCGCGGAGGCGAGCAGCACGGCCACCGGTGACACCACCGAGGCGGCCCAGGCCGCACAGCCGATGCCGGTGACGACCGACAGCATCGAGGCCGGGAGCAGGCGGGATCCGCCGGCGCGGTGGATCTTCTTCGCCATCGGCTGGACGAGGATCCCGGTCAACGCGGTCACCGCGGTGGCGACGGCGCTGAAGAGCAGGGCGTGCCCGGTCACCTGGCCGGCGACCAGCGCGGGCAGGTAGGCGAGGGCGATCGCGGCGGTGCCGAACACCCAGGGTGCGAACGGCAGCAGCACCACCAGGAAGGGCTTGACCACGACGGGGTTTCCCGACGGCCGGGCACGCGCGGCCGCCGGGCGCCCCGGGTCCGGTGTCCGCCGCACCCCGATCGTCGCGGCGAGCAGCAGCAGCAAATGCGGCACATAGGCGGTTGTTTCGGGCGCCGGCAGCCACTGGGCGCACAGCCCGGCGACAAAAGGGCCGGCCGCGAACCCGACGGTCATGGACACGGTCGTCCGCCGGGGGCCGGCCGCGGCGTCGCCCGCCCCCACCGACAGCTCCTTCAGCCACGCGGCTCCCGTGCCGAACGCGAGGCCACTCGCCACGCCGGCCAGCAGCCGGCCCGCGTAGAGCCAGGCCGGGAGCGTGCCACCGACCATCAGCAGGCAGGTCGCGGCGAACGACACGGCCAACGCGGTCAGCACGACCGGCCGGCGACCCGCGACGTCCGACCACTTCCCCCCGGCGAGCAAGGCCGGGATCAGTCCCAGTGCGTACAGGCCGAACACGGCACCGGCGACCGTGGGCGGCAGGCCGAGGCGCTGCTGGTAGAGCACGATCAAGGGGGCGAACTGGTTCGCGCCCCACCCGATCGCGGTCAGGGCGAGGCCGGCGCCCAGCCACGCTCGGGCCGGCCTGGCCGCCGGGGGAGAAAGTTCCGTCGAGGTCACCTGGTCACGGTCTCCGACCGGCACCCGTCTCCACGAGTGTCCGATCCGACAATCTGCGTACACTTTCGGACATGACCGTGGTGGCGCTCGCCCTGAGTGACGGGGTACCGCTGTACGAGCTGGCGGCACCCTGCGCGATCTTCGGGACCGACCGTTCGGACCTCACCGGCTCGCCGTGGTACCGGTTCCAGGTGTGCGCGCCGGCGGACGCGCGGGTGGACCGGTGGTTCCGGACGACCACCGAATTCACCTACGACGACCTCGTGGCCGCCGACACGGTCGTGGTGCCGGCGTGCCATGACGGCGCGATGCGGCCTCCGGGTGACCTGGTGGACGCGGTACGAGCGGCCGCCGACCGCGGTGCGCGGGTGATTTCGATCTGCACCGGCGCGTTCGTGCTCGCGGCGGCGGGCCTGCTCGACGGGCGCCGGGCAGCCACCCACTGGCTGCACGCCGAGACCCTCGCGCGGCGGTACCCGGCCATCACGGTCGACCCGAACGCGCTGTACATCGACGAGGGGCAGGTCCTCACCTCGGCGGGAAAAGCCGCCGGCACGGATCTGTGCCTGCACGTCGTCCGGCTCGACCACGGCGCCGCCGTCGCGAACGAGATCGCCCGGCGGCTCGTGACGGCCCCGCACCGCGAAGGCGGGCAAGCGCAGTACGTGGCGTCGTCGAGCCCCAAGACGTCCTACGACGAGCTGGCGCCCGTCATGGACTGGGCGCTCGACAACCTCGGCCGGTCCATCACGATCGAGCAGCTGGCCCAGCGCGCCAATCTCGGCGTGCGCACGCTGAACCGGCACTTCCACGCCCGGGTCGGCACGAATCCGTCGCGGTGGCTGCAGGCTCAGCGCGTCCGCCGGGCACAGCAGCTGCTCGAGCGGACCGGCGACAGCGTCGAGTCCATCGCGGGACAGGTCGGCTTCGGCACCGCCGCGGCCCTGCGGCGCCACTTCCGGCAAGTTCTCGACACCAGCCCGGACACCTATCGCCGGGCCTTCACGCGGAAGGCGGCCGCGGACTGAGGTGACCCGGCCTTTTTGCGGCCCTAGAGCACGAACCCAGTCGGGAAGGGGTCGTCCGGGTCGAGGAGGTAGGTGGCCGTGCCGGTGATCCACGCCCGGCCCGAAAACTCCGGGATCACCGCCGGGACCCCGCCCACCTCGGTCTCCCCCACCAGCTCGCCGGTGAACGTCGTGCCGATGAAGGAGCTGTTCTCGAACGGCGTGTGCAGCGGCAGCTCGCCGCGCGCGTGCAGCTGGGCCATCCGGGCGGACGTGCCGGTGCCGCAGGGCGACCGGTCGAACCAGCCCGGGTGGATCGCCATGGCGTTGCGCGACGCCCGCGCGTCCGAGCCCGGGGCGAGGAACTGGACGTGCTTGCAGCCGCCGATCAGCGGGTCGGCGGGGTGCTTCGGCGGGCGCTGTTCGTTGATCGCGCCCATGATCGACAGGCCCGCGCTCAGGATGCGGTCCTTTTCGGACCGTTCGAACGGAATGTCCACTCGGGACAGGTCGAGGATGGCGTAGAAGTTGCCGCCGTAGGCCAGGTCGTAGCGCACCTCGCCGAGGCCGGGTACGTCCACGACGGCGTCGCGCTCATGCAGGAACGACGCGACGTTGCGCAGCTTGACCCGCTCGGCGCGGCCGTCGCGGACGGTGACCTCGACGTGCACGAGCCCGGCCGGGGTGTCCAGGCGCACCACAGTCGTCGGCTCGATCACCTCGACCATGCCGGTCTCGACCAGCACCGTCGCGACGCCGATGGTGCCGTGGCCGCACATCGGCAGGCAGCCGGACACCTCGATGTACACGACGCCCCAGTCGGCGTCGTCGCGGCACGGCGGCTGCAGGATCGCGCCGCTCATCGCGGAGTGCCCGCGCGGCTCGTGCATCAGGAACTGCCGGATGTGGTCGAGGTTTTCCATGAAGTACCGGCGGCGCTCGGCCATGGTGGCGCCGGGGATCGTGCCGACGCCGCCGGTCACCACCCGCGTCGGCATGCCCTCGGTGTGCGAGTCGACCGCCGTGATCGCCCGTGACGACCGCACCTACGCCACCCCCAGCGAGGCCAGCGCGCGGCCCATGTCGGCGCGGACCTGCTCGCGCTGGACGTCCGACAGCGGCCCCCGCGGTGGCCGGCACGGCCCGCCGTAGCGGCCCACCATGTCCATCCCGAGCTTGATGGCCTGGACGAACTCGGTGCGCGAGTCCCAGCGGAACGCGGCCACCAGCGGCTCGTACAGCGCGCGGGCCTCGTCGAGCTTGCCCGCCGTGGCCAGCTCGAACAGGCGCGCCGACTCGGCCGGGAAGACGTTCGGGAACCCGGCGAACCAGCCGGTCGCGCCCATCAGCAGGCTCTCCAGGACGACGTCGTCCGCGCCGCTGATCACGGCCAGCTCCGGGGCGCGCTCGCGGATCTCCAGCACGCGCCGGACGTCGCCGGAGAACTCCTTGACGGCCACGATGTTGTCGATCTGGGCGATCTCGGCCAGCAGGTCCGGGGTGAGGTCGACCTTGGTGTCGAAGGGGTTGTTGTAGACCATCACCGGCAGTCCGACCGACGCGACCGCCTCGAAGTGGGCGAGCACCTCGCCGCGGTTGGCGCGGTAGAGCGTCGGCGGCAGGCAGAGCACGCCGTGCGCGCCGTCCTCGGCCGCCGCTTCCGCCCACTGCTTGGCTTGGTGCGCGCCGGGTCCGTGGACGCCGACGACGACGATCCCGTCTTCGCCGACGGCCTCGATGGCGGTGCGGGCGACGCGGCGGCGTTCGTCGTCGGTGAGCGAGGAGTACTCGCCGAGGGAGCCGTTCGGGCCGACGCCGCGGCAGCCGTTCTCGACGAGCCAGCGGCAGTGCTCGGCGTAGGCGTGGTAGTCGACGGCCAGCCCGGCGGGCGCGCTGTCGTCGGTTTTGTACGGCAGTGCGGCGGCGACGACCACGCCGCCGAGGTCGCGGGTGCTCATGCTGGGGTCTCCTTCGGGTCGGCGAGCTCGCCCAGGCGGATCGGCTGGGCGATCGGGCGGTGGTGGCGTTCGGTGCCCCCGCAGAGTTCGGCGACGGTGGGCCCGCACATCCGGCCCTGGCACGGGCCGAGGCCGGCGCGGGTGCCGAGCTTGAGGGCGTGCGGGCCCGGTGTGACCGGGTCGGCGACGGCGCTTTTCAGCTCCCCGTAAGAGGTTTCCTCGCAGCGGCAGACGATCGTGTCGTCGCGCAACCAGCCGTGCCAAGCCGCGCCGATGGGGTGGGCGGTCTTCAACCGGTGCGCGAACCTTCGGGTGCGGTCACGCTCGCGCAGCAGCGCCCGGCCCGGCGTACCCCCGGCGGCGGCCCAACCGGCGACGGCGCCCTCTGCCCTTGCGGCATCCGCGCCGCCGATCCCGGTGATCTCCCCGGCGGCGAAAACCCTGGTCGCGCTGGTGCGTTGATGCTCGTCGACCTGCACGAACCCGCCGTCGAGCACGCACCCGGCGGCGACGGCGAGTTCGGGTTGCGGCGTGAAGCCGTGCCCGACGCAGACGGCGTCCACCGCGTAGGTGCGTTCAGTGCCGGGCACGACGGACCAGTCCGCACGGACCCGGGCGGTGACGACCTCGCGGACCCGATCGTCCCCGCGCGCTTCGACGACCGTGCGGCCCAGGTGGTACGGGACGCGGTGGCGGACGAGGGTGGCGGCGTAGCGGGCCAGTTCACCGGCTTTGCGCGGGTGGAGCCCCCATCCTTTGAGGACGGTGGCGGCGGGGTTGGTCTCCAGGACGGCGGCCACTTCGACCCCGACGCCCAAGAGCGATTCGGCGACGGGCAGCAGAAAGGGCCCGGCCCCGGCAACGAGCACGCGCTTTCCGACGGCGACCCGTTCGCCCTTGGCCAGCGCTTGGGCGGCGCCCGCGGTGAAGACGCCGGGCAGCTGCCAGCCGGGGAAGGGCAGCGTGCGATCGTGCGCGCCGGTGGCGAGGATCAGGGCATCGGGTTCGAGGGTGTGCCGCTCGCGGCCGGAGCCGTCGGCCGGGCCGCGCAGGACATGGATCCGGAGCCGCACTCCCTGGCTTCCGGCTCCGGGGGCGCCGGCCGCGGGATCACCTGCCCCGGCAACGCCCGCCGCACAGCTGGCAGCTCCGGGATCGCCGACCGCACAAGGGGTGGCTTCGAGCGCCCAGACCGTGCTCTCCGGCCACCAGTCGCACCGCTCCAACAGCTTCTCGAAGCCGGGCTGCCGTGCCCCGTACAGCGTCCGGTGGTACTGCCCGCCCGGGGCGTCCGACTGGTCCAGGACCGTCACCTCCGCCCCGGCCCGCAGCGCGGCTTCGGCGGCCGCGAGCCCCGCGGGCCCGGCGCCGACCACGACCACCCGCGTCATGCTTCCTCCTCGCGGGACTGGGTGCGGATCTCGTCGCCGTCCATTGCGCGGCGGCGGCACGCGCGGACGTCGGGCACTCCGTTCACCGTCACCACGCAGTCGAAGCACGCGCCGATCCCGCAGAAGACACCCCGCGGCGCACCGGATCGGGTGGTGCGCCACGACATCCGCCCGGCCGCCAGCAGCACCCCGGCCACGGTCTGCCCCGCGGTGCCGGAAAGAGGCTCGCCGTCGACCGTGATCTCGATCATGCGACCACCGCCGGACGGTCCACAGTGAACTCCTCCACCGGCATCGACGGCGACGCCCCGGTCAGCAGTTCGCGCAGCAGCCTCGCCGTGCCGACGCTCAGGCCGATGCCCGCACCCTCGTGTCCCGTTGCGTGCCAAAGGTTTCCCAGCCTCGGGTCCTCGCCCAGGACCGGGAGGTGATCGTCCACATAGGGCCGGAAACCGCCGTAGGCGCGCATCACCGCCGCGTCGGCCAGCGACGGGAACAGCCGCAGCGCCGTGGCCGCGATGACGCTCAGCACGTCCGGCACGATCGCGTCGTCGAAGCCCACCCGGCGGCGGGACGAGCCGATCAGGATCGTGCCGCCGCGCGTCGACTCCACGACAGCCGAGGTCTGCAACTCGCCGTCGCCGGAGCCGACCGCCCCGACGTAGTCGGCGTCGTAGACCTTGTGCCGCACCACGCCGGGCATCGGCGTGGTCACCAGCACCTCGCCGCGCCGGGGCCGAACCGCGATCGGGGCGCCCAGGCGCGCCGAGACCTCTCCGGCCCATGGGCCCGCCGCGTTCACGACGACGTCGGCGTCGAGGACCTCGCCCGGGACGCGAACCCCGGTGATCCGGCCGCCGCGGACGACGGCGCCGGTGACCTCCGTGTCGACAAGCAGGCGAGCGCCGTGCGCGAGGGCCGAGCCGAGCAGGGCCAGGGTCGCGCCGGCCGGCTGGACCTGTGCGTCCTCCGGGTAGCGGACCGCGGCGGTCACCTCGCGGGTCAACGCGGGTTCGGCCGCCGCGACGTCCACTGTGGACAGAGTTTCGGTGCGCACCCCGGCTTCGGCCTGTTCGGCGGCGAACGCCGTGAGCGCGCGGGCGCCGGCTTCGGTGGTGGCCACGACGATGCCGCCCTTGGGGTCGAACTCGCAGGCGTCGCCGAGCTCGGCCGCGATCTCCGGCCACAGCCGGGCCGAGAGCTGCGCGAGCCGGAGCTCCGCGCCCGGCCCCTTGTCCGAGACGAGGAGGTTGCCTTCGCCGTGCGAGGTGGTGCCGCCGGCGGGCCGGCCGCGGTCGAGGACCACGACGTCGAACCCGGCGAGGCTCAGCTCCCGGGCACACGCCGCCCCGATGACGCCGGCCCCGATCACCACCACCCGCGTTCGGTTCATCGACCCTCCGGTGTTCGGTAAAGCGAACGATCGGAGGTTAAGTCTCCTGAGCCGGAGATGTCAACGGGTGCGGCTGCCCGTCAAGGCGTTCGTCCGCGCGGTACTGCAGGAGCAGCACCGAGTGGACGGGCGCCTCGAGCGCGGTGTAGCTGTGCGGCTCGCGGGCGTCGAAGGCGACGTAGTCCCCCGGCCCGAGATCGACGGTGCGCCCGCCGACCTCGACGCGCAGGCCGCCGGTCTGCACGACGGTGTGCTCGACCCCGACGTGCCCCTGCGACCGCTGCGGCGCGTCCCCGCGGACGACCTGGTCGTAGACCTCGAAAACGCTGCTCTCGGCCTCGATCCGGCGCAGCGGCCGCAGGTCGATGCCCTCGCCGCGGAGGACTTCGACGTCGGCCGCGCGCACGACGGTCAGCCCGCCGCGAGGCCGGTGGTCGAGCAGGTCGGAGATGGCGACTTCGAGCGCCCGGGACAGACTGAAGACGGTCTCGATGGTCGGGTTGCCGGTGCCGGCCTCCAGCTGCGAGAGGGTGGCCTTGCCGATCCCGGACCGCCGCGAGAGCTCGGACAGCGACAGGCCCCGCGCCGCTCGCGCGGCCCGCAGGTTGACGGCGAGCATGTCCCGGATCGACGGCCCGCCGTCCTCGGCCACCCGCGTCCCACCGTTCGGTAAAGCGTCCATTGAGCCCCGCCTCCGTTCGGTTTGCCGATCGGGCCAGGGTCATGATGACACGCCGGGCGCCGTGCCAGAATCACCACGCCCGATCACCACCCTGGGGGAACCTTTCCGTGGACATCTCGTCTTCGTTCGTCTTCACGCCCGAAATGGCGAAACGGTCCTTCCGCGCCTGCCACCCGAGCGCCCCGGTAGCCCGGTGGCTGCCGGCCGGGATCTACGTCGTGTTCGGCGTCGTGGTGCTGACCATCGCCCTGCAGCGCTCGAAGCCGGACCCGATCGGGCTGGTCCTCGGCAGCGCGTTCCTCCTGCTGGGCGTCGCCTGGCCGGTCCTCCAGGCGCGGCGGGTCGCCCGGCTGCTGCGGCCGTTCGCCGAGCCCGCGACCAGCCGGATCGTCCTGACCGACGCCGAGTACGCGGCCGAATCACCCGGGCGGACGATGACCCGGGGCTGGACCACCTTCACGAGCGTCGCGCTGGTCCGGGGGTTCTGGGTGCTGAAGCTCGAGGCCGAGGGCAAGGTCGCGTTCCCGGCGGACGCCCTGGACGCCACGCAGACCGAGGTGTTCCGGACCGCGATGCGCGAGAAGGGCCTGCTGGCCGGCTCAAAGGTCTAGCCACCGGCGGTAGTCGGGCAGGTCGACGTTGCCGCCGCACACGATGGTGACGACGTGGCGCCCGGCGAAGCGGTCACGGTCTTCGAGGATCGCCGCGAGGCCGAGCGCCGCGGACGGCTCCACCACCAGGCCCGCGTGCTCCAGGAACAGCCGCATCCCCGCGATGATCGACGCCTCCCGCACCAGGACGGCGTCGTCGGCCACGGCGAGGAGGTCGTCGAGGACCTCCGGGATCGGGAACCGGCCCGCGACGCCGTCGGCGATCGTGTCGGCCGACTCCGTGGTCACGACGCGCCGCTCGCGCCACGACCGGGCCATCGCCGGTGCGCCTTCGGGCTGGATGGCGATCACCTCGGTGCCGGGGGCGAGGGTCTTCAGGACGTGGCCGACGCCGGTGGCCAGCGCGCCGCCGCCGAGGGCGATGAGAACTGCGTCGAACGGCCCGGCGTCCGCCAGCTCCAGGCCGATCGTGGCCGCGCCCTCGCAGGTCTCGACGTCCAGGCTGTCCTCGACCAGCCGGACACCCCGCTCCCGCGCGAGGGCCACCGCCCGCTCGCGAGCCAGCTCGAAGTCGCCGTCCACCAGTTCCAGGTGGGCACCGAGCGCCCGGATGCGCTCGAGCTTCGCCGCGGGCGCGAACCGCGACGCCACGACGGTGACGTCGATCCCGCGGCCCCGCGCGGACAGGGCGAGGGCTTGGCCGAGGTTGCCGGCGCTGGCACACACGGCGGCGCGCCCGGCGAGGCCGTCCACGACGAGTTCGGTGCCGCGGCCTTTGAAGCTGCGGACGGGGTTCGCGGTTTCGAGCTTGACGCTCACCCGGCAGCCGAGCGCGCGTTCCAGGGGTTCGCAGCGGTAAAGGGGGCTGTCGAGGAAGACCGGGTCGATCACCCGGCGGGCGGCCCGGATCCGGTCGAGGTCGAGGCGCGTGTCCGGCACGGCTCCGGAGCATAGTCACCGCGCGGTTGGGACGTCATGAACGACCCTTTCACCGCGCCGGACGAGGTGAAAGGGTCTTTCATGACGTCCGGCTGGCCGCGCCGCGACGACCCAGCCCGCGAGCCGGGCCGCGATCACTGGCGGGCGAGCGCCGGTTCGCGGGTCCGGACCGCCCAGCGGGTCAGCCGCGGCAGGGGCGCGACCGCGACCAGGAACACCACCGCGACCAGCACCCACCCCAGGGCACCGAGCCCGCCGATCGCGAGCGTGAACACCCCGGGCCCGACCATCTGGACCGTCGCCGTGGCCGCTTCGCTCGCCCCTTGATAGGCGCCCTTCGCCTCTTCGCGCATGAGCCGCACCGACAGCCCCCAGTTCGCGGCCACGTAGCTCAGCTCGCCCACGACGTGCAGCACCGCGGCGAGCACCACCACCGTCACGGCGCCCGCACCCGCGCCGCCGGACGTCGTCGCCAGGAGCAGGCAGCTCGCCGCGAGGGCCACGCCGGACACCACCGCGGTCCGGGCTGCTCGGGTCACGGTGCGCCCGAACCGGGCGAACGGCACCTGGAACACCGCGATCCCCACCGAGCTGAGCACGACCACGATCCCGCCCAGCCCCAGCGGCAGCCGCGTCGAGCCGGACAGCCACAGCGGCAGCCCGGCCGACAGCATCCCCCAGCACAGCGACAGCACCGCGGTGACCGCGGCGACGCACAGGTACGGCCGGTCGCGGAGGACCGCCCGGGCGCCGGACCGCCGTGCCGGGACCGCGGCGGGCGCGGGCACCAGCAGCGTCGTGCCGGCCAGGACCAGGAAGCTCACCACGTTGCCCGCGATGGCCAGGGTGTACGCCCACGGCGCGTCGGCGGTCAGCACGAGCGCCCCGAGACCGGCGCCGGCCGCGTACCCGACGTGCTGCGCGACGCGTTGCTGCGCCAGCACGCGCATCCGGTCCGCCGGGTCGGCGACCAGCCCGGTGACCAGTGCCGTCCGGACCGCGGTCCCGCCGGTGGCCAGCGCGGTGAACGGCACCGTCACGGCCAGGAACGACCAGGTCCCGTCCACGGCCAGGTACCCGGCCATCGCGGCGGCGCGCACCAGCGTCACGACGAC
The DNA here is from genome assembly GCF_040650695.1 of Amycolatopsis sp. NPDC048633. Classification (NCBI taxonomy): domain Bacteria; kingdom Bacillati; phylum Actinomycetota; class Actinomycetes; order Pseudonocardiales; family Pseudonocardiaceae; genus Amycolatopsis; species Amycolatopsis sp. NPDC048633. Next base: position 22,181 of record NZ_JBEZHS010000032.1, read on the forward strand.
CAGCACCGTCCGGGCGCCGGCGCGGTCGGCGAAGGCGCCCAGCGGCACCGCGGCGACCATGCCCACGGCGCTCGCCACCGCCAGCCCCGCGCCCACCGTCACCGGGGGCAGCCCGAGGATCCGGGTGAAGTACAGCGCCCAGATCGTGAACCACAGGCCGTCGCCGAGCGCGGACACCCCGCGGCCCCACAAGAGACTTCTCATGCATCCACCCTTCACGAGAGCCTGAATGGTAGGCACGGCAATCACCATTCAGCAACCCATGAAGGGTGTTAGGATCGCGGCGTGAGCGGAATGATCGAACCCGGCAACGCCGTCCAGGGCGCGATCCTCGAGCTGACGCGGGAGCTGTCCGACCCCGTGCGGCTCACGGCACTGCAGCTCCTGGCCGCCGAAGGCCCGCACACCATGGTGCAGCTGGCCGACGCGCTGGGCGTCACCGCGCCACGGCTGGGCAACCACCTGGCGCGGCTGCGGGCCGCCGGGCTGGTGACGGTCGAGCACGCCGGGCGCCACGCGCTCTACCGCGTCGGCCGCGACGACCTCCTGCCGGTGCTCACCGCGCTCGCCCGCTACGGCGGCAACGACTCCCTCACCCCGCCGCAGCCGGCTGAGTCCACTGTGGACGTCGCGCACACGTGCTACGACCACACCGCCGGCCGGCTCGGCGTGGCCGTGTTCGCGATGCTCGTCGACCGCGGCGCGCTGCGGCCCCCGGACGGCTCCGCGGCCGATCTGACCCTGGGCGGCGACGTCTCGGCGTTCCACGACCTCGGCGTCGACCCGGCCGCGGTGGACGCCGGCCGCCGCCGGCTCGCGACCGCCTGCCTGGACCGGACCAACCGCATCCCCCACCTCGGCGGCGTCCTCGGCCACGAGGTGCTGGCCGCGCTCCTCACGGCCGGCCTGGTCCGGCGCGGCGACGGGGACCGCGAACTGGCCGTCACGCCGCGCGGCCGCCGCCGGTTGGGTGCCCTGGGGCTCTACCCCGGCAGCGGCACCTCGCGCAGGTCCGGAGTGGACCCGCGGAAGTCGCCGTAACGGGCCCAGGCGAGCTTGACCCGCACGACGACGACAGCGCCCGCGTCGAACGAGCCGGCGAACTCCGGGAACGCCGCGACGTAGGCGGCCGTGCAGCGGTCGAGGTCCGCGCCGGCCGGGAAGTCGGCGGTGCCTTCGCCCTGCAGGGTCGTACCGTCCGGGCCGCCGACGACCACCGCCACCCGGCCGTCGCGGCGCAGGTTCGCGACCTTGCGCGAGTCCGGTTTGGCGTCGAACACCAGCTCGCCGCGGTCGGTGACGGCGAAAGTGAGGTACGCGGCCTGGGGCTCCCCGCCGGGCCCGAGCGTCGAGACGACGCCCGCGCGCTGCGCCCGCACGTAGCCGATCAGGTCCACACCCACAGGTTAGGCCGTATCTCCACGGCCACTCACCGCCTCTTACTAACCTCAGGGCGTCGACCGCGGCCGGGAGCGAAGTGGCTCTCGAGCGTCCCGAGTGGAGTGAAGGTGATCGGATGAGCGAGCCGGAGGGCACCAGGCGGCACCTGGTCGTCTGCTGCGACGGGACGTGGAACACGCCGGACCAGCAACAACAGGGCCGGCCGGCGCCGACGAACGTCGCGCGGCTCCACCACACCGTGGCGAACCTCGAGACCCAGCCGCGGTACTACCACCCCGGCGTCGGCACCGGGCCCGGGCTGCTCGACCACCTCGAGGGCGGGCTGGTCGGCAAGGGCCTCTCCGAGAACATCAAGAGCGCCTACGGCTGGCTCGCGCGCACCTACTCCCCCGGCGACGCGATCCACCTCTTCGGGTTCAGCCGCGGGGCGTTCACCGTCCGCAGCCTCGGCGGCATGATCAGCCGGTGCGGCCTGCCCGCGAACCTCAAGACCGCCGGGTCCACCGAGTTCTGGGCCGAGGTCGACCGGCTCTTCACCACCGTCTACCGGGAAGGGGCCGGCGAGGCGCCCGAGCCGGTCCCGATCGAGTTCCTCGGCGTCTGGGACACCGTCGGCTCGCTCGGCATCCCGGACTGGCTCGGCCCGCTGAAGCTCGTCGAAGACCACGTCGGGCACCTCCCCCGGTTCCACGACACCAAGCTGGGCGAGCACGTCAAGCACGCGCGCCAGGCGCTGGCCATCGACGAGATGCGCGGCCCGTTCATGCCGACCCTGTGGTCCAACTTGCACGAGGTGGGCGAGGGTCGCACAGCCAAGCAGGTCTGGTTCCCGGGCGACCACTGCGACGTCGGCGGCGGCCACGACAGCAGCGGCCTGTCCGACGCCGCCCTGCAGTGGATGATCGACGAGTGCCGCGCGGCCGTGCCGGACCTCGTCTTCGACGACGCGATGTACAAGCAGATCGTGCCGGCCGCCCAGGACGTGCTGCACAACTCGCTCCACAGCGTGTACACGGTTCTGTGCCCGGCGCCGCGCGCCTTCCCGTTCATCACCGCCGGTTCCCCCGGCGTCGCCCCGTCCGCGGTGGACCGGCAGGCGACGCCGCCGATCACCACGGGTCCCTATCGCGAAGGGCGGCGCCTGGCGGCCGGCGAGTCGGCGACGGTCGACGTCTACGCCGGGAAGCCGTGGAACTGGACGGGCATCTACCTCGACCCCGGCGAGTACGAGTTCGCCGCCGAGGGCACCTGGCTGAACGGGAAGATCGCGCACCACCCGGACGGCACCGAGGCGGACGCCGGACTGGACTTCCAGGACGTGCTGCACGCGCTGGCCACGACGTCGGCCTGGTTGCAGACCCAGCTCGCCCGGCTCAACGACGCCCAGGCCCGCGCGTTCGGCGGCCGCCGGTGCGAAGACGCGAAGTGGATGGCACTGCTCGGGGCGGTGGCGGCCCCGAACCTCGACGCCCACGACGTGCAGCAGCCGTACGGGGCGTTCCCGATCGGCGGCCGGCTCGAGAAGTGGGTCAACCGGAAACCGGGCTATTTCTACGCGTACGCCAACGACAGCTGGCTGGGTTACTCGAGCAACCGCGGTTCCCTGCGGCTGACGGTCAAGCGGCTGGCCTGAACGTCACCGCGACGAAGTCCTCGAACGCGCGAGGCGGCCGGCCGAGGGCTCGCTCGACGCCGTCCTCGAGGTCGGCACCCCGGCCGTCGCGGAGGTCCGTCAGCAGGCCGGTGAGCAGGCGGGCCACGTTTTCCGGGACGCCGTAGGCGGTTTGCCGCTCGATGAAGGCTTCGGGGTCGACGTCCGCGTACCGGATCTCCCGCCCGGTCGCCCGGGCGATCAGGGCGACCGCTTCCCCGAAGCCGACCGCCCGCGGACCGGTCAGTTCGTAGACCTCGCCGTCGTGCCGATCGTCCGTCACCGCCGCCGCGGCGACCTCGGCGATGTCCTCGGCGTCGATGAACGGCGCGCGTCCGTCGCCGGTCGGCAGGGTCAGGACGCCGTCGCGCAGCTCTTGCGCCCACGGGCCTTCGCTGAAGTTCTGCGCGAACCAGTTCGGGTGCAGGATGGTCCAGCCGACACCGGAGTCGCGGACGGCCCGCTCGGCGGCGTGCAGCGGATGGCCCTCCTCGCCGGCGCGCGGCGCGGACAGCAGCACGAGCCGCCGCGCGCCCGCCGCGACCGCTTCGGTCACGAACCGAGGAAGCCGCGGTCCGGCCTGCAGATCGGGTTCCACGAGGTAAACGGCCGTGACGCCGTCCAGCGCGGACGCCCAGCTCGACGGGTCGCCGAGGTCGAAACCGGTGGTGCGCGAAGCGATCCGGGCATTGTCGACGCGCTGTGCGACGCGGCGGCCGGTCTTGCCGGTGCCGCCGAGGATGAGGGTGGTCATGTCTTCAGGCAACCGCAGATGGGCAAGACGATCCATGGGAGAAAGTCGATGATTCCTTTGTGATCGTCTAGGGTCGGGCCATGGACGTCCTGAGCGACCTGCTGCACCGGGCGCACGCCGCGGACGCGCTGGTCCGGCAGCTGATCCAGCGGCCGCCATGGTCGCTGACCTTCGCGGACGCCCCGCCGCTCACACTGGTCGCCACGCTCGGCGGGCACGTGTTCCTCGACCTCGGCACCGGGCCGCCGGTGCGCCTGGCCGCCGGGGACATCGCGCTGATCAGTGCGCCCGGCTACACGATCGCCGACGACCCGGCCACCGCGCCCCAGGTCGTGATCCGGGGCGGGCGGAAGTACCCGATCACCGGCACCGGAGAAGTGCGCCCCCGGGCACCACGCACCTACGGCGACGGCGCGCCCGGCGCCACGACCATGTTGCGGGCCGCCTACGAACTCCACGGCGTCGCCGCCGAGCGGCTGCTGGCGATGCTTCCCCCGCTGGCGGTCGTGCCCGCCGGGCCGCGGACGTCAGCTGCGCTCGACCTGCTCGCCGCCGAGGTCGCGTGCGATGAACCGGGCCAGGACGCGGTGTTGCGCCGACTGCTGGACCTGGTGCTCGTCCTCGCCCTGCGGGCTTGGTGCGCCGCGACGGAAACGCCGCCGGCCTGGTACCGGGCGCTGGGCGACGCCGGCGTCGGGGAGGCCCTGCGCCTGCTGCACGCCGAGCCCGCGCACCGGTGGACGGTCGCGGCACTGGCCGACCGGGCCGGGTTGTCCCGGGCGGCGTTCGCCGCGCGGTTCGCGCACCTCGTCGGCGAGCCGCCGCTGACCTACCTCACCGGCTGGCGGATGACGCTCGCCGCGGATCTGTTGCGCGACAGCGAAGACACCGTCGCCGCGGTCGCCAAGGCGGTCGGCTACGAAGACCCGTTCGCTTTCAGCGTGGCCTTCAAACGGGTCCGCGGCGCCAGCCCGTCGGACTGGCGCCGCGGCCGGGAGGACGTCAGCTCGTGAGCGTCGCCGGGTCGCTCGTGCTCGGGCGGCCGGTCTCCGCGTGCCCCGCCAGGCGGCGCAGGAACTTCGGGTCGCGGTCCGACGAAACCGAGACGTCGTACCAGTTGTTGCTGCGCCGGGTGTCCACGTGCTCGACGACCCGCGCGCCCGGGCGCAGCTGGTGCGTCGACGAGCGCCGGCCGTACGCGTCCGACACCTTCAGCCGCACCGTCGTCGTGCCGTTGTTGGTCAGGACCAGGGTGAGGTCCCCGCCTTCCTGGCGGACGCTCACCTCGGGCCCGGCGGCACCGCCGCGGAACTGCCGCACGAACCCGTTGGGCCCGTAGGCGGTGTAGTCGTAAGCCCCGGCCGCAGGCAACGCGGCCGACAACGACTTGCCGGCGCCCGCCGTGTAGGTCCGCGGCTCGCCCGACGGCGTCACGACGGAGAACGTCGCGCCCGCGCGGCCGTGGTTGGCGAACGTGACCGTCAGGGTGCCGCCCGCCAGCCGGGCGTCGGCCGCGAGGTCGTACGGCAGCGCCCGCGCCGGCCGTAGCCCGCGTTCCTGCTTCGGGAGCACGTTGTGCGCGGGCACAGTGGGCACGTAGTCGGGGTGCCGTTCACGGTCCGGCGGCTCATAGCCCGCCGTGTCCGGCAGCGCGGGCACGCGGGCGTCGGTGCGCGCGAAGTCGAACGCCGACGTCAGGTCGCCGCACACCGACCGCCGCCACGCCGTGATGTTCGGCTCGTGCACGCCGAAGCGCCGTTCGATGAACCGGATGATCGACGTGTGGTCGAACGTCTCCGAGCACACGTAGCCGCCCTTGCTCCACGGCGACACCACGATCATCGGGACGCGCTGGCCGAGGCCGTAGGGGCCGGCTGGGTTCGCCGCCGAGCCCGCGAAGATCTCCCCGGTCGTGTCCACAGTGGACTGGCCGGCCGAGGCGTACGGCGGGAGCACGTGGTCGAAGAAGCCGTCGTTCTCGTCGTAGGTGATGAGCAGCGCGGTCTTGCTCCACACCTCCGGGTTCGCGGTCAGCGCGTCGAGCACCTGCGCGATGTACCAGGCGCCGTAGTTCGTCGGCCAGTTCGGGTGTTCGCAGAACGCCTCCGGCGCGGTGATCCACGAAACCTCCGGCAGCTTCCCGGCTTTGACGTCGGCGCGCAGCTGGTCGAAGTATCCGTCACCGGCCTTCGCGTTCGTGCCGGTGCGAGCCTTGTCGTACAGCGGGTCGCCGGGCTTCGCGTCGCGGTAGGAGTTGAAGTACAGCAACGAGTTGTCGCCGTAGTTGCCGCGGTAGGCGTCGTCGATCCAGCCCCAGCCGCCGGCGGCGTCGAGGCCGTCACCGATGTCCTGGTAGATCTTCCACGACACCCCGGCCTTCTCGAGCCGCTCCGGGTAGGTCGTCCAGGAGTAGCCCTTCTCGTCGTTGCCGAGGACCGGCCCGCCGCCCTTGCCGTCGTTGCCCGTCCAGCCGGTCCACATGTAGTAGCGGTTCGGGTCGGTCGAGCCCATGAACGAGCAGTGGTAGGCGTCGCAGATCGTGAACGTGTCGGCCAGCGCGTAGTGGAACGGGATGTCCTCGCGCGTCAGGTACGCCATGGTGGTCGAGCCCTTCGCGGGCACCCACTTGTCGTACTTGCCGCCGTTCCACGCCGCGTGCGTGTCGTTCCAGCCGTGCGGCAGGTCCTGGATGAACTGCAGGCCCAGGTTGTCCGCTTCGGGGTGGAAGGGCAGGATGTCGCGCTTGCCGTCCGACTGCGCCCAGACGGACTTGCCGGAGGCCAGCGTCGCCGGTCGCGGGTCACCGAAGCCGCGGACGCCGCGCAACGTGCCGAAGTAGTGGTCGAACGACCGGTTCTCCTGCATGAGGACCACGATGTGCTCGATGTCCTTCAAGGACCCGGTGCGCCGGTGAGCGGGGATTTCGGCGGCGCGGGCGATGCTGGTGGAGAGTGCGGAAAGGGCGGCGGTGCCGCCGGCCAGCTGCAGGAAACGCCGTCGGTTGACGTCCGTCATGAGGACTCCGGGGGTGTCGTGGTGGAGAGCCGGGTCAGTATGTGCGGGACTTCGAGAACCTCTGCCGGGCCCGAGGCTAACGCCGGGCGAAACCCTCGTAAACGACTGCGGACGGACATGATCTTGACACGAATACGGAAGTACGTACTAATGTAGTACTTCACTATGAACGACGTATTCGATCGCGACCCGGACGACCACCTCTACTCCCCCGACACCCGCGGCGCGCTGGCCGAGTTCACGCGCGGCGAGGACACCGGCGTGCTCGAAGCCGCCGCGGCGGTGCGCACGGCCGCGAGGAGCCTGGACCAGCTGCGGGCCCACGGCACCGACAGCCGCGGCCTCAGCCCGGGCGCCCTCGACATCCTCATCCGGCTGAGCAGCTCGCAAGCGAACATCAAGGACCTCGCCGCGTCCGCCGGGGTCAGCTCGCGCAACGTCACCGGCCTGGTGGACACGCTCGAGCGCGCCGGGCACGCGGTCCGTATCCCCGACCCGCGCGACCGGCGGTCGGTGCTGGTCCGGATCACCGGCGACGGCCGGACGTGGCTCGAGGAGTTCCGCCGTCCGTCGCAGCTGGCCATGGCGGCGCTCTTCCGCGGCTTCACCGCCGCCGAAACGACCCAGCTGCGCCACCTCTGCCTGCGCCTCGCCGAGAACCAGCAGCACCTCGCCCGCCACCTGGAGGACCGATGACCACCCGGGAAACCGTTCAGGCCTACTCCCAGGCCCGCTTCGCCGGCGACGTGACCGCAGCGGCCGAGCAGCTGGCCGGCACGTTCACCTTCCGCAGCCCCCTGATGAGCTCCGACGACGCCCGCGGCCACCTCGCCGGGCTCGGCGGGTTCGTCAGCGTGGTCACCGGCGTGGACATGCTCAGCGAGCTCTACGGCGAGTCGGAGGCCACGCTGGTCTACGACGTGCACACGGCGACGCCGGTCGGCACGCAGCGCACGGCCGAGCACTTCCGGCTGCGGGACGGCAAGATCACGGCGATCACGCTGATCTTCGACGCGACCCCGTGGCACCCGCTCATGGCGGCGGCCGGGCGGTAGCAGCGGCGCCCGCCCGACTACCCGGAACCGGGCTGAGCTCGAACACGAGCGGGCACCGCTGCCAGCCGGATACCCGGGCCCGGTGGGCACAAACTTCGGCCTGCGTGGCCGGTGGCCGCGAGGTCACCACACGTACGGGATGAGCCGGGCGCGGTTCGCGGCGAACTGCCGGTAACGGCTGCCGAGCGCATCGTCGAGGGCACGCTCCTCGATCCGGAGGCGGTGGACCAGGGCGATCAGCACCACCGCGACCGCGCCCGCCGCGCTGAGCCAGTTGTCCGCGATCAGGCCGGCGCCGGTGAAGATGAGCAGCAAGCCGGTGTAGCTCGGATGCCGCAGGACCCGGTAGGGACCGCGGTCCACGACGGGCTGGTCTTCGCTGGTCCGGACCGTCACGGTGAAGTACTTTCCCAGGCTGGCGAAGGACCACCAGCGCAGCAGCAGGCCGAGCCACCCGAGCGCGGTCCCGGCCGTGAACAGCCACCCGCCTCCGCCGATCGCGGCGGCCGGGACGACGGCCCGGCCGATCGGCCACAGCAGAATCGCCCCGAAGAACATCGCCCTGAACACGACCTCCGCGCGCACGTCGACGATCTTCGCGCCGCGGCGCGTGCGGAACGCCTGGACCAGTTCGCCCGCGGCGAAGGCGCCGACGCTGACGACCAGGACGACGCGGGCCACCGTCGGCAGCTCTCCGGCTAGCACGACGCCATTATCGCTCCCGCCGGACCGGCGCGAGCAGGCTCAGGGCGGCGGGATGCGGGTGGCGATCTCCTCGCGGGCGTCCGGGCACTCCTCCAGCTTGAGCGGGCACTCCAACGCGTGCTCGATCAGCTTCTTCGCCGCCTGCGCCTCGTCGATCCGGCGCTGCAGCACGGCCAGGTGACGGCGCAGCACGTCCTTGTCGCCGCCCGAGGCCAGGAACTCGGCCACGTCGCGCAGGCCGACGCCGACTTCCTTGCTCATCAGGATCACGGCGATGCGGAACAGGTCGTCCTCGCCGTACCGGCGCTGCCCACCGGCCGCCCGGGCCGGCGCGAGGAGACCCACGCTTTCCCAGTGCCGCAGCACGTGCGTGGCCAGCCCGAACCGCCGGCCGAGTTGCCCGATGGTCAGCTCGCTTGACTTCATGTGGACATTAACCGGCACAGTACGGGCCATGAGCAAACTCTTCCTGTCCGGCACGGTCGACGCGGTCGAGGACGTCACCACCCGGATGCGCCGGATCCGGCTCACCGGCGTACCCGACCTGCGCTGGACGCCGGGCCAGCACATCCGCGTGCGGGTCGGCACGCTGACGCTGCGCACCTACTCGATCTGGGAGTACGGCGACCACCTCGACCTGTGCGTCCTCGACCACCCCGGCGCCGGGCCGGGCGCCCGCTGGGCCCGGGAGGTCCGCCCGGGCCAGCGGGTCTCCTTCCTGAAGCCCGAAGGCCGGCTCGTGCCGCAGGAAACCGCGCCGTACCACCTGTTCGCCGGGGACGCGACCGCGTCGGTGGCGTTCGGCGCCATGCTGCGCGCGCTGCCCGCCGACGCTTCGGTCCACTGCGTCATCGAGGCGGCCGACCAGCTGCCGATGCCCCGCGAGGTCGTCTGGACGGACAACCTGCTCGACACGCTCCGCGCGCTCGAGCTGCCGGACGAGCCGGGCATCGCGTACCTCGCCGGCGAGGCGCGCGCGTGCCAGGCCGCCCGCCGCCACCTGGTGCAGGACCGCGGCTGGCCGCGGCGGTCGGCGATCGTCAAACCCTTCTGGACGCCCGGAAAGCGCGGCATGGACTGAAGGGTCCCCGGGGGGTGTCCCGTCAGAGCCGCGAAACCTGGTAGTGCCCGATCAGCCACTGATCACCGACGCGGCGGACGATCACGCTCAGGTGCACCGAGATCGCGGGCCGGTCGGTGAAGGCGAAATCCACGCTCGCGTACCCGAGGATCACGTCGTCGGCCAGCTGCCGGGTTTCCACGATCCGGTACGCCGCCGTCATGCCGAGGGGCTGGGAGTCGTAGTACTTCGCCACGCCGTCGCGGCCCACGCTGTACGGGTGCAGGCCCTGGAAGATCGCGTCTTCGGTGAAGGACGCCGCCACGCGCTCGGGGTCGTGGGCGTCGACCGCCGACTTCCACGCGTCCAGCACTCCGGTGAGGATGTCCATGGCGTCAGTGTCCCGCGCTCTGGCCGCCGTCGACGTGCAGGATCTCGCCGGTGACGAACGGCGCGCCCTCCAGGTAGACGACCGCGTCGACGATGTCGCCGGTCTCGCCCATCCGCCCGACCGGGTGCAGACCCGCGAGCGCCTCGTGCGCCGCGGCCGGGTGCATCGGCGTGCGGATGATGCCGGGCGACACGGCGTTCACGCGGACGCCCCGCGTGGCGTACTCGATGGCCAGGGACTTCGTGACCGAGTTCAGGCCGCCCTTGGTCAGCGACGCGAGGGCCGAGGGCACCGCGCTGTTCGCGTGGTCGGTCAGGCTGGTCGTGACGTTGACGACGTGCCCGCCGCCGACCTCCAGCATCGCGGCGATCGCGCGCTGGGTGACCTCGAAGAAGCCGCGCAGGTTGACGCCGGTCACGAGGTCGAAGTCGTCGGCGGTGTAGTCGGTGAACGGCTTCGCGATGAAGACACCGGCGTTGTTGACCAGCGTGTCCACGCGGCCGAACGTCGCCAGCGCCTGGTCGATCACGCGGGCGCCGACGGCCGGGTCGGCGATGTCGCCCGCGACGGCCAGGATCCCGGCGTCGCCCGACGGGGTGATGGAGCGCGAGTTCGCGACCACGGCGTAGCCGAGCTTCCGGTACGCCTCGACCACGGCCGCGCCGATGCCCTGCGAGGCGCCGGTGACTACCGCGACCTTCTGGGTGTTCATGGTTCCTCCTGGTGGGTGTGCTTCCTGACCCGAGGATGTGCCGGGCGGACCGCGCCCGCCACGACCGGTTCGCTCTCACCTGTGAGGCCCGGACTCCCACCGCACTAAGCTGCCGGTATGGAGCTCCGCCAGCTTCGGTACTTCGTGGCCGTCGCCACAGAACTGAACTTCGGCCGGGCCGCGGAGCGGCTGCGCATCGCCGGGCCTTCGCTGTCCCAGCAGATCAAGGCGCTCGAACGCGATCTCGGCGTCCGCCTCTTCGACCGCGACCGCCGCTCGGTGACGCTCACCGAGTGCGGCGAGTCCCTGCTGCCGAGGGTGCTCGCGCTGCTGGAGCAGGCGGACGAGCTGCGCCGCTCGGCGGCGGGGATCGCCGCGCGCGAGCCGGTGCGGCTGGGCTACGTCAACTGGCGCCCCGCCGACCTGCTCGACCGCGTGGCGGGCGTCGCGCACCTGCACGTCGACACGTGGGTGCTGCCCTCGCACGCCCAGCTGCGCCGGGTCGCCGAGGAGAGCATCGACCTGGCGATCTGCTGGGCGCGGGCGGCCGACCTGGCCGAGCACGACCTCGAAGCCCACCTGCTCGGCGCGGACCGCCTCCACGCGATCGGCACCGGCACCTCCGAAGTGCCGGCGAAGGACGTCGTCGTGCTCGTCGACGCCGACGCCGCCAGCTGGGCGTCGTGGAACGTCTACGCCGAGGAGTTCGCGCGGGTGACCGGCGCCCAGGTCGTGCACACCCACGACGGCGGCGTCACCGGCCCGGCGTTCTTCGACCACGTCCGCCGGCTGCGGCGCCCGGTGCTCAACTCCCCGAAGGGCCAGACGACACCGGTCCCCCAGGACCTCGCCCGCCGGCCGGTGACCGGCCCCGCGCCCCTGTGGACGTGGTCGCTGGTGTCCCGCCGGGACGAAACCAGCGCACCGGTCCTGGCCACGATCGCGGCGCTGACCCGGGACGTCGGCCCGCTCGACCTCGACACCGGGTGGGTGCCCGCGGACGACCCGCACGCGGCGCTCAGCCGAACGCCCGCACCGCCACCGCCTGCCAGTCGTTCCACGTCTTCAGCCGGTCCTCGTACTCCTCGGTGACCGCGGGCAGGGACTTGCCGAGGAACATCCGCAGCGGCGGGTCGGCGGCGTCGACGAGCTCGAGCACGGCCGCGCGGGTGGCGTGCGGATCGCCGACGTCCCACTGTCCCTCCGGCACCGCCGGGTAGTCCGGGTTCGGGGCGCTCCGGCGCGAGCCGACACTCAGCCAGTCGGTCGCGTACGGACCCGGCTCCAGGTTGGTGACGTGGATGCCGAACTCCGCGACCTCCTGGGCCAGGGACTGGGAAAGTCCTTCCAGGGCCCACTTCGAGGCGTGGTAGGCGCCGATGCCCGGGAACGCGACCACGCCGCCTTCGCTGGTGACCTGGATGATGTGCCCGCGGCGCTGCGCGCGCAGGATCGGCAGCGCCGCCTGCGTCACCCAGAGCGCGCCGAAGAAGTTCGTCTCCAGCTGGGCCCGGACGTCGTCTTCGCGCAGCTCCTCGACCCGGCCGAAGTGGCCGTAGCCGGCGTTGTTGACCACGACGTCCAGGCCGCCGAAGTGGTCCGCGGCGCGCCGGACCGCGGCGAACGCGGCGTCGCGGTCGGTGACGTCGAGCTCGAGCGGCAGGACCGCGTCGCCGTACCGGTCGACGAGGTCGTCGAGCTGAGCGGGGGTGCGTGCGGTCGCGGCGACCCGGTCGCCGCGGTCGAGGGCGGCTTCGGCCCAGTGGCGGCCGAAGCCCTTCGAGGATCCTGTGATGAACCAAATCATGCTTCCATGCTGCGCCGGCCGAGGCATGAGCACCAGCGATGTCTTCTCATGACTCCCATGCGGTCCGCTCATGGGTAGGCTGCCGGGATGGGAGAAGTGACGCTGACCGGGCTGCGGGTGATCCGCGAGGTCGCGGCGACGGGCTCGTTCACCGCGGCGGCCGCGTCCCTCGGCTACACGCAGTCCGCCATTTCGCGGCAGGTGGCGATGATGGAAGCCGCCGCGGGCACGGCGTTGTTCGAGCGGCACGCCCGCGGGGTGCGGCCGAGCCCGGCCGGGGCACTCCTGGCGCGGCACGCCACCACCGCGCTGGCGGTGGTCGACACCGCGGAGCAGGAATTGGCGGGCCTGCGCGACCGGCTGGCGGGCCGCCTGTCGATCGGCGTCTTCCCGGCCGCGGCGGCGGTCCTGGTCCCCCGGGCGCTCGCCGTCCTGCGCACCCGCCACCCCGGGCTGGCCGTCACGCTCGAAGAAGGGGCGACCCCGGCGCTGCTCGCCCGGCTCCGCGGCGGGCGCACCGAGGTCGTGGTGATCGGCGTCGGCGACGGGCTGCCCGGCTACGACCTCGCCGGCCTGCACCAGGACGTCCTGACCGAGGACGACCTGCGCGTCGCCGTGCCGCTCGGGCACCGGCTCGCCCACCGGCGGCGGGTGGACGTCGCGGACCTGCGCGACGAGACGTGGATCGTCGGCCGCGGCGGACGCGGCGAACCCCAGTTCGGCGCCTGGCCGACCCTGGACGAGCCCCGCGTCGGCCACGCCGTCAGCAGCTGGACGACCCGGTTGGGGATGGTGGCGGCCGGGCTGGGGATCGCGCTGCTGCCGGGCGTCGCGGCGGCGTCGGTGCCGGCCGGGGTCGCGGTGGTCTCCGTCGAGGACCCGGCGTGGCGCGGCCGGGCCGCGGTCGTCGTCACCCGCCCCGGCCGCTCGGCGGGCGCCACCGCCGTGGTCGACGCCCTTCGCGAGCAGGCGGCCGAACTGCGCGGCTGACCGGGGGCAGAAACCTGCCCACCCGCGACCGGCGGCCGTCGGGGGACAATCGGAGGCATGGAGCCCACCGGTCAGCCGAAGGAGCTCGGCGACTTCCTCAAGGCGCGCCGCGCCCGGCTGAGCCCGCACGACGTCGGCCTGCCGGACCCCGCCTCGCCGCGACGCGTGGCGGGGCTGCGCCGCGAGGAGGTGGCACAGCTCGCCGCGATCAGCGTCGACTACCTGACGCGGCTCGAACAGGGGCGCGTGGCGGCGTCCGCGTCGGTCCTCGCCACCCTGGCCCGCGCGCTCCGGCTGAGCGGCGACGAGCAGTCCTATGTGTACGAACTGGCGGGCAAGCCCTTCCGCCGGCCGCGGCGCCGGGCGGCCGAAAAGCTGCGTCCCGCCATGAAACGGCTGCTCGACCAGCTGGCGGAGACCCCCGCGATGGTGCTGGGCCACCGCCTGGACGTGCTCGCGTGGAACGAGTCGGCGGCAGCGCTGTTCACCGACTTCGCCCGCTACCCGGCCAACCGCCGCAACTACGTGTACCTGCTCTTCGCGGACGCCGCGGTGCGCGCGCTCCACGTCGACTGGGACGAAGCGGCCCGCACGGCGGTGGCGGCGCTACACCTCGAGGCCGCGCGCGACCCGGACGCACCGGAACTGGCGGACCTGGTCGGCGAGCTCGCGGTGCACCACCCGGAGTTCCGCACGTGGTGGGCGGCCCACCACGTGACGAGCGCGGGCTACGGGGTGAAGCGGTATCACCACCCGGTGGTCGGCGACCTGACGTTGGACTGTGACATGTGGGAAAGCCCCGACGGCAGCGGGCAGCGGCTGATGGTCTTGACGGCGGAACCGGGTTCGCCGGCGCACGAAGCGTTGCGGATCCTGGCTTCGTGGACCGCCGAGCCCGCCGGCCGGTGAGCGCGGCTACCGCCGGACCAGCACCGCGGCCGCGGCGATGCCGGCCACCACGACGGCCGCCAGCGCCAGCATGCTGATCCCCATGCCGTGCGCGAAAGCCGCCCGCGCGGACGCCGCCAGCTCCGCCCCGCCCGGACCCGCCGCCACCGCGAGCGCGCCCGCCAGCGAACCTGCCGCCGCCTCACGCGCGGGCGGCGCCAGCAATGCCGTCGCAGAGCGGACAGAATCCGTGTAGCCGGCGGACAGCACGCTGCCCACGAGCGCGATCCCCAGCGCCGCACCGACTTCGCGCGTCGCGTCGTTGACCGCCGACGCCACGCCGTACTGCGACGGCGGCACGTTGTCGAGGATCGCGCTGGTCGCCGCCGGAGCCGTCACGCCGATCCCCGCGCCCAGCACGCACACCGCGATCGCCAAGGCGCCGTAACCGCTTCCGGCGTCCAGCTGTCCGATGAGGACCATGCCGAGGACGACGACCGCGAGCCCGGCGCACGTCACCGCGCGCAGCCCGAACCGGCGGACCAGCGGCGCCGAAGCCAGCGACAGCGGGAACAGCGACACCGCAACGGGCCACAGCGCCAGGCCCGACTCCAACGCCGAATACCCCTGCACCAGCTGCAGGTACTGCGCCAGCGCGTAGAACATCCCGAACGCCGCGGTGAACTGCACGGTCACCGAAACCGAGCCGGCCGCGAAAGCCGCGTTGCCGAACAGCCGGACGTCCAGCAGCGGGGACGCGCGCCGCAGCTCGTAGGCGACGAACAGCGCGGCCAGCACCAGCCCGCCCGCGACGGACCCGAGCACGATCCCGTTGCCCCAGCCCAGATCGGCGACGCGCAGGATGCCGAACACCACCCCGCCGATCGCCAGGGCGCTGAGCACCGCGCCGGCGACGTCGAACGCGTGCGGGCGGCCGTCGCGCGACGTCGGCACCGTCAGGCTCGCGGCCACCAGGACCACGGACAGCACCGCCGGCCCGAGGAACACCGAATGCCACGAGAAGTGCTGCAGCAGCACCCCGGCGAGCACCAGCCCGCCGAGCCCGCCGACGCCGGCCACCGCGGCCCAGATCCCGATGGCCCGGCCGCGCCGCTCCGGCGGGAAGCTCGCGTTGATGATCGAGAGTGTGGCCGGCATGATCATCGCCGCGCCGAGCCCGGTGACGGCCCGGGCCGCGATGATCCACGCCGTCGTGTCGAGGAACACCGGCGCGGCGCACCCGGCCGCGAACACCACCAAACCGGCGACGAGCACGCCGCGGCGGCCGTACCGGTCCCCCAGCGCGCCGGCCGGCAGCACCAGTGCGGCCAAGACCAGCGTGTAGACGTCGACGACCCAGGTCTGTCCGGCCTGGGTCGCGCCGGTGTCGGCGGCCAGGGCGGGTAGCGCGGCGTTCACGATCGTCACCATGGCGATCACCAGGCCGACGGCCGTGCACATCACGCCCACCGTCCACGCGCGGCGGCCGGTCGACAGCATCGCCTCGTCGGCGGCATCGAGCTCCGCGCGCATGCACCTCGCTCCTCGTCCGGGGCACTGGTCCCCCCGACGCTACGTCCGGGTACCGAGACTCACGCCCGGGTCCTGTCTCAGTTCCCTGGACCGCCGTGGGTTGCGCTCAGCCCGCGTCGCGGACCACGCCCCGGCACAGCCGGAGCAGGGTGGCGCGCAGCTCGTCGTCGCTCAGGTGGTCCAGCCGGCGGTTCACCACGCCGAGGTCGCTGATCAGCCAGTAGGCGGCCTGCTGGCCGACCGTCGGCGCCGGGCCGAACATCAGGCGCAGCCCGCGTCCGGCCAGGTCGTCCAGCTCGCGGGCGATCTTCTCGTGCCGGCGCACGATCGGGTCGTGCCTGCTCATCGGCGCGATCGTGCGGTAGGCCACCACCACCTGGTCGACCCACGTGGTGATGAGGTGCTCGACGCGCTCGTCGCGGGCGGCGATGCGCTCGGCGTCGTCGAGGCGGGAGGTGAGCGCCTCGACCGTGGGCGCCAGGAGCGCCTCGAGGATCGCGATCTTGGTGCGGAAGTAGTAGTAGACGTTGGCCTTGGTGACGCCCATCGCGTCGGCGATCTGCTGCAGCGAGGTCGCGTCGAACCCGTGGTCCACGAACAGCTTCCGCGCGGTGTCGAGGACCGCCTGCCTCGTCTTCTCGGCCTGGGCCGCCCGGGTCGACATGACCCCATACTAGCTGCTAACTTGGTTTCGTTAGCCGAACGGCTAGCGAAATGGGAGGCGAAGTCATGGCCGACACGGTCCTGGTCACCGGGGGCACGGGCTACGTCGCGGGCTGGTGCGTCGCGCGGCTGCTGGACGACGGCTACGACGTGCGCACCACAGTCCGCGACGCGAGCCGGGGCGAACGGGTCCGGCGGGCCGTGGCGTCGGTGTCGCCGCGGGCGGACCGGCTGGAGTTCGCGGTCGCCGACCTGACGTCCGACGACGGCTGGAAGGAAGCCGCCGAGGGCTGCGCGTACGTGCTGCACGTGGCGTCGCCACTGGCCGGCGCGGACCTGCTCGGCCCGGCCCGCGACGGGACCCTGCGCGTGCTGCGGGCCGCGGCGGCGGCCGGGGTGCGGCGGGTGGTGATGACGTCGGCGGCCAACACGGCGAGCCCGTCGTCCTACGCCACCGACGGCGTCACCGACGAGACACTGTGGACGGACCTCGACGCCCCGGGCCTGCCCGCGTACCGCCGGTCCAAGACGGCCGCCGAGCGCGCGGCGTGGGAGTTCATGGCTTCCGAAGACTCGATGACCTTGGCGACGGTCCTGCCGGGCGCGGTGTTCGGCCCGATCCTGTCCGCGGACACGCTCGGCTCGACGCAGATCATCGCCCGGCTGCTCGCGGGCTCGGTGCCCGGCACGCCGCGCATCGGCCTGGAGGTGGTGGACGTCCGCGACCTGGCCGACGTCCACGTCCGCGCGATGACGGCTCCCGCGGCGGCGGGCGAACGGTTCCTGGCGACGGGTGAGTTCCTGTGGATGCGGGACATCGCGCTGGCGTTGCGCGAAGGCCTGGGCGCCCCGGCCGGCAAGGTGCCGACGCGGCAGCTGCCGGACATCGCCGTGCGGGTGGCGTCGCTGTTCGACCGTTCGCTGCGCGAGATCATGCCGGGTCTGGGGCGGCGCAACCGCCACAGCACCGAGAAGGCGCGTTCGGTGCTGGGCTGGTCGCCGCGGCCGGCGCGGACGAGCGTCGTCGACTGTGGCAGGAGTCTGCTCGACCACGGGGTCGTGGGTACGCTTCCGGGGTGAGCGGTCAGGAAGAAGGTCAGGGCCCGCTGGCCGAGCGGATCGGGCAGCGGATCGGCGAGCTGTCGGCCGCCGAGAGGCGGGTGGCCGAATACCTGTGGAAGCACCCCGGGATGATCGTGCTGTCGACCGCCGGGGAGCTCGGGCAGCTGAGCGGCACCAGCGACGCCACGGTCATCCGCACGGTGAAGTCCCTCGGCTACTCGGGGCTGCCCGAGCTCAAGCGCGCGGTGGGGCAGCACGTCGTGTCCGACACGCCGGCCGTCCGGCTGCGGCACCGGGTCGAGGAGGCCGGCGACGACACCGCCTCCCAGCTCGACCAGCTGCTCACGGAGTCGATCGACCGCCTGACCGAAACCCGGCGGCTGCTCACCGAGCCGGCCTTCACCCAAGCCGTCGACCTCCTCGCCGGCGCGCGCGAGGTGCTCGCCTACGGCCTCGGCGTCGCGGAGCTCCCGATGCGTTACCTCGCGACGCGCCTCCAGCGGCTGGGCCGCCGGGCCCGCAGCACCTCGGCGACGGGGTTCCGCCTCGCCGACGAGCTCCTGCCTTTGGAGCCGGGCGACGTGTTCGTGCTCAACGCCCCCGAGCGCCTGCTGCCGGACATGACGACGGCGGTCCGCCACGCCCGCACGGCCGGCGCGCGGGTCCTGCTGCTGACGGACTCGCTGGGGGCCACTTTGGACAGTCAGGTGGACGTGACACTGCCGGCGGTGCGGTCTCAGACGGGGTTGACCCAGGAGGGGCTCAGCACGACTTTGGTGGTGGACTGCCTGCTGCTGGCGGTGGCCAAGCGCGACCCGGGAGCGGTGTCGGCGAACACCTCGCTGCTGGCTGAGTTGCGGGACCGGTTGGCGCCTCGGGACATGCGCTCGCGCCGTAGCTGACGCGGCTGGTGCGGCTCACGCTGGCCCGGACGTCATGAAAGACCCTTTCACCTCGCCGGACGCGGTGAAAGGGTCTTTCATGACCTGCAAGCGCGCGATCACACCGCACACCGGTGGCCTCCGGGCACGGACAGATCCTCGAGCCGGCCACGCAGACTCGACTTCGCCGGAGCCCTGCCAAGGAGAGCGGGGGCGCGATGGTTCAGCGGCCCATCTCGATCGACCGGTCCCGCGCCGCCACCACCGCGGCCATCACCGCCGCGCGCAACGCGCGGCCCTCCAGCTCCCGCATCGCCGCGATCGTCGTCCCTCCGGGACTGCACACCGCCGCTCGCAACGCCGCCGGGTCCGCGTCCGGGGCGCCCAGCATCCGGCCCGTTCCCTCCGCCGTCGTCAGGACCAGCTCCTCCGCCAGCGGCCGCGGCAAGCCTGCCAACACTCCCGCGTCGATCATCGCCTCCGCCAGCAACGCGAAGTACGCCGGTCCGCCGCCTGACAGTGCCGTTACCGCGTCCAGCTGGGACTCCGGTACCTCGATGACCCGGCCCAACGGTGCCAGCATCGTGCGCACCCGGTCGATGTCGGCCGCCACCGTGTGGGTGCCGCCGCTGAGGGCGATCGTGCCCGCTCCCACCGAGACCGGGAGGTTCGGCATCGTCCGCACCACCGCCACGTCCGGCAAACTCGCCTCCATGCGGGCGATGGGCGTCCCGCCCACCGCCGACACGATCAGCTGCCCCGGCCGCACGTGCGGAGCCAGCGAATCCAGCAAAGCCGCGAAATGGTACGGCTTCACGACCACGAACACAGTGTCGGCCGAAGCGACCGCCGACTCCAGCGAACCGATCGCAATGCCGTACCGCGTCTCCAGATACGAAGCCCGCGCAGGGTTCTGCTCCACGACGGTGACGCCCGGAGCCAGCCCCGCCAGCAGGGCCTCCCCCATGTTCCCGCCGCCCACGATGGTCGTGCTCATCGCAGCACGAACCCCCTTCCCAGCTCGTCGTCCGGGTCGAGGCTGAACGTGCACTCGCCGGTCAGGTAAGCGTTTCCCGAGACTTCGGTGGCGACCGCGGAGCCGCCGGAGAGGACCCGGCCGGTGAACCGGGTCCCGATGATCGAGTCGTGGGTCAGCACCGCGCCGGCAGGCAGCCGGCCGTCGGCGGCCAGCAAGGCGAGCCGCGCCGACGTCCCCGAACCGCACGGCGACCGGTCGACCTGGCCGTCGGCGAAGATCGTGACGCTCCGCTGGTGCGGTCCCGAAGGCGTGTCCCCGAGGTCGTCGTAGAAGATCGTGCCGTAGATCCCGCTCAAGCGGCTGTCCGAGTGCGCCGCCCACGACGTCGAGTTCAGCGCGCCCTTGATCTCGCGCCCGGCGGCGATCAGTTCCGTGTAGTGCGACGGCGAAACCGTCAGCCCCACCGCGGAAGCCGGGACCGACGCGTAGATCGCCCCGCCGTAGCTGACGTCGACGTGTACCGAGCCCACCGGAATGTCCCGGCCGATCACGTACGCGTCCACGTTCCGGAAAGCCACCTCCCGCACGACGCCGGAAACGCACGTCACCACCGCCGTTACCCGGCCGGACGGGACGTCCATGACGACCTCGACGACACCGTCGCGAGGAGCCGGAACACGGCCGGTGCGCACCGCCCACGCGCCCAGTGCGATCGTGCCGTGCCCGCACGCCGTCGAGTAGCCGTCCTTGTGCCAGAACAGGACGCCGAACTCGGCGCCGTCGTCGTCGGGCGGGACGAGGAAGCAGCCGTACATGTCGGCGTGCCCGCGCGGCTCCCGCACCAGCAGCTGCCGGACGGCGTCGATCTCCTCGGACGCCTGCGCGGCGGCCCGGCGTTCGAGCACGGTCGCACCCGGGATGTCCGGCACGCCCGCCGTGACGATCCGGAAGGGCTCTCCGGCCGTGTGGTAGTCGGTCGTCGTGATCATCGCTCTCCCAGGATCGTGGTCAGCAGGCCCAGGTCGATGTTGCGGCCGGAAACGACCAGCACCACGGGCCGGTCCAGCGGCACGAGCCCGTCGCGGACCGCGGCCAGCGACGTCGCCGAAGCTCCCTCGGCCACCAGTCCGGCGGTCGTCACGAGCTCGCGCACCGACCGGCGGATCGCCGCCTCCGCGACGGCGACCATGGTCACCCCGCAGTCCCGCACGATCCCCGGGGTCAGGGACTCCGGTTCCAGGTTGCCGGCCAGCCCGTCCGCGATGGTCTCCCCCATCTCCACCGGCACCACACGCCCCGCGGCGCCGGCGGTCGACAGAGCGCGGCACGCCTCGGCTTCCACGCCGACCACGCGGACGTCCTGCGACGCGCGGCGGGCGCCCAGCGCCACCCCGGAGAGCAGGCCACCGGCGCCGGCCGGGACGACGACCGTGAAGTCGTCCTCGAGAACGCCGGCCACCTCGGTGAGGAGCGTGCTCTGCCCCGCGATGACGTGCGGGTCGTTGTAGGCGGAGACGTACTGGCCGGGCAGCCCGAGCGCGTGCCGCTCGGCGCCGTCGAAGTCCTCGCCCGCCAGGACGAGGTCGATCGGGTAGCGCCGCAGCGCCTCGACCTTCACGGCGGCGGCCGTCTTCGGCACCACCACGGTCGCGTCGCACGACAACAGCCGGGAACCGTAGGCGATCCCGAGCGCGTGGTTGCCCGCCGACGCCGTCACGACCGGCTTGCCCGCGTACGCCGTGAGCGCTGCCAGCGCGCCCCTGATCTTGAAGGCGCCGATCGGCTGGGCACCGTCGTACTTCAGGTACACCGGGACGTCGAGCCCGGCCTGCGGGTACGGGATGAGCGGGGTCGGCGGCAGGTGCCGGGACACGACTTCCCAAGCCTGGTCGAGAAGGGCGTCGTCAAGCACGGGCAGTCCCCCTCGCGGCCGGGAGCACCGTGGGGCCCGAATTGCAGTTCACCCGGTGCTCCAGGACGACGTCGTCGCCCTCGAACCGCAGCGTCAGCCGGTCGATGAACGGGCCCTCGAGGAAGTGCCAGGTCAGCTCCAGCACGTCCGGCTCGGCCCAGCGCGCCCCGGCCAGGACCGGCGCCGCGTCCTCCTGGTAGGAGTGGTGCAGCCGCCAGACGCTGACGCCCGTGCGCTGCTGCACCCACTCCCCCAGGCCGTGCTCGATCTTGTGCGTGCCGCGGTCGTCTTCGACGCCGAGCCGCACGATGCCGGCGTCGACCTCGACGGACAGCGATTCGACGCCCTGTTCGTTGGGCTCGAAGCCGAACACCCGCCGCGGCAGCGAACTGTCCACAACGGACTCCAGAGGCTCGGGTTCGCGAGCGCGCGCCACCCACGGCGAAAGCGATTCGACGTCGTCGGAAGAGAACGCCTGCCAGAACGCTTCGCGCAGCATGCCCGGCAGGTCGTGGTAGGTCGGGTCCGGCATCGCGCCGGTGACCACGACGACCCCGCCGTGGTCCGGGAACACCATGCACTCCTGCCCGAACAGGCCCGACGCGGAGTAGATGCCGTTCTCGCTGACCCAGAACTGGTAGCCGTACCCGGAGTCGGCGACGGCGTCCGGGCCGGGCGGCAGCAGCTCCTTGCCGGTCCACTCCCCGCTCACCGCGCGCCGCACGTGCAGGCCCGACGCCTTGCGCACCCACCCCGCCGGCAGGACGCGGTGGCCGTCCAGAACGCCGTCCCGCAGGTGCAGGACGCCGAACTTCAGCAGGTCGCGCGGGCGCAGCGACAACCCGTTGCCGCCGCTGGAAACGCCGGCCGGGTCGCGTTCCCACGTGTAGTCGGTGATGCCGAGCGGCTCGAACAGCCGCGGCCGCAGGTACTCGTCGACGGGCTCGCCCGCGACCTCCTGCACGATCGCGGAGAGGACGTGGCTGGTCGTGCTGCTGTAACGGAAACCGCGGCCGGGCCGGTCGACGACGGGTTCCTCCAGGAACTCGCCGGCCCAGCCGGTCTTGCGCAGGCGGGTCGTCGCGCCGGAGAGCCCGCGCGCGTGGCCGGTCCGCATGGTCAGCAGGTCCCGCACGCGCATCCGGGTGTCGAGATCGCTGCCGGGGAAGTAGCCGGCGACCGGGTCTTCGAGCTCCAGCAGACCTTCGGCCTCGGCGAACCCGACAGCGGCGGCCGTGAAGCTCTTGGTGGCCGAGTGCAGCTTGTGCTTGAGCTCCGGCTCGTGCGGCCACTGCCACAGGTCGTGCACCAGCTCACCGTGCCGGTGCACGAGCAGGGAGTGCACCCGCATGCCCCGCGCGGCGAGCGTGTCCAAAAGGGACCCGACGGCCCCGGTCACCGCGTGCTCCAGGCTTCGGCGAGCAGGCCGCCGAGGAAGTCCTGCACCACCGGCGCCACCCCGACGCCCCGGTGCGCGACGCCGGGAACGACGTCGAACCGCACCGGGATCCCCTGCGAGACGAAGTTGTCGCGCAAGGTCTCCAGCCGCGCGACGCGGGTGTCGCCGGTCTTCTCCACGCCGTCCATCCAGTTCGGGCCGCCGGGGTTCATGATCTCCCAGGTTTCGACGTCCTCGGCGCCGACGACCATCTGCACCGGCACCCGGCGCAGCGCGTCGAGGTCGATGCGGATCCCGAACCGCTCCTCGAAGCCGCCGGTGCCCAGCCACCACGGCAGGCTGTCGTCGAGCTGGGTGATCCGGCCCGGGGCGCCGATCGACACGCCGGCGAGGCGGTCCGGGTGCGCGTAGAAGAACCGGTGGGCGAACTGGCCGCCGCCGGAGAAGCCGTGGAGGTAGAACCGGTCACCGCGCGCGTTGAACGTGGCGGCGGCTTCGTCGACGATGTGCAGCAGCTCTTCGTCGAAGCGGATCCCTTGGTACTCCAGGAACTTGAAGCTGTGCAGCTCGCCCTTCTCGATCAGGCCCGCCGGGAACAGCGGGGTGAGGATCACGCACCGGTGCTCGATCGCGAACTCCTTCCAGCGGTCGCGGTAGAGCTCGGCCGACCGCCCGGTGCCGTGCTGGATGACCACGAGCGGCAGCGGTTCGGCGTCCGGCGTGTGGTCCTTGGGCACGTACAGCGCGTAGAACAGGCGCTGGTCGTGCTGCGAGGCGAAGAAGGGCGTGCCACCGACGAAGTGGGCGCGCTCGGAGGCGAGGTCGGTCGTGCCGGTCATGGAGAGGTGTCCTCCTCGGACGGTGGGGTTCAGTACTCCGGCACCGCTTCGGCGGCCGGAGCGGGGACAGTGGTGCGGGAAAGCCGTTCGCTCACCTTCGCCGTGGTCACGAAGGAAATCGCGAGCAGCACGGCCAGCAGGACGCCGATGCCGACGATGCCGCCGCTGAGTGTCGGGTCGGGTTCGCCGGCTTCGACGCGGGCCGAGCCGGTCAGGAACGACAGCACGAAGAGGACGCCGACCGCGAGGACCACCTCGACGCCGACCAGGGCGGGGAACACGCGCAGGGCGAGCCGGAACACCGAGCCGTCCTCGCCCGCGGCGCGGGCCCGCGCGATGCGGGGCATGAGGAGGAACTCGTTCAGCGCGCCGACGCCGATCATGGTGGCCACCAGGCAGACCTTGACCAGCAGGAACCGGCCGAAGCTGGTCGTGAGCAGCTCGCCGGGACTGCCGACGAGGCTCCAGGCCAGGTAGAGGCCGCTGATCAGCAGGCAGCCGACGGCGCACAGGGCGACGGTGCTGAACCGCGTCCAGATCTGCGCCCACGTGGCCCCGGCGCGCGGGGTGAGCCGGCGGCGGGCCGTCGCGAGCACGACGAGCGCGGCGATCCCGCCGACCCAGGTGGAGACGGCGGAGACGTGCGTGTGGTCCAGCAGGCCGTCGACGAGGGTGTCGGCGGTCTCCTTCGAGAAGTCGGTCGGCAGCAGGGTGACCTGGTAGGCGACGAAGTTGAGGACGAGCGAGGTCAGCGCGACCGCGGTCAGGCGCGCGCGCACCCGCGGCGACCACAGCAGCATGAGCACGATCGCCGACGCCGCCCAGAGGAGGTACTGGGTGAACGTCTGCGCGCCGGTCGAGAGCCACTCCCCCTTCTTGGCGGGCACCGTGACGTACTTCCAGATGCTGCCCGGCTGCAAGGCCTGGCCGTACGGGATTTCGACGCCCTTGACGCGGGCGGCCTTGCCCGCGATCTGGAAGTACAGCGCGACGAGGAACCAGCTGCCGGCGACCGCGAGCAGCAGGCTCGTCCGGCGGTGCAGCACCGTGCGGTCCGCCTCCTCGACCGACTGTCGCTTGAGGACGGGGCGCAGCACGAGCAGGTGCAGCATCGTGGCACCGATCGTCCCGATGAGGCCGGCGAAGTAGGCCATCTTCGTGACGATCCGCCACAACGCGGGGGTGGGATTGGCGACGGCGGCCGGGACTTGCGCGAGCAGGAACGACATCACGGCGGTCTCCTCGGCGGGAACTGGGGTGACCCGAGTGTAGCTGACACTTCCGGAAAGTGAAGTACGAAGTTTCCACTACAATCCGGCCCCGCAGTCCACTGTGGACAGCACGGAACCACCGCACGGCAACGCCTTGCGGTGTGCGGAAATCCGCTTCAGGCCCGCTTCTTGCGCCGCCGCTTGGGGACGGCCGAACGCTCGTCGCCCTGGACCAGCTCCGAGCGCAGCGACGTGAGCAGCTCCGAGGCCCGAGTTGCGCGGACCTCGTCGCCGGAACCCAGCTGCAGCAACAAGGCGTCGGTCAGCACCTCGGCGCTGAGCATCTCCCCGGTGAAGTTGCTCGTCGACTGCGGCGCGGCGAGCGTGACGTCCACGCGGTCGGCGAACTGCGCCCCCAGCGAGCTGGAGACCAGCAGCACCCGGGCGCCCACGGCGTGTGCGTGGTCGAGCACGACCTCGATCTCGGCCAGCAGGCGGGCCGGGGTGTAGAGCACGACGACGTCGTCGGCGCGCAGGCCCAGCAGGTCGTCGGCGAGCTGGAACCCGGTGGCCCAGCTCGCGCGGGCGCGCCGGCCCATGCGGGTCAGCCGCAGGGCGAGGTAGCGGGCGAGCAGCCCGGACCCGCCGAGCCCGAAGGCGAGCACCTCGCGCGCTTCGTCGAGCAGGCCGACCGCGGCGGCGAACTCGTCGTCCTCGACCAGCCGCCAGGTCGCCTCGAGCCGTTCGACGGCCTCGGTGAACACCCGGGCGACCGCCGAACCGCCGTTCTCCCGCTCGTCGTGGAACTGCCGCACCGGGCTGGTCGCGACCACGACCTCCTGGGCGAGGGTGCGCCGCAGGTCGAGCAGCCCACTGAAGCCGAGGGACTTCGCCGTGCGGACGACGGTCGCGTCACTGGTCTTGGTCACGCTGCCGATCTGCTCGGCGGTCGCGAAGATCGCGCGCCGGCCGTGGTCGCGCAGGTACTCGGCCACGATCCGCTCCGCCCGGGACATCCCGGCCAGGTTGCGGTTGATGCGGGCGCTCAGCGACAAGTCCTCGCCGTCGGTCATCTGCTCTCCCCTCGGCATCGCCGCATCGTAGTGGGCACCGGCGGTCACGACCGGCCGGCGAGCACGCCCGCGAAGAAGTCCTGGACGACCGGCTGCAGCTGCAGGCCCCGGTGCGCGAGCCCGGGCACGACGTCGAAGCGCACGCCGACGCCGTGTGCTTCGAAGTTGTCCCGCAACGAGGTCAGCCGTTCGACCCGCGTGTCCCCACCGGCGTCGACGCCGGGCTCGGCGATCTCCCACGTCTCGGTGTCCTCCGCGCCGACGATCATCTGCACCGGCACCGCCCGCAGCGCGTCGAGGTCCAGGTCGGTGCCGAACCGCTCGCGCAGGTCGGCCGTGCCCGGCCACCACGGCACCCGCGGGTCGATCCGGGTGACGCGGCCCGGCGCGCCGATCGACAGCGCGGACAGCCGGCGCGCGTGCAGGTAGGCGAAGCGGTGGACGAACTGGCCGCCGCCGGAGAAGCCGTGGAGCGCGAACCGCGTCCCGTCGACCCGGTACCGCTGCGCCACCTCGTCGACGATGTCGAGCAGCACCCGGTCGAACCGGACGCCGCGGAAGCTGAGGCGCTTGAAGCCGTGCAGGTCGCCCGGTTCGCCGATGCCGGCCGGGAAGAGCGGCGCGAGCACGACCGTCTCGTTCTCTTCGGCGAAGCCGCGGTAGGCGTCGCGGTAGCGCTCGGCCATCCGCTGCGTCCCGTGGACCACGACGGTCAGCGGCAGCGGTGCCGTCGTCGTGCGGTGGACGCCGGGAACGTAAAGACAGTACGAGAAGCGCTGGTCCCGCTGCGAAGCGAAGAAGGCGGTCGGGCCCGAGTGGTAGTACTCGACCGGATCCAGGACGCGCGCGTCGGCACTCGGGCGCGGACTCGACATGGCTGCTCCTCGGCTGGGGTTACGACGGGGGTGTAGCGACTACGACAGGTGTTGACATATCGGTAGCACGGTCTATCTTATCGGTAGCTGATGCTACAACATCTCGTTAAATGTAGCGAACGCTTCCAAATCTTGGAGGAAGCCGATGACCCCGCTGGTGAGCATCCGCGGACTGTGCAAGAGCTTCGGTGACGTCGAAGTCCTGCACGACGTCGATCTCGACATCCACCACGGTGAAGTGGTCGTCGTCGTCGGGCCGTCCGGCTCGGGGAAGTCGACCCTTTGCCGGTGCATCAACCGCCTCGAACAGATCAACTCGGGGACCATCACCCTCGACGGGGAGCCCCTGCCCGCCGAGGGCCGCCGGCTCGCGCAGCTGCGGGCCGACGTGGGGATGGTCTTCCAGTCGTTCAACCTCTTCGCCCACCGCACCATCCTCGACAACGTCACCCTCGGCCCGATCCAGGTCCGCGGGTTGCCCAAGCGCGAAGCCGAAACCGAAGCGCGGCGCCTGCTCGACCGGGTCGGCGTCGGCGACCAGGCCGACAAACGGCCCGCCGAGCTCTCCGGCGGGCAGCAGCAGCGCGTCGCGATCGCCCGCGCACTGGCGATGAGTCCCAAGCTCCTGCTGTTCGACGAACCGACCAGCGCGCTGGACCCCGAAATGGTGCACGAGGTCCTCGACGTGATGACCGCGCTCGCCGCCGACGGCACCACGATGGTCGTCGTCACCCACGAAATGGGCTTCGCCCGCAAGGCTGCCAACCGCGTCGTGTTCATGAGCGACGGCCGGATCGCCGAGCAGGGCACGCCCGAAGAGTTCTTCGACCGCACCGGCACCGCCCGGGCGCGGGACTTCCTGTCCAAAGTTCTCCAGCACTGATCCGTGCGACGAAGCAAGATCCAGGAGCGACCATGAGAATGCGCACCACGGCAGGCACCGCGGTGGTCACCACCGCCCTGCTGGCGGCCCTGACCGCGTGCGGCAGCGCCCCCAACCAGGCCCCCGGCGCCGCCCCCAAGCCGGCCGGCGCGGAGATCGCCGGCCAGATCGACCAGACGTCCGTGGTGGACGCCGGTCCGGTCGGGCAGAACCTGCCCAGCACGCCGATGCTGGACAAGATCCGCCAGAAGGGCGAGCTGTCGTTCGCGGGCAGCCGCAACACGATCGGCTTCTCCCAGCTCGACCCGGCCACCGGCAAGCTGTCCGGGTTCGACGCCGGGATCGCCCAGCTGCTGGCGAAGTACCTGATCGGCAAGCCCAACGCCCGCCTGCAGAGCGGTGGCTCCGACACCCGGGAAGCGTTGCTGGGCAACCACACCATCGACACGGCCATCCAGACCTACACCATCACGGAGGACCGCGCGAAGCTCGTCAACTTCGCCGGGCCCTACTACATGGCGGCCAGCGGCATCGTCGTGAAGACGTCGGACACCGGCATCACGCAGGCGAACGACCTCGCCGGCAAGAAGGTGGCCACCGAGTCCGGTGCCGCGAAGGACGCGCTCCTGAAGGCGGTCCCGACCGCGCAGCCGGTCCTGTTCGACACCGCCGCGCAGTGCGTCGCCGCCGTCGAGCAGGGGCGCGCCGAGGCGATGACGCTCAACAACGCGTCGCTCTACGGCGTGGTCGCCACGAAGAACGACGTCAAGCTGCTGGACGCGACGTTCGGGACGAACCCGTTCGGCATCGGCCTCCCGAAGGACGACCCGGCGTTCCGGGACGTCGTCAACGGGTTCCTGAAGGCGATCGAGGCCGACGGCACCTGGACCAAGCTCTGGCAGGCCACCGTCGGCAAGCTCATCAAGACGCCCGCCCCGCAGCCGCCGCAGATCGGTTCCGTGCCCGGTTCCTGAGAGGCCACCGCCATGTCCGTCCTGTTCGATCACATCGGTGAGCTGCTCACCGGTCTGCTGGTGACCCTCGAGCTGGCCGTGCTCGCCTTCCCGCTGGCCGTGCTGATCGGGACCGTGCTCGGCGTCTGCCGGGTCGGCCCGGTCGGCCCGCTGCGGGCGGTGGCCGGGTTCTACGTCCAGTGCCTGCGCAACTCGCCGTTGCTGCTCGTCCTGGTCATGGTGGTGTTCGGGCTGCCCTACGTCGGGGCGACCGTGCCGTTGTTCGGCTCGGTCGTCCTCGGCCTGGGGCTGTACTTCGGTGCGTACGTCTGCGAAACGGTCCGCTCGGGCGTCGCGGCCGTCCCCACCGGGCAGATCGAAGCGGCCCGCGCGCTCGGGCTGACCTTCGCCGGCGTCCTGCGGCAGGTCGTGCTGCCGCAGGCGTTCCGGTCCATGGCCCAGCCCCTGGGTTCCATCTTCATCAACGTCTGCCTCGCGTCGGCGCTCGGTGCGGCCGTCGGCGTGCAGGAGCTCACCGGCTCCGCGCGGCAGTTCAACCTCGACCACGCCCAGCCCATCCCGAGCTTCATCGCGGCGGCGATCGGCTACCTGCTGATCACGCTCACCGCGGGCCAGCTGACCGGGGTCATCGAACGGAAGGTCCGGATCCGCCGATGAAGACCACCGTGTTGTTCGACGAGCTCGGCCCACGCGGCAAGGCGCGGCTGCGCATCGCGACGATCGTCGCCTCGGTCGTCGTCGTGGGCCTGCTGGTCGCGATCTTCGTCCAGCTCGACCACGTCGGCCAGCTTTCGAGCCGGCTGTGGTCGCCGCTGGCGTCGTGGCCCAACATCCGCTACCTGCTCGACGGCCTGGGCATGACGCTGCGGATCGGCCTGTCGTGCGCGGCGATGTCCCTGCTGTTCGGCACGGTGTTCGGCCTCGGCCGGCTTTCGCCGCGCCGCTGGCTGTCGGTGCCGGCCGCGGCGGCGATCGAGCTGTTCCGGGCGATCCCGCTGATCCTGCTGGTGTACTTCTTCCTGATCGGCCTGCCGGCGTTCGGCTGGAACCTGCCGCCGTTCTGGGTCCTGTCGATCCCGATCGTGCTGCACGCGGGCTCGGTGTTCGCGGAGATCGTCCGCGCGGGCGTGAACTCCCTGGACCGCGGCCAGTTCGACGCGGCGGCGGCGATCGGCCTCCGGCGCGGCCAGGCCCTGCGCCTGGTGATCCTGCCCCAGGTGTTCCGCGCGCTGCGGCCGGCGCTGGTGACGCAGGTGATCCGGACGCTCAAGGAGTCGAGCCTCGGGTACGTCGTGAGCTACCCGGAGCTGCTGCGCAACGGGCAGGTGCTCGGCGAGTACAACGCGAACTTCATCCAGGCGTACGCGTTGACGGCGGCGTTCTACATCGTGATCAACTTCGGGTTGTCGCGGATCGCGGAGCTGCTGGACCGCCCGCCGCGGCGGCGCCGCCGGGCCCGGGTGGCCAAGGTGGACTCCCCGGCGCCCGAGCTCGAAAGCGTTGCGTGAGTAGTTGAACCACCAAAACCAACCTCGCCGGAGCGGCTGGCCACTGCCCGCTCCGGCGAGGTTTTCCAGTTGTGCGGCCAGGTGGGCCGGCGCGCCCGAACGCAGTTGGGGGCGGGCTGTTCAGCGGGCGAGAGCCGTGAAGACCGCCGAGGCCACCGCGGCGTCCGCGACCCCCAGCCCGGTCAGGTCGGCGATCGACAACCCCGGCCGCGTGACGCCGTCGCGCAGGACCACACCCACGGCGAGGTCGCTCTCCGGCCCCGTGACACCGGCGCGGACCGCGTTGCCGAAGTCGCCGTGGTCCAGGCACTGCGCGTGGTCGTCGGTCGCCACCAGCGCCGCTCCGGCGAACAGCTCCGGCGGCAGTTCGCCCTTGCCCGGCAGGTCCGTGCCGATTCCGGTCACGTGCAGCGCGCCCGCGAACGCCGAAGCCGGGGCGAGCGGGCTCGTGGCCGGCGTCGCCGTGAGGACGCACGGGGAACCCGCCGCCTCCTCGATCGTCGCGGGGCGGGCGTCCAGGTCCAGG
Source organism: Amycolatopsis sp. NPDC048633 (assembly GCF_040650695.1). Taxonomy (NCBI): domain Bacteria; kingdom Bacillati; phylum Actinomycetota; class Actinomycetes; order Pseudonocardiales; family Pseudonocardiaceae; genus Amycolatopsis; species Amycolatopsis sp. NPDC048633. The sequence continues at coordinate 52,928 of NZ_JBEZHS010000032.1, forward strand.
TCCGCGCAGAGCCCGCGCACCGCCTCGGGCCGGCGGCCCCACACCCGGACCCGGGTCAGGGGCCGCAGCGCGTGCAGCCACTCCACCTGCAGCCGGGCCTGCAGCCCCGTGCCGAGGACGCCCACCTCGTCGACGCCGGGCGGCGTCAGCGCGTGGGTGACCAGCGCCCCCGCCGCGGCCGTGCGCCACGCCGTCAGCCAGCCCTCGTCGGCCAGCACCGCGGCCGGGACCCCGGTCGCCGCGTCCAGCACCAGGATGAGCCCGCTGTTGCTCGGCAGGCCGCGCTCGGCGTTGCGGTAGAAGCCCGCGGCCACCTTGACGCCGAAGTACGGCGCGCCGGTCAGGTGCCCCGCCTTGACGTGGCAGTCACCGCCCACCTCCGGGAACACCATCGCGATCGGCGGCGGGAGCTGGGTACGGCCTTCGGCGTGCGCCACGAGTGCCTCGCGGACCGCGCCGAAGACCAGTTCCCTGGTCGCCACGGCGCGGATCTCGCTCAAGTCCACGATGGACAGGGTCACGGACGGTCCTCCTGGAGTTCGTCGCGCAGCTCGGTCAGCAGCGCGTAGGTGCCGCTCGCCCGCCCCTCGCCCAGCGCGCCGAGCACGAGCAGGTCGGCGACGAGCATGGAGCACAGCGGTTCGGCGGTGAGGCTGCCCGGCGAGCCCGGGTCGCGCAGGACGACGTCCGCCGGGATCTCCCCGGCGAGGTGTTCGGTGACGAGGACCAGCCGGGCGCCGACCTTCTTCGCGTGCGCGGCGAGCAGCTCCAGCTCGGGCAGCAGCCGGCCCGGCGCGAAGGCCACGACGACGTGGCCCGGCGAGAGGTCCGCCAGGTCGTCGGCGAAAGCCACGCCGGTGGCGCCCGAGGCGTCGGCGGCCTGGCCGGCGCGGTTGAGCTTGAGCGCCAGGTAGCGCGCGCTCAGCTCGTTGACGCCCCAGCCGTAGCAGAACACCCGCGACGCCGAGCCGACGAGCCGCAGCGCCTCGGCCAGCTCGGCGGGGTCGAGGCCGCGGCCGAACGCGCTGATCCGGCCGAGCGCGTCCCGCACCACGTGCGCGGACGCGCGCGGCAGGTCCTGGGCCAGCTGCAGCCGGAAGCCGAGCTGCGGCGCGGCCGCCGCGCGGCCGAGCGACGCCTTCAACGCCGTCAGCCCCGGGTACCCGAGCCGGCGCGCGGTGCCGACCACGGCCGCGTCGCTCGTGCCGGTCCGCCGGCCGAGCTCGTCCGCCGTCGCGAACACGATCCGCTGCGGCGGCGCCGTGACGAGGTAGCGCGCGACGACTTGTTCCGTCTCGTTGAGCCTGCTCCACTGGTGGTTGACGCGGCCGGCCAGCGAGAGCGCACCCGGCGGTTCCGGAGTTCCCATGTCTTGCCGTCATTTCTGTCGACCGGCTACCGTAGCTTGCAGCCTATAGCCTACATAGTACGGAGCACCATGACCGGGACCACCGGCGCCGTCGCCGCGCCCCACTTCCTCGCCACCCGCGCGGGCGAAGAGGCCTACCGCCGGGGCGGGACCGCGATCGACGCCGCCCTCGCCGCGGCGGCCGCGCTGACCGTCGTCTACCCGCACAACACCGCGCTCGGCGGCGATCTCGTCGCACTCGTGCGAACTCCGGACGGCACGATCACCTGCGTGAACGCGACGGGCACCGCGCCCGCCGCGCGGGACGCGGAAGAGCTGCGGCGCCGCCACGGCGACCGGCTGCCGACGCGCGGGCCCGACACGATCACCGTGCCCGGCGCGGTGCGGGGCTGGGCGGAACTGCGGCGGTTCGGGGCGGCTCTCGGCTGGGCCGCGCAGTTCGACGCGGCCATCGCGCACGCCGCGGACGGCGTCCCGGTCGCCCGTTCGCTCGCCGCGGCGCTGGTGGCCGACCAGGCCGAGCTCGCCGCCGACCCCGGCTCGGCCGCGGTGTTCGCCCCCGGCGGCCGGTTCCTCGAGGAAGGCGAGCCGCTCGTCCAGGCCCGGCTCGCGGAGTCGCTGCGCCGGATCGCGGCGAAGGGGCCCGACGAGCTGTACGGCGGGTCCGTCGGCACCGCGCTCGCGGCGGGGCTGCAGGCCGCGGGCTGTCCGCTGACCGTGGCGGACTTGGCGGGCTACGCCGCCCGCGTCACCCCGGCGATTTCCGCTTCGCTGCAGGGTTTCCGGGTCCACACGAGCCCGCCCAACACCCAGGGGTTCGCGCTGCTGCGCACGGTGCGAGCACTGGCGGAGCTGGGATCGCCGGACGTGCCGGCGCACGTGCTGGCCCGGCTGTTCCACGACGGCACCCGGGTCCGCGACACACTGCTGGCCGATCCGGAGTTCGCGCGCACCGACGTCGAGAACGACGGTTTCGCCGAGATCGTCGCGGAACTGAGGTCCGGAGCACCCCGCCCGGCCGGGGCAGCGGCGACGCCGTCGGTGCCGCGCGGCGACACGGTCGGGGTCGCCGCGGCGGACTCGCGGGGCTTCGCCGTGTCGATCATCCAGAGCGTCTACGACAGCTTCGGCGCCGCTGTGCTGGAGCCGGAGACCGGGATCATCCTGCAGAACCGCGGGCTGAGCTTCTCCCTGGATCCCCGCTCCCCCAACGTGATCGCCCCGGGAAAGCGGCCGAAGCACACGCTGATGCCGGTCCTGGTCACCCGCGGCGACGACGTCCGGTGGGTCACCTCGACGATGGGCGGGCACGGGCAGCCGCAGATCCACGCGCAGGTGCTGCTGGGCCTGCTCGGCGGGCGGACCCCGCGGGAAGCCGTGAGCGCGCCGCGGTGGGTCGTCGGGCCGCGCGCGCCGGGCGACCGGTCCGACACGGTGCACTTCGAGGCCGACGTCGCACGGGCGACGGTGACGGACCTGGAAGGCGACGGCTTCCCGACGCGGGAAGTGCCGCCCCGCACGGAGTTCCTGGGCCACACGAACGTGGTGGCGGTGGCGCCGGACGGCTCGCTGACGGCGGGCAGCGACCCCCGCTCCGACGGCTCCGCGGCGGTGGTCGTCCCGGGTACGCACTGAAGCCAGCGACGTCATGAACGACTCTTTCATCGCGTCGGACGCGATGAAAGAGTCGTTCATGGCGTTCGGCTCAGCCCTCCGCGCGGGCCATCGCGCCGAGGAATGTCGCCAAAGTGACATTGCGGCCGCACAGCACCACCGCCACCTTCTTCCCCCGGTAGCGCTCCGCCGTCTGCACGAGACCCGCGACCGCCACGCCCGCCGCGCCTTCGACCATCCAGCGCTCGCCTTCGGCGATCCGGCGCATCGCCCGCGCGATCTCGTCCTCGGACACCGTCAGGGTCTCGTCGATCACGTCCTGGCAGATCGGGAACGTGACCGACCCCGGCTCCACCGCGCCGGTCGAACCGTCCGACAGCGTGGGCTGCTCGGGGGTTTCCACGATCCGGCCCGCCTTCAGCGAGTCCAGCAGGCAGGTCGACGCCGCGGGCCAGACGCCGACCACCCGGGTGCGGGGGCTCAGCGCCTTCAGCGCCGTCCCCACGCCGCCGATCAGCCCGCCGCCGCCGACGCAGACGAACACCGCGTCCAGGTCCGGCGCCTGCTCGGCCAGCTCGACGCCCAGCGTGCCCTGGCCCGCCACCGTGTCGAGGTCGTTGTACGGTGCCACGTAAGGCTTTCCCCGCTTCTCGGCCTGCCGGCGCGCTTCCACCTCCGCGTCCAAGGCCCCGCCCGGGACCACCACGAGCACCGCGCCCAGCGCCTCGATCGCGGCCATCTTCGCCCGGGTGGTCGTCTGGCCGACGTAGACGGTCACCCCGACGTCGGCCAGCTTCCCGGCGCGCGCGACACCCTGGCCGTGGTTGCCCGTCGACGCCGTGATCACCCCGGTGCGCTTGGCCGCTTCCCCGAGCACGCGGATCTTGTTCGCCGAACCGCGCACCTTGAACGAGCCGGTCGGCATCAGGTGCTCGGTCTTCAGCCACACGTCGGCGCCCAGTTCGTCCGACAGCAGCCGGCTGCGCTCGAGGGTGCTCACCGGCACGTCGGGGCGGATCCCCCGGTGCGCGTCCATGATCCGTTCCAGAAGAGAAGCCATGCTGATATTATAGCCTATAAGCTATGCGGAAGGGATCAGCGTGAAGACGACAAGCAGGGCGGACAGCTACGCCAGCCTCGCCCGGCTCGAACTGGCCGGGGAGCGGTACCGGGTGCACCGCCTGGACGCCGTGCCCGGCGCCGAGCGGCTGCCCCTGAGCCACAAGATCCTGCTGGAAAACCTGCTGCGCCACGAAGACGGCCACACGGTGACCGCCGGACAGATCGCCTCGCTCGTGGCCGGGAAGGGAGACGTCGTCGCGTTCTCGCCGTCCCGGGTCTTCCTGCACGACACCAACGGCGTCCCGGTGCTCACGGACCTGGCCGCGCTGCGCGACGCCGTGGCCGAGGCCGGCGGCGACCCGGCGGCGGTGCGGCCCCGGATCCCCAGCCACCTGACGGTCGATCACTCGATCGCGACCGAGGTGTCCGGCCGGCCGGACGCGTTGCGCCGCAACGTGGAGATCGAGTACGGGCGCAACGCGGAACGGTTCCGCTTCCTCAAGTGGGGCGAGCGGCTCGACGGCGTGCACGTCGTCCCGCCCGGCACCGGGATCATGCACCAGATCAACCTCGAGTACCTCGCGAGTGTGGTCGAACGCCGCGACGGCTGGGCGTTCCCGGACACCTGCGCCGGCACCGACTCCCACACCACGATGGTCAACGCGCTGGGCGTGCTGGCCTGGGGCGTCGGCGGGGTCGAGGCCGAGGTCGCGCTGCTCGGGCAGCCGCTGAGCATGCTCGTCCCGCCCGTCGTCGGTGTCGAGCTGACCGGCGAGCTCGGCCCCGGGGTCACCGCGACCGACCTGGTGCTCACCATCGCCGAGACGCTGCGCGCGCACGGCGTCGTCGGGAAGTTCGTGGAGTTCACCGGCCCCGCGGTCGCCCGGATCCCGCTCGCCCACCGGGCCACGATCTCGAACATGTGCCCCGAGTTCGGGGCCACCGCGGCGATGTTCCCGATCGACGACGCGACGCTCGGCTACCTGCGGCTCACCGGCCGGCGGCCCGGCCACGTCACCGCGGTCGAGACGTACGCGAAGGAACAGGGCCTCTGGCACGACCCCGGCGCCCGCCTCCGCTACGACGAACGAGTCCAGGTCGACCTCACCACCGTCACCGCTTCTCTTGCCGGGCCGCGCCGGCCGCAGGACCGCGTCGCGCTCGCCGACGTCCCGGCCAACGCCGCGGCCGCGATCGAACCCCTCGTGTCCACAAAGGACAAGGCTGGTCAGGTTCGGGACGGCGCCGTCGCCATCGCGGCGATCACGTCGTGCACCAACACCTCCAACCCGCACGTGATGGTCGCCGCCGGCCTGCTCGCCCGCAACGCCCGGGCGCGCGGCCTCGCGGCCAAGCCGTGGGTGAAGACGAGCCTCGCACCGGGCTCGAAGACCGTCACGGAGTACCTGCGGCTGGCCGGGCTGTCCGAGCCGCTCGACGAGCTCGGCTTCCAGCTCGTCGGCTACGGCTGCATGACGTGCATCGGCAACTCCGGCCCGCTGCTGCCCGACGTCGCGGCCGCCGTCGCCGAGCGGGACGTCGTCGTGGCGTCCGTGCTGTCGGGCAACCGGAACTTCGACGGCCGGATCAACAACGACGTCTCGCTCAACTACCTCGCCTCGCCGCCGCTGGTCGTCGCCTACGCGCTGGCCGGGTCGATCACGCACGACCTGACCACCGAACCGCTCGGCACCGGCGCCGACGGCGAGCCGGTCTTCCTCGCCGACCTCTGGCCGGACGACGCGGAGATCGACGCCGTCGTGACCGCCCACCTCACCCCGGAGCTGTTCCGCGACGCCTACTCGGACGTGTTCGACGGCGACGAGCACTGGGCCGAGGTGCCCGCCGCGGGCGGAGCGCGCTTCGACTGGCAGGCCGATTCGACGTACCTGCGCCGGCCGCCGTTCCTCGACGAGGTCGCCCCTCCGCCGGCAGACCTCCGCGATGCCCGGGCGCTCCTGCTCCTCGGCGACTCGGTGACCACGGACCACATCAGCCCGGCCGGGCGGATCCCGAAGACGAGCTGCGCCGGCCGCTACCTGACCGAACTGGGCGAGGCGGACCTCAACACCTACGCCTCCCGCCGCGGCAACTTCGAGGTGATGGTGCGCGGTGGGTTCGCCAACCCGCGTCTGAAGAACCGGCTGGCCCCCGGCGGATCGACCCTCGACGCGGGCGGCGCCGTCGTGCCGGTGTACGAAGCCGCGAAGTCGTTCGCCGGCACTCCCCTGCTGGTGATCGCGGGCCGGGAGTACGGCACCGGGTCGTCGCGCGACTGGGCGGCGAAGGCCACCGCGCTGCTGAAGGTGCGGGTCGTGCTCGCCGAGTCGTTCGAGCGGATCCACCGCTCGAACCTCGTGCAGCTGGGCGTGCTGCCGCTGCAGTTCGCCGACGGACAGAGTGCCGGGTCGCTCGGGCTGGACGGCACCGAGGAGTTCGACCTGCTCGGTATCCCCGAGGCCGTCGACGACCCCGCGCGGCCGGTGACCGTGCGGGTCCGGCCGCGCGAAGCGCCCGCGTTCGAGTTCGACGTCCGAGCCCGCCTGGACACCCCGCAGGAGGCCGTCTACTACGCCCACGGCGGCGTCCTCCCCTACACGCTCGGCCGGTTCGGTGCCTGACGCCGTCGTCGTCGAGCCCCTGCTGCTCGGGTACGGGCTCAGCTCGCCCCAGGGCAGCATCGGGTTCTGCGGGGTGTACCTGGTCCACGCCCCGGGACGGCGGATCCTCTTCGACTGCGGGCACGCCGGACGGCGGCGGGCGCTGCTGCGCGCGCTGGGCCCCCGCCACGTCGACACGCTGGTGCTGTCGCACGCGCACTGGGACCACGTGCAGAACGCCGATCTCTTCACCGAGGTCCTCATCCATCCGGACGAGGACCTCGCGCCGCGCGGGAACCCGGTGGCGCCGCCGTGGACGTCGGCCGTCGTGGACGGCGCGCGGCCCGCGACAGACGGGCTCGAACTGGCCCCCGGCGTCACGGTCACCGCGCTGCCCGGGCACACGACGGGGTCGATCGGGCTCACCGTCACCACGGCCGCGGGCACGGCGCTGCTGACCGGCGACGCCGTGCCGTCCGCCCGGGCGCTGCGGACGGGGCGGTGTTCCAGCGCGGTCGACGAAGACGCCGCGGCGCGGTCGATGGCCCTCGTGCGCTCGCGGGCCGACCTCGTCTACCCCGGGCACGACCGGCCCTTCACCGTCGAGGGCGGGCAGCCCGGCCGGTACTTGCTTCCCCGCGTCGACCTCAGTGTGATCGAGCCGGACCCCCGCACCGGCGAACCAGGAGAGGACTTCCCCGCATGAGCACGTTCACGGAGCCCGCCCCGGCCTTCTCGACCGAGAGCCTGCACGCCGCGCTCCGCGAGCACTGGCAGCTGGCGGACCCGCCGCTGAAGCCGCTCGACAGCGAGCGCGACCTCAACGTCCTCGTCGACTCCCGGTTCGTGCTCAAGATCTCCAACCCCGCCGAGCGCGCCGACGTGGTCGACATGGAGGTCCGCGCGCTGGAGCACGTCCACGTAGCGGACCCCGGCCTGCCGGTGCCCGAAGCGGTCGGGGACGTCGCACGGCTGACGGACGACACCGGTCGCGCGTGCCTGGCCCGGCTGATCACGCTGCTGCCGGGCGCCCCGCTGGAAGGACGGCCGATCGACGGCGAGCTGGCCACCCAGGTCGGTGCCGTGGCGGCCCGGGTTTCCTTGGCGCTACAAGGGTTCTTCCACCCCGCGGCGGGCCGGGAGCTGCTGTGGGACGTCCGCCGGATGCCCGAAGTGGTGGCCGAGTCCGGTCTGGGACGCTTCGGCGAACTGGTCGAGCGGGTCACCCCGGCGCTGGCCGCGACCGCGACGCTCCCGGCGGGGATGCAGCACGCCGACGTCACGCTCACCAACGTGCTGGCCGAGGCGGGCGCGGTCACCGGCGTGATCGACTTCGGCGACATGCACCACACGGCCGCCGTCACCGACCTGGCCGTCACGCTGACCTCGGTGCTGCGCCGGGCCGGGGACGTCTGGCGCGCGACCGAAGCCGTGCTGCGCGGCTACCAGCGGCACCGCGAGCTGGGCGCGGCCGAGGTCGCCGTGCTCGGCGAGCTGGTGATCGCCCGGCTGCTCACGACGCTGGCGGTGTCCGCGACGCGGCGCGAGGCGCACAGCGACAACGAGCGGTACATCACGCAGTACGACGACACCAGCGAGCGCGTGCTGGCCCTCCTCGGCGCGCTCACCCCGGCCGAGCTGGGCGAGCGGCTGGCGCGCCTGGCCGGGACCCGCGACCTCGCCGAGAGCATCCCCGTGAGCGAGCTGCCGTCCCGGCGGGCCGCGGCGATGGGCGGCGCGCTGTCCCTGCTGTTCTACCGCCGTCCGCTCGAACTGGTCCGCGGCGAAGGCGCTTGGCTCCACGCCCGCGACGGTGCGCGCTACCTGGACGCGTACAACAACGTGGCGGTCATCGGGCACGCGCACCCGGCGGTCACCCGGGCCGTCGGGCGGCAGCTGGCGGAGCTGAACACGCACTCGCGGTACCTCCACGGCGGCATCGTCGGGCTCGCGGAGCGGATCCTCGCCACGATGCCGCCGGAGCTGGACACGTGCCTCTTCACGACGTCGGGCACCGAAGCGAACGAACTCGCCTGGCGGCTGGCCACCGAGTACACCGGCGGCACCTCGGCGATCGTCGCCGAGCACGCGTACCACGGGTCGTCGAAGTGGATGGCCGACCTGAGCTCGAACGAGTGGCCGCCGGGATACCGGCCCGCCGGGGTGGGGACCTTCGCCGCCCCGCGTGATCCCGGTGCGACACCGCGGATCGAGGCCGCCGGCCTCCGTCCGGCGCTGGTGCTCGCCGACTCCCAGTTCACCTCGGAAGGCATCCTCGACGTGCCGGACGGGTTCATGGCCGGGCTGGTCGACGGCGCCCACGCGGCCGGCGCGCTGTACCTGGCGGACGAGGTGCAGTCGGGCTACGGGCGCAGCGGTCCGCAGCTGTGGCGCTTCGCCCTCGCCGGGATCACCCCCGACCTGGTGACGCTGGGCAAGCCGATGGGCGCGGGCTACCCGATCGGCGCGCTGGTCACCCGCCGCGAGATCGCCGACGTCCTGGCGAGCAAGTACGAGTACTTCTCGACGTTCGCGGCGACCCCGGCCGCCGCGGCCGCGGGCCACGCGGTGCTCGACGTGCTCGAACTGACGGGCCTCCCGGCCCAGGCGGTCGAGGTCGGCGAGCACCTCCGCCGCGGCCTGCGCTCACTGGCGGACGGTTCGCCGGTGCTGGGTGCGGTGCGGGGCACGGGGTTGCTGGCGGGGGTCGACGTGCGGCCCGTCGGCGAGGCTTCTTCTCGGGAGGTGGCGCGGAAGCTGCTGGACGACCTGGTCGGCCGCGGTGTGCTGGCCGGTCTCACCGGCCCCGGCGGTGACGTGCTGAAGGTGCGCCCACCGCTGGTCTGGGAGACGGCCCACGCCGACGAGTTCGTCGCACGGCTGGCCGAAGCCCTTCCGCGGACGTGAAAAGGGCCGGGCCGCGGTGCTGAACCGCGGCCCGACTCCCGGTTCGGGATGCAGTGAACGACTGCGCTCGGTCGAGGTCACAACACCTGCGACAGGAACGACTGCAACCGCGTGGTCTTCGGGTCCGACAGCAGCTCCCGCGCCGGCCCTTCCTCCGCGATCACCCCGCGGTCCACGAACAGCACCCGGTCGGCGACCTCGCGCGCGAAGTTCATCTCGTGGGTCACCACCAGCATCGTCATGCCGGACGCGGACGCCAGGTCGCGCATCACGTCCAGCACGCCCTTCACCAGCTCGGGGTCCAGCGCCGACGTGGCTTCGTCGAACAGCATGATGTCCGGCTCCATCGCCAGCGACCGCGCGATGGCCACGCGCTGCTGCTGCCCGCCCGAAAGGTGCGAGGGCCGTGACGACGCCAGCGCCCGCAGGCCCACCTTGTCGAGCTGCTGAAGGCCGCGCTCTTCGGCCTCCGCCCGCGACATCTTCCGCACCCGCCGCAGCGCGACCGTGATGTTGTCGAGCGCCGTCATGTGCTGGAACAGGTTGAAGTGCTGGAACACCATGCCCGTGCGCGACCGGATCGCGTTCAGGTCGGCCTTCGGGTCGGTGATCGCCTTGCCGTGCAGCCGGATCGTGCCCGACGTCGGCGGCGACAGGAGGTTGACGCAGCGCAGGAGCGTCGACTTGCCGGAGCCCGACGCGCCGATGAGGCACACCGTCTCCCCGCGCCCGATCGTCGCCGAGACGCCCTTGAGCACCTCGACCCGGCCGAACGCCTTGCACACGTCCTCCAGCTGGACGGCCGGCACCGCGGTCCGCTCGATGGTGGTCACGCTCCCACTCCCGTTTCCACGCCGACGACGGCCAGCGGCTCGGCGCTCGGGCGCCGGCCTTCGCGCAGCCGCCGGTCGAACCAGTTGACCAGGTGCGTCAGCGGCACCGTGAAGACGATGTAGACCAGGCCCGCCGCCACGAACGACGACGAGTTGTACGTGATGGACTGCGCCTGCTGGGCGATGAAGTACAGCTCGCGCTCCCCCACCGCCAGCCCCAGCAGGTACACCAGGGAGCTTTCCTTGACCGCCACGATGAACTGGTTGGCCAGCGCCGGGAGCACGTTGCGGATGCCCTGCGGCACGACGATCAGCATCAGCGTCGCCAGGTGGCTCATACCGAGGCTGCGTCCGGCCTCGGCCTGCCCGGGCGGGACGCTCTGGATCCCGGACCGGAAGATCTCGGCGATGTAGGCCGCGTTGATCAGGCCGACCGCGAGGATCGCGTAGCCCATCGGCGACTGCCCGAACAGCCGGACGCCCGCGGACGGCAGGCCGATCCCGATCAGGCTCACGGTGACGATGGCGGGCAGCCCGCGGAAGACGTCGACGTAGATCCGCGCCGGCGCGCGGAGCCACCAACGCGCGGAGATCAGCAGCATGGCCAGGCCCAGCCCGGCGACCAGGCCGAGCAGCAGCGCGAGCGCCGCGATGACCAGCGTGTTGCGCAGCCCTTCCCCGAGCAGGTCCGGCAGCACCGCGAGGATCTGGTGGATGTCGAAGAAGGAATGGAGGAAATCGCCCATGGGACCTACTGTCCTTCGTGCTTATAGACTATAAGCTGAGTTCCCGAAACTGTAGCAGACTCGACAGAAGTGGCAAGCCCGTCGTAGAAGTTTCAGGGCCAGGCAACGGAGTTGACGGGGAAACCCGAGGCTATGGGCTATAAGCTGACCCGATGAGCGCTCTTCCCCGCCCGGCCCTCACCAAGAACGCGTACGTCTACGAGGAGCTGCGCCGCCGCATCCTCGCCGGCGAGCTGACCCAGGGACAGTCCATCTCCCAGGAGCAGCTCGCGGCGGAGCTCGGCGTCAGCACGACCCCGTTGCGCGAGGCGCTCCGGCGGCTGGACGCCGAGGGCCTGGTGAACCTCGACGCGCACCGCGACGCACGGGTCACCCGGCTCAACGCCGAGGAGGCGCGCAGCCTGTTCGAGATCCGCGAGAAGCTCGACCCGCTCGCCGCCAAGCTCGCCGCGACCCGCCGGACGGACGCCGACGTCTCGGCCATCGAGGCGGCGCTCAAGGAGCTCGAGCCGCTCAGCGCGTCGACCGGCTTCGAGTCCCTGCTCGTGCACCGCGCCTTCCACCGCAGCGTCTACACCGCGTCGCACAACCCGCTGCTGTCGTCGCTGCTGGAAGGCCTGTGGGACAAGGCCGACCGCTACCGCCAGGTCGGGCTGCAGTCCAAGCCGGACTCCGCCGAGGACCGCGAGCGGGTGCGCCGCGAGCACATCGCGATCGCCGAGGCCGTGATCTCGGGGGACGCCAGGGAAGCGGAACGGACCATGAAGAAGCACGTCCTCGGCAGCCTCGGCCGCCGGGCGATCGCCGCGCTGGAGGCCTGAGCGCTCACAGCAGGGCGAGCGGGTTGGCCGGGGAGCCCGTGCCGCCCTCGACGACGAGCGGCGCCAGCACGAAGAGGAACTCGTAGCGTCCTTCCCCGGCGCAGGCCGCGGCGAGTGGTTCGAGCGCGCAGTTGTCCACGACGGCGAGCCCGTAGGCGAAGATCGCGCCGTGCACGGTCCACGGGATCCCCCAGTCGTTCGGGGCCTGGTCGAGCATGTCCCAGGCCAGCACGGCGCAGTCGTGGTCGCGCAGGAACTCCAGGCACGACGCGTGCAGCCCGGGTCGGCTGGGCCCGGTGCCCCACGCGGGGTTCTCCCGGTCCCAGCCGTCGCGTCCGGAGTGGACGACCAGCGCGTCGCCCGGCCCGACGGTGACGCCCTGGGCCCGCGCGACCTCCGCCAGCTCGTCGCCGTGCACCGGGCGCTCGAGCGTCACGTACGGCTCGCCGCGGAACGCCGGCACGTCCAGCAGCACGCCCCGGGTGACGATGCCCTGGCCCCAGTGCTCGACCCCGCCCCAGCGGCTGCCGCGTGAGGTGAGCTCCACGTCGGGGTCGCGGCCCTGCCACATCCCCTGCTCGTCCCAGACGTGGCAGAGCGCGTCGACGTGGGTCGACGCGACGCCGTGGTACTCGATCCCGTAGTAGTCCCCGGAAATGCCGCCAGTGCCCCGCGGCGCCCGGGTCGTGTAGTGCGCCGCCGGACGCGGGTTGCCGGGCCACGGCCGGGTCGGGAAGGGCCGGCTCAGCGAGACCGACCGGCCCGTGCGGACCAGCTTCGCCGCCTCGGCGCGCTTCGCGTCGGTGATGAGGTTGACGGCTCCGACCTGGTCGTCTTCGCCCCACCGGCCCCAGTTGTCGCGGCCGTGCAGCAGGGCCTGCACCCGGGCCCGGTCCCAGTCACGCGTCACGGCGGGCTCCCTCTCGATTCGTTGACCTCATCACAGCCTATAGCCTATAGTTCGCCTCCATCGCCGGCGGCCGGCTCCCGTCCCCCGCCCGTTCGAAGGAGACCCATGAAGCGACTCACCCCGCGGCGGCTGGCCGGCGTCCTCGCCACCGCCGCCGTCTCCGTCGCCACCCTCACCGCGTGCGGCAGCGATGCGCCGGCGGCCGGGGACGACTACGGCCTCGCCCAGCCCGGGACGATCACCGCGGCGGTGACCGCCGGCGACTACCCGTTCGTCTCCCCCGACGCGAGCGGCAAACCGGTCGGCCTGCTGATCGACCTCAACGACCTGATCTCCTCGAAGATGGGCCTCAAGATCGTCTACAAGACGACGACCGTCCAATCCGGACTACCGGGCCTGACCAGCGGCCAGTACGACATGATGTCGGTGGGCCTGGTGGCCAGCGAGGAGCGGAAGAAGAGCGTCGCGTTCACGCAGCCGATCTTCTGGGGCCAGAACGTCGTCGTCGTGCCCGAGGGCTCGACGGCGAAGTCCGTCCCGGACCTCGCCGGCAAGCGCGTCGGCAGCGGTGCGAACAGCACGCAGGAGGACTTCGCGAAGAAGAAGATGGCGACGTCGGCGCTGGTCTCGGAGGCCACCGACAGCGCGGGCGTGAACCAGCTCCTCGCCGGCAACCTCGACGCGATGGTGCTCGGCTCCACGCACGTCGGCCAGATCTTCCAGCAGCACCCCGGCAAGCTCAAGGTGGCGTTCACGTCGCCGCAGGACCAGCCGGGCGCGATGGCGGTCAACAAGAAGCTGACGAAGTTCCTGGACGCCTACGACAAGCAGCTGGCGGCCCTGGCGAACGACGGCACTTTCCTGAAGCTGTACCAGAAGTACTTCCCCGACCTGCCCTACCCGACGCAGATGTACCAGTACTGGCCGTCGATCAAGGACCAGATCGCGAAGCAGGGCAAGCCGACCCCGTGAACCCCCGGTGGCCCGTTCCGCACCCCCGAGGCGGAGCGGGCCACCGGATCCCAGCGCGTCACCCCCGCGGCCGGCGTCGCGGGATGACGGCGTAGGCCCGCAAGAGCGCCGGGCGTTCGCGCGGGGTGCTGCCGCGCAGCGTCAGCGCCAACCCGATCAGCCACGTCACGGCCGACACCGCCGGCACCGCGGCAGCGGCCAGCCCGACGTAGAGAACGTTCTGCTGCATCGTCGTCTCCGCTCGTCCGGTTCTCGGTCCGACCATGCCCGGCGCCGCCGCCGGGCCGGAAGAGCAGTTGCCGGAAGAGGCCCGGTTCCGGACGAACCGGGTACAGTGCGTGACAAGAACTGCCGGGACGCTGGACGAGGGGGACCCGGGTGCCGGAGTCGGCCGGGCCGCTCGAGCGGCTGTGCACCGAACTTCGGGTGCTGCGCCGCACCTCCGGGGACCCGAGCCTGCGGACCATCGCGAAGGCCACCGGCGCGTCCCACACCACGGTCGGGAACCTGCTCAACGGGGCGAGCTGCCCGTCGTGGGAGGTCGTGTCCCGGGTGGTCGGCCACCTCGGCGGCGACCCGGTCCGGTTCAAGAAGCTGTGGGTCGCGGTCCGTGACCTGGCCGACCCGCTGCCCGAGGCCGCCGGGAACGGCGACGACCCGGAGCCGCGGCCGCTGATGAAACTGGACCGCTCGGTCGGCCCGCGCTCGGAGGTGCTGTGGATCTACGATCCGAAACTCGCCCGGCAGGTGCTGGAATCCTTCTTCCCCCCGCCGGAGGGCATCGATGATTGAGCCGGCCGACGCCGCCGCGCTGGTCGACGCGGCCCTGCGCCGGGCCGAAGCGGGCGCGATCGACGAGGCACTCCGGCTGGCCGGCGAAGGCGTGCGGCGCTGCCTCGAGGTCGCCGAGCGGCTCGCCGACGCCGGCGAGGTCGAGCCGCGCCTGCTGGCGAGCCTCGGCATCGCCCTGCGGCTCGAGTACGCCTACGGCGGGGAGCTGGCGAGCCTCGAAGACGCCGTCGAAGCGCTGCGGGCGGGCGCCTCGGCCGTCACCGACCCCGGCCACCGGGCCGCGTTGCTGTCCGAGCTCGGCGGGGCCCTGCTCATGTGGTTCCGGCTCCACGCCGACCCGGCGAAGCTCGACGAGGCCGTCGACGTGCTCCACCGCGCCCTCGCCGGGCTGCCCACGGATTCCCCGCAGCGCGGACAGGTGCTCTCGAACCTCGCGGCCGCGCTGACCGCCCAGCACGAACGTTCGGGCACCGAAGCCGACCTCGAAGAGGCCGTGGCGGTGCTGCGGCAGGCGATCGACGCCACGCCCGCCGAGTCCCCGAACGACGAGGCGCTGGCCAACCTCGGCGCCCTCCTGCTGGCCTGGGCCGGCTACCGGGACGACGCCGCCAGCGCCGCCGAGGCCGCCCGCGTCCTGCGGCAGGCCGCCGAGCGGATGCCCGCGGACCGGCCGCAGCACGCGCGGGTGCTGGCGAACCTGGCCGCGGCGTACCGCCTGGGGTACCAGCGCGGCCACGATCGGCGGGACCTCGACGAAGCCGTGTCCGTCGCCCGGGCCGCCCTGGCCGGGACCCCGGCCGACGCGCCGGAGTACGCGCTCGTCGCGGGCGGGCTCGAAACGGTGCTGCGCGCCCGGTACGAGGCCTCCGGGGACCCGGCGTCCCTGGCCGAGAGCCGCGAGGTGCGTGACCGCGTGGCCAGGCGGGCCCGGCCCGTCGACGTCCTGCTCGCCGAGGACGACGACGACCTCGCCGTGGCACTGGCCGAGGTCATCGCCCGGCGCGGGTTCACCGTCCGCCGCGCGGAATCGGGCGCCGACGTGTGCGCCTCGCTCGGCGCCGTGCGGACGATCGTGCTCGCCCACCGGTACCTCTCCCCCGACGAGGAGGCCGCCCTGCGGCGGGGCCGGGCGGACCACCCCGGCGTCGCGGTGATCGTCATGGGCCCGCCCGACCTCGCCGACCGCATCGGGGCACTGGAGTCCGGCGCCGACGACTACCTGGTCAAGCCCTTCAGCGTGGTGGAACTGCTCGCCCGACTCCACGCGATGAGCGGGTGACCGAGGCGCGGTCCACCGACGCGAATGTCGCACTGGGCGCACGGCCCTCTCACTCCTCGGTGAAGAACAATGGCCCGGAACCGAACCGGACGGCCCACCCGGCGGAACCGAAATGCGACACAGGCGAATGGTCATTGCCGGAAGTTGCTCCGTTCGACGGAAAACAAAATGTACTCGAACGGACTCCGCGAACTCGGCCGGACCACCGTCACACCCGCTCACCAGCGACTTTGGGTAGCGGTATCGCACGGTAACTCACTGAATCAGCGTAGTAACCTTCCGTTCGTTTAACGCGATTTTCACACAGCACCATCACCCTGTGAAAGAAGCGTGAGAACGAATGAGACGCAGACAACTGGCGCTCGCCGGTTTGACGGGAATCGTGGCTCTGCTCGCGAGTTCCGTCCCCGCGGACGCCGTGAACGGGAACCTCCCCGGCGGGACGAGCATCTCGGTGGACATCACCGGGCCCGCCGACAACGCCGTCCTCCCGCCCGGCCCGGCGACGGTCACCGGAACGGCGTCGATCGGCACCGGGGTCGCGGTCAAGGACACCGCGCTGACCTACGTGCTGGACGTCTCCGGCAGCACGGCGTCGAGCTGTTCGAGCACCAACGTGCTCGGCTGCGAGATCATCGCGGGCAAGAACCTCAACACCAACGCGGCGGGCCCGAACACCGTCGTCGGGCACGTCGGAGCAGTCGTGTTCGGCTCGGCCGCCGCCCCCGCGGACGTCGGTCCGGCCGCCGGGGAGCAGTTGCTCACCGGCCCCGCCACCGACGCCAACACCAACGGCACCCGTGACGTCGACGAGGTGCTGAACTCGGCCGCCATCGGCGGTGTCGGCCAGTTCACCGCGAAGAACGTCGGCAGCGGCACCAACTACGTCGCGGGCATCGGCTCGGCGACCACGGTGACCAACGCGCAGACCGAAGCCCGCAAGATCGTGGTGTTCATGTCCGACGGGCTCGCCGCGGGCGACGTGCGACCGGCCGCGGAGGCGGTCCCGGCGGACGTCACCTACTACACGTTCGCGGTCGGGGCGGGTGCGAGCTGTGCCGGCAACGACTACAACGCCAGCCTGCAGGCGATCGCCGACCTGACCCACGGCACCTGCACCGCGGTCCCGGACCCGGCGAACCTGCCGAACGTGGTGCCCGGCCTGATCAGCGCGAAGCTGACCGGCCTGACCCTGAAGGTCGGCGGCGGCGGCGCGATCCCGGTCACCAACGTCACCCCCGGCCTGCCGCAGACCGGCCCGGCGTCGGTGAACTTCACCGTCGCCACCCCGGCGCTCGGCGCGGGCACGCACGAGCTGTGCGTCACCGCGGCCGGCACCGACGGCGGCGGCGCGGGTGCGGTCACCGACTGCACGCACGTGGTCATCAACGGGCCTCCCGTGGTCTCGGCGGGCGGCCCGTACACCGGCGACGAGGGCTCGGCCGTGCCGATCGCGGGCACCGCGACCGACCCGGACAACCCCGGCGTGGGCACGACGTGGACCATCGCGCCGGCCTCCGGCGTCGACGCCGGCACCGCATGCACGTTCGGCACCGCGAACGCGCTCTCGACCACGGTGACCTGCAACGACGACGGCGGCTTCACCCTGACGCTGACCGCGGCCGACGGCGTCAACCCGCCGGTCGTGAAGACCACGACGGTGACCTTCGCCAACGTCGCCCCGGTCGTCACCGTCACCTCCCCGGCCGACGGGGCGCTGGTGAGCCCCGGCACCCCGGTCGCGGTCACCGCGCCGTTCACGGACGCGGGCAGCCACGACACGCACACCTGCACCGTCGACTTCGGTGACGGCCCGCCCGTGCCCGGCACGATCGCCGGCCCGACCTGCCAGGCGAGCCACAGCTACCCGGCCTCGGGCGGCCGCACCATCACCGCGCGGGTCGTCGACGACGACGGCGCGGCGGGCACGGCCGTGACCCACGTCGTGGTCAACGCCGCGCCGGTGGTCACCGCGGGCGGGCCGTACTCCGGTCAGGAGGGCACCGCGGTCGAGATCGCGGGCACCGTCACCGACCCCGACGGGCCGAACCTGACGACGCACTGGACGATCGCCCCGGCCTCGGGCGTCGACCCGGGCGCGGCCTGCGCGCTCGGCAACCCCGACGCGCTGTCCACCTCCGTCACCTGCGACGACGACGGCGTCTGGACACTCACGCTGACGGCGTCCGACGGCATCGCCGGACCGGTCGTCAAGACGACGACGCTCACGCTGAGCAACGTCGCCCCGCACGTGACGATCTCCGCGCCGGCGGACGACACGGTGTTCACCCACACCGCACCGGTGGGGGTCACCGCGCCGTTCACGGACGTCTCGGCGCACGACACGCACACCTGCACCGTGGACTACGCCGACGGCAGCCCGCTCGTCACCGGCACGGTCGCGCAGGGCCCGGGTTCGGGCACCTGCACCGCTTCGCACGGCTACACGGTCTCCGGCACGTACAACGTGCTGGTGAAGGTCACCGACGATGATGGCGGTTCCGCGACCGCCGTGGCCAAGGTCATCGTCAACGACCCGCCCGTGGCCGTGCCCGGCGGCCCGTACGCGGGTAACGAGGGTGCCGCGGTGTCCCTCGGCGGGACGGTCGTCGATCCCGACGGCCCGCCGTCGGCGACGCACTGGAGCATCGTCCCCGCGTCCGGTGTGGACAGTGGGACGGCCTGCGTGTTCGGCAACGCGGACGCCCTCGCCACCACGGTGACGTGTGACGACGACGGCGTCTTCACGCTCACCCTGAGCGCGAACGACGGCCTGCACCCGGTGGTCCTCGGGACGACCACGCTCACCTTGGGCAACGTCGCGCCCGTCGTGGGCATCACCGCGCCCACGACCGACAAGGTGTTCGACCCCGGCGCGCCGGTGGCCGTCACCGCGCCGTTCACCGACGCGGGCAAGCACGACACGCACACCTGCACCGTGGACTACGCCGACGGCGGCCCGCTCGTCACCGGGACGGTCGCGCAGGGCGCCTGCACGGCGTCGCACGCGTACACCGTTTCGGGGACGTACACGATCACGGTCAAGGTGACCGACGACGACGGCGGGGTGGGCACCGCGACGGTGCGGATCATCGTCAACGCCCCGCCGGTGGTCACCACCGGCGGTCCGTACACCGGGAACGAGGGCGGCGCGGTGCCGCTCACCGGCGGGGTCACCGACCCCGACGGCCCGGCGCTGACCACGCACTGGAGCATCGCCCCCGCGTCCGGTGTGGACAGTGGGACGACGTGCGCGTTCGGCAACGCGGCCGCCCAGGCCACGACGGTCACCTGTGACGACGACGGGGTCTTCACGCTCACCCTGAGCGCGAACGACGGCCTGCACCCGGACGTCGTCAAGACCACGACGCTCACGCTGGCCAACGTCGCACCGGTCGTGACGATCACGGCGCCGGCCAACGGGGCGAACGTCACCCGCGGGACCCCGGTGAACTTCACGGCGCCGTTCACCGACGCCGGGAAGCACGACACGCACACCTGCACGATCGACTTCGGTGACGGCAGTCCCGTCGCCACCGGGACGGTCGCGCAGGGTGCCTGCACGGCGTCGCACGCCTACACCGGCATCGGCGCGCACACGGTCACGGTGAAGGTCACCGATGACGACGGCGGGATCGGGACGGACACGGTCAAGGTCGTCACGTTCGTCAACGCGGAGGCGTGGGCGCTCAGCGCGTCCGGGCTGATCACCGTCGCGAAGACGCCGCTGGCCGGGTGCCCGCCGAGCTCGAACAAGACCACGGCGTCGGTGAACGTGCTCGGTCTCGCGACCGTGAACGCGCTGCACGCGCAGTGCTCGCTCGACGTGAACACCGGACGCACCAACGCTTCGGCGACGGTGTCCGGGGCCAGCCTGCTCGGCGGGCTGATCAGCGTCACGGACATCGAGACGAGCTGTGTCGCGAACGAGCAGGGCCTGTCCGGCTCGTCCCGGGTCGGCAAGATCAACGGCCAGGTCATCGGCACGGCGCCGATCACCATCGGGATCCCCGGCGTGGCCACGGTTTACGCCAACCAGACGGTCGTGGGCCCGAACGGCCAGCTCGCGCAGTACTCGGTCCGGGTGGTGACGCTGCTGGGCCAGGAGATCATCCTGTCGGGCTGCCGCATGGGCTTCTGACCCGACCCCGAGCACGCACCCTGCCGGCCGCCGGTCGGCAGGGTGCGTGCCGGTCGGCGGCCGAGCCGGGGAGCGGGCATTCCGGGCACCACGGCTCCGGTGGAGCTTCTCCGCGAAATCTCTCGCCGGCGCGTGTCGAGAACGGACGGTCGGCTCCGACTGAGGGGCACGGCGGCCGAGCGGGCCGCCACCACGACAGGAGCACCCACGATGACCAAGGTGACCGCCCAGATGTCGGTTTCCCTCGACGGCTTCTACACCGGACCACGGGACACAAAGGACTCCCCGGACATGAGCGGCTGGATGCGGGGCCCCGAAGCGCCCGGCTTCTTCCGGGTCACCCGCTGGGCCGTCGACGCCGCAGCGTGGCGTGAGCGGCAGGGCTTCGCCGGCGGCGAACGGTCGGTCGACTCGGAGATCGTCGAGGAGACGTTCGCCGCGGCCGGTGCCTACGTCATGGGCCGGCGCATGTTCGACGCCGGCGAGTTCCCCTGGGGCGAGGAGCCGCCGTTCCACGCCCCGGTGTTCGTCGTCACGCACCGTCCCCGGGAGGTGCTCGAACGCCAGGGTGGCACCTCCTTCACCTTCGTCACCGAGGGACTCGAGCGGGCCGTCGAGCTGGCCCGGGACGCCGCCGGCGGCAAGGACGTCGCGGTGGCCGGCGGCGGGGAGCTCCTGCGTCAGGTGCTGGCCGCCGGGCTGCTCGACCAGCTCGACCTGCACGTCGCCCCGGTGCTGCTGGGCGACGGCCAGCGCCTGTTCGGCCCCGGTCTCGGCCTCGGCGTGGACAACGGGATCGAGCTGGTCCCGGCCCGGGTCGTCGAGTCGCCCGGGGTCACCCACCTGCGCTATACCGTCAGCGGGCGGTCGAAGCTGGTGCTGGACGATCGTGGCGCCAGCGGCGAGCTGGTCGGAGCGGCCCAGTCGGAGCAGAGGAGCGCGCTGTGAAGTACATGCTGCTGATCTACGGCAACGAAGAAGCCTTCACCTCGATAGGCGCGGATGCCCTCACCGAGCTCATCCGCGAGACCGATGCCCTCAACCAGGAGCTGTTCGAGTCCGGTGAGCTGGTCGGCGCCTACGGCATGGCCGACCAGATGAACTCCAAGATGGTCCGGGTCGCCGGCGGGGCGCCGGTGGTGACCGACGGCCCCTTCGCCGAGGCCAAGGAGTACCTGGGCAGCTTCACGATCCTCGACTGCGACAGCCTGGACCGGGCGCTGGAGATCGCGGCCCGCAACCCGTCGGCGCGCCACTGGGGTGTCGAGGTCCGGCCGCTGATGCACGAGGCGAACATCGAGCCGTGACCGACTGGCAGGCCGTCCGGCGGCTGGTCCCGGAGGTGCTCGGTGCGCTGGTGCGCCGTTACGGCCTCTTCGACGCCTGCGAGGACGCCATCCAGGAGGCGCTGGCGGCGGCCGCGGCCCAGTGGCCGGTCGAGGGGTGGCCGGACAATCCCCGGGCGTGGCTGGTGACGGTGGCGACGCGTCGCCTCGCCGACCAGGTGCGCAGCGACGCCGCCCGCCGCCGGAGGGAGGAGGCCGATGCCTTCCGCACTCCGCCCCCGCCCTCCGGTGGCGAGGTGAGCGCCGACGACGACACCCTCACGCTGCTGTTCCTGTGCTGCCACCCGGTGCTGACGCCCTCGTCGCAGGTCGCGCTGACCCTGCGGGCCGTCGGCGGGCTGTCGACCGCCGAGATCGCCCGGGCCTTCCTCGTGCCGGAGGCGACCATGGCGCAGCGCATCAGCCGGGCGAAGCAACGCATCAAGGCGGCCGGAGCCGGCTTCGACCTGCCGCCGCCGGCCGAGCAGGCGGCGCGGCTCGGGGTGGTGCTCCAGGTGGTCTACCTCGTCTTCAACGAGGGCTACACGGCCACGTCGGGGGCGCGCCTGGTGCGGGCCGAGCTGACGGCCGAGGCCATCCGGCTGGCCCGCGAGCTGCACCGGCTCGTCCCCGGCGACGGTGAGGTGGCCGGGCTCCTGGGCCTGCTGCTGCTGACCGACGCCCGCCGCCAGGCCCGCACCGCTCCGGACGGGTCGCTGGTGCCGCTGAGCGAGCAGGACCGGACGCTCTGGAACGCCGGGGCCATCGCCGAGGGCGTGGCCCTCGTGACCGACACCCTGTCCAGGGGCCCGATCGGCCCGTACCAGCTCCAGGCCGCCATCGCGGCCGTCCACGACGAGGCCCCCACCGCCGACGTCACCGACTGGCCGCAGATCCTGGCCCTCTACACGGTTCTGGAGCGCGTGGCCCCCAACCCGACGGTGACCCTCAACCGGGCGGTGGCGGTGGCCAAGGTCCACGGACCCGCGGCCGGGCTGGCCCTGCTCGACGCCGTCTCGGCCGACGAGCGCATCTCCGCCTCCCACCACCTCGTGTCCGTGCGGGCCCACCTGCTGGAGATGGCCGGCGACCGCGACGCGGCGAGCGCCGGCTACCACGAGGCGGCCCGGCGCACCACCAGCGAACCCGAGCGGCGGCACCTCCTGACCCGCGCCGCGCGGCTGGGCTGACCGCCCGGGACCCGGTGTGACGTAGGCCACCGACCGGGTTCGACCAGGCGAGAGGGCGAAAACCTGCGTACGTTGGCAGCGAAATAGCGGCCGTTGTCCGTAGCCGGAGTGACCGACCGCTTAGTAGGCTCGCGAGCGGCAAGCAACCCGCTTCTCAACGACGAGGAGGTCCCCCGTGACCGATTCCCCTTCCCGTGTCGCCGTGGTCACCGGTGCCGGCCGCGGCATCGGTGCCGCCGTCGCGGCGCGGCTGGCCGCTGACGGCTTCGCCGTCGGGCTGCTGGACCTGGACGAGGCCGGTGTCAAGCAGGGCGCCGAGGCGATCGTCGCGGGCGGTGGCAAGGCCGTCGGCGTCGCGCTGGACGTCAGCGACGCCGAACAGGTCGAGGCGGCCGTGACCCGCGTCGCCGACGAGCTCGGGCCGCCGGTCGTGCTGATCAACAACGCCGGCATCACCCGCGACAACCTGATCTTCAAGATGACCGAGCAGGACTGGGACTCCGTCCTCGGCGTGCACCTCAAGGGCTCGTTCCTGATGACCCGCGCGGTGCAGAAGTACATGACCCAGGAGAAGTACGGCCGGATCGTCAACCTGTCGAGCACCTCGGCGCTGGGCAACCGCGGCCAGGTCAACTACTCCGCCGCCAAGGCCGGCATGCAGGGCTTCACCAAGACCCTCGCCATCGAGCTGGGCAAGTTCAACGTCACCGCCAACGCGATCGCGCCGGGCTTCATCGCCACCGACATGACCGCCGCGACGGCCGAGCGGATCGGCATGGGCTTCGAGGACTTCAAGGCCGCGGCCGCGTCGCAGATCCCCGTGCAGCGCGTCGGCACGCCCGACGACATCGCCCACCTGGCGTCGTTCCTGGTCAGCGAGGGCGCCGGGTTCATCTCCGGTCAGGTCATCTATGCCGCCGGCGGACCGAAGGACTGAGGCAGATGCGCGAGTTCGCTTCTTTGGACGAGTTCGCCGCCGCGGTCGGCGAGCACCTCGGGTACAGCGAGTGGCACACGATCACCCAGGAGCGGGTGAACCAGTTCGCCGACGCCACCGACGACCACCAGTGGATCCACGTGGACGAGCCGATGGCGGCCGCCGGCCCGTTCGGCGGCACCATCGCCCACGGCTTCCTGACGCTGTCGCTGCTCTCGGCGTTCGGCCCGAAGATCTACAAGGTCAACGGGATCAAGATGGGGATCAACTACGGCCTCAACAAGGTCCGCTTCCCGCAGCCGGTGAAGGTCGGCTCGAAGCTGCGCGCCGGGGCCGAGCTGGTGGAGATCACCGACATCGCGGGCGGCAAGCAGGCGGTGTCGAAGTGGACGGTCGAGATCGACGGCGAAGCGAAGCCCGCCTGCGTCGCCGAATGGGTCACGCGGTTCCTCGCGTGACGCCCGCCGGAAGCGGCACTTTCCCTGGGAGAGTGCCGCTTCCCCGTGGCCGCTGTACGTCATACCGACTAGTCGGTACGCTCTCTCGGACAGAGCTTGAGGAGGCACGATGAGCCGGACCGACCCCCCGGGTCTCGACCTGGGCCGCCTGCGCGCCCACCTGGACGCGCACCGGCCCGGCCTGGTCGCCGGGGAGCTGACTGCGGACGTCGTGGAGGGCGGCCGGTCGAACCTCACCTACGTGGTGGGCGACGGGCGGGGGCGCTGGGTGGTGCGCCGCCCGCCACTCGGGCACGTGCTGCCGACCGCGCACGACATGACCCGCGAGTTCCGGGTGATCTCGGGCCTGCGCGACACCGCCGTGCCGGTGCCCGAAGCACTGCTGCTCTGCGAGGACGCCGACGTCGTCGGCGCGCGGTTCTACGTCATGAGCTTCGTCGAGGGCACGCCCTACCGGACGGCGGACGAGCTCGCGGAGCTCGGCGAGGCACGCACCCGGGCCATCGCCGACGCGCTGGTCGACACGCTCGTCGACCTGCACGCGGTCGACCCGGCCGCGGTCGGGCTCGGTGACTTCGGCCGGCCGGAAGGGTTCCTGGAGCGGCAGTTGCGGCGCTGGAAGAAGCAGCTCGACGCGTCCCGCAGCCGCGACCTGCCGGGTATCGAGGAGCTGCACGACCGGCTCGCCGCGGCGGTGCCGACGTCAGGGAAGCCGTCGATCATCCACGGCGACTACCGGCTCGACAATGTGCTGGTCGACGGCGACGACAAGATCTCCGCGGTGCTCGACTGGGAGATGTCGACGCTGGGCGACCCGCTGACCGACCTCGCGCTGCTGGTGGCCTACGCCGAGCGCGACAAGGTGTCGCTGCAGTTCGTGTCGAACGCCAGCTCGGCCCCGGGCTACCCGACCACCGACCAGGTCGTCGCCCGCTACGCCGAACGCTCGGGGCGCGACGTCTCGCAGCTGAACTGGTACGTCAGCTTCGCGTTCTTCAAGCTGGCCGTGATCCTGGAAGGCATCTACTACCGCTACCGGCAGGGCCAGACGGTCGGGGCGGGCTTCGAGGGCGTCGGAGCCGGCGTTCCGCTGCTCATCACGCACGGCAACGAGATTCTCAAAGAGGAGAAGTAATGGACTTCGCGTTCGACGAGAAGACCGAGGAGCTGCGCGGGAAGCTCCTCGAGTTCATGGACTCGCACATCTACCCCGCCGAGCCCGTGTTCGAGCAGCAGCTCGCCGACCGCGACGACCCGTGGGCCATCCCGCCGGTCATGGACGAGCTCAAGGCCGAGGCCCGCAAGCGCGGCCTGTGGAACTTCTTCCTCCCCGGCGACCACGGCGCGGGCCTGACGAACGTGCAGTACGCGCCGCTGGCGGAGATCACCGGCCGCAGCATCCGGCTGGCGCCGACCGCGGTCAACTGCGCCGCGCCCGACACCGGGAACATGGAAGTGCTCTCCATGTTCGGCAACGACGACCAGAAGAAGCAGTGGCTGGAGCCGTTGCTGAACGGCGAGATCCGCTCCGCGTTCGCGATGACCGAGCCGGACGTCGCGTCCTCCGACGCCCGCAACATCGAGACCAGCATCCGCCGCGACGGCGACGAGTACGTGATCAACGGCCGCAAGTGGTACATCTCCGGCGCGATGAACCCCGCGTGCCAGATCTTCATCGTGATGGGCAAGACCGACCCGGAAGCCGCGCCGCACAAGCAGCAGAGCATGATCCTGGTCCCCCGCGACGCGCCGGGCCTGACGGTCAAGCGCGGCATGCACGTCTTCGGCTACGACGACAGCGACCACGGCGGGCACGCCGAGGTGCTCTTCGAGGACGTCCGCGTGCCGGTGGAGAACCTCGTCGCCGGTGAAGGCGACGGCTTCGCGATCGCCCAGGCCCGCCTCGGGCCGGGCCGCATCCACCACTGCATGCGCGCCATCGGGATGGCCGAGCGCGCGCTGGAGCTCATGTGCCGCCGCGCGATCTCGCGCGAGGCGTTCGGCAAGCAGATCGCCCAGCAGGGCGTCGTGCAGGACTGGATCGCCGAGTCGCGCGTGAAGATCGAACAGCAGCGGCTGCTCGTGCTCAAGACCGCGTGGCTGATGGACACCGTCGGCAACCAGGGCGCGCACACCGAGATCCAGGCGATCAAGATCTCCACCCCGATCACCGTCGAGTGGATCCTCGACAAGGCCGTGCAGGTGCACGGCGCCGGCGGTGTCAGCCAGGACTTCCCGCTGGCGGCGATGTGGGCCGGGAACCGCACCCTGCGCCTGGCCGACGGGCCGGACGAGGTCCACAAGCGCTCACTCGCCCGGCGTGAGCTGAAGAAGTACCTCTCGGAGGGCGCGAAGTGACTGTCACCGCCGAAGACCTGACCCGCCAGGCGACCGAGTTCCTGGCCGCGCACGACCCGGAGACCACGGACCGGATGGACTTCCTCCGGGCCCGGTACGACGCCGGTCTCGCCTGGATCCACTTCCCCGCCGGCCTCGGCGGGCAGACCGCGCCGCGCGCCCTGCAGTCCGTTGTGGACGGTGTGTTCGCGGAGGCGGGCGCCCCGGACAACAACCCGCGCCGGATCGGCATCGGCCTCGGCATGGCCGCGCCGACCATCCTCGCCTTCGGCACGCCGGAGCAGCACGAGCGCTTCCTGCGTCCACTGTGGACCGGCGACGAGGTGTGGTGCCAGCTGTTCAGCGAACCGGGCGCCGGCTCCGACCTCGCGGCCCTCGGCACGCGGGCGGTGCGCGACGGCGACGACTGGATCGTCACCGGCCAGAAGGTGTGGACGTCGGGCGCGCACGAGTCGCAGTGGGCGATCCTGGTCACCCGCACCGACCCGGACGTGCCCAAGCACCAGGGCATGACGTACTTCATGTGCGACATGAAGGCGCCGGGCGTCGACGTCCGGCCGCTGCGCCAGATCACCGGCGAGGCCGAGTTCAACGAGGTGTTCCTGACCGAGGTCCGGATCCCGGACACCCAGCGCCTCGGCGCGGTCGGCGAGGGCTGGAAGGTCGCGCAGACGACGCTGATGAACGAGCGCGTCGCGATCGGCGGGCACGTGCAACCGCGCGAGGGCGGGCTGATCGGGATCGTCGCGAAGACCTGGCGCGAGCGGCCCGAGCTGCGCACGCCCGAGCTGCGTGACCGGCTCGTGCAGCGCTGGGTCGAGGCGGAGACGCTGCGGCTGGCCGGTACGCGGCTGCGCCAGCAGCTGACGAAGGGTGCGCCCGGGCCGGAGGGTTCGGCCATGAAGGTCGCGTTCTCGGAGCTGAACCAGGCGCTCACCGGCCTGGAGGTCGAGCTGCTCGGCGAAGAAGGCCTGGCCTACGACGACTGGACGTTCCGGCGCCCGGCGATCGTCGACTTCACCGGCCGCGAAGCCGGCTACCGCTACCTGCGCGCGAAGGGGAACTCCATCGAGGGCGGCACCTCGGAGGTCCTGCGCAACATCATCGCCGAGCGCGTGCTGGGGCTGCCCTCGGAACCGCGCGTCGACAAGGACGTCGCCTGGAAGGACCTCCCCCGATGAGCCAGACATCGCCCGATCTGCTGTATTCGGACGTCGAGGAAGACCTGCGGGCTTCGGTCCGGGACCTGCTCAAGGCCAAGGCCGCTCCTGAGGCGCTGCTGGCGCGGGTCGAGACGGCCGAGGGCTACGACCTGAAGCTGTGGCGCACGCTGGCCGACGAGGTCGGGGTGGCCGGGCTGGCGGTGCCCGAGGAACTGGGCGGGCACGGCGCGTCGGCCCGCGAAGTGGCCGTGGTGGCCGAGGAGCTGGGCCGCAGTGTCGCGCCGGTGCCGTTCCTGGGCAGCGTCGTGCTGGCGACGACGGCGCTGGTCCGTGCGGGCGCGGGCGACTTCGTCCGCCGGCTCGCGACGGGTTCGGCGATCGGCGCGCTGGCCGTCCCGCTGTCCACGGCGCCGGGCGCGGGCTTCCCGTCCTCGGTGACCGCGGCCGCGGACGGCACGGTCTCCGGCCGCGTGGGCACGGTCGCCGACGCGTCGGTGGCGGACCTGCTGGTCGTCCCGGCCGCGGGTCCGGACGGGCCGGGGCTGTACGTGGTCGAGGCGTCGGCCGCGACGGTGTCGGAGCTGGTGTCGTTCGACCTGACGCGCCGGGTGGCCGACGTGGTGCTGGACAACGCGCCGGCGGTCCTGGTCGCGTCGGGCTCGGACGCGGCTTCGGCGCTGGAGGACGCCCTCCTGTTCGGCGCGGGCATCCTGGCGTCGGAGCAGACCGGCGTCGCCGAGTGGGCGCTCACGGAGACCGTGACGTACCTGAAGGGCCGGTACCAGTTCGGCCGCCCGGTGGGCGGGTTCCAGTCGCTCAAGCACCGGCTGGCGAACCTGTACACGGACCTGGTGCTCGCCCGCGCGACGGCCCGCAACGCCGCCGACGCGCTCGCCACGGGCACCGACGTGCCGATCGCGGTGGCGGTCGCCCAGGCCCGCAACGCCCCGATCGCGGTGAAGGCCACCGAAGAGGCGATCCAGCTGCACGGCGGCATCGGGATGACGTGGGAGCACCCGGCGCACCTGTACCTGAAGCGGGCCAAGGCCGACGAGCTGGCGCTGGGGACTCCGGGCAAGCACCGGGCCCGGCTGGCCGAGCTGGTGGACCTGCCCGCCTGAACCGCATGAACGCGCGTGGCACCGCCGGAACACCCCTGGTTCCGGTTGTGTCACGCGCGTTCCGGTGCGTCCCCGTGATCCCTTGACGACCCGGTTGCCCGGGTGCTGAGGTGAACACGCCTGGGGGTGGCTACCGGTTGCCCCCACGTTTTCGAGGGGGATCCACCGATGGTGCGCACTCACGTGCGGCGCTCGACGCTGCCCGGACGAAGAAGACGGGCGGTCACGCTGCTGACCACCGCACTGCTGCTGACGGGATCGGCGGCCGTGCTGCCGTCCACCGCCTCGGCCGCCGAACCACCGCCACTGCCCGTCAAGACGCTCTCGCGCTCGTCGTGGGCGGTCACCGACGCCGCCGATCCCTTGCACGTCAAGGTGAACGCGCCCGGGGACGCGCCGGTCGGTGCGAGCGTGGACGCCAAGGGACCGCACGTCTCCCGGTCGTACTACACGCTCGACCTGACGTCGCTGCTCGGCAAGCACGTCGTCACCGCCGCCCTGACCATCCCGGAGAAGCGCGCCGCCGACTGCGCGCACCGCGCGGTCGAACTCTGGTCCACCGCCCCGGTCACCGGGAAGTCGTCGTGGGTCAAGCCGCCGGCCGAGCTGACCCGGCTGGCCACGGCCGGGGCGCCCGCCGCGGGCTGCCCGGCCGACCTCACCGGCCTCGACCTCACCGCCGCCGTCACGAAAGCCGTGCGGGCCGGGGAAAAGACGCTCACCCTCGGGCTGCGGGTGCCCGCGGCGCACGAGCTGGACCCGCGCTACGGCCGCTGGTTCGCCAACGACGTCAGCCTGAAGGTCTCCTACAACACGCCGCCGAGCGTGCCGGTGAACCTCCGCACGGAGGCGCCCGACGCGGCGTGTGCGACGACCGCGCCCGGGGTGTTCGCGCGGGCGTCGAACTCCCCGGTCACCGGGCACTACGCCGACGTCTCGGACCCGGATCCCGAGCAGGACCTGCTCGCGCACTGGGAGATCTGGTCGGTCGACGACCCGTCGGTCCGCCGCGACCTCGACTGGCCGGTGACGGACGGGCGCGCGTACGCCCAGTTCGACAACCCGACGCTGCCGCGGGACCGGACCTACGCGTGGCGGCTGCGGGTCACCGACGGCGTCGACACCTCGGACTGGACCCCGACCTGCTACCTGACTTCGGACAGCGTCCAGCCGGAAATGCCCGGTGTCACCTCCGAGGTCTACCTCACCGACAGCCCGTGGGACCCGCGCGGCGGCATCGGCGTGCCGGGGCAGTTCACCTTCACCGCCAACGGATCCGCGGACGTCGCCCGGTACGAGTACCGCTTCACCGGCCAGTCCGGCTGGACCTCGGTGCCCGCCGAATCCCTCGGCGGACCGGCGACGGTGACGTTCACGCCGGCCGACTCCGGCTCGTTCTCGGTCGGGGTCCGCAGCGTCGACCGCGCGAGCAACTACTCCTACGAGGAGTACCGGAGCTTCACCGTCAAGGACATCCGGCCGTACGTCTGGTCGTCGCTCTACTACCCGACCGGAAGCACCAACCCGGCGGGCAACGTCGGCGTGCCGGGCGTGTTCGACTTCAGCCCCGGGCTGCCGGACACCGTGAGCTACACCTACCACCTGGAGAACGCGCCGGAGCAGACCGTCGCGGCCGACGCCGACCGTGAAGCCCACGTGACGCTGGCGCCGACGCACGGCGGCGAGAACGTGCTGTACGTGCGCAACACGGGCGCCGACGGGACGGTTTCGCTCTACCGCGAATACAAGTTCCAGGTCGACACCGCGCCGAACATCGCCTGGGACGGCCCGATCCAGGTCGGTTCCGCGACCCCGTTCCGGCTGACGCCCCGGCTGGCCGGCACCACGTCGTACACCTACCGGTTCAGCAACTTCCAGAGCGAGCCGATCGGTGACCCCGTCACC
The DNA here is from genome assembly GCF_040650695.1 of Amycolatopsis sp. NPDC048633. Taxonomy (NCBI): domain Bacteria; kingdom Bacillati; phylum Actinomycetota; class Actinomycetes; order Pseudonocardiales; family Pseudonocardiaceae; genus Amycolatopsis; species Amycolatopsis sp. NPDC048633. The sequence goes on from NZ_JBEZHS010000032.1 coordinate 83,431, forward strand.
GTGCCCGCGGCGGCGGACGGAACCGGGTCGTTCACCTGGACACCGCTCGACACCCGGGCGGACGCCGTGCAGGTGTACAGCACGGCCGCGGACGGCACGCGGTCCGAGGAGCGGTACCTGAGCTTCCTGGTCGACGGCGCGGCACCGTACGTGACGCGCACCGGCGGCGCGGACGCGCCCGGACAGCCGGGCACCTTCAGGTTCCGGTCGTCGATGAAGAACATCGCCGAGTACGTCTACTGGTCCTCGACCGACCCCGCGCACAAGCTGACCGTGCCCGCCCGGCCGGACGGCACGGCCGAGGTCACCTGGACGCCCACCGAGGCCGGGAACGTCTGGTTCACGGCGCAGGCCCGCAACACGGCCGGGGTGCTCTCGGACGAGGGGTCGACGTCCTTCACCGTGGACGACAGCCCGGTCGTCACGTCGGCCGACTTCGTCCGGGAGCCGGCCGGGCCGATGCGGCCCGGCACGTTCCAGCTGACCTCGCGGATGGCGGGCACGGTGGCGTTCGAGTTCGCGGTGGACGGCACCACCACGGACGTCCCGGCGGGTCCCGACGGCAAGGCGACCACCGCCTACACGCCGGCGACGGCCGGGTACCACACCGTCTACGTGCGGGCCCGGGCCGCGGACGGCCGGACGTCCGGCTGGGGGTACTACCCGTTCACCATCACCGACCGGCCGCTGGTGTCGTCCGCGGACTACCCCACCGGTGAGCGCTCCGGCGGGCCGGGGGTGGCCGGGACGTTCACCTTCGCCCCGAGCGCGCCCGGAATGACCGGGTACGTCTACCAGGTGCACCGGAACTGGCCGGACAGCGCCGACGAGCCCGAGCGGACCGTCCTGGCCGAGGCGGACGGGACGGCGTCGGCCGAATGGACCCCGCAGACGGGCGGGGACTACTACCTGACGGTCCAGGGCAAGCGGGCCGACGGTGGCCTCACGGAGACGACGTACTACTCGTTCTCCGTCGCGTTCCCGGCGGTCTCGGGCGACTGAGCCGCGTCGGGGCTCCCCGGCCGGACCGCGGCCGGGAAGCCCCGATTTCGTGAATAGTCTTCATTTTCTTTCGTATTTTCGCTCATCTGAGCGAAAATTCTGTGAGCCAGGCCACTCGGGAGGCAAAAGGGTGGCAAAAGTGCCCGGCTTCCCATGGTTCTTCCCACCCGTCGCGATCTAGCCTGGGCGCCATGGAATTCGCCGTCGCGCCGACGGATGCCGCGTTGGAGGAAACGACCGTCGTCGTCGGCGGTCACCGGCACAGTGCGCTCGCGGCCGGGCCCGAATCGGGCGAGCTCGTCCTGCTGCTGCACGGCTGGCCCGAATTCGCCGACGCCTGGACCGAGCAGCTGCACGCCCTCGGCGAGGCCGGCTACCGCGCCCTCGCGGTCGACCAGCGCGGCTACGCCGGCCAAGCGCGCCCCGACGGCGTCGAGCACTACACGATCGAGCACCTGGTCGGCGACGCCCTCGCCTTCGCCGACAGCCAGGGCGCCGACCGGTTCCACCTGGTCGCCCGCGACTGGGGCGGCATGGTCGCCTGGGCCCTCGCCACGGCGCACCCGCACCGGCTGCGGTCCCTGACGGTGCTCTCCACCCCGCACCCGGCGGCCCTGCAGCGCGCGGCCGCCACCGACGACGGGCAGTTCCACGACCTCGGCTACATCCGCTTCTTCCGCCGCGGCGTCGGCAAAGCCGAGAAATTCCTCTTACGCGACGAAGCCGCCCAATTACGTGCTGTCTACAACCGCCGGATTCCGGTCGAATTCGTCGAAAGCGCCGTCGCCCGCCTTTCCGAACCGGGCGCGCTGACCGCGACGCTGAATTGGTACCGCGGCGCCACGAACGACGTATTCCACGTCCCGGCGGGCCGCATCACGGTGCCGACGCTCTACCTGTGGGGCAGCGAGGACCCGTACCTCGGCCAGAGCGCGGCGGAGCTGACGGTCCACCACATCGACGCGGAGTACCGCTTCCAGATCGTCGAGGGCGCGACCCAGTGGATGGCGATGGAGGTGCCGGACGAGGTGAGCGCCTTGCTGCTGGACCACCTCCGGCACCACTAGCCGGTCTTGCGGACCAGCCCGGTGTAGCCGACCAGCGCGAGCGTCGCCAGCGCCCAGATCGCGGCCTGCACCAGCCAGATCGCCACGGTGAACCACTGGCCCGCGGTGATTCCCGTGTTGAGGTCACACCGCCCGCGCACCCCCGGCGACAAGGGCAGCCCGCGATCCAGGCCGACGCCGATGAGCTCCACGGTCGTGCAGGGCGTGCCCACCTTCGCCGTGAGCTCCGATGTGCGCTCGGCGGCGCGATGGCCCGCGTCGCCGACGTGGCCGGCCCAGAGGCCCAGTCCCCCGGCGGCGACCACGGCGAACAGGAGGGCAGCCGCCGTCCGGCGGGCCCGGTAGCCGTACCCGGCGAGGGCGCCCCACAGCCAGTGGAACCGGCGGGCCGGCCAGCCGCCGATCGCTTCGGGCGCCCGCCGCTGGAGGTCGCGCTGCTGGGCGATGAGGATCTGCCGCGCGTTGCCGTCGTGCCCGGCGGCCCGCTCCGACGCCGCCAGCCGCTGGTACGGCCCGGGCCGGTACGCGGCGGTGTGGTCCCGGATCAGCTGCAGCCATTCGTGCCAGGTGACGTCCCCGAGCGAGCCGAACCGGAAGCCGTCGAGAACCACCTGGCCACTGGCGCCGACCAGCTCGGCGGGTAAGAAGATCGGCCCGTCGACGGTGGCGTCTTCGAGGCTCACGCGGGTCCCGTCCTCGAGGTGGGCCAGCTCGGCGCCGGTGAAGTTCAGCTGACCGCCGATGTGGGCGCCGAGCAGGCGGATCGTGGCATCGTCACCGGCGCCGGTCCCGCGTAGTCCGGTCAGGCGGACGCTGTCCCGGACCCGGCACCGGTCCGCGAACAGCACCGGTCCCCCGTCGTTGGTGACGACGGCGTCGGCGAGGGTGACCGAGCCGTCGATCCGGGCCGCCCCGAGGCTCAGCGCCCCGAACTCGGACGAGCACGTCAGCTTCGCGCCGATGAGCTCGAGCAAGGTGCCGACCCGGAGGTCGTCGGCACTGACCGCGGGACCGGCCGCGCCGGCCAGCTCCGCACCGCCGAGCCGCAGCTGGCCGGCGATCTCGGCGTGGTGCAGCCGGACCGCGCCGTCCGCGCCGTCGGCGTGCGCGCCTTTCAGGTCCAGGCTGCCGCCGACGTGCAGGCGGTCGGCGTGGAGCGCGGGACCGGCGTCGTTGGCGATCCGGGCGCCGTCGAGGTACAGGTCGCCGGCGATCCGGGCGGTGAGCAGCCGGATCGTGCCCTTCTCACCGGACCCGGTCGCGTTCGCCACCCGCAGGTGCGCGTTGCCGCCGACCCGGAGGCGGTCGCCACCCAGCGCCACCCCGGTGTCGTCGGCGAGTTCGGCGCCGTCGAGGACGAAGTCCCCGGCCACGTCGGCGCCGAGCAGGCTGAGCGCCCCGTGCCCGCCCGAGCCCCGCGCCTTCATGTCTTCGGCCGAGAAGCTGCCGTCGACCCTGATGCCGTCGGCGCTCAGTCCCGGGCCGAGGCTGTTGGTGACCACGGCGACGCCGAAGTCGGCCCGGCCGCCGATCCGCGCGGTGTTCAGGCTGATCGCGGCACGGTCATGGGCGGCGGTCGCGGTGGTGCCCGTCAGCAGGAGTTCGGCCGCCTGGACGCCGATGGCGTCCACGGCGGGCCCGCTGTCGTTGGCGAACTCGGCCACGCCGAGGTTCAGCAGACCGCCGATCCGGGCGGAGAGCAGGCAGACCGTCCCGTTTTCCCCCGTCCCGGTCGCCTTCACCGCCGCCAAGGACAGGTTCTCGCCGACGACGAGGCGCTCGGCGTTCAGTGCCGACCCGGACGCGTTGGTCAGCACGGCGTCGTCGAAGTTGGCATCCTGGGAGACGTGCGCGCCGAGCATGCGGACCGTCCCCATCGACCCCGTGCCGGTCGCCCGCAGGCCGCCGCCCCCGAGCGCTCCGCATTCGAGACCGTCCAGGTAGACCGCGGGGCCGTCCGCGTTGGTGATCTCCGCTCCGTTGAGGAGGATCCACCCGGAGACCCGGGCGTCCAGCAGGCAGATCGCGCCGAGCCGGCCGGCGCCGGTGGCCCGGATCCGGGACAGCCGCAGTTCGTCCGTCCGGAGTCCCTCGGCATCCAGCGCGATCCCGGCACCCCCGGCGAACTGGGCGCGGGCGAAGTCGGCGAAGGCCGTGATCCGCGCCCCGGACAGGTCGACCGCGCCCAGCTTGCTGCCGGAGAGGTCGAGCCAGGGCAGGGTGCCGTGCCGGGCCTTGACCGGGCCGGGGATCACGCAGTCCGCCAGGCCGAGGCCGGTGATCGCCTCGACGGCGTCCAGGTCCAGCTCCCCGGTGATCCGGGCGCCCTCGACGCGCACCCCGCGCGGATCGAGCGGGCCACGGCGGCCCAGCAGCAGCTCCCGCACCACTTCCGCACGGATCGACGCGTCGACGGTCAGCGAATGGCCGCGCCGGGCGGCCTCGACCAGGTCCCGCTCCGGCTCGGTGAGCTCGTCGAGGACAGGCAGCGGCGGGAAGTCGGTCACCCCGCCAATCAACCAGGTGGGCGGAGGGCGTCCAAGAGCAGGTCCGCGTAGTGGTCCCCCACCTGCCGCGCCGAGAGCGTGCCCCCGCGGCGGTACCACGAGCCCAGGTGGTGGACCGACCCGAAGAAGAAGTCGACGACCACGTCGGCCGGCTTGTCGGTGCGGAACTCCCCCGTCGCCTGCCCTTCCTCGACCAGGCCGCGGAAGCGCTCGTGGTACTTGCGGCGCTCGGCGCGGACCGCCTTCCGCTTGTCCGGGGACAGCTGGTGCATCGACTGCAGGAAGATCGTGTTGTCGTCGAGGTTGTCGATGCTGGACACCACGACGTCGGACGCGGCGGCCGCGAGCCGTTCGCGCAGCGGGGCGTCCGACGAGGCGACGCTCTCCAGCTGGCGGGTCTGCTCGCGCAGGACGCGGGCGTAGATCTCGTAGAGCAGGTCGTCCTTCGAGCCGAAGTAGTGGTACATCGCGCCCTTGGTGACGCCCGCGGCTTCGACGATCTCCTGGACGGACGTGCGGTCGAAGCCCTTCTTGGCGAACAGCTTCGTGGCGTGCTCCAGCAGCCGCCGGGGCACGGCGGCCTGGTCGTCGCCGGCCGCCTCGCCCGGCTTGCGGGTGCTTGCTCGGGTCACGGCAAGTACCCCCTCTCCGAATCAGGACGCATCAGGATAACGGCTCACCCCGCCCAGGTCAGGAACCGCCGCGGGTTGTCGACGAGCATCGTGGTGAGGTCCGCTTCGGACACCCCGCGTTCCCGCAATGCGGGCAGCACGTCCCGGGTGATGTGCAGGTAGTGCCAGTTGGGCGTGAGCGTGGGCAGCTGCTCGGCGGGCAGCCAGTCGGTGTAGCAGGACGCGTCGTGCGAGAGCACCATGCTGCCCGCGTAGCCGCGTTCGCACATCGCGGCGACGGTGTTCACCCGGTCCTCGAACGGCAGCAGCAGGTCGAGGCCGAACCGGTCCATGCCGAGCAGCGAGCCGCGGTCGGCCAGCTCGGTCAGGTAGCCCAGGTCCGCCGAGTCGCCGGAGTGCCCGAGCAGCACGCGGCTCAGGTCGACGCCTTCGGCTGCGAAGATCGCCTGCTGCTCCAGCCCGCGCCGCGTGCCGGCGTGCGTGTGCGTCATGATCGGCGCGCCGGTCTCGGCGTGCGCCTTCGCCACCGCGCGCAGCACGCGCTCGACCCCGGGCGTCACGCCGGGCTCGTCGGTGGCGCACTTGAGCAGCCCGGCCTTGACGCCGGTGCCGGCGATGCCCTCGCGGATGTCGCCGACGAACAGCCCGACGAGCGGGTCCTCGCCCTCCAGCATCGTGCCGGGCCCGCGGAAGTGCAGGTAGTGCGGCACGTCGTAGTAGGTGTAGAGCCCGGTCGCGACGACGATGTTGACCTCGACCTCGGCGGCGACCCGCTGCACGCGCGGGATGTAGCGGCCCAGGCCGATCACCGTCGGGTCGACGATCGTGTCGATCCCGGCCGCCTTCAGCTCCTTGAGCCGCCGGATCGCCTCGGGGACGTGCTCTTCCTCCTTGAAGCCTTCGTGGTCCGGGTAGTTGACGGCGAACTCGGGGCTGAGCACGAAGAGGTGTTCGTGCATCAGGACCTTGCCCAGCGCTTCCGGCGCGATCGCGCCGCGGACCGTCTCGACCATCAGCCCCTCGCCCGCAGTTCGCGGCGCAGGATCTTCCCGCTGGTGGTCTTCGGCAGCTCGTCGAGGACCTCGATGGTGCGCGGGTACTTGTAGGCGGCGAGCCGTTCCTTGCACCAGGCCACCAGTTCCGCCGGATCGGCGGTCACGCCGGGCGCGGGACTGACGTACGCCTTGACCGTCTCGCCGCGGTACTCGTCGGCGATCCCGACGACGGCGGCCTCGCGCACGGCCGGGTGCGTGTACAGGACGTCCTCGACCTCGCGCGGCCAGACCTTGAAGCCGGACGCGTTGATCATGTCCTTCTTGCGGTCGACGACGTAGACCCAGCCGCGGTCGTCCATGAACCCGATGTCGCCGGTGAGCAGCCGGCCGCCGGGCAGCGCCTCGGCCGTGGCGTCCGGGCGGTTCCAGTAGCCGGAGACGACCATCGGGCCCTCGACCGCGATCTCGCCCGCCTGCCCGAACGGCAGTTCTTCGCCGTTCTCGCCGAGGATCCGGACGATCGTGTCCGGCACCGGCAGGCCGATCGAGATCGTGCCGGACGCCGGGTCGATCGGCGCCTCGAGGGTGCCGGGGACGACGACGCAGCCGGCCGTCGTCTCGGTGAGGCCGTAGCCGTTGTGGATGTAGTGCCCGGTCCTCGCGCGGAAGGTCTCGACGACGGCGGGCGGCAGCGCGGCGCCGCCGGAGTAGAGCAGCGCGAACGACGCGAAGTGGTCACTGCTGAAGGACGGGTGGGCCATCAGGGCCATGTAGGCCGTCGACGGCCCGACCGTGTAGGACGGCCGGTGCTCCAGGAAGGCGTCGAGCACGACCCCGGCGTCGAAGCGGTAGGCGAGAGCGAGCGTGCCTCCGATGTCGATCGCGGAGCCGACTTCGCAGACCATGCCGGTGATGTGGAACAGCGGCGCGAGCCCGAAGAGGGTCGAGCCCTCGGGAAGGCCGCTGAACGAGCCGAGCCCGGCGGCGTTGATGCCGATGTTGCCGTGGGTGTTGGTGGCGCCCTTCGGCGTGCCGCTGGTGCCGGAGGTGTAGCTGATCAGCGCGGTGTCGTCGAGCGCGAAGGCGGGTTCCGGCGGCTTCGGGCCGGGCGTGGCGGCGGCTTCGAGGAGCTCTTCCGCACCCGGGGTCTCTTCCCGGGTGACCTTTCCCAGGACGCGCTCGTCGTCGCGGGTCTGGAACTCCAGCTCGCTGGTGGTGAGGGCGATGCCGACGCTGTTTTCGGCCGCGGTCTTGCCGATGTAGGCGTTCCAGCCGCGTTGCGAGCAGACAACCGCTTTGACCCCGGCGTCGGTGAAGACGTGGGTGAGCTCGCGCTCGCGGTACATCGGGTTGACCGGCACCACGATCCCGCCGGCCTTCCACGCACCGAGCAGCGCGATCACGAACTGCGGGATGTTCTGCAGCACCAGGGCGAGCCGGTCACCGCGGCCGAAGCCGTTCTTCGTGAGGTAGCGGGCGACGCCATCGGAGAGCTCGTCGACCTCGCGGTAGCTCAGCCGCGCGTCGAAGTACGCGATCGCGGCCCGGTCGGGGACGTGGTCCACCGCACGGCGGAACGACTCGGGCAGCGTCGTCGGCTTCGCCGGTTCGGCCGTCCGCACCCGTTCGTCGTAGCTCGCGAGCCAGGGCTTCGCGTCGTACCAGCTCATCCAGTGACCTCCTTTGGACACCGACCGGTCGGTATGGCGACGCTAGGAGGCCATGGCGGTCCGCGTCAAGACCCGGCGCCGCCACGGAAATGCAGAACTCGCCTTTCACCGCTTTACACGGACGCCGGTTCGAAATGGTTCACCTTCTCTCCGTTCACCGTTTCACTCTGGACAAATCCCTGGTGGAGCAGCCACGATGATGTTCGCGGCCGGTTCGGCCGCACCATTCGGAACAACCGCGCGCTGCCCGTGTGGACCCTCTATGTTCACGCTAACTTGGAGTGATTCATGCCTGCTACCGGTGGACGACACCGCCTGTCCCGGCGCACGAAGATCGCGACGGCGGCCCTCGGCCTCGCCCTCGCGGCCGGCGCGCTGGTCATCGCCACGACCGTGGGCGAACCCGGCGCCGCCAACGCCGCCACGGGCGGGCAGATCAGCTGCCCGGACGTCGCCTCGCAGCTCCCCGCGATCCCCGCCCAGGCCCAGGCCGAGGTCCAGCGCAACCTCGACCTGCTGAACACGCAGATCGCCGAAGCCAACAACCGCCTCGTCACCACCGCCGGGCAGGGCGGCCCCAACTTCGTCCAGAACGCGATCCTGGGGCCGCTGGCGGACAAGCGGACGTCGACGATCGACCGGATCGCCATCGCCATCGGCCGCCAGGGCGAGAAGCCGCAGAACCTCGGCGGGCTCGCGACGTGCTCGCTGGGCGGGCAGGCCGACACCGGCGCCGGCACGGTGTCGACCGCACCGGCACCAGGCACCGGCGAGACCGGGAACACCGGGAACACCGGTACCGATGCCGGGCAGATCTCGTGCCCCGACGTGGAAAGCCGGCTCCCGGCGATTCCCGCCCAAGCGCAGGCCGAGGTCCAGCGCAACCTCGACCTGCTGAACACCCAGATCGCCGAAGCGAACAACCGGCTCGTCACCACCGCCGGGCAGGGCGGACCCAACTTCGTGCAGAACGCCATCCTCGGCCCGCTCGAAGACAAGCGCGTCGCGACGATCAACCGCATCGCGACCGCCATCGGCCGCACCGCCGACAAACCGCAGGGCCTCGACGCGCTCGCCCCCTGCGGCCTCTGAGGGTCAGCGGGCCACGAGTGCGCTGATGCGCAGGAAGCCCCGGGTCTTCATCGTGATCCGGACCTCCGTGGTGGTGACCGGCTCGAACGAGAACGTCGTCGGGTCGTTCGAGCCGGTCCCCCACGTGATCTTCAGGCCGCGCACCTGCTCGAAGCCGCGGGCCGTCCGGTAGGCGACCTCCACGGTCTCCGGCCGCACCAACGTCGCGTCGAGGACGAAGTTCGCCATGACCGTGCCGAAGCGCTGCGGCCTCGGCCAGGCCAGGGACACCCAGTCTTCCGGCCGCGGCCGGCTCACCGCGGGCAAGGTCGCGGTCGCCTGCTTGCGGTAGAAGTTCGACCAGCCGGTGGCCGGGTCGCCGTCCAGCATCGCCGCGGGCAGCGTGTCCGGGGCACCCGAATAGCTCGCGTCGGCGGCCAGGACGACCGGCGGCACGGGCCGCTCGACGGCCCGTGCGCCGGGGCCGTTGCGCTGCCCGAGGTTCGTCCCCGGCACCGTGGTCTTCCCCGGCGTCAGGCCCGGCGCGCTCGCCGTGACGGTGATCGGGCCCCGGCCGCCGGTCGCGGCGATGACGGCGACAGCCTGACCGCGGAACGCGGGGATCGTCGGCTGCTGGTAGCTCTGCGCGAGCTCCTGCCGGCCGTTGTCCACGCCGGCGACCCGCCCCGGCCCGCCGACGGTGAACCGCAGCACCGGCTCACCACCGGGCACGACCACGCCACGGGAGTCCACGACCGACGCCGTCACGAACGCCATCGCGCCGTCGCCGCGCGGCTCGGCGGTCAGCTTGACCGCGCGCGGCGGTCCGGCCGTGACGAGCCGGTCGCGGGCCACCTCACGCCCGCCGGAGCGGGCGATCGCGGTGAGCGTCCCGGGTTCGAACGGCACGGTCCACGTCAGGTGCAGCTTGCCGGAGCTGCCGTTCGGGCTGGTGTAGCTGCCCGAGGGATCGTTCTTGTCGTCGCCGGCGGGCTCGGTCGTCTCCAGATACGGCCGTCCGTCCACAGTGGTCTTCCGGTCGAACTTCTTGACGCCGAGCGAACGTCCGTTGAGGACCAGCTCGACGGTGTCCACGGTGGAGTAGACCCACACCGCGACGGGGTCGCCGGGGCGGTGGGTCGTCCAGTCCATCGGCGCCAGGTGGACCATCGGCGCGGTGATCCACTGGCTGCGGAAGAGGTGGAAGGCGTCCTTGGGCAGGCCCGCGCTGTCGACCGCGCCGAAGAACGACGTCTTGACCGGGAAGACGTCGTAGGGCGTCGGCTCACCGAGGTAGTCCTGGCCGGCCCAGAGGAACTGGCCCAGGCAGAACTTCCGGTCGCGGTCCTTCTTCAGCGAGTACTCGCCGCTGAACGTCCATGAGGCCAGGTTGTTGTCGTACGACGACGTCGACCGCTTGCCAGGCGTGTGGTTCTCCCCCGTGTTGAGCAGGTCCGGGTCCTGGTACACCCCGCGCGTCGAGGTCTCCGACGACGACTCGGACTCGAAGAAGAACTTGTCCGGGTACTGCGCGTGCAGCCCGTCGATCGACTGCGCGGTGTTGTAGTTGACGCCGAGGCCGTCGAGCTGCCGCAGGATCAGGTCCTGGGGCGAACCGGCCGCGGGCACGCTGCGGTAACGGTCCGAGCCCATGATCACCGGCCGGGTGCTGTCGATCCCGCGGACCACCGCGATCAGCCCCGCCGCGATCTCCGGGCCGCCGGCCATCGACGCGTCCGGCACCTCGTTGCCGATCGACCAGAGCACGACCGACGGCGAGTTCTTGGCCGCGTGCACCATTTCGGCGATGTCGCGTGCGCTCCACGCGTCGAAGTCGCGGTGGTAGTCGAACTCGACCTTGCCGGTCCGCCAGCAGTCGAACGCCTCGACCATCATCAGGATCCCGAGCCGGTCGCAGGCCGCCACCAGTTCTCGCGCGGGCGGGTTGTGCGCGGTCCGCAGCGCGTTGACGCCCATCGCGAGCATCAGCCGCAGCTGCCGCTCCAGCGCGGCGGGGTCGATCACGGCGCCGAGCGCGCCCTGGCTCGAATGCAGGTTGACCCCGCGCAGCTTCATCGGCACGCCGTTGAGCGAGAACCCGTTCTCCGGGTGGAACTCCGTGTACCGGAAGCCGAAGTCCGTCGTGGTCGTGTCGAGTACGCGCCCGGCGACGACGACGTCGGTGCGGACGCGGTACAGCCGGGGCTTCTCGACGGACCACAGCTGGGGACCGCCGACGCTCTGCGTGGTGACCGCCGTGGTGGTCTGCCCCGCGGGCACCGGCACGGTCGCCGTGCCCTTCGCCACCACCCGGCCCGCCGGATCGGTGACCGTGGTCCGCACCTCGGCCGCCAGCGCTCCGGCGGACTCGTTCACGACGTCCGTCGTCACCCGCACGGTGCCGCGGCCGGCGGCGATGCCGGGCGTGGTGACGAAGGTGCCGTGCCGGGCGACGTGCACCGGCTCGGTGACGACCAGCCGGACCTTCCGGTAGATCCCGCTGCCGGAGTACCAGCGGCTGCTGGGCAGCGGGTTCACCGCCCGCACGGCGAGGACGTTCGGGGTCCGGCCGTCGGTGTGCAGCCGGCCGGTGAGGTCGAAGGCGAAGCCGGTGTAGGCGTACGGGTGGTTGCCGAGCAGCTCACCGTTCACGTGAACATGCGCGTCCGAATAAACCCCGTCGAACTCGACCGAGACCCGTTTGCCGGCGAGCGAGGGCGGCAGGGTGAACGTCTTGCGGTACCAGCCGAGGCCGCCGCGGAAGAAGCCGGACGAGCTGACGGTGCCGGTTCCGGTCGGCGGGAGCTCGATGCTCCAGTCGTGGGGGACGTCGACGACCTGCCAGCCCGAGTCGTCGTACGCCGGGTTCGCGGCCTCGGCGAAGCGGCCGTCCGGGTCGGTGACGCCGTCGGGGTTCGCGAGGGCGAACCGCCAGCCGTCGGTCAGGTCGGTGGTCCGGCCGACGAGTGCGAGGGCCGGCGGCGTTCCGGCGGCGCGGGCGGCGGGCGCGACCGCGGAGGTGACCACGGCGGCACCGAGCCCGCCCAGGACCAGCCGTCTGCTGAAGCCGCTCGGCTCTTCGTTCGACATCGGGAAGTCCCTTCCGGCGGCGGCGACGTGCGGGCGGAAAGCACTATCGCACAAGGGTTTCCCGATCAACAAAAAGTTCGATAATTTCGAACTTCTTGTTGATCAGTCCCGCACGGCGCCGATCACCTTGGCGAGCACCGCGCGCGCCTGCCGGAGGTCGCTCGCGGTGACCCCCGCCGCGGCCAGGGTTTCGCGCCGGCCGGGTTCGCTCGCGGCCCACAAGCGGTCGAGCACGCCCTTACCCTCAGGCGTGCACGCGAACAGCGGCGAGCGCCGGTGCGCGGGGTTCGGCTCCACGCGGAGCTGGCCGGCCTCGACGAGGTCGTCGACGACCCGCTGGACGGCCTGCCGGACCAGGCCGAGCCGCCGCCCGATCGCGGGGACCGTCAGCGGCTCGCCGGAGACGGCGCTGAGCACGTGCCAGCGCGCGACGGTCGTGTCGTGTGCCGCGGCTTCCCGCTCGCTGATCCGGCGGCTCAGCCCGGCCAGCTCGTAGACGTCGGCGATGAGCTCGCGGTAGGCGGTGACCTCGTTCATGGTGGACAGCATACTGCCATAGTGACAGCATGATGTCATGATACCTTTCTTCGCTGACGCGCCCCGGCCCGAGCTCGCCGCCCGGCTGGCCGTGTTCGCACCCCTGCTCGGCAGCTGGTCGCTGGTCGTGGAGAACGTGCGCGACGACGGCGGCGTCGACGTCACCGACGGCGAGTGGCACTTCGCCTGGGCGCTCGACGGCCGGGCCCTGTCGGACGTGTGGATCAGCCCGTCGCGCGCGACGCGGGCAGCCGAAGGACTGGACGGCGAATGGGGCATGAGCCTGCGGTTCTACGACCCGGCGATCGAGGCGTTCCGCTCGACGTGGCTCGGCCCGGGGCGCGGCTGGGTGATCCCGTTCATCGGCTCGCCGACACCGGACGGGTTCCGGCTCGACGCCGAGGGCCGGTCGTGGATCTTCTCCGAACTGACGTCCGGCAGCTTCGAATGGCGGGCCGAGGAGACCGCGCCGGGGTCGCCGGCACCCCGCGTCCGCCAGCGGTTCCACGCCCGGCGCGTGACGGATCCCCAAGCGACCGCTTAGTATGAGCAGCCGACCCCCGAGGAGGCAGCCATGTCCACTGTGGACGGAGTGCGGTACGCGGCGGACGGCCCGGTCGCCACGCTGACGTTCGACAAACCGGACCGCAGCAACGCGATGGACGTGCCGATGCAGGCCCGCTACGGCGGGCTGCTGCGGGAGGCGGACGCGGATCCGTCGGTCCGGGCGGTGGTGGTCACGGGCGCGGGCCGGGCGTTCTGCCCGGGCGCGGACCTGGGGTTGCTGGACGACATCGCGGCCACTCCCCCGGCATCCGGAGGCGGGCACGAGAACTTCCGCGACGTCCTGGCGGCATCGACGGTCGGCGTCCCGGTGGTGGCGGCGATCAACGGCGGCTGCGCGGGCCTGGGATTCGTGATCGCGTGCGCGGCGGACGTCCGGTTCGCCGCGGCGGGCGCGAAGTTCACCACGGCGTTCTCCCGCCGCGGGCTGATCGCGGAGTACGGGATCGCGAAGCTGCTGCCGTCACTGGTGGGCCAGGGCCGGGCGCGGGACCTGCTGCTGTCGGGACGGACGTTCACGGCGGAGCAGGCGCTGGAGTACGGCCTGGTCCAGGAGGTGGTCCCGGCGGAGGAGCTGCCGCTGCGGGCCCACGCGTACGCGACCGAGCTGGCCACCTACAGCGCGCCTCGGTCGATGGCGGTGATGAAGGGCCAGTTCACGCGGGAGTCGTTACTGCCCCTGGAAGACGCGGCGCGCGAGGCGACGGCGTTGATGATCGAGTCGTTCGGCCGTCCCGAGCTGGCCGAGGGGCTGGCCAGCTGGAACGAGCGGCGCGAGCCCAAGTTCCCGCCCTACCCCGCAGGCTGAAAACCCCACGTCACCGGGGCACGACTGTTACATTGCCGACAGATCGTGTCACACGGGGAGGAAACCGGTGGGGTTCGAGGTCGACGTCGAGGGCATCCGCAAGGCGGCCGCCAAGCTCGGCGAGGGGACGGCGCCCGCCCTCGCCGCCGGGGGGTCGCCGAATGTCGGGACCACCGCCCGGGCCGCCGGGTTCGCGGGCGACTACGGCGTCTGGCTCGCCACCCGGCAAGAAGACCTGCAGGCCGCGGAGCAGCAGGTCGCAAGCCTGGTCGAGAGCATCAACGCCGCCGCCAAGGCCTACCACGCCACCGACGCCGGGGCGAGCGACGCGTTCTTGAAGGGCCTCGACACCAGCCTCGGGCGGATCGACCGGTGACCGGCGTCTTCGACCGGATCCACGATCTCGCCGGCCAGGTCGAAACCGGCAGCACCACCGACTTGGACGACCGAGCCCGCGCCTGCCGGACCACGAAGGAAGCCGTCAAGGACGCCAAGGCGCTGATCGAGAGCGTCCGTGTCGAACTGGGTGAAGGCTGGCAGGGCGGCGCCGGCGAAGCCGCGCTGAACTCGCTCGACGCCTTCAAGAAGAACCGCGACGAGCAGGCCGACGACCTCGAGGAGTCGGCGAGGTCGTTCGAGGTGATCCGCGACGCGCTGGCGAAGGCCCAGTCGGAAGCCCGGGACAAGCGCGAGCGCGCCGACGCCCTCCGGACCAAGCTCGACAAGATCTGGCACGACCTCGGGCACGGCAAGGGCAACCTCGTCTTCGCCTGGGCGCAGGACAAGGTCATCAAGGCCGAAGCCCTGGTCCTGCTGGCCGACCTGCAGCTGGCCGTCACCACCTACGACGCCGTCCTGCTCGCCGAGGGCCTGAAGCTGCGCAACAAGACCGGGCAGATCTGGGAGCTGGCGGGCTCCGAGAAGCGCAACCCCGCCGAGATCGCCGCGATCCTGCTCCGCGAGCTGCCCGCCCTGGCCGCGCTGGTGGCGAAGAACCCGGAACTGCGGCTCGCCCTGCTCGCGGGCGACTGGGACAAGATCATGCAGGACCCCGACGTGGCCCAGGTGATCTACGACTACTTCGGCTTCAAGTACGACGAGAACGGCGACTTCTACACCACCGGCGAGCACTCCGTGCAGAGCTACCTCGGCTGGCACGACATCTACGACAAGCTGGAACCCGTCATCGGCGCGAAGCTCGACCACACCAGCGACGGCGGCGACAACATGGAGTTCACCGACCCGAAGACCGGCAAGCAGTACCGGCTGGAGCTGTGGAAGGGCAGCTACGGCTTCGGCGGGGCGTACGGCGGCGAAGTCGGGTTCTACACCCGCGAACCCGGGGACGACCACCCCGACGGCTACTACTCCGCCGCCCAGGGCGACGACCAGATCAAGGTGACCCAGCAGATCTACGACAAGACGACCGGCGAGGTCTACTTCACCAACGACGGCCAGGGCGCCGACGGCACCGACAAACGGCACTTCTGGAACCTGGCGATCCGCACCGACCCGAGCGTGAACCCCGACGCACTCGGCCAGCGCGCCACGCTCGAGGTGCGCGACACGGACATGCGCGACCGGCTGTACGACGAGATGACCCGGTACGCCGCGGCGCACCCCGAGCAGCACCTCACCGTCCACAAGGGAACCGACGACCCGCCCACGCTGAGCTACGACTGGCAGCGGTGACGGCCGCGGCTCAGTAGCCGGTCAGCGGCTTGAACTCCCACGCCCCGTCGTCGTCCCGGTCGTCCCCGCGAACGGGGGCCGGGCGGTCGGTGAGGCCCTCGAACACCCCGGCGACGTCGATCAGGGCGGCGACCTCGTCGGCGGTGTGCTGACCGTGCCGGGCTTCGATGTCTTCCAGCCCTTCGCGCAGGGCCGTGGTCGCGGCGCTTCTGGCCTGGCCCTGCAGGGTGCGGGCCAGCTCCGCCGGGGTCGAGTCGGTCATGCGCTCAGCCTAGAGGCCCGGGTCTGCCGCGGCTGGTCAGCCGTGGGTCCACTTCTGGGCCGCGCTCTGGTTGCAGTCGTAGATCTGCAGCTGCGTCCCGTCCGTCGTCGTGCTGCCCGGGTCGTCCAGGCACCGGCCCGACTGCGGGTTCACCAGCGAGCCGCCCGTCCCCGCCTGCCACTTCTGGGCGCCGCTCGAGTTGCACTGCCACAGCTGGACCTTCGTGCCGTTCGCCGTGCCGCTGTTGCTCACGTCCAGGCAGCCGCCCTGGGCCTGCAAAGACCCGTCGGAAGCCGCGAACCACTTCTGCGCCCCGGAGCTGTTGCACGTGTACAGCTGCACGTGCGTCCCGTTCGCGGTACCGCTGGTGGCCACGTCCGCGCACTTGCCCGCGACGCCCGACGTCAGCGGGCCCAGGTGCGGCAACGTCCCGTCGTAGGACGGCGGCGGGTTCGACGCCGCCCAGGACGTGTTCGCCGACGTCCCCAAGGCGAAACCGAGCGTCCCGCCCGACGTGAGAGCCGACGTCGGCGCATACGCGTTGTTCCACGCCGCGCCGTTCCAGGAAGCGCTTTGGACGTACGGAGCGTTGTCCGCCGCCACCGGGGCGTTCACCGTCAAAGTGGTGCCGCTCGGGAGCGTCACCACCGCCTGCGTGAACAGCGGGCTGCCCAGCGCCAGGTCCGCCGTCCCCGGCGTCATCGGGTAGAAGCCCAGCGCCGAGAACACGTACCACGCGCTCATCGCGCCGAGGTCGTCGTTGCCCGCCAGCCCGCCCGGCGCGTCGGTCCAGATCTGGTCCTGCACCTGCCGGACGACCTTCTGCGTCTTGTACGGCTGCCCGACGTAGTCGTACTCCCACGGCAGCTCCAGGCTCGGCTCGTTGCCGAGGTCGGCCTGCGTCCCGCCGCTGCCGTGGAACCCGGCCAGCACGCTGTCGAGGTAGCTGACCAGCGATGCGTTGCCGCCGCGCGCCGCGGCGAGGCCCGCCACGTTGAACGGCACCATGCCGGTGTACTGCCACGACGTGCCTTCGACGAAGTTCGACCCGCTCGCCGGGTTGAAGCCGGCGGTCCAGCCGCCGCCCGCGTCCTTGGGCTGCATGAACCCGGTGGCCGGGTTGAAGGTGTTCTTCCAGTTCTGCGCGCGGCCGGCGTAGAACGCCTGGTTCGCGGTGTCCCCCAGCGCCCCGGCGAACGCCGAGAGCGCGAAGTCCGCCGTGTCGTACTCGAGCTGCGTCGAGACCGGGCCGTAGAAGTTGCAGCACTGGTAGGTGCCGTTCGCCGGGAGGTACCCCGGCGCGTTGGTCGCGTTGAGCCCCGGCCGGACGTTGTTCAGCGTGCTCGCTTCCTTCAGCATCGCCTGCAGCGCCGCCGAGGTGTCGAAGTTCCGGGCCCCGAAGGCGTAGTAGCTCGCGAGGATCGCGGTGCCGGGATCGCCGACCATCACGTACGTCTCGCCGTTATTCTGCGACCACTTGGGCAGCCCGCCGCCCTGGGCGTAGTCGGCGAGCATCGACTGCGCCATGTCGCTCGTCTGCGCCGGCGCCAGCAACGCGGTCAGTTGCGCCTGTGTGCGGTAGATGTCCCAGCCGGAGAAGTTGGCGTAGTGCGCCGAGTGTCCACTCGCGACGGTGTGCACCTGGTTGTCGAAGCCGATGTACTGGCCGTTGCGGTCGGAGAAGACGTTGGGGTGCAACAGCGAGTGGTACAGCGCGGTGTAGAAGACGCGTTGCTGCGCCGCGGTGCCGCCGGCGACCTGGATCCGGCCGAGCAGGGAGTTCCAGCTGTCGTGCGCGGCCTGCTTGGTCGCGGCGAAGTCGAACGCCGGGATGTCGGCCGCGCGGTTCGCGACCGCGTTGGCCACCGAGACGTAGGAGATGCCGACCTTGGCCTGGACTGTGGGGTTGCTGGTGGTGTCGAACCGGACGTACGCGCTGCCCGGCCCGGCCGCCGGAGCCGCCGCGGTGGCCGCCGTTCCGTGCAGCTTCCCGGGTGCGGCCTTCGGGGTCACCGCGGCGGCCGCGGCCGTGCCGCTGGAGCTGAACGCGCGGTCGAAGACGACGTCGAAGTAGAGCGTGTAGGTGAACCCGGCGCCGCAGAAGTGCCCGGACGTGACCGAACCGGACACTTCGGTCGGGCTGACCACCGTCCACGTCTGGTTCGACGTGCCGTTCTGGCTGCCGTTGAGCTTGAACTGCAGGTTCGCCTGGGCCGTCGACGGGAACGTGAACCGGCCGATCCCCGACCGCAGCGCGGTGGTCAGCTCGGTCGTCACGCCGTTGCCGAGGCCCACCGAATAGGCCCCCGGACTCGCGGTTTCGTTGCTGTGGCTGAAGGACACGCTCGCGCCGGTGTTCACCGCGCCGACCGTCGGCAGGATCGGGACGTCGCCGTCCGCGCCGCAGCCCGGGCCGGACAGGTGCGTCAGGCTGAAGCCGGTGATGGACGAGTCCTTGTACTCGTACCCGCCGCCGTCGGGCCGGCTGGGCGTGTCGGGGCTCCACTGGACCATCCCGAACGGGACGTCCGCGCCGGGGAAGTCGTCGGCGGCGTTGGAGGTGCCGATGAAGGGGTTCACCAGCGACGCCGGATCGGTGACCAGGGGCGCCGCCGAAGCGGGTACCGGGATCAGGCCGGCGACGGCCAGGATGGTGACGGCGGACAGCCGCATGAGGGAACGCAAGACCATGTCACTTGTCCTTCGCCTTTGAGCACAAGTAGTTCAGCCGCTGCGTTCCGGAACGGTCCTCGCGGGCTGACACCGTTGTCAACGGTCCGTGGTGATCCTGTCGCTTTCCGGACACGACCGGGTGAAGCCGATGACTTTTCCGGCCGCCGCCGTCAGTACTGAAGTCCGCCAAACCGCCCCAAGGAGACACCCATGGCGAAACTGCTCTACGGCTTCAGCTGCTCGGTCGACGGCTTCATCGCCGGCCCCGGCGGCGACATGTCGTGGCTGACCCCGTACCTCGGGCCCGACCCGCTGGTCGACGAGCTGATCCCCGAGATCGGCGCGCTGCTCGTCGGCCGCCGGACGTTCGGCGGCGACGACCCGCACCGCGGCGACCCCGAGCGGGAGGGCAAGGCCTTCGGCGGCGGCTGGGAGGGACCGCAGTTCGTGCTCACCCACCGCCCGGCAGCCCCCGCGCCCGGCGTCACGTTCGTCGACAACCTTGTCGGCGCGGTCGCCGCGGCGAAGGAAGCGGCGGGCGGCAAGTACGTCAACGTCCTCGGCGCGGACATCGCCCGGCAGTGCCTCCAAGCCGGCCTGCTCGACGAGATCCTGGCGATGCCCGTCCCGGTCCTGCTCGGCGACGGCGTGCGGATGTTCGACCACCCCGGCGGCAAGCCCGTCGGACTGGAACCGCTGCGGCCGAACTGGTACCGCGTGCGCTAAGGCCGCATGCCGAAGGACGGGCGGCCCACCAGCTTCGGCAGCACGGCGTAAGCGTCCGGCACCCAGTCGCACAGCCGCGCGCGGGTCTCGCGCGGGTCGATGACGTCGTCGACCGAGAAGCGCTCCGCCGTGCGGAACGGCGAGCGCACGGCGTCCAGGCGGGCGCGGATCTCCTCGATCCGCGCCTCCCGGTCGTCGGCGGCGTCGAGTTCCGCGCGGTAGGCCGCTTCGATGCCGCCCTCGACCGGCAGCGAACCCCAGTCGCCGGACGGCCACGCCCAGCGGCGGACCAGCCGGTGCCGGTTGACCTGGCCCGCGCCGCCGACGCCGAACACGCGCCGGACGATCACCTCGGCCATCGGGACGCGCGCCTGGTAGACCGCGGTCACCGCGCGGGCGCCCTGCCGGATCGCGCCCGCGCGCTCGGCGGCCGCGCCGATCACCATGCCCGCCTGGTCGGTCAGGGACACCAGCGGCAGGTGGAACGTCTCGCAGAGGTCGACGAGCCGGGTCATGACGTCGGCGCCCTCCGGCGTCAACGTCGCGCCGCGGTAGGGATCGGTGGCCAGCACGCCGACCGGGTGCCCGTTCAGCCGCGCGAGTCCCGCGTAGGCCGAGCCGCCCGACACGGCGTAGTCGAACACCGAGCCTTCGTCGAAGACGCCGTCGAGCAGGGGCCGCAGCCGGTACGGGTGCCGCCGGTTGCGGGGCACCAGCGACAGCAGCGCCTCGTCCCGCCGGTCCACCGGGTCCGAGGTGGACCCGACCGGCGGCAATGCGTCCACAGAGGACGGCAGGTAGGACAGGAACTGTTTCAGCACCGCGAACGCCTCGGCCTCCGAGGCCACGATCCGGTCGACCGCGCCGCTGCGCCGGTGGACGTCGGCGCCGCCCAGCTCCTCCTTGGTGAGGTCCTCCCCCGTCGCGTGCTTGACGACCGGCGGCCCGGCGACGAACAGCTGCCCGGCGCCCTCGACCAGGACGTTCAGGTGCGCCATCACCGCCCGCGCGGCGCCGAGCCCGGCGACCGGGCCCAGGCAGAGCGCGACCACCGGCACCGTCGAGAGGTTGTCCACCACGAGGTCCCAGCCCGGGTTGACCGGGACGTAGGTGAAGCCGTGCTGCTCCAGCATCTTGACGCTGCCGCCGCCCCCGGTGCCCTCGATCAGCCGCACCATCGGCAGCCGGAGCTCGTTCGCGAGCCGCTCGGCGTAGACCTGCTTCTCCATGATCGCGGCGTCGGCGGCCCCACCGCGGACGGTGAAGTCGTCGCCGCCGATCGCCACGCGCCGGCCGTCGAGCTTCGCGGTGCCGATGACGAAGTTGGCCGGGGTGAACGACGCCAGCTCGCCGTCCACATAGGACGCGGTGCCGGCGAGTGCGCCGATCTCGTCGAAGCTGCCGGGGTCGACGAGGGCGGCGATCCGCTCGCGGACCGTCGAGCGCCCGGCCGCGTGCTGGCGGGCCACCTTCTCCGGCCCGCCCATGCGCTCGGCCAGCTCGCGCCGCCGCGCGATCTCGTCGACCTCCGGCTGCCAGTTCATTCCGCCTCGAGGGCCGCTTCGACCTTGCGCTGCAGCTTGTTCATCCCGCCGAGCCAGCGGTCGGGCTGGGTCGCGCGGGCCGCGTAGTAGTCCGCGACCTCGGGGTGCGGCAGCACCAGGAACCGCTTCTCGTCGATGGCCGCGAACAGTGCGTCCGCCACCTGCTCGGGCTCGATCGCGGACGCGCCCATCAGCAGCCGGCCGGCGGTGCCGGTGCTCTCCAGCATCGCGGTGCGCACGCCCTGCGGGCAGATCGCCTGCACGGTGATGCCGCGGTGCCGGTAGGTCGCCGACAGGTATTCGGCGAACGCCAGCGCGCCGTGCTTGGTCACCGAGTACGGCGCCGAGCCGAGGCTGGTGAGCAACCCGGCGGCCGACACCGTCGCGATGAAGTGCCCCTGGCCGCGCTCGAGCCACGCGGGCAGCAGCAGGGTGGCCGCGCGGACGTGCGCCATCACGTTGACGTCCCACGTGCGCGCCCAGACCTCCTCGGGGCTTTCCGGGCCGCCGAAGGGCGCGATGCCCGCGTTGGCGCAGAAGATGTCGATCTCGCCGAGGGTCTCGCGCGCGCTCTCGACCAGCTTCGCGACGCCGTCGACGCTCGCGACGTCCCCGACGAACGCCGTCCCGCCGACCTCTTTCGCGATCTCGCCGGCCTTGTCGCCGTCGAGGTCGGCGACGACCACCTGCGCACCGCCCGCGGCGAAGCGGCGGGCCAGCGCGGCACCGATGCCCCCGCCGCCCCCGGTGACGACGACGCCGGTCACAGGCCACCGCCCAGGGTCACGCCGCCGTCGAGCACCATCGTCTGGCCGGTGATCCAGCTCGCGTCGTCGGACAGCAGGAACGCGACGGCGCCGGCGATGTCGGCCGGCACGCCGAGGCGCTTCATCGGGTAGGCCGCCGACACCTCCTCTTCGCGGCCTTCGTAGAGCGCGGTGGCGAACTTGGTCTTGACGACGGCGGGGGCGACGGCGTTGACGCGGATCTTCGGGCCCAGCTCGGCGCCGAGCTCGACGGTCAGCCGGATCAGCGCGGCCTTGCTGACGCCGTACATGCCGATGCCGGGCGACGCGCCCAGGCCGGCGACGGAGGCGACGTTGACGACGGCACCGCCGTGCTCCCCCATCCACGCGTCGCGGGCGCGCTTGGTCCAGCCGAGCGGCGCGAGGACGTTGACGCCGAGGATCTTCGCGGCTGCGGCGGGATCGATGTCGAGGGTGGGCCCGTAGACGGGGTTGATGCCGGTGTTGTTGACCAGGTAGTCGAGCCGGCCGAAGGTCTCGATCGTCTTCGCGACCGCCTCGTCCTGGTGGTCGGTGTCGTCGGCCTTGCCCGGCACGAACATGGCGACGTCGGGCCCGCCGAGCTCGTTGACCGCCTCTTCGAGGGCCTCGGGCTTGCGCGCGGTGATGCACACCTTGGCCCCGCGCTCGACGAGCGTCTTCGCGATCCCGAGGCCGATGCCCCGGCTCGCCCCGGTGACGATCGCGACGCGATCCTTGAACGAGTTCACGGCAGTGTGTCTCCTTCGCGGTGTGGTACCCGGCACATGCTAAGCGGTCGGTCAGGTGCTCATTATGCGCGATGCGCCCCTCCACTCAAGCCGACGCCCCTCACACCCGCAAAGCCCGTGGCGGAGCCGCCATCGCCGAGGAAGAGCCCTTTGTTAGCGTGATCCATACCACAACGGCGGCCGGTGAGTTTCCCCCGCCGCCGCCCCCATACTTGCTCCGGCGTCGCGGATCCGGGAGGGATCACCGCGGCCGAATCCTTGGGGGACCCGTGATCCACAGATCGTCGAACCATGCCCGGAAAGCCGTCACGGCGGTCGCCGTGGGGGTCGCGATGACCGTCGCGGCCGGACCCGCCGCCGCGGTCGCCGGGGGCACCGAAACCACCTCCGCGAGCCGGCCGTACCTGGCCGCGGTCCAGGTGGGCGGCACCGGGGCCGGCGGCCACGCCTGCTCCGGCGCGCTGGTGGCCCCGCAGTGGGTCCTCACGGCCGCGAGCTGCTTCGGCGCCACGGCCGCGGGCGACTACCGGATCCCCGCGACCACCCCGGCGGCCGAAGTGACCGTGCTCGGGAAGTTCCCGGTGGCCGTCACCCGCGTCGTCGCTCCCGGTGGGCGGGACGTCGCGCTCGTCAAGCTGGCGTACAAGATCACCAGCGTCCTGCCGCCGTCGCTGAGCGAGAGCCCGGCGGACGTGGGCGCGACCACGAGCGCGGCGGGCTTCGGCCGCACCGACGACCAGTGGGTCCCGGCGCTGCCGCACTCCGCCGGCTTCACCGTGACCGGCAGCACCGCGACGACCCTGGCCATGACCGGAACCGCGGACACCTGCAAGGGCGACGCCGGCGGTCCGGTGCTCACCGCGACCGGGGCGCTGACCGGGGTGAACAGCACCTCCTGGCAGCACGGCTGCTTCGGCGAGACCACCACGCGGCAGGGGTCCACCGCGACCCGGACCGACGACCTCGCCGGCTGGATCCGCTACCAGGTCGACCCGTTCAACTCGTGGTACTTCCTGCCGGGCGCCGGCTCCGTCGTCCACCAGGGCACGGGCAACGCGGTGCGGGCGGCGGGCGCGACCGGGCACTCCGGGTCGCTCACCGGGAAGGCCGCCAGCGACCTGATCACCCGGCGCTCCCGGGACGGCATGCTCTTCGGCTACGAGAACCGGCTCAGCACCGTCGTGGACAAGGACACCTACAAGCCCGGTGTCACCATCGGTACCGGCTGGAACGTCTACAACCTGCTGCAGCAGGCGGACCTCAACGGCGACGGCATCGCCGACGTGCTCGCCCGCGACGCCGACGGCGCGCTCTGGGGCTACCTCGGCACGGGCAAGATCGACGGGCCGGTCAACACCCTGAACGGGCGCGTCCTGATCGGGCAGTCCGGCTGGAACGCCTACCGCACCGTCTTCGCCGCCGACACGACCGGGGACGGCAAAGCCGAGGTGTTCGGCGTCTCGGCCGCCAGTGACCCGTCCCAGCTCGACCTGTGGGGTTACGTCAACAACGGGTTCAACGGGCTCGCCACGCTGGCCGGGCGGACCAAGGTCGCCACCGGCGAGAAGGAGATCGTCCCCAGCGGGTTCGCCGACTTCACCGGCGACGGCAAGGCCGACCTGTTCCTGGTCACCGACTACGCCGGCGGGCCGAACGACCTCGGGGTGCTCGACCAGTTCGCGAACGGCACCGACCCCGACGGGACGCCCCGCCAGCCGATCACCTACCGGGTGGGCTCCGGCTGGACCGCCACGCAGCTGATCACCCTCGGCGACCTCAACGGCGACCACCACCCGGACATCATCGGCACGACCCCGGCCGGCGCGCTGAACGCCTACGTGCACACCGGCACATTCGTCCGCGCACCGGGCGCGGGGGCGCAGACGTTCTCTTCGCCCATCGTGATCGGCCTGTCGGCCTGGGACCCCGGGCGACCCTTTGACGGCTTCTTCGTGGCCACCCTGCGTGCTGTCCGGCGAGGAAGATGATCTTCGTCACGGGTGGCCGGGGCGGACTTTA
>NZ_JBEZHS010000033.1:0-106895 GCF_040650695.1 Amycolatopsis sp. NPDC048633
CCCGCAGGTCGACATCGACACCGGCCTGCGCGACACCGTCGACTGGTACAAGAACAACCGCGTAAGCCCTGAAGGTGCCCCTCACGGCACGCTGGTCAGGAAACCGCCGCGGCCGCTTCCGCGATCGCCTTCGCGTCCTCCTCGCCGAACGTGTCCTCCAGCTGCTCCGGCGAGTAGTCGACGTCGATCTGCTCCACCGGCATCCCGCGCGCCGACTCGATCGCGCCCAGGCGGCGCTGGGCCCGGTCCGCCGCGTACTGGATGATCTCCTCCGGGTCGGTGTCGAAGGGGACCTCCTCGAACTGGTCCTGCACCCACTGGATCATGCTGAGCGCGTGCGGCAGCAGCTCGCCCATCCGCTGCTGGACCGCGTCCCACAGGGAGTCGTCCGCGGCGACGTGGCGGCGGCAGGTGAAGGTGCCCCACGCCATGTGGCGGCGCTCGTCGTCGCCGATGCGGCGGACCAGCTCCTGCATGCCCGGCAGGATGTCGTGCTGGGTGCAGATCAGCTGCCACGAGTAGTAGCCCGTCAGCGCGAGGCTGCCCTCGATCACGTGGTTGTACGTCACGCTCGCGCGGATCTGGTTGAGCGGGCTGGGATCGTCCTCCAGCGCCCGCAGCGACTGCGGTAGCTCCTCGTAGAACAGCTTGCGGTAGTGCGGGTTCTCCGCGACGTACGGGTGGAGGTCGTCGGTCAGCCCGACCGCGTCCATCCACCGCCGGAACACTTCCGTGTGCTTGGCTTCCTCGAAGCAGAACTGGGTCAGGTACATCTCGTCGCCGAAGCGGCCGGTCGCCGACATCGCCCGCATGAACGGCTGGATGTCCTCGGTGACCGCTTCTTCGCCGGCGATGAACTGGGCGACCAGGTACGTCGTGCTGCGTTTTTGCTCGTCGTTGAGCGTGTCCCAGCCTTCGCGTTCGCGGCTGAAGTCGATGTCGGCCGGGTTCCAGAACTTCTTGTTGCCCTTGACGAACAGCCGCAGCGGGAACGAGTCCCAGTTCAGCCCGCCCTTGCGCAGCGAGGAGAAGCCGGTCCGCAGTTCGGCGAGCGTGTCGGTCATCGTGTCACTCCATTGTGGACGAATTGGCGGATGGCGGGTTCCAGCACGGCGGTGACGGCGTCGGCGGCTTCGGTCGCCGAATGCGTGGGGAGCACCAGGTGCGACAGGGAAAGCCGCACCACGGTCTCCGCGAGCAGGGCGGCCGCTTCGGCCGAAAGGCCCGGTTCGAGCTCCCGGTACTGCTCGGCGGCGAGCTCGGCGGCCGCGCTGAGGATCGGCTCGCCCCTGGTCGTGAGCAGCGGCAGCAGGTCCTCGCCGGCTTCGGTGCCGAGCGCCGCCGCGACCAGGCGGTTCTCCCGCGCGTGCTCGATCGTGTAGACGACGGCGTGGTGGATGCCCGCCAGGAGCCCGTCCGCCGTTTCGAACCGCTGCCGGATCCCGTCGAGGAACTCCGACGCGGTGCGCAGTGCCACCGCCTGGGTCAGCGCCGCCTTGTTGCCGAACTCGTTGTAGACGGTCTGCCTGCTCACGCCGGCCCGGGCCGCGACGTCGGCCATCCGCAGCCCCGCGTAGCCGCCCTCGGGCAGCAGGTCCGCGGCGGCGTCGAGCAAGGCTTCCCGGAGGGACGCCTTCGTCCGGTCAGTGAAGCTGGTCACACCTCCACCTTGACACAGATCACCCGACTGTCAAGGCGCTGTACATGATCGGTTCGTGTGTAAATCTGTCGGTGGTGCCAGCTACGGTGCAGGTGTGGGCATGGATGGAATCACGGTGGGGTTCGACCTCGACATGACACTGATCGACCCGCGGCCGGGCATGGTCGCGGCGATGAACGCGCTCGGCGTCGAATCGGGGCTGGCACTGGACGGAGAGCACTTCGCCGCCAACCTCGGGCCGCCCCTCGACGACGCGCTGCGCGGCTTCGAAGCGCCCGAAGAGCGCATCCCGGGCCTGGTCGACCGGTTCCGCGCGCTGTACCCGGAGCTGGTCGTGCCCATCACCGTCGCGCTGCCGGGCGCGGCCGAGGCGCTGCGGGCGGTGCGCGCGGCCGGCGGGCGCACCCTGGTCGTCACGGGGAAGTACGCGCCCAACGCGCAGCTGCACGTGGACGCGCTCGGCCTGGAGGTCGACGAGCTCGTCGGCGAGCTGTGGTCGACGCAGAAGGCGGAGGCGCTCCTGGCGCATGACGCCCGGGTGTATGTCGGAGATCACGCTGGCGACGTCCGGGGAGCACTCGCCGCGGGCGCGATCCCGGTGGGCGTCACGACGGGTCCGTGCGACCGCATGCTCCTGCTCAGCGAAGGTGCCGAAGTGGTGTTCGACTCGCTGACGGAGTTCCCGGACTGGTTCGAGCGGACCTTCGCGGCCGTCTCTTAACTCTTGGCGCGCGCCTCGCGGACCAGCGCGATCAGGCCCAGCAGCAAGCCGAGCGGGGTGACGACGCCGGCGGCGACCGACAGCCAGATCGGCAGGTTCTCCAGACCGGCGGCGAACATGATGAACACGGCGAGCACGGCCAGCATGCCGATGCCGAAGAGCCCGATGCCGAGGCGCATCAGGAACGGTTTGCCGGGGGCGGCCACGGTGGCCTCCTTCGTCGCGGTCGTCATGAAGCAGAGGGTATCCGCCGGTATCGACTTCTCCCCAGGGCCTGTGGCGAGATACGCTTTGCGGAGCGCGCCCTGGGTACGCCCACCGGGCGCGTTCGTCGTGAGCGGGACAGCAGAAGGACTGGTGAGGGAAGTGCCGACCGGCAAGGTCAAGTGGTACGACGCGGAGAAGGGCTTCGGCTTCGTCACGCAGGACGACGGTGGCGCCGACGTCTACATCCGCAAGGCCGCGCTGCCGCAGGGCGTCGAGGGGCTCAAGGCTGGGCAGCGGCTCGAGTTCGGCGTCGCCGACGGCCGCCGCGGGCCCCAGGCGCTTTCCGTCCGGCTGCTCGACCCGCCGCCGTCCGTCGCCGAAGCGCGTCGTCGCCCGGCGGAGGAGCTGCACGGCCTGATCGAGGACATGATCAAGCTCCTCGAGCTCAAGGTGCAGCCGGACCTGCGGCGCAACCGCTACCCGGATCGCAAGCACACCAAGCAGATCGGCGAGATCATGCGTGCGGTGGCCCGGGACATCGATCCCTAGGCCTCCAGCCGGAGACCCCACACGTCGCTGGGCAGCAGGCCCGACTCGCCGGTGCCCGCGTTCAGCACGGCCGTGTACCGCTGCACGTCGACCGCCGAGATGCGGTCGGCGGGTGTCGGCGGGCTGACGGTGTAGGCGTACCGGTCCAGCGACGTGAACGGGATCGGGTCGCTCTGCTTGTACTCGCCCTGCGGGGTCACGTACTCGTAGACGATCTGCCACGGCGCGTCCGCGACCTCGCCGGGCACCGAGATCTGCACGGGCTTGCCCGGGCGGACCTTCAGCGTTTTCGTGTCGCCCTTGGCGCTGCACGGCTGCGCGAGCTGCTGGGAGTAATCACAAGTGAGCACCGGCGCGGTGTTGATCGTGTGGCCGTCGGCGTAGAAGGTGACCTCGGCCGGGCCGGGCGCCGAGCAGCCGGCCACCGCGAACCCACCGGCCGCAAGCAGGGCCACCACCCGGGAACGTCGCATGTGCGCAGAGCCTACCGGCGGGGCGCCGGGTCCCTGGGCAGGCCCTGGGCCGGGAAGCTGCCGGTCGGCTCGGGGCGCAGCGGCCGGTCGCCGCCGAGGCCCGGCACGAGCGAGCCGCCGCGGCGCACCAGGTACGTCTGGGTCGTCCCGATCGCCAGCAGGATCGTGATGACCATGAAGCCGATCCAGTAGGTCGGCGGCAGCAGCAGGCCGACCGCGCCGCCGAAGCACCAGGCCAGCTGCAGCACGGTCTCGGACCGGCCGAACGCCGACGCGCGCGACTCCTCGGGCAGGTCTTCCTGGATGACGGCGTCGAGGCTGATCTTGGCCAGCGCGCTGGCCGTCGCGCCGACCAGGCCGACGATCGCGGCCGTGGCCAGGCCGGGCAGGATCGTCGCGACCAGCGCGGCCAGCACGCAGCCCGCCACGCACCCGACGATCACCTGGTCCGGGCTGCCGAAGCTGAGCCGCGAGCCCAGCGCGTTGCCGAGGAACCCGCCGGCCCCGGCTGCGGCGCCGATCACGCCCAGCAGCAGGAGCTGCATGAACGGCGTCTGGCCGGTGCCTTCGGTCTGGGCCTTCACCGCGAACGCGGCGAACATCATGAGGAAGCCGGTGAGGATGCGCACCGAGCCGTTGCCCCAGAGCGCGACGACGATGTGGCGCCCCATCGGCTGGCGGCGCTTCTTCTCGGTCGGGTGCGCCCAGAGCGACGTCGGCACCTCGCCCTCGGTCGCCTCGACCCAGGCCGGGATCCGCATCGACTGCACGGCGGCGGCGACGCAGATCAGCGCGGTGAACCAGAGCGCGCCCGCCGCGCCGGAGATCGCGTTGATGCCGCTGGCCAGCGCGCCGAACGTGCCGGCGGCGACCAGCCCGAACGTCGTCAGCCGGGCGTTGGTCTTGGAGAGCGTGATCTCCGACGGCAGCACCCGGGGCGTCACCGCGGCCTTGAGCACGGTGAACGACTTCGAG
The DNA here is from genome assembly GCF_040650695.1 of Amycolatopsis sp. NPDC048633. Taxonomy (NCBI): domain Bacteria; kingdom Bacillati; phylum Actinomycetota; class Actinomycetes; order Pseudonocardiales; family Pseudonocardiaceae; genus Amycolatopsis; species Amycolatopsis sp. NPDC048633. Next base: position 4,586 of record NZ_JBEZHS010000033.1, read on the forward strand.
AGCACCATCATCCCGAGCGCGGCCGGGTAGAGCAGCCAGTCGTCGAAGTGCAGCGCCATCACGACGGCCATCAGCCCCTGGCCGACCGACGACGCGCACATCGCCAGCCGCCGGCCGCGCTGGACCTTGTCGAGCGCGGGCCCGATCACCGGCGCGACCAGCGCGAACGGCGCGATCGTGATGAGCAGGTAGAGCGCCACCTTGCCCTTGCTCTCGCCGCTGGTCGCGGCGAAGAACAGGGTGTTGGCCAGCGCGATCGCCATCGCCGCGTCGCTGGCGTAGTTCAGCATCACGGCGTAGGTCAGCGAGGTGAGGCCGGACTTTTCGGCGCCGTCGGCCTTCGTCGCGCGCTGGAAGGCGCCGACGGCCTGGCCGGTCAGCTGCCGGCTGCGCATCGCCGCGACCCGCGTGACGGTGATCTTCTTCGGCAGCTTCGGCGTGCCGCCCGGGGTGCGCGGTTCCTCCCGCGGCGGCAGGGGCTCCGGCTCGGGCGGCCGCGGTTCGCCCGCGTAGCCGCCGGTGTCGTAGTGCTCGTACTCACCGCTGCCAGGACGCTGTTCGCCCTGGTAGAACCCGGGCTGCTCGCGGCGGACCGGCTCGGTGCGGTTCGGGTCGTAGGGCCGGGCGCCCCGCGGGGGCGGCGGTGGCCGGTGCCCCATCGGCGCGGCGGCGGTCGGGGCTTCGTTCGCGTTCGGCACCGGGTCGCCGTAGTAGCCGCCACGCGGAGGAGACGGTGGGGGTGGCGGCGGGACGGGCCGTTCGACGCGGGTGGGCGGCGGCGCGCTCCGGCGCTCGACGCGGGTGGGCTCCGCCCGGGTGGGGGCGCCGGCCTCCCGCCACGGCTTGGCCTGGGCCGCGCCCGGCTCCGGCGTCCAGCGCCGCTTCGACTTGCGGCCGCGCGGCTGCGAGCCGGAGCCGTCGGAGCGGGAGCCGAAGAGTGCCACGTCTCAATCCTGCCTTACCGGGGGTCGGTTCCGCCTGCTCATCCGTGCTTTACGCGTTCTTCGGGACGAACCTCACCCGGAACGTGACCTGCCACTGCTTCCCGGCGAGGAGGAACTCGTCCGTCCCGGGCACGGCGGCGATGCCGTTGAGCACGTCCTCGGTGCCGGTTCTGTTCAGCCGCGCGCGCAGCTGACCTGCGTCGATCATCCCGGTGACGTGTCCGGTGGCGGCATCGACCCGCAGGATGGTGTCGGTGTGCCAAACGTTTGCGTAGACGTCGCCGCCCACGCACTCGAGTTCGTTGAGCTGGTCGCGCCCGACGTCGACGCTGCCGGTGACGGCGAAGGTCTTCGGGTCGCGGAAGGTCAGCCGGGACGAGCCGTTGCTCATGACGAGCCGCCCGTCGGCCTGGTGACAGAGTCCCCAGCCTTCGCCTTCGTACTTGGTTCGGCGCAGCTCGGCGAGGGTCTTGGCGTCGCGTTCGATGGCGAAGCCGTCCTGCCAGGTGAGCTGCCACAGCGTCGGGCCGAGGACGGTGACGCCCTCGCCGAAGAGAGGTGAGGGGAGCGTGGCCGTGGTTTTCGGCGGTCCGCCGGCCGGGCCCGCGGTGAGCGTCGACTGCCCGGCGAGACCGGTGCTCTCGTAGAGGGTGTCGCCGGCGAACTCGAGGCCTTCGGTGAAGGCGGCGGGGTCGTGCGGCAGGGTCGAGACGACCTGGACGGTGAGCTGTTCCGGGCTCGTCTCCTGGCCGGGGGCACTGGCGCAGCCGCCCAGCGCGGCGGCCACCAGCAGCGTGGTGATGATCGGCGTGCGCACGATGAACAGCCTGGCACGGGCGCCTGGGAAGCGTGCGGCACAATTGGCCGCATGACGCTGCTGCTGACCCTCGATGACGGTTCCGTGCAGCGCAAGCTCGCCGATGCGGTGGAGTTCGCGCGCGCGGCAGTGCTCGACGAAACGCCGGGGGAGCAGATCGGCACTCACGTCGGTGTTTCGCGTGAAGACGCGGTCACGGCGAGTCACTTGTTCGAGGCCCAGGTGCCCGGCCATCGCGGCTGGCGCTGGTGCGTGACGGTCGCACTGGCGGGCGACGACGAGCCGGTGACGGTCAGCGAGGTCGTGCTGGTGCCCGGCCCCGAGGCGCTGATCGCCCCGGCGTGGGTGCCGTGGGAGCGCCGGGTGCGCGCGGGCGACCTCGGCGTCGGCGACATCTTCCCGACGGACGAGAACGACCCCCGCCTGGCCCCGGCGTACCTGCAGTCGGACGACCCGGCGGTGGAGGAGGTCTCCCGCGACGCGGGCCTGGGCCGCATCCACGTGCTGTCCCGCTACGGCCGCACCGAGGCGGCGTCGCGCTGGCACGGCGGCGAGTTCGGGCCCCGCTCGGACATGGCCCGCAGTGCGCCGGACGTGTGCGGGACGTGCGGGTTCTTCGTCCCGCTGGCGGGGTCCCTGCGCGGCGTGTTCGGAGTGTGCAGCAACGACATCGCCCCGGCGGACGGCCACGTGGTGGACGTGGAGTACGGGTGCGGAGCGCACTCGGAGGTAGAGGTCGAGGTGACATCCTCGGTCCCGGTGGCCGAGCTGGTCTACGACGACTCACTGCTGGACTTCACCCCTTCGGAGGTGGCGGACACGCCGGCGGCCGAGCCGGAGACGGCGATCGAGGAGTCGGACGTGTCGCCGGCGGAGGTCGAGCCGGAGGTGGCTGCTCAGCTTGAGGAGTCGCCGGCCGCGGTTGGTGAGCCGGTTGCGGCGGAGTCGGAGTCGGCTGAGGTGGCCGATGCGGTTGCCGAGCCGGTTGCGGCGGAGGTGGCGGAGCCTGCGGATGCGGAGCCGACCCAGGCTGAGGTGACCGATGTGGTCGCTGAGCCGGTTGCAGCTGAGGTGCCGGAGCCCGCGGGTGCGGAGCCGGCCCACGCTGAAGTGACCGATGCGGTTGCCGAGCCGGTTATGGCGGAGTCGGCGCAGGCTGAGGTCGCCGATGTGGTCGCTGAGCCGGTTGCCGCCGAGGTGCTGGAGCCCGCGGGTGCGGAGCCGACCCAGGCAGAGGTGACCGATGCGGTTGCCGAGCCGGTCGCGGCTGATGCAACGGAGTCGGTGGATGCGGAGCCCGCCCAGGCTGAGGTTGCCGAGCCGGCTGCTGCCGGGGTGCCGGAGCCCGCAGAAGCTGAGCCGACCCAGGCCGAGGTGACCGATGCGGTTGTCGCCGAGCCGGTTGCCGCTGAGGTGCAGGAACCAGCGGTTGTCGATGCGGTGCAGGCTGAGGCGGTTCCGGCCGAGGTGCCGGAGCGTGCGGCGGCGGAGCCGACTCAGGCCGAGGCGGTTGCTGACACCCCCGCGGAGGCGGAGTCAACCCAGGTCGAGGTGACCGATGCGGTTGCCGAGCCGCAGGTGGCTGAGCTGGCTGCTACTGAGGTGCCGGAGCCTGCGGAGCCGACTCAGGTTGAGGTGACCGATGCGGTCGTCGAGCCGCAGGCGGCTTCCGAATCGCTCGAACAGGCTGAGACTCCGGCCGCCGCAGAGTCGGATGCGGCTGACGTGAACTCCGCGGAGGCACTGGGCGAGGTTGGCCGGCTGTCCGCCGCCGGGGTTGCGGAGCCGGTTCAGGCTGATGAGGCCGGGGAGTCGGATGCCGCTGAGGCGGAACCGGCGCTCGTCGAGGTGACCGAGCAGGAAGTCGAGGTCCCCGAAGCCGCCCTCACCGACAACGTGGTGACCGGCACGGCCGCCGAAGCCACCGGTGACCACCGCACCCTCTGAGCCGCACGGCGCCGATCCCTTCGGCACCGCGCGGCTCCGGGACGCCACCCTGCGCGCCTGGCAGGACTCGCCCACCCGGCTCATCGAGGACACCAACGTCGAGCGCGACCTGCGCGTCGGCGCCTATCGGGACCGGCTCTTCGTCGAGCTCGCCCAGAACGCCGCCGATGCCGCCATGGCCTCGGGGCAGCCTGGCCGGGTCAAAGTGTCCCTTGTGGACCGGGAACTCAGGTTCGCCAACACCGGTGCCCCGCTCGACCCGCGCGGGGTCGCTTCCCTCGCCTCCCTGCGGGCGTCCGGTAAGACCGGGGACACCGTCGGGCGCTTTGGCGTCGGGTTTGCCGCTGTGCGCACCGTTTCCGACGCTCCCAGCGTCGTCTCCACCACCGGTGGCGTCGTCTTCTCCGCTGAGAAAACACGCGCTGCCGCCACCATTCAAGGGGACGTTCCCGTCCTGCGGCTGCCGTGGCCGGTGGACGCCGACGTCCCGGCGGGCTTCGACACCGAAGTCCGGCTGCCGCTCAGGGACGACGTCGACGGGCGCGCTCTTCTCGATCAGCTCGGCGAGGACATCGGGGACCTGCTGCTCGCCCTTCCGTGGCTGGCCGAGGCCGATGTGGACGGTCGCGTTTGGACACGACGAGCCGACGGCGACATCGTCGAAATCCGGGGCCCGGAAAAGGAAACCCGGTGGCTGACCCATCGTGGTGACGTCGTCTGGGCGGTGCCGGTCGACAACGAGGGCATTCCGAAGCCGCTCGGTGAAGACGTTCTGCACGCCCCCACCCCGACCGACGACGGACTCTCGTTGCCCGCCAGGCTTCTCGCGCCCGTTCCCGTCGAACCTTCGCGCCGCCGGGCATTGCCTGGGCCCGAGCTGAACGAAGCACTCGGGAACGCCGCCGGCGAGTACGTTCGGCTCGTGAGGCTGCTGCTGCCGGAACAGCGGTTCGCGCTCGTGCCCGTGCCAGGGTTCCCGAAGTCCACTGTGGACGCAAAGCTGCGCGACGAAGTGCTGGCGAACCTCAGCGCCGAGCCGTGGCTGTCCACTCAGGACGGTCGTGAAGTCGCCGGGCGGCAGGCGAAGGTGCTCGACGTCGACGTTCCCGAGCTGCCCGAACTGATCGCTGACGTCGTTCCTGGGCTGCTCAAAGGCGCGGCTCCCGCCAGCGTGCTGAAAGCCGTTGCGGCGCAGGTCATCAGCATCGAAGAAGTGCTGGAAACGCTTACCGGCGTCTCCCGCGAGCCGACCTGGTGGCACGACGTCTACGCGGCGCTGGCCAAAGCGGTCGAGTCCCACGCGCTCGCCAGTGAGCGGCTGGACGGCCTGCCCGTTCCCCTCTCCGACGGCCGGACGCTGCCCGGAGCCCGGGGCAGCCTGCTGGTCGAGGGTTCGGCCGAGCTGCTCGAACTCCTGTCCGACGTGGATATTCCCGGGCTGCGGCTGGTGCACCCCGCCGCATCGCACCCATTGCTGGAACGCTTGGGCGCCAAGCAAGCCGACGCGCGTGAGCTGCTCAACGCCGACCAGCTGCGGGACGCCGTCGAGCGCAGCGTCGAAGACATCAAGTCCGGTTTGGACGGTACGACGCTCGCGGGTGCCGTCCTCCGGCTGATCGCCGACTGCGGGGACGACGCTCCCCGGTGGGTCGGCGCGCTCGCCCTGCCCGCCACCGACACCTGGCGACGCGCCGACGAGCTCGTGCTTCCGGCGTCGCCGCTCGTCGACATCTTCGACGAAGAGGTCTTCGAAGAGGACGGCGCGCTCGACGTCCTCGACGAGGACTTCGCCGAAGACTGGCCGGACGGCACGCTCCAGGCCGCCGGCGTGCTCGACTCGTTCGCGCTGGTCGTCGACGACGAGCCGCACGAACCCGACCACGACCTGCCGGACGAGGAAGCCTGGTGGGACTCACTGCCGGAGCCGCCGTCGACGCTCGTCGCGATCCGGGACCTCGACCTCGTCGCCGACGACGCCTGGCCCGCCGCGCTCAAGCTGCTCGCCGCGCGCCCGGAGACGTTGCAGGCCCTGCGCGCGCCCCGCGGGCACGCGGCCTGGTGGATCGCGCAGTACGCCGTGCTCGGCGGGCTCGCCCCGAGCGAGTGGCGCCTGCCCGGCGCCGACCTGGCCGGCCTCTACGACGAGGTGCCCGAGCTCGGGCTCGGCGAAGACCTGCTCAAGACCGCCGGAGTGCGAACGGACCTGCGACTGTCCAATGTGGATGAAGTCGAAGATGTCCTGAAGCGGCTCGGGGATCCGGATCGGACGATCTCGAGTGGACTCACCACTCGCGCCTATGACGCCGCCGCCGAGTCCGGGTTCGAGCCGCGGCCGCCGGCCGCCGTCCGCGCCGCCGACGGGTCCGTAGTGGACGGTGCGCTGGTCCTCGACGTGCCGTGGGTGGCCGGGGCTCTGGAAGCCGACCAGTACATCGTCGCGCCCGAGGATCCCGAACGCCTCGCGGACCTGCTCGACCTCCCGCTCGCCAGCACTGAAGAAGCCACGGTCACCAGCGAAGGCGAGTACGCGCCCTGGGCCGACCTGCCCGCGCTGAAGCTCGTCGCGGACCAGCTCGGCATTCCGCTGCCCGACGGCGGCGTCCTGGTGCACGACCCCCTGACCGTGTCGATCCAGGGCGCCGAGCACGACGTCCAGTGGTGGTCGGACGACCGGCTGCACGCGGCGGACACATCCGAAGGCCTGGCCCGCGCGTTCGCCTGGGCGGCGGAGCGCTGGCCCGACCGGCACCTCATCACCGCGCTGCTCGACGACCCGTCGCCGCGGACGCTGCTGGCGTAAGCGGCAAGGGGCTCAGAGGCGCTGAGCCGACTTCGAGCCCCGCCGGGCGGCGGCCCGCTGCCAGGTGATGATCGCCATGCCGATGAACCCGAGCGCGAAGCCGGACAGCGCTGTCTGCACCCACAGCCCCGAAGTCGTGAAGAAGAGCACCACCAGCGCGACAGCCCAGATCGAGGTGCCTACGATCACCACCGGCGTCAGGTCGGTCAGCTTCTTGGGCAGTTCCGGCGTGTGCCGCAACGAGCCCGTAACCTCCGGTGGATTGCTCGGATCACTCACGAGGTGCAGGGTACTCCGCAGCAGCGACAGAATGGGCAGGCCAATGGCGGAGCAGGAGACGACCCGCACCGGGACGTCCACACTGGACCGGTTCTTCAAGATCACCGAACGGGGTTCGACCGTCCCGCGCGAGCTGCGCGGCGGCCTGGTCACCTTCGTCACGATGGCCTACATCGTGGTGCTGAACCCGCTGATCATCGGCAGCTTCTCGGCCGCCGACGCGGGCGCGCACAAGGACCTCCTCGGCGGCATCCTGCCGGTGTCGCAGGTCGCCGCGGTGACGGCGCTGGTCGCCGGCGTCATGACCATCCTCATGGGGCTGGTCGCGAACTACCCGTTCGCCATCGCGACCGGCCTGGGCATCAACAGCCTGGTCGCGGTCACCATCGCCCCGCAGATGACCTGGCCCGAGGCGATGGGCCTGGTCGTCATCGAGGGCGTCATCATCGTGGCGCTCGTGCTCACCGGGTTCCGCACCGCGGTGTTCCGGGCGGTGCCGGCCGCGCTGAAGTCCGCGATCGCCGTCGGCATCGGCGTGTTCATCTGCCTGATCGGCCTGGTCGACGCCGGGTTCGTCCGCCGGCTGCCGGACGACGCGCACACCACCGTCCCGGTCGGCCTCGGCATCAACGGCTCGATCGCCTCTTGGCCGACCGCGGTGTTCGTCGTCGGCCTGCTGCTGACCGGCATCCTGGTCGTGCGCAAGGTCAAGGGCGCGATCCTGATCGGCGTGCTGGCGTCGACCGTGCTGGCCATCGTCGTCGAGGCGATCGTCAAGGCCGGGCCGTCGCAGGGCACGAACCCGAAGGGCTGGAACCTCGGCTACCCGGCGCTGCCGGACCAGGTGGTCGGCCTGCCGAACCTCTCGCTCGTCGGCGACGTCTCGTTCGGCGCCTGGACGCGGCTGCCGATCATCACCGTCTGCCTGCTGGTGTTCACCCTGGTCCTCGCCGACTTCTTCGACGCCATGGGCACCATGACCGGCCTCGCGAAAGAGGCCGACCTGCTGCCGAAGGACGGCCAGCTCCCCAACGCCGGCAAGGCGCTGTTCGTCGAGGGCCTCGCGGGCGCGGCCGGCGGGTTCGGCTCGGCCAGCTCGAACACGGTGTTCGTCGAGTCGGCGTCGGGTATCGCCGAGGGTGCGCGGACCGGTCTGGCGAACGTCGTCACCGGCGTGCTGTTCATCGCCGCCATGTTCCTGACGCCGCTCTACCAGGTCGTGCCGGTCGAGGCGGCCGCGCCGGCGCTGGTCGTGGTCGGCGCGATGCTGATGTCGCAAGTCCGCGACATCGACTTCACCGACTACGCGATCGCGCTGCCCGCGTTCCTGACCATCGTCGTCATGCCGTTCACGTACTCGATCGCCAACGGCATCGGCGCCGGCTTCGTCAGCTACGTCGTGATCCGCGCGGCCACCGGCAAGGCCCGCCAGGTGCACCCGCTGATGTGGGTGATCGCGGTGGCGTTCGTCGCGTACTTCGCGGTCGGCCCGCTCCAGGCGGCGTTCCGCTGATCAGCCCTTGATCTTCAGGGCTTCGTCGAGGACGCTCCGGTCGCGCTCGAACTCCGCGGCCGGGGCCTCGAACCGGATCGTCACCAGGGCGTCGCCGGCGCCGAGACCGACCACGGTCACCCGCCGGGTTACGCCGTCTCGTTCGTAGGTGAAGTCCCATTCCGCGGCGTCGCGTTCGGCGATCGGGGCGTGCTCGACGACCGTGCCGCCCTGCCGGCCGGCCACCGCCTGGAGCCCGCTGAGGGCGTCCTCCTGCGTGATCGGCACCCGGTCGGTCTCGAGCAGGAGATCGCCGTGGCGGAAGCTCGCGTGCTCCTGGTCGCGGGTCACGGCCCAGGACGACGGCACCGGGATCTCGATCGCCGAGCCGGGACCGTCCGCGTCCGCGAGCCGGTAGACCTCCAGCGCGCCTTGGGCGATCACCGGCGCCGGTGGTGGTGCGGCGGCCGGAGCCTCTTCGCCGCGCCAGAACTGCGCCACCACGATCGCCAGGACCGCCACGCCGATCACGGCCGATCCCACCAGCTTCTTGTTCATCCGACCCCCAGGTCTCGTCCCTCGGAGAGGACGCGCGGCCCTATTCCAGGTTGCGGGTTGACGGAGATCACCCGTGCGGCCGAAGTTTCGTAAGGTATGCTAACTATATGTCCGGCGACACGCACGAACGCTCCTTGGCGAGCCGTCTGCGTCTCGCGGTGGTCCGGCTCAACCGCCGGCTGCGGGCACAGCGCGTCGGGGACGATCTGACGCTGACGCAGGTCGCCGCGCTGTCCACCCTGCACAAGTGCGGTGCGCTGACCCCGGGTCAGCTCGCCGCGAAGGAAGGCGTCCAGCCGCCCTCGATGACGAGGGTGATCGCCGCGCTCGAGGAGATGGGGTTCGTCGAGCGGCGCCCGCACCCGACCGATGGCCGGCAGGCCATCGTCGAGTTGTCCGAGAGCGGGCTGGCCTACGTGCAGAAGGCCATCTCCGTGCGGGAGGCGTGGCTGGACAGGCAGTTGGCGGAACTCGGCGACGAAGAGCGCGAAGTGCTCTCGAAAGCCGCCGAAATCATAGACAGGATGGCGGGGAACTAACCACGGTGACGGCCACGGGTAGCGAAACGAAGCGTTCCATCGATACCACTGCTACCCGGGACACGGCGCCACCGCCGTCCTCTTCGCCACCATCCGCGGAAACCCCGCGCCGCGGCAGCATGTTCGCGTCGCTGCGGGTCCGCAACTACCGGCTCTTCTTCACCGGCCAGGTCATCTCGAACATCGGCACCTGGATGCAGCGCATCGCCCAGGACTGGCTGGTGTTCACCCTCAGCGGCAACAACCCGATCGCCCTCGGCGTCGCGGTGGCGCTGCAGTTCGCGCCGACCCTGTTCCTCTCGCTGTGGGCCGGCGTCCTCGCCGACCGCGTCGACAAGCGGCGGCTGCTGACCTGGATCCAGGCCGCGGCGTGCTCGCAGGCCGTGGTGCTCGGCGTCCTCGACATCACCGGGCTCGTGGCGCTGTGGCAGGTCTACCTCCTCTGCTTCACGCTCGGCATCACGGCGTCGCTCGAAGTGCCGACGCGGCAGTCGTTCGTCGCCGAAATGGTCGGCCGAGACCAGATCGCGAACGCGGTCGCGCTGAACTCGTCGATCTTCAACATGGCCCGGATCGTCGGCCCGGCGATCGCCGGGTTCGCGATCACGTGGATCGGCACGGGCTGGCTGTTCATCGCGAACGCGGTCAGCACGCTCGCGGTGATCGCCGGCCTGGTCATGATGAACCCGGACAAGCTGTTCCGCGTCGCGGCGGTGCCGCGCGAGAAGGGACAGCTGGCCGAAGGCCTGCGCTACGTCCGGCGGCGCTCGGACCTGATGACGGTGATGGTGCTGGTGCTGTTCGTCAGCACGTTCGGCATCACGTACTTCAGCTCGCTGCCGATCGTCGCGGCGAACGTCTTCCACACCGCGGCCGACGGCTACGGCCTGCTGTCGACGCTGGTCGCGGTGGGCACGTTCACCGGCGCGATCATGTCGGCCCGCCGCGGGACGAAGGGCCGGCCGCGGGTGCGGCTGATGCTGATCTCGGCGTTCTTCCTGGGCGTGTTCGAGCTGATCACGGCGTTCATGCCGAACTACCTGACGTTCGGCCTGGGCCTGATCCCGCTCGGCTTCGCCACGATGACGTTCCTCAACACGGCGAACGCGCTGGTGCAGACGTCGGTCAGCCCGGAGATGCGCGGCCGCGTAATGGGGCTGTACGTGCTGGTGCTCATCGGCGGCAACCCGATCGGCGGCCCGATGGTCGGGTGGATGGCGCAGGCGTTCGGTGGCCGGTCTCCCTTCTACATCGGTGGGGCGGTTTCGGCTTTGGCTGCCGTGGTCTGTGCGATCGTGCTGATCCGGCGGGGCGGGGTTTCGTGGCCGGTTCAGCGGGGGTTCGGGCTTCGGGTGCTCAAGCGGGCGAAGGTCTAGCCGTCGTAGATCGTGACCGCCGGGTGCAGTTCCGCGATGACATCGAGGATTTGCTTGCGCCGGTTGTCGCTCTCGTGAGTGAAGTGCAATCGCCGCTGTCCGGGCAGTACCGCCGCGGCGGTGACGAGATAGCCGCCGCGCTTGCTCTCGTCGACGAACAATGAGCGGTCACCCCGGCATTGTGCCGCCGGGTGCGACGAACCGTGATTGAGAGACCCCGTTCCGTAGTCGCGACGCAGCGTCACTCGGACGGGTGAGATCGGGGTCTCCCCAAAGGGACTCTTGCCTCAAGAGATGAGGTTAGGCTAACCTCATACACGTCCGCTTCGTGGTGGGAGCGGCAGTCAGTTCGGGAACGGACGGAGCCCCGGCCCTGGGAACCCCAGGCCGGGGCTTCGTTCATTTACGGCAGTGTCGGGCTGAGCGCTCCGCTCGTCAAGGGACTCTCACCCGGTGACGTGGGCAGCCGCGTCAGCGGGAGGCCGAAGTAGACCCGGTACGCCATGCGGATCGCGGCTTCGGTCGGCAGCACGACCTCGTGCCGGACGCCGTCGACCGTCTCGATCAGCTTGTCGCCCGAGAGTGTCACGCGGCCCTGGGACGTCGGGCGGGAGCACGTCAGCGACTTCGTGAAGTGGGACTTCGGGGACGTCGACTGCCACCAGGCCATCGGGATGAAGTCCGAGAGGGGCCGTGGCCGGCGTTCCAGGCGGTATTGCGGCTTGCCGTCCTGCAGTACGTCGACGTCGCCGTGAGGGGCGTCCAGGACCAGGAACTCACCGTCCGGATCGGACTGGGCGTCCACGCCGGACAGTCGCAGCGGGTACCGGGAGAACCGGCCGAAGCCGACGTCGACCAGCCACGGCTCGTCGAGCTCGACGACGATCGCCGCGTGGTCCAGGGGTGGGCCGAGGGTGCCGTCCGGGCGGTAGACCTGGGCCGCGTGCAGCGAAGCCTCGAATCCGAGTTCGCGCAGCAGGCCCGCGAAGAGGCCGTTGAGCTCGTAGCAGAAGCCGCCCCGGCGGCGACCCACGATCTTGGCGGCCAGCGCTGCTTCGTCCAGCTCGACCGGCTCGCCGAGGTGGATGCTCAGGTTCTCGAACGGGACCACGGCCAGGTGGCGTTCCTGCAGGTGGCGCACCGTCGCCAGGTCGGCCGCCGCGGGCCACGCGACACCGAGCCGGGCCAGATATGCGTCAACGTCCATGGGTCAACTCTCACACCTCGACCACACTCGAGGTCAAGCGAATTCACCCGACGACGAAAACGGGGCCCTCCCGAAGGGGGACCCCGTTCGCGAACCGCGTGCTCAGCCGAGCAGCAGGCCGTTGCCGCCGGCGACGGCGTTGTCGAACCGCTTGGAGATCTCAGCCCAGTTGAAGATGTTCCACAGGGCCTCGACGTACTTCGGCTTCACGTTCTTGTAGTCCAGGTAGAACGCGTGCTCCCAGACGTCGACCAGCAGGATCGGCACGGTCGGCAGGATCAGGTTGTTGTGGTGGTCGCGCAGCTGCTGGGTGATCAGCGTCTTGCCGATCGGGTCCCAGGAGAGCGCGCCCCAGCCGTTGCCCTGGATCGTGGTCGACACGGCGGTGAACTGCGCCTTGAACTTGTCGAAGGAGCCGAACGCCTCGTCGATCGCCGCGGCCAGCTCGCCGGTCGGCTTGTCGCCGCCTTCCGGCGACAGGATCTTCCACCACACGACGTGGTTGGCGTGGCCGGCCAGGTTGAAGGCCAGCGTGGTCTCGAGACCGACGATGTTGCCGAAGTCGCCGGCGTCGCGGGCTTCCGCGATCTTGTCGAGCGTGTCGTTCGCGCCCTTGACGTAGGTCGCGTGGTGCTTGCTGTGGTGCAGCTCGTTGATCTCGCCCGAGATGTGCGGCGCGAGGGCGCTGTAGTCGTAGTCGAGATCGGGGAGCTCGTAGCGGGCCATTGGCCCTCCTTCTGTCTTCGACACAAGTTTCCTGTACCGAACCTAGTAGCACACGACCTGCCGCGGCGAGCGGGGGCGCGTGGTCGTCACTGCGTGGGACGACGGGCTCGATAGTGGCGTACCCGAGGGCGTACCACCCGAAACCGAGCCTGCTACCTGGACCTAACTGGAGGTCAACGAGCTGTGAGAACGATCATTCAGGCGCGGTACTCGTCGAGGCGCGAAGCCAGCTCCTCGAACACCGCGACGTTGCACTCGAACGCCACCAGCGTCTCGTCGATCACGCGCGCCCGCTCGGCCTCGTCCCACGGCGCGTTGTCCAGCTTCGCGCGGTACCGGTCACGGAAGCGAGGCGCGCTGCCGATGCCCTCGAAGTGGTAGAAGAGCGTGCCCACCTCGGCGACGTCGTAGGTCTTCTCCAGCAGCCGCCGGATGGCCTGGCCACCGGCGATGTCGCCCAGGTAGCGCGTGTAGTGGTGCGCCACGTACCCGCCCGCCCACGAAGACGCTTCGCCGACGCGCGAGACGTACGCCTGCGTCGAGGCGAGCGGCGAGATCGTCGAGCGCCAGTCGGGGCCGACGAGGTGCGCGAGGTCACGCTCCAGGTTGGGCAGCCGCCGCAGCTCGTCGAAGACGAACTCGCCCCCGACCGGGTGGCCGGCCATCGTGTCGCTCGCGGCCTCGATCGCGCTGTAGATGAAGTAGTACTGGACCGCCAGCTGGGTGTAGCCCTCCTGCGTCAGCTCGCCGCCGAGCAGGGCGCGCATGTAGGTCGAGTAGTTCGCCTTCTCGTGCACCTGGAGGGTGGACGCGCGCAGCGTCGCCGAGAAGGGGCGGGCGTCCGTGGTCACCGACATGGGGCAGCCTCCCGGCGATCGATCTGACACGCTGTCAGAAAGAGCGTAGGCCATTTCTTCGGGTAAGGCTACCCTAAATCGTGGCTCCGACCGCTCGGAGCACGAACCGCACCGCGGCCTCGACGACGTCTTCCAGCTGCTCGGGGGGCCCGTCGACCAGCGTCCGGTTGCCCAGCGCGGCCGTGATCATCGGGATCAGGACGTCCGGGTCCTCGGCTGGCCAGCGCCCCAGATCGACGCCGCCGGCCAGGATCGCGCGCAGCCGGTCGGTGATCGGGTCGGCGTGCGCGCTGATCCGCCGGTACGCCGCGGGCGCCAGCGCCGACGCGAGCGCCGTACCCGGCGGCATGTGGTACTCGGCCAGCACGCGCAGCTGCAGCCGGACGAACGTCGCGAGCTGGTCGACCGGGTCGGCGTGCGCCTCGACGGCTTCGGTCAGCCGCGTGACGTACCGGGCCGCTTCGTCCTCGACGAACGCGACGAGCAGGCTTTCCTTGTCGGGGAAGTGGTTGTAGAGCGCGGTCCGGCCCACCCCCGCCGCCGCGGCGACGCCGGCGAGCGTGATCGCGTCGAAGCCGCGTTCGTAGAGCTGGGCGCGCAGGACATCGAAGACCCGCGTCCGCACCTCACGCCGGTGCGCCTCGAGCGACTCACCGAGAATCTTCGGCATCGACCCAGGTTAGCGGTCAATCACCCAACGTCCAGGTGTGCACCGGCTCGCCCGACTCCGAGAGCTCCAGGTAGCGCCCCAGCATCCGGGTCAGCGCCGCTTCGCGGTCCAGCCCGCGGTCCTGCGCGCGCAGGACGTAGTCGCGCTGCCAGGTCGCCCCGGTCCGCCGTGCGAGGCAGCGGCGCTCGATGATCCCGAGGTAGCGCTCGCGGGCCTCGTCGGAGACGTCGGAGCGGCGCAGGCCCTCGTGGGCGAGCGGGAGCAGCACGCGCAGCGCCAGCTCGTCCGGCGGGATCCAGCCGATGCCCGGCCAGTACAGCTGCGCTTCGAAGCCGCGGCGCGCGCCGGCGTAGAGGTTTTCCTCCGCCGCCTGGAAGGACATCTGGCTCCACACCGGGCGTTCCGCCTCGGCGAGCGCGCGCTGGGCGCCGTAGAAGAACGCCGCGTTCGCCACGGTGTCGACGACCGTCGGCCCGGCCGGCAGCACCCGGTTCTCGATCCGCAGGTGCGGCAGGCCGTCGACGACGTCGTACACCGGACGGTTCCAGCGCCAGATGGTGCCGTTGTGCATGCGCAGCTCGGTGAGCTTGGGCGCCTGGCCCGCGTCGAGCGCCTCGATCGGGTCTTCGGCGTCGGTTTCCGGGAGCAGGCCGGGGAAGTAGCGGACGTTCTCCTCGAACAGGTCGAAGATCGACGTGATCCAGCGCTCGCCGAACCACACGCGCGGCCGCACGCCCTGGTTCTTCAGCTCTTCCGGGCGGGTGTCGGTCGCCTGCAGGAACAGCGGGATCCGCGTCTCGTGCCAGAGTGCCTTCCCCAGCAGGAACGGCGAGTTCGACGCGAGCGCGATCTGCAGCCCGGCCAGGCACTGCGCCGCGTTCCAGTGCGCCGCGAACTCCTCGGGCGCGACCTGGAGGTGCAGCTGCACGCTGGTGCAGGCGGCCTCCGGCAGGATCGACTCCGCGTAGCTGCGCAGGCGTTCGGGCTGCTGGCCCGGCAGCGGCGCGCCTTCCATCGCGAGTACCGTGCGTTCGCCGCGCGCGGCGAAGATCTGGTCGTTCAGCGTCGCGTAGCGGGCCTTGTTGGTCAGCCACTTCTGGTCGAAGTGCTCGTGCTTCAACGTCGGCAGGATGCCGATCATGGCCAGCGACGACCCGGTGTCGCGGGCCTTCGACGCCGCGGTGGCGAGGTACGCGCGGAGGTCGTCCTCGAGCTGGAGGGCCGAATCGCCGGCCAGCGGCCGCGGCGGCACGTTCAGCTCGATGTTGTGCTGGCCCAGCTCGGTGGTGAACGACGGGTCGTCGAGCGCCTCCAGCACCGCGGTGTTCGTCATCGACGGGCGCAGCTCGCGGTCGACCAGGTTCAGCTCGACCTCGAGGCCGATGTTCTTGCGGGGGAAAGAAAAACTGCCGTCGGTGAGCATGCGGGCCAACGTGTCCAGGCAACGCTGCACCTTGCGGCGGTACCGTCCCCGGTCGAGCGTGTTGAACGGTTGAGCCGCGAGGTCCATCCCCATGACCATCCCTGCTTTTCGTCGACGTCGAACTAGGACGTGTTCCAGGTCCCGGCGGACAACCGTTACACAGCCGATGCAACCGGGCTAGCGGCCAAACTGGTGCTCTCCGTCACGGGGGGTTAACCGAAAGCAAAATACCGCCGTTCGTACCACCGCTCGCGGGACGTTCGGACCAGTGAGCCGCCCGGCAAGCGGATGACAGACTGGTGGGATGGGCCTGATCCACATCGCCGGCCGCGACGACCCCCGGGTCGATGATTTCCGCGGCCTGTCCACAGCGGACCGCCGCCCGGACCGCCCGGGCGGCAAGGGACTCGTCATCGCCGAAGGCACCGTCGTGGTGTCCCGGCTGCTGGCGTCCCGGTACCCGGTACGGGCCCTGCTGGGCGTCGAACGGCGGTTCGCCGAGCTGGCGGACGACCTCGCCGGGGTCGACGCGCCCCAGTACGCCACTTCCGCCGAGACGATGGCCGACGTCGTCGGCTTCCACCTCAACCGCGGGATCCTCGCGGTCGCGGACCGGCCGGCGCCGCTGACGGTTTCCGAAGTCGTCGCGGAGGCCGGCACGATCGCCGTGCTGGAAGGCGTGGGGGACCACGAAAACCTCGGCGCGCTCTTCCGCAACGCGGCCGCGCTCGGCGTCGGCGGCGTGCTGCTCGGGCCCGGCTGCTCCGACCCGCTGTACCGGCGCAGCGTGCGCGTGTCGATGGGCCACGTCCTGTGCGTGCCGTTCGGGCACCTCACGGACTGGCCGGGCGGGCTCGACGACCTGCGGGCGCGCGGGTTCGCGGTCGCCGCGTTCACGCCGCGGCCGGACTCGGTCCCGCTGCGCGAGCTGCGGGCGCACGCACCCGGCCGGGTGGCGCTGCTGTTCGGCGCGGAAGGTCCCGGTCTGACCGAAACGGCGCTCTCGGCGGCTGATCACGCGGTCCGGATACCCATGCCGGCCGGAGTCGACTCCCTCAACATCGCGACGGCCGCCGCCGTGGCCTTCTACGAACTGGCGCGAGCCCACTAAGGTTTCGGTTTCGAGGCGAAACCGGCGCGAAGGGACACCATGGAGCTGCGGATCCGCGGTGAGCGCGCGGTGCTCGCCGGACCCGGTGGGGAGCAGGCGCGCGAGGTCGACCCGCACAAGCTCGCCATCGGCGCGGACCTCGCGCAAGCCCTGCACGAGTGGGCGCGCGTCGCGTCCGCGGTCTCCGCCGACTCCGGTGCCGAAGCGGGTGCTGTCGTCTCGCAGCGCGGCCGTCAGCTGGCCGGCCGGCTCGCCTCGGTGATGGGCACGACCGTGCGGTTCGTGGACCCGGTGACCGGCGCCGACACAGTCGTCGAACCGGCCCCGCGGCCCGAATCGCCCGGCCACCGGTTCGTCCGGTCGGTGCTCGGCCCGGCCGGCCCGCCCGGCGAGCCGACGCCGTGGCTGACCGGGCTGACCGTCTCGGCGTTCATCGCGGCCGTGGTCGTGGTGGCCATGCTGGCGCTGGCTTCGACGCTGGCCCGCGAGACCAGCGGCTGGCTGGCGCTTGTGGCATCGGTCGTCGTGACGGCCGGGATCGCGCCGTCGCTGTGGCTGATCCGCCGCACCCCGATCCTGCGCTGGGCCGCGTACGGCGCGGCGGGCGGTGTCGTGATCGCGTGGATCGGTGTGCTGGTGATCGCCTTCTAGCGGTACCGGACGAACGTGGCGAGCGTGCCCTGGGCGCGCGTCCGGGTCTGGGAGCGGAAGACGTAACCGTGGTAGCCGGCGATCCGCCCGGCGAGCTCGGGGGAGACGTCGAACTGGCCGGTGAAGAAGCTGACGCTGTGCTTCCCGGTGAACTCCTTCGCCAGCCAGCCGACGCGGGCCGAGCGCGGGAAGATCCGCAGCACCCACAGCAGCGGCGGCACGCCGAGCAGGGTGAGGTAAAAGCCGATCGCGAAGAGGCGTTCGTTTCCGGTGACGGCGGCCGTCACGGCGCTGCCGCCGAAGCACAGCAGGACCCACGCCGCGGGGGCGAGGAAGCCGACGAACGACATCCGGAACTTCCTGAACGCGGCCGGAGGTGCCGACGGGCGGCGCAGCAGCAGGATCAGGTCGGTGGGATCGGCGAAGTGCGCGACGGCGGACAGGCCCTCGGCACCGGCGATCTCGGCGATCCGGGCCGGCGGGAGCTTCGCGTGCCGGACGCTGACCCACAGCTCGTCACGGCCGTCGAGGTGGTTGCGCAGCCACTGCTCCCGGTCCGGCGAACCGGCTGGGGGTTCGAAGACGGGTCGCGCGGGACGGGTTTCCGATGGCGTGCCGAACACCAGCCCGGGACGGCACTTCGCGAAGAGGAACGACTCGCCGTTGCGGCCGGTGTCGAATGGCCCGCCGTAGAAGTAGCCGTACAGCGAGGCGACCTCGCCGAGGAGTTCGGTGGACAGCGACGCCGGGAACGGGACGGCGACCTGCGGGCCGCCGTGGAACGGCGCGTCCAGCCACGGCAGGCGCGGCGACCGGCCGGCGACGACCCGCATCACCACTCCGGTGACGAGCAGGACCGCGGTGGCGCCGGAGATGAGCAGCATCGGGCCGAGCGCCCGGTGCGCGAGCCGCACCCAGACGACCGCGGCCACCACGCAGGCGGCGAACAGGCCGCCGACCCCGGCCCAGACCTGCGCCCGGGTGATCCGCTGCCGGGTGTGCGGGCGCAGTTCCTCGTCCGGCAGCCCGGATCGGCGCAGCAGCAGGAGCCGGTCGGTCGGGTCGGCGACCTCGGCCACCACGATCATCCCGGCGGCCGCCGCGACCGCGCCGACGTCCGCCCGGCTCAGCCGCAGCCGGCGCGTGCTCGCCCAGAACTGTTCCTCCTGGCCGAGCAGGCTCCCGAGCCGCTGCCGGTCGGTGTCCGTGCCGGGACCGCGGTCGAAGTGCGGCGGGAAGGAGCCGGGCGCGAACTCGAACCGCAGGAAACCGGCCTGGCCGGGCGGGGTTTCGCGGTACCGGCGGCCGGCCGCGGCCTGCCGGACGGCGTGGGCGTCGAGCCCCCACTGCGCCGGCGAAACCTCGACGACCGGGGCGCCGGAGAAGACGCGGAACCGCAGTTCGCCCAGCCGCAGGAGCCACGCCTGCTCGGCGGGCGGCGCCATCGTCGTCATCGGATGTCACGCTGCATGACCGATACCTCCCTCAGCGTGACATCGTAACCTGGCGTGATGCGGCAGCTCGACGCGTTGCGGAAGTTGTGCCTGGCCCTGCCCGAAGCGACCGAGCGGCTCAGCCACGGGTCGCCCGCGTGGTTCGTGCGCGGCAAGAAGACGTTCGTCATGTTCGCCGACGACCACCACGGCGACGGCAGGCTCGCGTTCTGGTGCCCGGCCCCACCCGGTGCGCAGGAGGAGCTGGTGCGCACCGAGCCCGAGCGCTTCTTCCGGCCGGCGTACGTCGGGCACCGCGGCTGGCTGGGCGTGCGGCTGGACGTCGACGTCGACTGGGGTGAGATCGACCGGATCGTGCGGGAGGCCTACCGCCAGGTGGCCCCGAAGACGCTCGCGGCGCTCCTGGACTAGCCGCGCTGTGAGCGGACCCCGAGCAGCACGTCCTCCCAGGACGGCACGATCGGGTGATTCTTCTTGGCCTTCGGCCGCGGCTGGTCGGCGGTGTCGTCCTCGGGATCCGCCGGGACGCGGGGGATCTCGCGGGTGTCGTCGTCCGGGTCCGGCTCGGCGGCCGGCAGCTCGGCGTGGTCCGGCGGCACCGAGTCCAGCGTCGGCTGGAACTCCGCGTCGCGGGCCGGGTCGAGGGCGCGGACCGTGCGGGGCGCCCGGTAGGCGTTCGGGTCGAGCAGGACCTCGGCGTTCTCGTCGAGCGCCATGACCGTGCCGCCGTGCGCCCCGGGCGAGAACGCCCAGTGCGCGCGGTTGTCCGACCGGCCGGCCTTCCACCGCAGCACGACGACCCAGCGGCCGTCGTCACCCTTCCAGGAGTCCCAGGTGGCCTGCGAGTAGTCGTGCCCACGGACGCCGAAGCCGTACGCGACGACCTCGCCGAGCGTCTGCACGTCGGGGCCGTCTTCACGGACCGGGTGGGCGCTCTGCGCGAGCTCGGCGGTCCGGGACCGCTCGAGGAGGACGGGGTAGGCGTAACGCTCGACGCGCTGCTCCGAGATGCCGGCGCCGCTCGCCACCTGCTCGACTGATTCGCCGGCGCGGATTCGCGCCTGGATCTCGCGTGGCCGCATCTGGCTCTCCAACTCGATTTCGATCTGGCCGAGGCGGGTGATGTCTCCCCGCGCCGCCGCGCGCAGTCTCTCATCGGCCGGGAGGAGGAAACGCGTCTGGCTCGCGGTGTCTTCGCACACGATGGACTTACCGTCCTCGTGCAACCCGACTACCCGAAGCGTGCGCATTGTTCGCCTTCCCCGATGCTTCACCGTTGTGGGTGCCCACGTTAGAACGGCGCGTCGGCTTGACGTGCGAGGCGCGCCGAGTCCATGCAGAACTGCCCACTGTTCAATTCGCGACGTCCGCATCATGGATCACCCAGGTCGGCGGCCGCCGGGTGACACGCCGGACACAGTCAGTCACGATCGAGTGGATCATGAAGGCGGCAACCGGACCGTCACGGTCAGACCGCCGCGCCGGCCAGGCTGGGCCTCCGCGTACCCGCCGTGGGCCTGGGCCACGGACCGCACGATCGACAACCCCAGCCCCGCGTTGCGCGTGTCCCCGGTCCGCTCCGCCCCGTTGACCCGGCGGAACGGCTCGAACAACGTCGGCACGGCTTCGGGCGGCACCACCGGCCCGGAGTTGCGGATCTCGATCGCCGGATCCCCGCGCACCTCGACGTAGACCCAGCCCCCCGAAGCGTTGTACGTGATCGCGTTGACCACCAGGTTCGTCACCAGCCGCTCGAGCAGCACCGGGTCGCCCGCCACCGTGCGCGGCCGCAGGCGCGTCTCCACCGTCACCCCCGCCGAAGACGCCGACGAAGCCGTGGCCCGGATCACCGACGCCACCACCTCGTCCAGCCGGACCGGGGCGCGCGCGGTGAGCCCGCGGTCGCTGCGGGCCAGGATCAGCAGGCCCTCGATCATCCGTTCGCTGCGCTCGTTCGTGTGCAGCAGGTGCGTGCCGAGCTTCCGCAGCTCCGGCGCCACTTCGGGGTCGGCCATCGCCACCTCGATCAGCGTCCGCTGCACCGCGAGCGGCGTCCGCAGCTCGTGGGACGCGTTCGCGACGAACCGCTTCTGGCTGTCGAACGACTCCGCGAGCCGGTCGAGCATGCCGTCGAAGGTGTCCGCCAGCTCCTTCAGCTCGTCGGGCGGGCCCTCCAGGTTGATCCGCCGGTCGAGCTTGCCCGCTTCCAGCCGCCGCGCCGCCGACGTGATGTCGTGCAGCGGTCGCAGCGCGCGCCCCGCCATCAGCCAGCCGAACAGCACGGCCAGCGCCGCCGTCGCCACCAGCGCGATCGCCGAGCCGACGACCAGCGTGGACAGCGTCGAGGAGCGGTACTCGTCGAGCGAGCCGCTGAGCAGCCGCACCGCCACGCCCTGGGAGCCCCCCACCGTGTCGGCCGGGACGCCGTACGTCAGGTCGGCCGAACCGATCGTCGTCAAGGCGACCCGGGCCGGGTCCGGCAGCGTGCTCTGCACCAGCAGGTAGTTGATCACCACGAGCACCAGGCCGGCGAGCAGGAAGAGCGCGCCGTACCAGGCCGTCAGCTTCGTCCGGACCGAAATGCCGTTCACGGGGTGCCGAACCGGTAGCCGGCGCCGGGCACGGTCCCGATCACCGGCGGGTCGCCGAGCTTCCGGCGCAGTGTCATCACCGCGACGCGGACCGCGTTCGTGAACGGGTCGGCGTGCTCGTCCCACGCCTTGTCCAGCAGGTCCTCGGCGCTGACCACCCTGCCCTCCGCCCGCATGAGCACTTCCAGCACGGCGAACTCCTTCGGCGAGAGCAGCAGGAACCGGCCGTCGCGGGCGGCCTGGTGCCGCGGCAGGTCGAGCACGACGCCGTCGCGCTCCAGCACCGGCGGCAACGCGGGCCGGGCGCGCCGCGAAAGCGCTTGCACCCGGGCGACCAGCTCGGCGAAGGCGAACGGCTTCGTCAAGTAGTCGTCGGCACCGATGCCCAGGCCCGCGACGCGGTCGGTGACGTCGGCGGCCGCCGTCAGCATCAGCACGCGCGCCTCGCCGCCCGCGCGGACCACCGCGGCGCACACGACGTCGCCGTGCACCTTCGGCAGGTCGCGGTCGAGGACCACGACGTCGTAGCCGTGCACGCCGACCCGTTCCAGGGCCTGCTCACCGTCGTAGCAGACATCGACGGCCATCGAAAACCGCCGCAGCCCCTCCGCCACGGAGTCGGCCAGCAGCCGTTCGTCCTCCACCACCAGCACGCGCACCCGCCCAGTCTGCGCAGGGAGGCCATAAGGACCGCATAAGCGACGTCGCTTAGCGCGCCCGAATGCCCCGATCCGTAGACCTGGCACCCATCCGGACGAAAGGAGCGAGCCATGCGGACACGGATCGTCGTCGCGGCGCTCGGGGCGGCGCTGCTGCTCGGGGGCTGCGGCGCGAAGGCGGACGACGGCGGCAAGGTCGCCTCGATCTCGACCCCGCCGCAGTCGGGCGGGCCCACGGCCGCCGACACCAGCGGCAAGAGCGACGAAGACAAGATGCGCGACTTCGCCAAGTGCATGCGCGAGCACGGCGTCGACATGCCCGACCCCAAGCCCGCGGGCGACGGCGGCGGCATGGCGATCACGCTGGGCGGCGACGAGAAGGACCGCTCGAAGCTCGACACCGCGCAGAACGCGTGCAAGCACCTCATGCCCAACGGCGGCGAGATGAAGCCGCCGAGCGCCGAGGAGCTCGACAAGATGCGCAAGGACGCCCAGTGCATGCGCGAGCACGGCATCGACATGCCGGACCCCGACCCCACCGGCAAGGGCGCGACGCGGATGGGCGGGCCGGGCGACGACCCGAAGAAGTTCGAAGCCGCCGCGAAGGCCTGCGGGCTCGGCATGAGCGTCAGTTCCGAGGGGGGCAAGTGAACGAAGTGACCCACCTGAAAGCGCGCCGCCGCGGCCGGACGCGCTGGTTCGTCGCCGGCGCGGTCCTCGTCGTGGTGCTGGGCACCAGCTCGGTCGTGATCCTGACCCGCGTGTCGAGCGCGACGCCCATCAAGGAGGCCGCGCCGCCGTCGGTCGAGACCGCCGAGGTCGTCAAGACCGACCTCAGCGAGGAGGAAGAAGCCGACGGCACCCTCGGCTACGGCGACGAGGAGACCGTCCAGGGCCGCAAGCCCGGCACGATCACGTCGTTGCCGGCGGCCGGCGCCACGATCACCCGCTGCAAGCCGGTGTACGGAGTGGACGCGAAGCCGGTGCCGCTGTTCTACGGCACGCTGCCGTTCTACCGCGACCTCGCCGCCGGCGCGGACGACGGCGCCGACGTCAAGCAGCTGGAGGAGAACCTCAAGGCGTGCGGGTACGGCGGCTTCGGCACGCCGGACAAGAAGTTCACGTCGGCGACGGCGGCCGCGCTGAAGAAGTGGCAGAAGGCGCTGGGGCTGGAGCAGACCGGCGCGTTCGGCCAGGGCGATGTCGTGCTCGCGGCGGGCGAAGTCCGGGTGTCGGCGCTGTCGGCCAAGCCCGGCGCGCCGGCGCAGGGCGAGGTGCTCAAGACGACCGGCACCGTCCGCTCGGTGCAGGTGAAGCTCGACGCGGCGAAGCAGGATCTCGCGCAGCAGGGCGCGAAGGCGTCCGTGACGATCAACGGGAAGACGACGCCGGGCACGATCACCGACGTCGGGAAGTCCGCGGTCGAGGGCAAGGACGCCATGGGCCAGGACGACGGCAAGCCCAAGATCACCGTCAGCGTCCGGCTCGACGACCCCGCCGTCGCCGGCTCGCTCGACTCGGCGCCGGCGACCGTCCGGTTCACCAAGGACGTCCACGCCGGTGTGCTCGCGGTCCCGGTCGGTGCGCTGCTCGCGCTCGCCGAGGGCGGTTACGCCGTCGAGGTCGACGAGAACGGGCAGCGTCGGCTCATCGGTGTCCAAACCGGACTCTTCAGCGGTGGCAAGGTCGAGATCACCGGTACCGGCCTGACCGCGGGCATGCGGGTGGTGACGACGTCGTGACGCCCGTGCTGCGCGTCCACGAGGTCACGCGCTCCTACCCCGGTGGGGTCGCCGCGCTCGACGGCGTCTCGCTGGCCCTCGAGGACGGCGAGATGGTGGCGATCGTCGGGCCGTCGGGGTCCGGCAAGTCGACCCTGCTGCACCTGATGGGCACGCTCGACCGGCCGTCGTCGGGCCGCGTCGAGCTGCACGGCCACGACATCGCCGTGCTG
Organism: Amycolatopsis sp. NPDC048633; assembly: GCF_040650695.1. NCBI lineage: Bacteria > Bacillati > Actinomycetota > Actinomycetes > Pseudonocardiales > Pseudonocardiaceae > Amycolatopsis > Amycolatopsis sp. NPDC048633. The sequence continues at coordinate 28,641 of NZ_JBEZHS010000033.1, forward strand.
CCCGACCGCAAGGTCTCCGCGTTGCGGTCGCGCTGGATCGGGTTCGTGTTCCAGCAGTTCTTCCTCGACGAAGGGATGAGTGCGGTGGACAACGTGTGCACCGGGCTGCTCTACGCGGGGGTGCCGCGCCGACGGCGGCGCGAGCGGGCCCTGGCCGCGCTCGACCGCGTCAAGCTGGGGCACCGGGCGTGGCACCGGCCCGGTGAGCTGTCCGGCGGGGAACGCCAGCGCGTCGCGATCGCGCGGGCGGTGGTCAACGAGCCGTCGATCCTGCTGGCCGACGAGCCGACCGGCAACCTCGACACCGGCACCGGCGCGTCCGTGCTCGCGCTGCTCGGCGAACTGTCCGCGGACGGCACCACGATCGTCGTGATCACCCACGACCGGGAGATCGCCGCGGGCATGCCGCGCCGGATCGAGCTGCTCGACGGCCGCCTGCGGCTGGACACCGGCCTGGTGGGTGCGCGATGACCTTGGTGACGTTGCCGGAGCCGGCCCGGCTCAAGCCGCCGGACGTCGTCGCGCTCGGCGCCCACGGCATGCGCACGCGGCCGGTGCGCGCGGTGCTTTCCGCGCTGGGCATCGCGATCGGCGTCGCGGCGATGGTCGCGGTGCTGGCGATCCCGGCGTCGGGCGCGCAGGCCCTGCACGACCGGCTGGCCGCGCTCGGCACGAACCTGCTCACCGCCGGGCCGGGGCAGACGCTGTTCGGGGACGACGCGACGCTGCCCGACGACGCGGTCCCGATGGCCAAGCGGATCGGGCCGGTGCAGGCGGCCAGCGGCACCGGCAACACGTCGGCGAGCGTGCGGCGCAGCGACAAGATCGCGGCGGACGACACGTCCGGGCTCGCGGTGTTCGCCGCCAAGCCGGACCTGTTGGGGGTACTCGGCGGCAAGGTGCGCGTCGGTGCCTTTCTCGCCGCGGGGAACCAGGACTACCCGGTGACGGTGCTCGGCGCGCAGGCCGCGGCCCGGCTCGGGATCGACCACGTCGACCCGGCCCGGCCGCCGCAGGTGCTGATCGGGGCGCAGTGGTTCACCGTGATCGGGATCCTCGCGCCGATGCCGCTGGCCCCGGAGGTCGAGCGGTCGGCGCTGGTCGGCTGGGACGTCGCGAAGCGGCTCCTCGGGTTCGACGGCCATCCGTCCACTGTGTACGTGCGCGCGGAAGAGTCCCAAGTGGACAGTGTGCGGTCGGTGCTGGGCGCGACGCTGAACCCGCAGGCGCCGAACGAGGTCGAGGTGCGCCGCCCGTCGGACGCGCTGGCCGCGCAGAAGCTGACGGACACGACGTACAGCGCGCTGTTCCTGGGCCTCGGCGGCGTCGCGCTGCTGGTGGGCGGGGTCGGGGTGGCCAACACGATGGTCATCTCGGTGCTGGAACGGCGGCGCGAGATCGGCCTGCGTCGCGCGCTCGGGGCGACGAAGAGGCAGATCCGCGGGCAGTTCCTGGCGGAGTCGGTGCTGCTGTCCGGACTCGGCGGGCTGGCGGGGGTGCTGGCCGGGGTGCTCGTGACCGCGGGCTACGCGCTGAGCCAGGGCTGGCCGGCGGTGCTGCCGTGGGCGACGCTGGCCGGCGGCGTCGGCGTGGCGGCCCTGGTGGGGGCGATCGCGGGGGCATACCCCGCGGTCCGGGCGGCGCGGCTGGCGCCCACACAGGCGCTGGCCTGAGGTGACAGGGGAATGCCGGGTGTCGGCCTCACCCGGCATTCCCCCTCGCATCGCCGACCTGATGCTGCGCTCGCCGGCATTCGCGCGGCGGGCCGGGCAACATCACCGGCCGGGCGGCGGTGAACGCCAGGTCAAGGCGGTTGCCGGTGCGCGGCTGCCGCTGCGCGCCCGGTAATCTCGGCCGGCCAGGGTGGTCCTGGCCTTGCCGAGGGGGATAGACGTGTCGGTCGCTGGGTGGTCGGGGCGGAAACTCGCGTGGTCGCTCGCGGTGCTCGAGGTCGCCGCCGTCGTGCTCGTCCTCCTGCTGAAGCGGTTCGACGGCCTCGACCTGGAGGTCTACCTCGGCGGCGCCAAGGCGCTCGCCGAACAGGGCACGCCGTACGACGCCTGGGTGCCGACCACCCACCAGATCCTGCTGCCGTTCACCTACACACCGTTCGCCGCGGCCGCGTTCTGGCCCGGCACGCTGCTGCCGTTCGCCGTGACGATGAAGCTGGTCAGCATCGCCTCGATCGTCGCGACCGGCGTCGTCGCCTACCTCTACGTCGCGACGCTGAACGGCTCGCTGACCGACCCGGCCAAGGTCCACGGCCGGGCCGCCGCCGCCCTGGTCGCGATCGGCGCGCAGCTCGCCGGGGCTCTGCTCGAACCGGTGCGCTCGACGCTCGGCTTCGGCCAGATCAACGCCCTGCTCATGGTGCTGGTCGTGCTCGACGTCCTGCTCCCCGGCGACCGCCGGCGGACGAAGGGCCTGCTCATCGGCGTCGCCGCGGCGATCAAGCTGACGCCGGCCGTCTTCGTCGTCTACTTCCTGTTCCGCCGCGACTTCAAGTCGGCCGCGCGCGTGGTGGGCGGGTTCGTGGCGGCCGGGGCGCTGCTGTGGCTGATCCGCCCGTCGGCGTCCTTCACGTACTGGACGAAGCTCGTCTTCGACGCGGGCCGGATCGGCGGCGTCGACTACGTCGGCAACCAGTCGCTGCGCGGGCTGGTGACGCGGATCGGCCTGCCGGAGACCGCCGGGAACATCGTGTGGCTGCTGGCCGCGCTCGCCGTGATGGCCCTGGTCGCGGTCATCATCGTGCGGGCGGGCGAACCGGTGCTCGCGCTGACCGCGTGCGCGCTCGGCGGCCTGCTCGTGTCGCCGATCTCGTGGACCCACCACTGGACGTGGTGCGTGCCGATCCTGGTCCTGGCCGGCTACTACGGCGTCCTCGCCTGGCGGACCGACCGCGTCGTGACGTGGTGGTCCGGCGCGGTCGTCGCCGCGGGCCTGACGCTCTTCATCTGGGGGCCGATGTGGTTCGCCCCGCGCCCGGCGCCGTCCGCGGGCTGGTGGCTCGCCACCGAGTCCTACGAGCTCTTCGGCCTCGCGCTGCTGGTCCTGGCCGCCTTCGCCGCACCCCGCCTGAAAGCCGTGAAGGCCTCCTTACCGGCCATAAGAGCCGGTAAGGAGGCCTTCACGGACGTCTGACGTCCGACTCAGCCCAGGCGCTCGACGACGTACTCGATGCTCTGCGTGAGCTTCGTGATGTCGTCCGGGTCGATGGCCGGGAACAGGCCGACGCGCAGCTGGTTGCGGCCCAGCTTGCGGTACGGCTCGGTGTCGACGATCCCGTTGGCGCGCAGCACCTTCGCCACCGCGGCGGCGTCGACCTCGTCGGCGAAGTCCACCGTGCCGACGACCTGCGAGCGCAGCTCCGGGTCCTTCACGAACGGCGTGGTGTAGCTCGTCTTCTCGGCCCACTCGTACAGCCGCGACGACGAGTCCTTCGTGCGCGCGGTCGTCCACTCGAGGCCGCCCTGGCCGTTCATCCACTCGATCTGCTCGGCGAGCAGGAACAGCGTGGCCACGGCCGGGGTGTTGTACGTCTGGTCCTTGCGGGAGTTGTCCAGCGCGGTGGTCAGCGACAGGAACTCCGGGATCCAGCGGTCGCCGCCGCCGATCTCGCCGATGCGCTCGACCGCGGCCGGCGACGCCAGCGCGATCCACAGGCCGCCGTCCGCGGCGAACGACTTCTGCGGCGCGAAGTAGTAGACGTCGAAGTCCTCGGCCTTGACCGGGAGACCACCGGCGCCCGAGGTGGCGTCGATCGCGACGAGCGCGCCCTCGGATCCTTCGGGGCGGCGGACCGGCACGGCCACGCCGGTGGACGTCTCGTTGTGCGCCCAGCCGACCAGGTCCGCGCCGGCTTCGTAGGCGATGTCGGGCGCGCTGCCCGCGTCGGCCTTGACGACGATCGGGTCGGCCAGGAACGGCGCGCCCTTCGTGACGGAGGCGAACTTCGAGGAGAACTCGCCGTAGGTGAAGTGCTGCGAGCGCTCGCGGACCAGGCCGAACGCGGCCGCGTCCCAGAACGCCGTGGTGCCGCCGTTGCCGAGGATCACCTCGTAGCCCTCGGGCAGGGAGAACAGCTCGGACAGGCCTGCCCGCACGCGCCCGACGAGGGACTTGACCGGCTTCTGCCGGTGCGACGTGCCGAGGTAGGTGGAGCCGGACTCCGCCAGGGCGCTCAGCTGCTCGGCGCGGACCTTCGACGGTCCGCAGCCGAAGCGGCCGTCGGCCGGCTTGAGGTCTGCGGGGATGGTCAACTCAGCGTCGGTCATGTGGGCCAGTCTCTCAGGTCGGGATGCGGCTGGTGAAGGTGGTTCTGGAACGTCCGGTATGTGGAACGACGGCTGTTCCGGGCACCGGGACGCCCCCGCTCGACTCTAGGCGGCTGGTCCGACCGGCGGCTTCTCGTGGCGGGCCGTGGGGGTAAAAACACGGTTCCCGGCCGGTGCCGGCCGCTGGTTTGCTGCCGGTCATGAAGACTGTGCAGCAGAGTTTCCCGGCGCCGGCCGAGGCGTTGTGGAACGCGCTCCCCGCCGGGGTCGCGGCGATCGGCGGGCAGGGCCCGTTCTACGACTCGCAACGCGGGTTCGTGTCGTTCCGGACCGGGATGAGCCTGCTGAGCTGGGGCCAGGAGATCACCGCCACCGTGGCGCCGGCCTCCGGAGGCTCGACGCTCACGATCATGACGAACCTCAAGTTCGGAGTCTTCGACTGGGGCGAGGGCAAGCGCATCGCCACCCGGTTCGCGTCCGCCGTCGCCTTCTCGGCCGGTACCGCCGCGCTGGCTTAGGGCCCCGCTCACCACCACCCTGGGGGTGTGAGCGGGGCCCGGCGGATCAGCGCCAGCCCTCGACACCGCCCGGGACCGGCGCGGCCGGGTCGTACGGCGTGCGGGTGAAGATGAACGTCGCGAGGTCGAGGTGCGTGGCGACGCCGTCGGCGTCCCGGCCCACTTCGAGCGTCTCGCCGGCGTAGTAGCCGTCGAGGCCGAGGTAGGTGTCCCGGCCGGTGGGGCGGAACCGCGAGCTGCGCCCGGCACCTTCGGCCGGGGCCAGCAGGAGCAGCCCGTCACCCTGGACACGCAGGTGGTACGGCGTCGGACCCCAGTGCCAGAGCCCGGTGAGGGCGAGCAGCGCGGGGTCGGCGGCCGACGGCTGCCACTCGGCGGGCAGGCGCGGCTCCAGCTCGTCGGTCATCGTGATCAGGTCCAGGCAGAGCTGGGTGATGCCGACCCCGGACGTCGAGTTGGTGAGCACGAGCGCGCCGGTCTGCGCGACCGGGTCGACCAGCGTGACGGCGAGGAAGCCGGGCATCGAGCCGGTGTGCCCGGCGAGGCGCCGGCCCTGGTAGCGCACGAGCATCAGGCCGAGGCCGAACCCGGTCGTCCAGACGTCGGTGTCGTCGACGGTGACCATCGTCCGCATCAGCTCGATGGTCTCCGGCGCGAGCACGCCGCCGCCGTGGCCGCCGAGGAACGCCGTCCAGCGGGCGAGGTCGGTGGCGGTGGACCACAGCTGCCCGGCGGGGGCCATCGCGCCGGCGTCCGGGCTCGGCTCCGGCAGGAGGACGTCGGCGAAGGGGTGCACGGCGAAGCCGTCGGCGTGCGCGCCGACCGGGTGCGGGGTCGTGCGGGTCATCCCGAGCGGGCCGAGGATCTCCTCGTCGAGCACGGAGAGCCAGCCCTTGCCGCGGTGGCGCGAGACGAGCTCGCCGAGCACGCCGTAGCCGACGTTCGAGTAGTGGAACTTCGCGCCCGGCCGGTGCTTGGTCGCGCCCTCGGCGAGGCTCCCGGCGAGCGCGTCCCAGTCGGCGCCGGGGGTGCGTTCCCACCAGAGGCCGGGCGACTCGGAGGTCAGGCCGGAGGTGTGCGACAGCAGCTGCGCGACGGTGGCGGTGCCGAAGGGCGTGCCCGGGACGTGCTGCTCGAGCGGGTCGTTGAGGTCGAGCAGGCCTTCGTCGCGCAGCCGCATGACGGCGGTGGCGACGAGCGTCTTGGTGATCGAGCCCAGCCGGTACTGGGTGTCGGTGCCGGGCGGCCGGTCCCCGACGCGCCCGCGGCTCCCGGACCAGACGATCTCGCCGTCCCGCACGACGGCGGCGACGAGCGAGGGCGCGCGGCAGGCGGCCTGCTCGTGGGCGATCCGGCGGAGCAGGGCGTGTTCGGTCGACTCAAGCATGGGGGCATTCTGCCGCGCTTCGGCCGGCGGAGCAGGACTCTTCGCCAGACCTCACACTCGCCCGGCGTGCGCAAAGGGTCGACACGCGTGATTGAAGGGTCGACTCGCGTGATTGAAGGGTCGACACGGCGCTGGGCCGGTCCGCCGCCGTGTCGACTCCTCGATCACGCGTGTCGGCTTCCTGATCACGCGAGTCGACCTCCCGGACACGGAGAACCCGGGTCAGCCGAGCAGGTTTCTCGACATCGCCGTCGTCACCGCGGCCGTGCGGTCCGACACGCCGAGCTTGCCGAACACCCGCAGCAGGTGCGTCTTCACCGTGGCCTCGCTGATGTGCAGGGCCCGGCCGATGTCGGCGTTCGTCCCGCCCGTCGCGACCAGGCGCAGCACCTCCACCTCCCGGGCCGACAGCGGCTGCGGCTCCGGGTTGCGCACCCGGTTGACCAGCTTCCCGGCCACCGACGGCGCCAGCACCGTCTCCCCGCGCGACGCCGCGCGGATCGCGTTCGCCAGCTCCGTGCGCGACGCGTCCTTCAGCAGGTAGCCCGACGCCCCCGCCTCGACCGCGCGCAGGATGTCGGCGTCCGTCTCGTACGTCGTCAGCACCACGATCCGCCGCCCCGGCTGCTCGCGCAGGATCCGCTTGGTCGCGCCGACGCCGTCCAGCCCGGGCATCCGCAGGTCCATCAGCACGACGTCCGGCAGCGCGACGCGGTCGAGCGCGACGGCTTCGTCGCCCGAGCCCGCTTCGCCGACCACCGTCAGGTCGGGTTCGGCTTCGAGCATGCCCCGGAGGCCTTCGCGGACGACCGGGTGGTCGTCGACGAGCATGATGCGGATCAAGCCGGCACCTCCAGGGTGAGTTCGGTGCCGCTCGGGCCACTCCGGACGCTCAGTGTGCCACCCACCTGCTCGGCGCGGGACCGCATGCCGCGCAGGCCGAAGCCGCTGACGCCGTCCGGGTCGAAGCCGGCGCCGTCGTCCCGGACGGACAGCCGCACCGCATCGTCCACAACGGACAGCCGCACCGACACCGACGACGCCGCCGCGTGCCGCCGGACGTTGTTCAACGCTTCTTGCGCACCGCGCAGCAGAACCACTTCGCCCGCCATGCCGATCGCCGGGAGCGCATCGTCCACTTCGTACTTGACCGACACGCCTGTCTCGTCGGCGAGCCGGCCGGCCTGGCGGCGGACGGCGTCCACGAGGGACCCGGCCGAGAGGTCGTCCGGGGCCAGCGCGGCGACCATCGTCCGGGCCTCGGCGAGGTTCTCCCGCGCCGTGCGGGCGGCCAGCTCGACGTGCCGGCGCGCCGCCGCCGGGTCGGTGTCCAATTCGGACTTGATGGCTTCGGCGAGCGTGACGATGCTGGTGAACCCCTGGGCCAGCGTGTCGTGGATCTCCCGGGCGAGCCGCTCGCGCTCGGTCGCCGTGCCCGCCTCCCGGGAGAGGCGGGCGACCTCGGCCTGGCTCGCCTCGAGCCGGTCGATGAGGTCCGCCCGCGCCCGGCTCTCCTCGATTACGTGCAGGATGAACTTGCCGGACAGGATCCCGAACACCACGAGGATCGCGGTCATCGGCAGCAGGATGTGCAGCGCCGGGCCCCGCAGCCCGTCCACGGCGATCGCGGACAGCGGGCTCAGCAGGATCGCCAGCGTGGTGAGCACCGCGGCCGGGCGGAACTCGAGCGTCGAGAACAGCAGCGGGCACACCATGAACAGGATGAAGCTGGCCGTCGTGTTGGCGAACATCGCGACCGCGACCAGTGCGACGACCACCAGGGCGAGCGTCCACCGCTGCTTCAGGTGCCCGTCGTCGCGCACCACCCGCCGTCCCCATAGCAGGTAGGTCAGCGAGAGGGCCGTCAGTGCCCCGACCGCGACGACGCTGCGAACCGGATCCGTTTCGTCCAGCAGCACCAGCGTCATCGTGGCCACGTACGCCACCGCGAAGAGGATCTCCCAGAGCCAGTTGAACCGGTCCCAGGCGTCCTTCACTTCGTGTCGGTCCACCGGAAGCTCAGCCGCGCCAGCACCGCGCCCACCACGCACCAGATCCCCAGCACCAGCGCCACCCGCGGGAGTTCCCATGAACCAGCCATCTCCATTCCGACCGCGCCGTCCGGCAGGAACACCGACCGGAAACCCTGGCAGATCCATTTGAGCGGGAAGAACGACGCGATGTCCACCATGATCTTCGGCAGGTTCGTGATCGGCGTGACGAACACGCCGGAGATGAACTGCAGCACCAGGTACAACATCTGCACCACGGCGACCGCGCCGGTGGTCGACTTCGCGAGCGAGCTGAGCGCGATGCCGAGCAGCGTGCACGAGACGATGCCGAGCGCGAACACCCACAGCAGCGTCAGCCACTTCTCCGGCGCGGTGGGCAGCTTCAGCCCGAACAGCAGCACGGCGACCGCGGCCATCAGCACGGTCTGGGCCAGGCTGGACACCGCGACCAGCACCATCTTGCCGATGAAGTAGGACGACGACGGCATCGGCGTGCCGCGAAGGCGTTTGAGCGCCCCGGTTTCCCGGTCGGCCGAGACACCGGTCGCGATGCTGTTGAACGACGTCGACACGATGCCGGAGCCGATCATCCCGGCCGCCAGCAGCTGCCCGGACGTGACGCCCGCCAGCGCCGTCGGACCGTCCAGGATGGACCCGAGCAGGATCATCAGGACGGCGGGCAGGGAGAAGGTGAAGACCACCTGTTCCCGGTGCCGGAAGAACTGCCGCAGCTCGGTGCCGCCGCGGGCGAGCCCCAGCGTCAGCGGGCCGGGGAGGGCGAGCGTGGTCATGCCTTGTCTCCGATCAGGTCCAGGTAGATGTCCTCCAGGCTCGGCCGGGTCACGGTCAGTCCGGCGAGCTCTCTACCCCCAGCGGAGAGCTCGGTGACGAGCTTGGTCGGGTACGCGGTGCGCTCGACGTGCGCACCACGCTCGTCGGTCCACCGCACGGTGGCCTCGGCGGCGGCGCGGCCACCCAGGTTCTGCGGGGTGTCCTGCGCGACGATCTCACCGCGCGCGATCACCGCGACGCGGTCGGCGAGCGCTTCGGCCTCGTCGAGGTAGTGGGTGGTGAGCAGGATGGTCGTGCCCTCGGCGGCGAGCTCGCTGATCAGCGTCCAGAAGTGCCGCCGCGCTTCGGGGTCGAAGCCGGTGGTCGGCTCGTCGAGGAAGAGCAGCTCGGGCCGGCCGATGATCCCCAGCGCCACGTCGACGCGCCGCCGCTGCCCGCCGGAGAGCGACTTGACCCGCGCCTTGGCCTTCTCGGCGAGCCCGACCTTCTCGATCACCTCGTCCGGATCGCGTGGGTCCGGGTAGTACTTGGCGAAGTGCCGCACGGTTTCGGCGACGCTCAGCTCGGCGGCGTCGTTGGCGGTCTGCAGGACGATGCCGATGCGCGAGCGCCAGGCGCGCCCGGCCTTGCCGGGGTCCTCGCCGAGGACGGTGACCTCGCCGGCGGTCCGCTGCCGGTGGCCTTCGAGGATCTCGACGGTCGTCGTCTTCCCGGCGCCGTTCGGGCCGAGCAGGGAGAAGACCTCGCCCCGGGCGATGTCCAGGTCGAGCCCGGCCACCGCGAGGTGACCGGGGTACTGCTTGCGCAGGCCGCGCACGCTCACTGCTGTGGTCATGGGAGAAGCTTGCTCGCTCGAGACGGCGAACGGGAGCGACGCTCAGCTGAATCCGGCTGTCCATCGTTCGGTGGACAGAGTCGTCAGCCGCCGCCGCGCTCGGTTTCCCGTGGAACCACAAAAACGCTGTCATACAAGCAAAAACCCGCCCGATGCATGAACAACTTCGGGCCGCCAGCCGCCGCGCGGGTGAACCGCACTGTTGACAAGTTGTCTAACATGACAGAATGTCTCACAAGTGGGTGACCGCCAGTGACGGTGTCCGCCTCTCGGTCACCATCGAAGGCCGCGAAGACGGGCCGACGGTCGTGCTCGTGCACGGCTACCCCGACAACAGCTCGATGTGGGGCGGGGTGGCCGCCGAGCTGAAGCCGCGCCACCGCGTCGTCACCTACGACGTCCGCGGGGCCGGACAGTCGGACAAGCCGGCGGGACGCGCGTCCTACCGGCTGGACCAGCTGGCCGACGACCTCCGGGCGGTCGTCGACGAGGTGAAGCCACACGGCAAGGTCCACCTCGTCGCCCACGACTGGGGCTCGATCCAGGCCTGGTACGCCGTGACCGGTGACGGCCTGCGCGGCCGGATCGCCTCCTACACGTCGATCTCCGGCCCGAGCCTCGACCACGCCGGCGCCTGGTTCCGCGCGCAGCTCACCCGCCCGACGCCGAAGCGGCTCAAGAACGCCCTGAGCCAGTTCCTGCACTCGTGGTACATCCTCGCGTTCCAGATCCCGCTCGTCCCGCAGCTGCTCTGGCGCACCGGCCTGCTGGGTGCGCAGATCCAGCGCATGGAGCCCGACGCCGCGAAACCGGACAAGAGCGACGGTATCCACGGCCTCGAGCTTTACCGCGCCAACATGTTCACCCGCCTGTCCCGGCCGACACCGCGCGCCGCCGACGTCCCGGTGCAGGTCCTGGCCCCGACCGGCGACGCCTACGTCACCACGCCGCTGCAGACCGAGGTCGCGCGCTGGGTGCCGGACCTGCGGGTCCGCCCGGTCGTCGGGACGCACTGGGTGACCCGCGCCAGGCCGAAGGTGGTCGCGGGCGCCGCCGCCGAGCTGATCGAGTACGTCGAGACCGGCGCCGAGAGCCGAGCGCTGAAGAAGTCGCGGGTGGGAACCGGACGGTTCGAGCACCAGCTGGTCGTCGTCACCGGCGCCGGCAGCGGGATCGGCCGGGCCACCGCGCTCGCCTTCGCCGCCGAAGGCGCGGACGTCGTCATCACCGACATCGACCCGGCGGCTGCCGCGGAAACCCTGAAGCTCCTGGAGGACCACGGGGTCGCTGAGTACACAGTGGACTCCAGCGACGGTGCCGCCGTGCACCGCTTCGCCGAAGACGTCCGCGAGCACCACGGCGTCCCGGACATCGTGGTCAACAACGCCGGGATCGGGATGTCCGGCCCGTTCCTCGACACGTCCGTCGAAGACTGGGAACGCGTCATCGACGTCAACCTCTGGGGCGTGATCCACGGCTGCCGCGCCTTCGCGCCGATGCTCGCCGAACGCGCCGAAGGCGGCCAGATCGTCAACCTCGCTTCGGCCGCCGCCTACCTGCCGTCGAAGATCCTCACCGCCTACGCCACGACGAAGTCCGCGGTGCTGACGTTGAGCGTCTGCCTGCGGGCCGAGCTGGCCGAGCACCACATCGGCGTCACGGCGGTGTGCCCGGGCATCGTGAAGACGAACATCACGAACACAACGCGTTTCGTCGGAGTGTCCGATGAGGAGCAGCGACGGCGTCAGCAGCAGAGCTCGAAGCTGTACGCGCGACGGGGTTTCGGTCCGGAAGGCGTCGCCAAGGACATCCTGCGAGCGGTGGAGAAGGACACCGCGATCGCACCGTCCACTCCGGAAGCCAAGGTCGCGCTGGTCCTTTCGCGACTGACGCCGGGGCTGCTGCGTCAGGCGGCGAAACTGGACCTGACGCCGTGAGCCGGCCGCGGCGGATGTCGCCGCAGGCCCGCCGCGACGACCTGATTCGCGCCGCGCTCGACCTGTTCGGATCGCGGGCGCCGGAGCTGGTCACCGTGGACGACATCGTCGCGCGCGCCGAGGTGTCGCGGCCGCTGTTCTACCGGTACTTCTCCAGCCTGCGCGAGCTGCAGGTGGAGGCGCTGCGCACGGTCACCGACGGGCTCATCGACGGCCTGGCCGGCCTCGAGGAGGGACCACCCGAAACCCGCCTGCGCGCCGCTGTCCGCGGCCTGGTCGACGTCGCCGACCACTACCGCGCGGGCTACATCGCCCTGCTGCGCAGCGGGTCGGTGATCGCGACGTCCGAAACGGACGCGGCGATCGACGAGGTCCGCAACCGCGCGGTGGCCCTGATCCTGGACGCCCTCGGCGTCGAAGATCCGTCACCGCTGCTGTCGCTGACCCTGCGCTGCTGGACGGCGGTCGTCGAAGGCGCCCTGCTCAGCTGGCTGCAGGAACGCACGCTGCCACGCGACCTGCTGGACACCTGGCTGGTCGACCAGCTCACGGCCATGCTCGGCGCCACCGCCGCCCACGAGACCGCCGCAAAGCCGTGAAGGGCACCTTCAGGGACATATAAGCCCTGAAGGTGCCCTTCACGGCACAACAGCGTCAGTGCTTGGTGACGAGCTCCCAGCCCTCGACGTCCTCCGGCGTACGCGGCGCCGGGCCGACGTACTTCGCCGACGGCCGCACCAGGCGTCCGGTGCGCTTCTGCTCCAGGATGTGCGCGGCCCAGCCGGCGGTGCGCGCCGAGCTGAACATCGACGGCATCATGTGCGGCGGGACCTGCGCGAAGTCCAGGATGACCGCGGCCCAGAACTCGACGTTCGTCTCGATCGGGTGGTCCGGACGGCGCTCGCGCAGCTCCTTCAGCGCCGCCTGCTCCAGCGCGGCGGCTGCCTCGTAGCGGGCCGAGCCGAGTTCCTGGCAGGTGCGGCGCAGCACGCGCGCCCGCGGGTCCTCGGCCCGGTAGACGCGGTGGCCGAAGCCCATCAGGCGTTCCTTGCGGTCGAGGATGCCCTTGACCAGGCCCGCCGGGTCACCGGTGCGCTCGACCTCTTCGATCATCGGCAGCACGCGCGCCGGGGCGCCGCCGTGCAGCGGGCCCGACATCGCGCCGATGGCGCCGGACATGGCCGCCGCGACGTCGGCGCCGGTGGACGCGATGACGCGGGCGGTGAAGGTCGACGCGTTCAGGCCGTGCTCGGCGGCCGACACCCAGTAGGCGTCCAGCGCCCGGACGTGGGCCGGGTCGGGCTCGCCGCGCCAGCGGATGAGGAACCGCTCGGTGATCGAGTGGGCCTCGTCGACGCGGGTCTGCGGCACGGCGGGCTGGCCGATGCCGCGCGCCGACTGCGCGACGTAGGACAGCGCCATCACCGAGGCGCGGGCCAGCTGTGCACGGGCCTCTTCGTCGGTGATGTCGAGCAGCGGCTGGTAGCCCCAGATCGGTGCGAGCATGGCCAGCGCGGCCTGGACGTCGACCCGGACGTCGCCGGTGTGCACCGGCAGCGGGAACGGCTCGGCGGGCGGGAGGCCGTGGCCGAACCGGCCGTCCACGAGGAGGCCCCATACGTCGCCGAAGGTCACCTTGCCGGCGAGGTCCTCGATGTCGACGCCGCGGTAGCGCAGCGCACCGCCGTCCCGGTCGGGTTCGGCGATCTCGGTGTGGAAGGCGACGACGCCCTCCAGACCCGGTCGGAAGCCGTCGTCGGGTTCGCCGGACGGCTGTGGCTTGGTGATCGTGGAGGTAGTCACTGTTTCGCGGGACCTTTCGGTGCGCTTTTTTCCCCGTCTTGGTGGTGGTGCACGCGCGGACGGAATAGCGCACGGAAAGCGCGCACCATCGCACGGATGGATAGACCTTGCTCCCTCGATCGCCGAGGGGCAATCGAAAGATGCGGTGGTTTCGGTCACGATTACGAGAACGATTCAGTCACCGAGGCCGTCCGACAGGAGAATTTTCACCACGCAGTGTGACGAAGTCCAGGTTAAAGGTATGTTTCCGAACCAGGCGGCGCCCCGGCCCGGGTGATAAACCTGAGCGATGCACCTCAGCCCGCAGGAGCGCGACAAGCTGCTGATCCACGTGGCGGCGGACGTCGCGCGGAAGCGGCTGGACCGCGGCGTCCGGCTGAACTACCCGGAAGCGGTCGCGCTGATCACCGACCACGTCCTCGAAGGGGCCCGCGACGGGCGCACGGTCAGCGAGCTCGTCGCGAGCGGCCGGACCGTGCTCGCGCGGGCGCAGGTGCTCGACGGTGTCACTGAAATGGTGGACTCCGTGCAGGTCGAGGCCACTTTCCCGGACGGCACGAAGCTCGTCACCGTGCACGACCCGATCGTCTGAGAGGACCTCGATGCGGCCAGGCGAGATCATTCCCGGCGACGAGCCGGTGGAGCTGAACCCGGGCCGCGTCCGCGTCCGGCTGCTCGTGCGCAACCTCGCGGACCGGCCGGTCCAGGTCGGCTCGCACTACCACTTCGCCGCGGTGAACCCCGGCCTCGAATTCGACCGCGACGCCGCCCGCGGCCACCGGCTCGACGTCCCGGCCGGCACGTCGGTGCGGTTCGAACCCGGGGTCGAACGGGAAGTCGATCTTGTTCCGCTCGCCGGGGCTCGTCGTGTTCCCGGCCTGCGGTCCGAATTCTCTGGAGAGTTCTGAAATGCCGCAGATCGATCGCGAGCGTTACGCCGAGCTGTTCGGGCCGACCACCGGCGACCGGATCCAGCTCGCCGACACGGACCTCCTCATCGAAGTCACCGAGGACCGTTCGATGGGGCCCGGCGGCAGCGGTGACGAAGTGCTCTTCGGCGGCGGCAAGGTCATCCGCGAGTCGATGGGCCAGGGCATGGCGACCCGGGCCGAGGGCGCGCCCGACCTGATCATCACCGGCGCCGTCATCCTCGACCACTGGGGTGTCGTCAAGGCCGACGTCGGCGTGCGTGACGGCCGGATCGTGGGCATCGGCAAGGCGGGCAACCCGGACACGATGGACGGCGTCGACCCGGCCCTGGTCATCGGGCCGTCGACGGAGGTCCTGGCCGGCAACGGCAAGATCCTCACCGCCGGCGGCATCGACTGCCACGTCCACTTCATCTGCCCGCAGCTCGTCGACACGGCGCTGGCCGCCGGGCTGACCACCCTGGTCGGTGGCGGCACCGGGCCCAACGAGGGCACGAAGGCCACGACCGTCACTCCCGGCGCGTGGAACCTCGGGCGGATGCTGTCCGCGATGGACGGTTACCCGGTGAACGTCCTGTTGCTGGGCAAGGGGAACACCGTCCGGCACGAAGCTCTGCGCGAGCAGCTGGCGGCGGGCGCGGGCGGGTTCAAGCTGCACGAGGACTGGGGCACGACCCCGGCCGCCATCGACGCGTGCCTGACCGTGGCCGACGAGTCCGGCGTCCAGGTCGCGATCCACACGGACACGCTGAACGAGGCCGGGTTCCTGGAGTCCACTGTGGACGCCATCGGTGGCCGCTCGATCAACGCGTACCACACCGAAGGTGCCGGTGGCGGGCACGCGCCGGACATCATCGAGGTCGTCTCGCTGCCGAACATCCTGCCGTCGTCGACCAACCCGACCCGGCCGCACACGGTCAACACGCTCGACGAGCACCTCGACATGCTGGTGGTGTGCCACCACCTCAACCCGTCGGTGCCCGAGGACCTCGCCTTCGCCGAGAGCCGGATCCGGCCGTCGACGATCGCCGCCGAGGACGTGCTGCACGACCTGGGCGCCATTTCGATGATGAGCTCGGACTCGCAGGCGATGGGCCGGATCGGCGAGGTGATCATCCGGACCTGGCAGACCGCGCACGTGATGAAGCGCCGCCGCGGCGCGCTGCCCGGCGACGGCGTGGCCGACAACCTGCGCGCGCGTCGCTATGTCGCCAAGTACACGATCAACCCGGCCATCGCGCACGGCATGGAGACCGAGATCGGCTCGGTCGAGGTCGGCAAGCTCGCCGACCTGGTGCTGTGGGAGCCGAAGTTCTTCGGCGTCCGGCCGCACGTGGTCCTCAAGGGCGGCTTCCCGGCGTGGGCGGCGATGGGGGACGCGAACGCGTCCATCCCGACACCGCAGCCGGTCATGGCCCGGCCGATGTTCGGTGCGTCGATCGGTGCGGCGCTGAGCCTGCACTTCGTCGCGCCGTCCGCTTTGGACGGTGGTCTGCGCGAGAAGTTCGGGATCACGCGTCCACTCGTCGCCGTGGCGAACACGCGCGCGCGGGCCAAGGCGGACATGGTGCTCAACGACGCCACGCCGGACGTCCGCGTCGAGCCGGACAGCTTCGCGGTGCACGTCGACGGTGAGCTGATCGAACCCCAGCCGGTGGCCGAGCTGCCGATGGCCCAGCGATACTTCCTGTTCTGATGGACCTCTCGGCGCTGATCCTCGCGGACTCCCGCTTCCCCGGTGGCGGGCACGTCCACAGTGGCGGGCTGGAGGAGGTCGTCTCCCGGCGGTTGGTGACTTCGGTGCGCGATCTGCCGGGATTCCTTTCCGGACGGTTGCGGACGGCGGGTTTCCTGGCCGCGGTCTTCGCCGCCGCTTCGGCACATGCGGCGGCGCGGTCTGTCGCTAGTGGACACTGGGCGGTACTCGACTCCGAATTGGACGCTCGGACGCCGTCGCTCGCGCAACGAGAGGCGTCACGGGCGCAGGGGCGGGGGAGCGCCCGGGCCGGGCGGATCGCTTGGCCGTCTCCCGTTCTGGAGGCGTTGCTGGCCGAGACGCCGCGACCGCACCACCCCGTGGTGCTGGGCGCGCTGGTCGGCGTCGCGGGCGGTTCGCCGTACGACGCCGCGATGGCGGTCGCCTACCTTTCGGTGAGCGGGCCGGCGAGCGCGGTGGTGCGGCTGCTGGGGCTGGATCCCTTCGCGGTCAACGCCGTCGTGGCCCGGCTGGATCTCGGTTCTGTTTGTTCGGAAGCGGCGGCCGTGGCGGGGGACGACCCGGCGTCGCTGCCGTCGCCGGGGTCGCCCGCGTTGGATCTGTTCGCCGAGGCGCACGCCCGGCACCACCAGGAAGAGGTGCGTCTCTTTGCCAGCTAAGGGTCATGGACACGTCCACGAGGTCAGCTTCGACCCGACGGCCGCCGAGCCCGACCACTACGACGCGGCGCCGACGGCCGGGCGCGCGTACCGGATCGGCATCGGCGGCCCGGTCGGGTCGGGCAAGACGGCGCTGACCGCGGCCCTGTGCCGCGCGTTGGGCGACGAGGTCGACCTCGCCGTCGTGACGAACGACATCTACACGACCGAGGACGCGGACTTCCTGCGGCGGGCCGGAGTTCTGGACCCGGCGCGGATCGAGGCGGTGCAGACGGGCGCGTGCCCGCACACCGCGATCCGCGACGACATCACCGCGAACCTGGACGCGGTCGAGCGGCTGGAGGAGAAGTTCCCGGGGCTGGACCTGGTGATCATCGAGAGCGGCGGCGACAACCTGACGGCGGTGTTCAGCCGCGGGCTGGCCGACAGCCAGATCTTCGTGGTGGACGTGGCGGGCGGCGACAAGGTGCCGCGCAAGGGCGGCCCCGGCGTCACGACGGCGGACCTGCTGGTGATCAACAAGATCGACCTCGCGCACCTGGTGGGCGCGGACATGGCGGTGATGACGTCGGACGCGCACCGGATGCGGGGCGAGCTGCCGGTCATCACCCAGTCCCTTGTGGACACCCCGGACGCGCCGGCGGTGGCTGCCTGGGTCCGTTCGCTGCTGTGAAGGCTCACGCCCGGCTGACGGCGTGCTTCGACGGAACGCGCACGGTGCTGCGCGAGCTGCGTTCGATGGCGCCGTTGACGTTGTTCCCCCGCCGGGGCAGCGGTCCGACGGCGGTGGTGCACCTGGTCAATTCGGCGACCACCCCCTTGGGTGGCGACGACTTGCTGTTGTCCGTTCATGTCGGCCCGGGAGCTTCGCTGCGTCTTTCCGGCGTGGCGGCGACCCTTGCCCTGCCCGGTCTTCACGGCGAGGGTTCGTTGTCGACGGTTTCGATGGTCGTCGAGGAGGGTGGCTCGCTGGAGTACTTGCCGGAGCCGACGGTGATCACGGCACGGGCTCGGCACACGGCGGTGTTACGTGCTTCTTTGGCTTCCGACGCTTACCTGCACACGCGAGAGGTTCTGGTGCTGGGGCGGGCCGGGGAGTGCCCGGGTTCGCTGACCACTTCGTCGCACATCACGCGGGGTTCGGTGCCGGTGCTGCGTCAGACGTTGTCGATCGGTGATTCCACTTTGGACGAGAGCTTGGCGGTACTGGCCGGCCGCCGGGTCTTGGCGACGGACGTGGTGGTGGGCGGCCCGGAGCTCCCGGCGGCTTCGGGCGAGTGGTGGTCCCGAAGCCCGCTCGCTGCGGGTGGCACGTTGACGACGTCCCTGGCGCCGGACGCGGTCACCGCGCTGCGCCCCTTCGCAAGTCCGTGAAGATCACCGTTCGTCGGAGAAGACCCCCTGCGGCTTCTCCGACGAACGGCGTTGTGAGCAGCCCCCGTTTTCCACGCTACCGGGGGCCACCGACAGTTTCGGGCGGCAGAACTTCGTGCCCAGCCACGTCACCGCGCCACCGGTCCCGCGATCCCGCGCCCCCGCTCCCGGGCGGTTCCGGGGCGGCCGGGCCGGCCGGTGCGCCTCCGTCGCCGCAGCGGAACACCACGTTAAGGTCCGCCGGTCCCTGTCGGCTGCGAAAGTGAGGCCTCCGGGTCACTGGTAATCACGATTTTCACAAAATAGTCAGACGGGTAGGATCTGGCAATCCCTCAAAAGGAGGAGACAACCGGTGGCTCGCACGTACGGCGGCGTCGCACCCGAGCAACGCCGCGCCGACCGCCGTCAGCGGCTGCTCGTGGCCGGCTTGGAGCTGTTCACCTCCACCGGGTTCCGGCACACCAAGATCACCGAGGTGTGCGCGCGGGCCGGCGTGTCGACGCGGAACTTCTACGAGGAGTTCACGAGCAAGGAGGACGTGCTTCGCACCCTCCACGACCAGATCAACAGCCTGGCGCTCGCACACGTCACCGCGGAGCTCGACAAGGTCGCCGACGCCGACGCGCTGACCCGCATCTCGACCCTGCTGGACGTCTTCATCGCGACGGTCACCGTGGATCCCCGGATGCCGCGCCTCAACTACGTCGAAGCGGTCGGCGTCAGCCCCGAGCTGGAGGCGCAGCACCAGGTGTGGGTCGACCGCTGGGCGAACTTCATCGCCGCCGAGGCGAGTCGCGCCGCGGAACACGGCGTCGCGCCCGTGCGGGACTACCGGCTGACGGCGATCGCGCTGGTCGGGGCGGGAACCGGGCTGCTGCGCGAATGGCAGGCGCACGACCCGCCGCTGCCGGTCGAAGAGATCGGCGCGGAGTTCCGCGCGATGATGCTGTCGGCCATCATGCGGCCGGAAAAGATCTTGGACATCGAGGGCAACCGCGGCGCCTCCGCCCGCGTGGAAGAGTCGAGCCGGGAGGGGGATCCGGGGGGACACCGGCCAACGTGAAGGCCCGCTCACCTGCCGCGGACGCGGGTGAGCGGGCCTTCTCGGACTTTACGCCTGGCGCGGTGCGGGCATCCCCAGCGAAACCGGGCCCGTCTCCTGGCACAGGTCGTGACAGCTGTTGTCGAGCGTGCAGCACAGCGAGCAGATCGGCCCGCTCTGCTTGGCGCAGTCGGCGACGTCCGGCAGTTCGTACGGATCACCGCAGACCGAGCAGGGGTACGTCGCCCTCAAATCGACGTCCTGATCGAGCCCGGCCACCGTGTTCGGCCGGGCCAGGTAGTACTTCCCGCGGGTCGCGACCGCGAGCGTCGGCACCAGCACGATCGCGATGACCAGCGCCAGCAGCGGGCTGAACGCGGCCAGGAACTGTCCGAAGGCCCCGAAGTACGCCGCGATCGACACCGCCGAGGCGACGAGCATCGAGCCGAAGCCGACCGGGTTGATCTTGTGCAGGTAGGCCCGCTTGAACTCGATGTACTTCGGCGAGAGCCCCAGCGGCTTCGCGATCACCAGGTCCGCGCACACCGCGCCGATCCAGGCGATCGCGACGTTCGAGTAGAAGCCCAGGATCTTGTTGAGGAAGCCGAACGCGCCGAACTCCATCAGCGCCAGCGCGATCCCGCAGTTCACGAGCACGTACCAGACGCGGCCCGGGTGCTTGTGCAGCACGCGGGAGAAGAAGTTCGCGAACGACAGCGAGCCCGAGTACGCGTTCGTCGTGTTGATCTTGATCTGCGAGACGACCACGAACAGCGCGGCGAACGTCAGCGCGACCGGCCCGAGGGCCGGCCTGACCGCTTCGAGGTACGGCGCGATCGGCTCGAGCGCGGCCGTCTTGCCGACGACGCCGAGCGCGAGGAACGCCAGCAGCGCGCCGCCGATCTGCTTCGCGGCCCCGAGGATGACCCAACCGGGGCCGGCCGCGAGCACCGCGGCCCACCACGACCGCTTGTTCTCCGCCGTCTTCTCGGGCATGAACCGCAGGTAGTCGGCCTGCTCGCCGATCTGCCCGATCAGCGACAGCGCGACGCCCATGCCGAGGCCGAACCCGATCGCCGAGAACCCGGACCCGGCGCCTTCCGTACCGCCGAAGTGCGCGAACTCGGCGAACTTGCCCGGCTCGCGGACCAGGACGACGACGAACGGCAGCACCAGGCCGGCGATCCACAGCGGCTGCGTCCAGGTCTGCATCTTCGCGACCGCGCCCATGCCGTAGAGCGCGAAGGGCAGCACGATCAGCGTCGCCAGCAGGTAGCCGATCGGCAGCGGGATGCCGAGGGCCAGCTCGAACGCCTGGCCCATGATCGAGCCTTCGAGCGAGAAGAAGATGACGGTGAAGCTCGCGTACACGAGCGACGTCAGCGTCGACCCGAAGTAGCCGAAGCCGGCTCCGCGGGTCAGGAGATCCATGTCCACTCCGGACTTCGCGCAGGCGGCCGCGATGGGCACGCCGGTCGTGAAGATGACGACGGCCGCGGCGAGGATCGCGAGGATCCCGGACGTGAAGCCGTAGGAGAGGACGATGCTGGCCCCGATCGCGAAGTCGGCGAGGTAGGCGATGCCGCCCAGCGCCGTCGTCGCGACCACGAACGGTGACCATTTCCGGAACGAATGAGCGGCGAAGCGCAGTGAGTAGTCCTCGCGGTTTTCGTTGGCCGCGAGCGGGGCGTAACGGCGTTTCGGCAGAGCGCTTTCTTCGGTGTCCGACAGGGTCTCGGTCATGCCTGCCTCCGGGGTGGTGGGGAACGGGCCGAAGGTAGGGCTGTCCTGTATCGATCCTGGTCCGGCGGGTAACGCAGGGGTTACGGCTTGTTGTCCAGCGGTTACGGGCTGCTGGCGCCGACGTCGTGGCGGGTGTCACCGTTCAGTGGGTTCCGCCGCAGCTCGGAAGGCCCTAACGTGCCTTAGGCCGAAGTCGACTGATGCCCCGACCGGGCGTGGAGGGTTGGCGATGATGCCGGAGATCAAGGATCAGGTGGAAGACGCCGTGGTTCGCCTGCCCGGAATGCGCGTGGCCTACGACGGCGCCGCGTTCGACGAATCCGCACTGGCGGCCACCTGGACCGATCAGCTGCAGGGCTGGCTGAACCAGGCCGTCGCCGCCGGGATCGCCGAACCGAACGCGATGGTGCTGGCGACGGCGGACAACGAAGGCCGGCCGTCCTCCCGCACGGTGCTGTGCAAGGGCCTCGACGACCGCGGCGTCGTGTTCTACACGAACTACACGTCGGAGAAGAGCCACGACCTGACCGCGACGCGCTACGCGTCGGTGACGTTCCCCTGGTACGCGCTGCACCGCCAGGTCCACGTCCGCGGCGAGGTCGAGAAGGTCGGCGTCAAGGAGACGGCGGAGTACTGGGCCCAGCGCCCGCGCGGCTCGCAGCTCGGGGCGTGGGCGTCCCCGCAGTCCCGGGTGGTCGACGGCCGCCGCGCGCTGGACAACGCACTGAACGGCATCGAGCGCCGCTTCGCCGATGTCGAGCGCATCCCGGCCCCGCCCCACTGGGGCGGCTGGCGGATCCGGCCGGACTTGGTCGAGTTCTGGCAGGGCCGCGAGGACCGCATGCACGACCGGCTGCGGTTCGTCCGCAACGACGACGGCTGGAACATCGAGCGCGTCGCCCCCTGAGTTCCGAGCGCCCCAAGGCGGCCTTGGTTGCGTCTGACGCACCGAAGGCCGCCTTGGGTGCGTTGAACGCAACCAAGGCCACATTGGGGCGCTCGCCGGGCGACGGAAATCACGCGACCCGAGATAGTTAGCCCAGCTAAACTCGTCGGTTGTGACTTCCGAGCCCGAGACCTTGCCGCCCCGTCCAGGGGGCATTCGCAAGCTCCTCGGCCGCATCATCGTCGACACCCGGCCGCTGAAGATCCCGGCCTTCCGACGGCTCTGGCTGTCCACTGTGGTCACCGCCGTCGGCACCCAGCTGACCGCCGTCGCCGTGCCCAAGCAGGTCTTCGACCTCACCGGGTCCTCCGCCTACGTCGGCCTCACCGGGCTCGTCGCCCTCGTTCCGCTGCTGGTCTTCGGGCTCTGGGGCGGCGCCGTCGCCGATGCCGTCGACCGGCGGAAGCTGCTCGTCGTCACCAACGTCCTCGTCGCGATCACCTCCGCGCTGCTGTGGCTGCAGGCGTTCCTGAACTTCGGCTCGGTGTGGCTCGTCCTCGCCCTGCTGGCCGTCAACCAGGCCCTCTTCGCGATCAACATGCCCACGCGCGGCGCCGTCGTCGCGCGGCTCGTGCCCGGCGAGCTGCTGCCCTCGGCGAACGCCCTGAGCTCGACGATGTCCACGTTCGGCGCCGTCTTCGGCCCGCTGCTCGCCGGCGCGCTCATCCCGGTCCTCGGCCTTTCGACGCTCTACCTGATCGACGTCGTCGCCCTCACGATCACGCTGCTCGCGGTCTGGCGGCTGCCGGCGCTCCCGCCGCTCAACGGCCCGTCGCGGCGCGCGGGCGTCAGCGACGTCATCGAAGGCTTCCGGTACCTCGCGACGAAGAAGGTGCTGCTGGCCTCGTTCGTCGCCGACATCATCGCGATGGTCTTCGGCATGCCACGGGCCTTGATCCCGGAAATGGCCGAACGAACGTTCGGCGATCCACCCGGCGGCGGCCCCGCGCTCGGCTGGCTCTACGCCGCGCTGCCCTTGGGCGCGATGCTGATCGGCCTCTTCTCCGGCTGGCTGACGCGCATCGAGCGCCAGGGCGTCGCGGTCGTCATTTCGATCTGCGCGTGGGGCGCGGCGGTGGCGGCGTTCGGGCTCGCGCACTCGCTGTGGCTCGCTGTCCTCTTCATGGCGGCGGCCGGCGCGGCGGACATGGTCAGCGCCGTCTACCGGATGGCGATCCTGCAGACCGCGACCACCGACGAGATGCGCGGCCGGCTCCAAGGCGTGTTCACGGTGGTGGTCGCCGGCGGCCCGCGGATCGCCGACCTCGTCCACGGCTGGGGCGCGGCCGCGTTCGGCACGGCGGCCGCGGCGACCGTCGGCGGCCTGCTCGTGATCGTGTCGGTGTGCGCGTCGATGTTCCTGCTCCCGGCGTTCTGGCGGTACCGCGCGCCCACGTCCTAGTCCGTTCGGAGTACGGTGCCGGATATGCGTACCCTCGCCGTCGTTTTGGTCGCTTTTGCCGCATTGACTGCCTGCTCGTCGGGCGACCAGCCGTCGAAGACACCCGAGTCG
Organism: Amycolatopsis sp. NPDC048633; assembly: GCF_040650695.1. Lineage (NCBI taxonomy): Bacteria > Bacillati > Actinomycetota > Actinomycetes > Pseudonocardiales > Pseudonocardiaceae > Amycolatopsis > Amycolatopsis sp. NPDC048633. Next base: position 52,125 of record NZ_JBEZHS010000033.1, read on the forward strand.
TCGAAGCCTTCGTCCGCCCCGAAGCCGAGTTCGAACGCCGCGGCGGCGTCGCTGGACCCGTGCAAGCTGCTGCCCGCGGCCGCCGTGTCGAAGGCGCTGTTCCTGGACAACCTCCAGGCGGTGGCGGGCCCGGTCCAGGACAACGCGGCCAACGGCGGCAAGGCCCGCAGCTGCGAGTACCAGCTGAACGGCAAGGCCGCGGGCGCGCTCGCGGTGACGCGCTACGAAGGCCGCCAGGCGAAGCCGGCCGACATGGTGGCGTCGATCAAGAAGGCGAAGGTGGGCGCGCAGGACGTCGCCGGCTTCCCGGACGGCGCGGTGTTCTACGTCGACGAGCAGAAGACGGCCACGCTCGCGTCGGCCGAGCTGGTGTCGGGCACGCCGGTGCTGGTCAACTACACCGGGCCGGCGAAGATGACCGCCGAGCAGATGGCCCCGCTGGTCAAAGCCGCCCTCGACGCGAGCTGACCGCTAGCGGCGCAGGGCCGCCAGCTCGACCGGGCTGTGCGCCGAGAACACCTTGACGTCGTCCTGGTGCGCACGCGCCAGTTCGTGTAGCCGAGCCAGGTTCTCCAGCCTCGGCTTGCGCAGTGTCTGGACGATGTTCTGGAACGCCGTGAGGCCCGGCGGGCAGTGCTGCGCGACCGGGTCCAGCTGGCCGTGGAAGAAGTACGCGTCGCCCGCGTGCAGGAGCCAGCCGTCGCCCGTGTCGACCGCGACACCCGTGTGGCCGCGCGTGTGGCCCGTGAGCGGGACCAGCAGGATCTCCTCCGGCAGCCCCTTGAGCGACCGGACCGCCTCGAAGCCGAACCACGGCTCGCCCGGCTCGTCGTACGTGCTCCACAGCGGGCGGTGCGCAAATTGCACGGCCCGATAGCGGTTCTTCTCGGCCGCGTTCGACGGCGACGTCGCGGCTCGGTGCTCCTCCGCCCGGACGTGCACGACGGCGTTCGGGAAGTCGGCCAGCCCGCCCGCGTGGTCGACGTCGAGGTGCGTCGCGACGATGTGCCGGACGTCGGCCGGGTCGAGGTCCAACGCCTTGATCTGCGCGACGGCCGTCTCGGCGGCTTCGAGCCGGGCGCCGACCATCGCCATGAACGGCCGGCCCAGCCACTCGCCGGGGCGGGCCACCGCCTGGCTGCCGAACCCGGTGTCGACCAGCACCAGGCTGTCGCCGGTCTCGATCAGCAGGCAGTGCGCGACCAGCTCCGCCCGCCGCAGCAGGCCGGGCTCGCCGTCGAGCAGCTTGCCGCCCGGCGGGCGCATCGATCCGCAGTTCAGGTGGTGCACCTTCATACCCTGCTCCTGCTCGTTTTTCGGGGGTCCGGGTGGCGAAGCCCCCGGCCCGGGGCGAAGCCCCGGTTGTCACCGGAGCTCAGCCGGCGGAACTCGGTCTCGTCGTGCGCGGCGAAGACGGTCACCTCGTCGCCGTGCTCCTGAACAAGCTGGCGCAGGCGGCGGTGATTGTCCAGCCGGGCGCCCTTCACCGTCTCCATGCGGCCCTCGAACCACTTGAGGCCGGGCGGGCAGCGCGGGGTGGCGTCGACCTGGCCGTGGAAGAAGTACGAGTCACCGGCGTTGAGCAGCCAGCCGTCGCCCGTGTCGACGGCGACCCCGGCGTGGCCGCGCGTGTGCCCGGAGAGCGGGACCAGCAGGATCTCCGGCGGCAGGCCGTCGAGCTGCCGCACCGCGTCGAAGCCGAACCACGGTTCGCCGCTGTCCGCATAGGACGTCCATTGTGGACCGTGAGCGAACTGGATCCGGCGGTAGCGGCCGCGTTCGGCGGCGTCGCGCGGCTCCTGGAACGCCCGCAGCTCTTCGGCGTAGACGTGCACGCGTGCCCACGGGAAGTCGATGAGCCCGCCGGCGTGGTCGAGGTCCAGGTGGGTCAGCACGATGTCGCGGACGTCCGCCGGGTCGAAGCCGAGCGCGCGGATCTGGGCGACCGCGGTCTGCGCGGGATCCTCGATCGGGTTGGACTGGCGGACGAAACCCGCGCCCAGCCAGGCGGTCCGGTCGACGGCGGCCGGCGTGCCCATGCCGGTCTCGACGAGCACGAGTCCGGTGTCCGTCTCGAGGAGCAGGCAGTGGCAGACCATGGTGGCGCGCCGGAACAGGCCCGGCCGGCCGTCGACCAGCCCGCCGCCGAGTGGTCGCAGGGTGCCGCAGTTCAGGTGGTGGACGCGCATCAGGAGAACTCCCGGTCGAGGGTGGCGTGCAGGTGGGTGGCGACGGCGCGCAGCGGGGCGATGTCGCGCCGGGTGCGGGCCAGCAGCAGCCCGCCTTCGATCGCGGCGAGCACGACGGTGGCCAGCTCGTCGGCGCGTTCGGCGGAAAGCCGTTGTCCCGCAAGGTGGTTTTTGATGATGTCGTGCCACGACGCATAGCCGTCGGCGCAGGCTTCGCGGATCGGCTCGCTGTCCGCGGCCGCGTCGAGCGCGACCGTCGCGAGTGGACACCCGCGCTGGAAGTCCGATTCGGTCAGGAAGCTCGCGAGCGCGTCGACGGCGCGGTCGATCGCGGTGACGGCGTCCGGCGCGTCCCGCAGGATCGCTTCGAGGAGCGCACCCGTGCGCTCGCTCGAAAGCCGGACGGCTTCGGCGGCGAGCTGCTCCTTGCCGCCGGGGAAGTGGAAGTAGAGCGACCCCTTCGGCGCGCCCCCGGCCGTGGTCAGCTGGGTGAGGCCGGTGGCGTGGTAGCCCTGCGAGTGGAACAGGTCGGCGGCGGTGTCGAGCATCCGCTGCCGCGTGTCGGTGCGACGGACCATGGCGCCGACTGTAGCTCAAACTATGACGACCGGTCTAGTGAGTTCGAGTCTCGGTAAGGTCGTCGCATGGGCAACCCGACCGGTCAGCAGTTCGAGATCACCCGCGGAAACGCGCGCGCCGTCGTCACCGAGATCGGCGCGGGGCTGCGCGCGTTCGAGGTCGGCGGAGTGCCGTACGTCGAGGAATTCCCCGAAGACGCGAAGCCGCCGAAGGGCGCCGGGCAGGTGCTGCTGCCCTGGCCGAACCGGACCAAGGCCGGGAAGTGGCCGTTCCAGGGCGAGGAGCAGCAGCTCGAGATCACCGAGGAAGCGCGCGGGAACGCCATCCACGGGCTGACCCGCCACCTCGAGTGGGAGCTGCTGGAGCACGCCGAGTCGTCGATCACGCTGGCCGTCGACGTCGAGGTGCAGCCGGGCTGGCCGGTGCCGCTGCGCGCGACCGTCACCTACGAAGTCGCGCCGCGCGAGCTGACCGTGACCCACGAGATCCGCAACGAGGGCGAGCAGCCGATCGGCGTCGGCGTCGGGACGCACCCGTACTTCCGGATCGGCGACGTCCCGACCGACGAGCTGACCCTCACGCTGCCCGCGAGCCGCGTCCGGCCGTACCTGGGCGACGAGCAGATGCCGTACGCGCCGGAGCAGGACGTCGAGGGCACGGAGTACGACTTCCGCGCCGGACGGGTGCTGGCGGGCGTCGACCTGGACACGGCGTTCGGCGGGCTTTCCGCGGCTCCGGACGGGACGCACCACTTCGTCCTGGCCCACGAGGAGCAGCGGCTGCTGGTCTGGACCGGCCCGGACTTCCACTGGGCGCAGGTGTTCACCCCGGACGACCTGGTCGGCCGCGGCCGCGCGGTGGCGATCGAGCCGATGACCTGCCCGGCGGACGCGCTCAACACGCGCACGGACCTGGTCGAGCTCGAGCCGGCGACGTCGTGGTCGGGCAGCTGGGGCATCCGAGTCCGGTGAAGCGGCTGAGCGTCGCCGACGCGGGCGAAGTGCTGACGCTGCAACGCGCGGCGTACGTCACCGAAGCCCGCGCGCACGACGACTGGGAGCTGCCGCCCCTGCTGGAGACCCTGGACGAGACGCGGGCGGCCCTGGCGTCGTGTTTGTCCTGGGGCATCCGGGAGAACGACCGGTTGGTCGCGTCGGTGCGCCTGACGGTGACTGGGCACGTCGGGGTGATCGGCCGGCTGGTCGTGGCGCCGGACCGGCAGGGGTGCGGGCTGGGCAGCGGGTTGCTGGCTTTCGCCGAGTCGGCGGCCCCGCCGCCGGTGACGCTGTTCCGGTTGTTCACCGGCTCGAAGAGCGTGGGGCCGCTGCACCTGTACGCGAAACACGACTACCGCGAGACGCACCGGACGCCGGAGAACAACCACGAACTGGTGCACTTGGAGAAGGCCAGGGTTCCGTAGGCTGCTTCGGTGCAGACGGTCGCGCGAGCCTGGCCGCTCCTCGTCTACGGACTGCTCGTCCGGCCACCCCTCCTGCTCCTTCGCGGTCCGCAGCCGGACCGGTCGTTGCGCGTCATCGGCGTCCTGCTGGTGGTCGCGGGGTTCGGGTTCGATCTGCTGGCGAGCTGAGGCCCGCGTGCGGCCGCCCGAGTGAGTTCGTTAGCGTGGCGAACTATGGCGAAGGCAATTGTCGGGGGCCATGTCGTCCCCATCGACGGTGATCCCATCGAAGGCGGCACGGTCCTCATCGACGACGGCAAGATCGTCGCGGTCGGTGCCGAGGCCGACGTCGACATCCCGGAGGATGCCGAACTGGTCGACGCGGCGGGCACCTGGGTGCTGCCCGGCTTCATCGACGCCCACGCGCACCTCGGCGTGCACGAGGAGGGCGAGGGCTGGGCCGGCAACGACACCAACGAGATGACCGACCCGAACGGCGCCCGCTTCCGCGCGATCGACGGCATTGACCCGTACGAGTCCGGCTTCGACGACGCGCTGGCCGGCGGCGTCACGAGCGTCGTCATCAAGCCCGGCTCGGGCAACCCGATCGGCGGCCAGACGATCGGCGTCAAGACCTGGGGCCGCAGCATCCTCGACATGGTCTTCGCGGAGCACGTCAGCGTGAAGAGCGCGCTCGGCGAGAACCCGAAGCGCGTGTACGGGGAGAAGAAGCAGACGCCGTCGACCCGGCTGGGCGTCGCGGCGATCCTGCGCGAGGCGTTCACGAAGGCCCGCAACTACCAGGCGAAGCGCGCGCACGCGGAGTCCGAGGGCAAGCCGCACGAGGTCGACCTGACGATGGAGACGCTGTCGAAGGTCCTCGACGGCGAGCTGTACTGGGACCAGCACGTCCACCGCGCGGACGACATCGTGACGGCGCTGCGGCTGGCCGACGAGTTCGGCTACAAGCTGGTGATCAACCACGGCACCGAGGGCCACCTGATCGCGGACCTGCTCGCCGAGCGCGACGTCCCGGTGATCCTGGGGCCGCTGTTCACCACGAAGTCCAAGGTGGAGGTGCGCAACCGCACGCTGCGGTCGGCCGGCATCCTGGCCCGCGCCGGCGTGAAGATCGCGATCACGACGGACCACCCGGTGATCCCGATCAACTTCCTGGTCTACCAGGCGGCCCTGGCGGTCAAGGACGGCCTCGACCCGGCAACGGCGCTGCGCACGCTGACCGTGAACCCGGCCTCGATGCTGGGGTTGGACGGGCAGATCGGCTCGCTGAAGCCCGGCCTGGACGCGGACGTGGTGCTGTGGTCCGGCGACCCACTCGATGTGATGAATCGTGCGCTGCGCGTGTTCGTTCGCGGCGATGAGGTGTATCACTTCGACGAGGGGCTGGGCGAGGGCGTGTCCAAGGACCGCCGCTACCGCGAGACCCGCTGAGTTTCGGACGGCACGCCGGTAACCGGGCGGTTCCGGCGTGCCGTCCGATCGTTCACTCTGATCACGCCATGAGTTCGGCGGTGAACGCCGCCGAACCCGGAACTCGCGTGATCAGGGACGTGACTCGCGTGATTGGAGCCGGAACTCGCGAGTTCCGGCTCCAATCACGTCAGATCCGGGCTTGAGCACGCTGGTTCCGGCCCTGATCACGTGAGACTCAAGCCTTCTTCAGCTCCCGGGCGATGACCAGCCGCTGGATCTGGTTCGTGCCCTCGAAGATCTGCGGCACCTTCGCCTCGCGCATGTACCGCTCCACCGGGAAGTCCCGCGTGTACCCGGCGCCGCCCAGGACCTGCACCGCGTCCGTAGTCACCTTCATCGCGCCGTCCGTCGCCACCAGCTTGGCGATCGATGCCTGCCGCTGGAACGGGAGCCCGCGGTCACGGCGCCGGGCCGCTTCCAGGTAAGTCGCCCGGGACGACTCCACGATCGCCGCCATGTCGGCCAGGAGGAACTCGATCCCCTGGAAGTCGATGATCGCCCGGCCGAACTGCGACCGGCCCTTCGCGTACGCCACCGCCTCGTCCAGCGCCGCCTGCGCCAGGCCCACCGCGCACGCCGCGATCCCGAGTCGCCCCGAACTCAACGACGACAGCGCGATCCGGAGCCCGTCTCCCGGCGCACCCAGCAGCCGCGACGATGACACCCGCGCGTCGGAGAAGTTCATCTGGGCCGTCGGGGACCCCGTCAGTCCCATCTTGCGTTCGCGTGGGGCCGCCGAAAGGCCGTCGGTCGACGACGGAACCAGCAGGCAGGAGATCTCCGAAGCGCCCGTGCGGACCATTGTCGTGTAGAAGTCCGCCACCCCCGCGTGCGTGATCCACGCCTTGGTGCCGTTGACGACGTAGTCCGAGCCGTCGAGACGCGCGCGCGTCGTGAGCGCCGCCGCGTCCGACCCCGCCTGCGTCTCCGACAGCGCGTACGCGCCCAAGAGTGAGCCTTCGAGCATGTCCGGCAGCCACTCGCCGCGCTGCTCGTCCGTGCCGTACTCCGCCAGCGCGTAGCAGGACATCGTGTGCACCGACAGGCCGACGCCGACCGTCATCCACGCCGTCGCGATCTCCTCGAGCGCCTGGAGATACACCTCATACCGCACGTCGCCGCCGCCCCAGTGCTCCGCGTACGGCAGTCCCAGCAGACCGGACTTGCCCAAGAGGCGGAACTGCTCGCGCGGGAACTGCTCGGCCTCTTCGGCCGCCGCCGCGCGCGGAGCGAGCTCGTCACGGGCGATCTCCCTGGCCAGCGCGACCAGGTCCTCGGCGTCCGAATCCGGCAGCAGGCGTTCGGCGGGCATCGATGTCCTCCAAGCGGTACTGAAAACAGTACTGTGGGCTCAATTAGAGTACAGTACGAAGGGCCTGGGGTGGCCGGAAGACGTAGGAGATAGTGAGCCGATGCCCCCCGAACCCCGTCGCCGGCCGACCGCGCGCCAGCGCGCCCTGCTCGGCGACCTCGAGGCGCTCTTCCTGGCGGAGGGGTTCGCCGACTTCACCCTCGACGACCTCGCCGGCCGGCTCCGCTGCTCGAAGTCGACGCTCTACGCGCTCGCGCCCAGCAAGGAGCAGCTCGCCGTCAAGGTCGTCACCCACTTCTTCCGGGGCGCCGGCGAGCGGATCGAGGAGCGCGTCGCCGGGATCGACGACGCCCGCAAGCTCATCGGGGAGTACCTGGCCGGCGTCGCCGAGCACCTGAACCGGGCGTCGCCGTCGTTCATGCGCGACCTCGCCGAGTTCGGCCCGGCCCGCGAGGCCTACCAGGTCAACAGCCGGTTCGCCGCCCAGCGGCTGCGCCAGTTCATCGACAAGGGCGTCGCCGACGGCGTCTTCCGCGACGTCCACGCCCGGCTCGTGGCCGAGATGACCGGGCTGATCATCGAAGGCATCCAGACCGGGGTCCTCGGCCAGCGGATCGACGTGTCCGACGCCGAAGCGTTCACCGCCCTGGGTGAACTGCTGCTCGGTGGGCTGAACAAATAGCGGACAGGAATTGTCAGCCTGAACTCGATTAAACTCCCCGCGTGATCGTCGTAGGCGGAGAAGCTCTGGTCGACCTGGTGCCCGGTGACCCCCTGGATTCCACTGTGGACGGTGGGCTGCGCGCGCTGCTGCCGCGGCTCGGTGGCGGGCCGTACAACGTCGCGCTGGCGGCCGGCCGCCTCGGCGTGCCGGCGGCGTTCCTCTCGCGCGTGTCCACCGACCGCTTCGGCGACGCGATGGTCGAGCGCCTGCACGCCTCCGCCGTCGACACGTCGCTGCTGCAGCGCGGCGACGAGCCGACGACGCTCGCCGTCGTCGCGCTCGACGCGAAGGGCGCCGCGCGCTACACGTTCTACGTCGAGGGCACCGCGGACCGGCTCGTCGCGGACCCCGGTCCGCTGCCGGACGACGTGACCGCGCTCTCACTGGGCACCCTCGGGATGGTCCTCGAGCCCGGCGCGTCGGCGTACGAAGCGATGCTTCGGCGTGAAGCCGCCCGCGGCGTGCTGACCGTCCTCGACCCCAACATCCGCGAGGCGCTGATCACCGATCCGGCGGCCTACCGCGCCCGGTTCGCGTCCTGGCTGCCGGACGTCCGGCTGCTCAAGATCTCCGACGACGACGCCGCGTGGCTGACCGGCGGCGCCGACCCGGTGGCCGCCGCGAAGACGTGGATCGAGTCCGGTGTGGACGCCGTGGTGCTCACCCGGGGCGCCGACGGCGTCGCGGTGATCACCGCCGCAGGTGAGCTGGCCCACGTGCCGTCGCGGAAGGTGACGGTGGTCGACACCATCGGCGCCGGCGACACCGTCCAAGGGGCCCTGCTGGCCTGGCTGCACACCCGCGAGGTCGCCGACCTGGCCTCTCTCGACGCGGGAGCGTGGCGCGAGGCGCTGGAATTCGCGGCGAAAGCGGCATCCATCACGGTTTCGCGGAGCGGGGCCGAGCCGCCCACGTCCGCCGATATGGCGTCCACCGTGTGAACCTGGTCCCAAAGGGGCACCCTGGAGCAACGTCACCGCTGCGCGAACACACGTTTCTCGACTAGCGTAGAGGGGCATTCTTCATACCCCAGCGGGGCGGTGTGCAGCGAGGCGCCAGTGTTTCCTCGCGTTAACACGTGGCTACCTGTGGAACCCGCAGGCGCCGCCGACCCGTGCCGAACGTGAGAGGGACTTGCATGTCCGACGCGACGACTGCGGGGCAGTCCGGCGGCGAAACCGCGAAGCTGACCCTGCCGAGTGGCGAGCACGAGTTCAAGGTCGTCCACCCGGTCGAGGGCGCGCCCGGGATCGAACTGGGGAAGCTGCTGGCGCAGACGGGGTACATCACCTACGACCCCGGGTTCGTCAACACCGGTGCCGCGTCGTCCGCCATCGCCTACATCGACGGTGACGCCGGGATCCTCCGTTACCGCGGTTACCCGATCGAGCAGCTGGCCGAGAAGTCGACCTTCGTCGAGGTCTCGTACCTCCTGATCTACGGCGAGCTGCCGACCGAGGCCCAGCTGGCCGACTTCACCGAGAAGATCCAGCGGCACACGTTGCTGCACGAGGACCTGAAGGCCTTCTTCAGCGGTTTCCCGCGGGACGCCCACCCGATGCCGGTCCTGTCCAGCGCGGTGTCGGCGCTGTCGACCTTCTACCAGGACTCGCTCGACCCGTTCGACGAGCCGAACGTGGAGCTGTCCACCATCCGGCTGCTCGCCAAGGTCCCGACCCTGGCCGCCTACGCCTACAAGAAGTCCGTCGGCCAGCCGCTGCTCTACCCGGACAACTCGCTCGGCCTGGTCGAGAACTTCCTGCGCATGACGTTCGGCTTTCCGGCCGAGCCGTACGAGGTGGACCCGGACGTCGCCAAGGCGCTCGACCTGCTGTTCATCCTGCACGCCGACCACGAGCAGAACTGCTCGACCTCGACCGTGCGCCTGGTCGGCTCGTCCGAGGCGAACCTGTTCGCTTCGATCTCGGCCGGCATCAACGCGCTGTTCGGCCCGCTGCACGGCGGCGCGAACGCCGCGGTGCTCGACATGCTCGAGGGCATCAAGAACGACGGCGGCGACGTCGCCAAGTTCGTCGAGCGGGTGAAGAACAAGGAAAAGGGCGTGAAGCTGATGGGCTTCGGGCACCGGGTCTACAAGAACTACGACCCGCGCGCGAAGATCATCAAGAACACCGCCGACGAGATCCTCGGCAAGCTGAAGGGCGGCGACGAGCTGCTCGACATCGCCAAGAAGCTCGAAGAGACCGCGCTTTCGGACGACTACTTCGTTTCGCGCAAGCTGTACCCGAACGTGGACTTCTACACCGGCCTGATCTACCGGGCGCTGGGCTTCCCGACGAAGTTCTTCACGGTGCTGTTCGCGCTCGGCCGGCTCCCGGGCTGGATCGCGCACTGGCGCGAGATGATCAACGACCCGGCCACCAAGATCGGCCGCCCGCGGCAGATCTACACCGGCTACGCGTCGCGGGACTACACCCCGATGTCGGAGCGCTGAGCCCCGATAAGCTGACGAAAGCGCCCCGTCGTGCACTGGCACGGCGGGGCGCTTATCGTTGGACGTCGTGACCAAAGAAGCACCGGTTGTCCTGTGGTTCCGTCGCGACCTGCGGCTGGGCGACCACGCGGCGCTGCTCGAAGCCTCGAAGCACAGCAAGCACGTCCTCGCGTTGTACGTCCTCGACGAGGCATTGCTGAAGCCGGGCGGTGCCCCGCGGGAGGCGTTCCTCTACGGCTGCCTGGGAAAGCTGGACGAGCAGCTCGGCGGACGGCTGATGCTGGTGCGCGGCGAACCGGCGGCCGAGGTGGTCAAGGCCGCTCGAAAGATCGGCGCGAGTGCGGTGCACGTCAGCGCCGACACGGGCCCGTACGGCCGCCGCAGGGATGCCGAAGTCGCAAAAGCTTTGGCGGAGAACAACATCGACTGGGTCGAGACCGGCTCGCCGTACGCGGTCGCGCCGGGCCGGGTCACCAAGCCGGACGGCGACCCCTACCGCGTCTTCACGCCGTTCTACCGCGCGTGGACCGCCCACGGCTGGCGTGGCCCGGCCGACACCGGACCGTCCCTTGTGGACTGGGTCGAGCCGCCGAAGTCGCTGAAGATCCCGAAGCCGCCCAAGGTGTCCGCGACCCTGCCTGAGCCGGGTGAGCAGGCCGCGCTGGACGCCTGGCACGAATTCCTCGATGACGGCATCGAAACCTACGACACCGACCGCGACCGGCCGGACCGCGAAGGCACGACCCGACTTTCGCCGTACCTGCGCTGGGGCTGCGTCCACCCGCGGACGTTGCTGGCCGACCTGGAGGGGGACGACCGCGTCGGCGCGAAGTCGTTGCGCAGTGAGTTCTGCTGGCGCGAGTTCCACGCCGACGTCCTGTGGCACCGCCCGGAAACCGCGCGCAAGAACTACGACAAGCGCTTCGACGGCATGAAGCACGACGACGACACCGAGGCCTTCGAACGGTGGTGCGCGGGCAAGACGGGCTACCCGATCGTCGACGCCGGGATGCGGCAGCTGCTGGCTGAGGGCTGGATCCACAACCGCGTCCGGATGGTCGTCGCGAGCTTCCTGGTGAAGGACCTGCACCTGCCGTGGTGGCTCGGCGCGCGGCACTTCATGAAGCACCTCGTCGACGGCGATCTCGCGTCGAACCAGCTGAACTGGCAGTGGGTCGCCGGCTCCGGCACCGACGCGGCGCCGTACTTCCGGATCTTCAACCCGACGACGCAGGGGGAGAAGTTCGACCCGAACGGCGACTACGTCCGCAAGTACGTGCCGGAGCTGCGCACCGTCGAGGGCAAGGCCGTCCACAAGCTCAAGGACCGCCCCGAGGCGTACCCGGAACCCATGGTCGACCACGCCCACGAGCGCCAGGTGTCCTTGGAGCGGTACGGGAAGATCACCTCGTAGCGATCTCTTCGAGCAGCAGCTTCGCGGCCAGGTCCGCGCCGTCGGTGCGGATCGTGGCGGCGACGGCGTTCGCGCGTGCCCGGGCTGCCAAGGCCGTCTCGAGCGCGGCGGACAGGGACTCGACGGTCGGGGCAGGGCCGTCGTGCGCCGCGCCGATGCCGAGCTCGGCGACGCGGCCGGCCCAATACGGCTGGTCGCCGCTCTGCGGAACCACCACCTGGGGCGCGCCCGAGCGGGCGGCGGTCGTCGTGGTGCCCGCGCCGCCGTGGTGCACGACGGCGGCGCACCGGCCGAACAGCGCCTGGTGGTTGACCTCGCCGACGACGAAGCAGTCGTCCCGGTCGTCGGCCAGGCCCAGGTCCGCCCAGCCCTGGCCGACCACGGTGCGGCGGCCCTGTGCGCGGATCACCTCGATGGCGACGCGAGCGGCGTCCTGCGAAGCACGCATGGGCATGCTGCCGAAGCCTGCGTACACCGGCGGTTCGCCCGCGTTCAGGAACGCTTCCAGGCTGGCCGGGAGCGGGCGGTCGTCCGGCACGATCCACGCGCCGGTCTGCACGACGTCGAGGTCGGTCGTCTCCTGCCACGGGTCGAGGACCGGGTCCGTCGCCAGCAGCGGGCGGTCGCCGAGCACGTAGTCGAGGACGCGGCCCACCGGCGGCAGGCCGTGGGCCGCTCGCTGGGTGTCGAGCGCCGTCTTGAAGAGCGCGTCGATGTTCCGGGCTTCCAGCTCCCACAGCGCCCGGTTTTCGGTCTCCGGCGGGAGCGCCAGGCCCGCGTGCGTCAGCCGCGGCGGGTGGTGCGACGTGGGCAGTGTGAGCTGCTGGAACGTCGCGAACCGGTAGGGGATGCCCAGCCGCTCGGCCACCGACCGCGCGCCGGCCACGGCGGGCACCAGGCCGGTCGCCACCACCGCGTCGCACCCTTCGGCGCCCGCGGCGAACTGCGCGGCGATCAGCTCGGCCGCGCGTTCGGGGATCCCTTTCGCCGTCGGCGGCTTCGCCCCGGTCACCAGCGGCCGCACCGCCTGGCCGACCGGCACCATCTCCACGCCGACGCCGGCCAGCCGTCGCGCGAACTCCTCGTCGGGCGGCGCGCACACCCGCACGCCGGCGCCGCGCGCCCGCAACCGCACCGCGAGCGCCACCAGCGGCTCGACGCCCCCACGCGAGTCGTACCCGGACAACAGAACACGCACTCGATCACTCCCGATTCCGCGGATTTCCGGTCAGGACGGTGATTCTGCGGGATCGACCGGGTCTTGCCGCAAGCCCCGGGGTGCGCTATAACGTGAGAAGGGGAAGGAGCCGGCGCTCCTTCCCCTTCGTCGTCCGTCGTAGCCGGATACCGTGGACGAACCTCAGCCGCGCAACGCCTCCGAGAGCTTGATGCGGCTGCCGATGCGCAGCACGCTGTTGCCGTAGATCTTGCCGCCCAGCCAGGTGAGCAGCGCGACGAGCATGACCGTCAGCCCGAGCGAAAGCGCGATCTCCCAGCCCGCCGCCGCGCCGGTCGCGATCCGGGCCGGCATCAGGATCGGCGAGAGCAGCGGGATCAGCGAGACGACCTTGGCCGCGGTACCGTCCGGGTCCTGCAGCAGCAGGTTGAAGCCGGCGACGAACCCGACGATGAGGATGATGTTGAGCGGGGAGACCACCGACTGCGTGTCCTCCTGCCGCGACACCAGCGACCCCAGCGCGCCGTAGATCGTGGCGTACAGCAGGAACCCGAGCAGGTACCAGAGCAGGCCCCACAGCAGCGTGCCGGTGGCGAAGCCGGACAGGCTGAACACGCCGGTCACCGACGCCGCCACCAGCCCGGCCGCACCGAGGATCACCAGCTGCGTCAAGCCGACCAGGCCGAGCCCGATCACCTTGCCCAGCAACAGCTGCCACGGCCGCACGCTGGCGAGCAGGATCTCCACGACCCGGCTCGACTTCTCCTCGACGACCCCCTGGGCGACCATGGTCCCGTAGGTGATGATGCTCATGTAGAGCAGGAACGCCACGATCAGCCCGACGATGAGCCGCTCCGACTGGTCGGCGGGCTCCGGCGAAATGGCGTCGTCCTGCACGTGGGTGCCGTTGACCTGGGCCATCACCTCGGCCGGCTCGAGCTGCGCGGACGACAGCACGCCGTCGAGCACCTGCCGCTGCGCGACCTTGTCGAGCACCCGGCGCAGCTGACTGTCCAAAGAGGACTTATAGGTGGCGGTCAGCTTCGCCGCGCTGCCCGAGACGAGCGCGTCGAGGTCGCCGTCCTCGACCTTCTGCCGGCCCTCGGCGGGGTCGGTCACGGCGACCGTCGAAATCTCCTGGCCGGACAGCGCGGCTTCGGTCTGCAGCTGCTGGGCGATCCCGATCGCCTGGCCGGTCAGCCCGACCGTGTTCTTGTCCGCCGAGTCCACCAGCGCGCTCTGGAACCCGACGTACCCCAGCAGCAGCGCCAGCAGCACGACCGTGCCGATGACGAACGACCGGGTGCGCAGCCGCGTGTTGAGCTCGCGCTTCATCACGAGCCAGACGGCCCGCCGGCCACTCAGCTTCCTCATCGCGGTTCCCCCTTGTCGGACACGGCGTCGCGGAACAGTTCGGTCAGTGACCGGCGACGGCGGCTGAACTCGGTGACCGGCCCGGTGGCCAGCGCTGCGGCGAGCACGGCCTGGTCGTCGGCGCTCGGTTCCAGTTCGAGCACGGTGGTGGCGCCGTGGGCTTCGAGGACGCGCACGCCGGGCAGGCCCGCGGCCCAGCCGCCGGGCGCGGCCGGGGCGGTCACGACGAGCTTGCTGCTCGCACCGGCGGTCAGCTCGCCGACACTGCCGACGGCGACCATCCGGCCGTTGCGGATGATCCCGACCCGGTCGCACAGCCGCTCGACCAGGTCGAGCTGGTGGCTGGAGAACACGACCGGCACGCCGGCCGCGGCCTTCTCGCGCAGCACGCCGCTCATGACGTCGACGGCCAGCGGGTCGAGGCCGGAGAACGGCTCGTCGAGCACCAGCACGGCCGGGTCGTGCACCAGCGCGGCGGCCAGCTGGACGCGCTGCTGGTTGCCGAGGCTCAGTTTCTGCACCTCGTCCTTGCGGCGGTCGGCCAGCCCGAGCCTGCCGATCCAGTTCTCCGCGTTGCGGTGGGCCTCGTTCGCGCTGAGGCCGTGCAGCTCGGCGAGGTAGATCAGCTGCTCGAGGACCTTCATCTTCGGGTAGAGCCCGCGTTCTTCCGGCATGTAGCCGATGTGGGTGCGGGCTTCGTGCGTGATCCTCTCGCCGCCGAACCGGACCTCACCGCCGTCGGCGGCGAGCACCCCCAGCGCGATCCGCATGGTCGTCGTCTTGCCGGCGCCGTTGCTGCCGACGAAGCCGAACAGCTCCCCGGCGCGGACGTCGAAGGTGACGCCGTCCAGCGCGACCTTGGCGCCGTAGCGCTTGGAGATCCCGTCGATCTCCAGTGTCCCCTCAGTCATTCCCCATCCCCTCTTCGAAATCCTCGGGGTCGTCGTCCGGCAGCGACCAGCCCAGCAGCATCGACGGAATCGTCGTTCCAGTGACCAGCAACGCGGACATCATCATCGCGCCGCGGTAGCCACCGTCTTCGGTGTCGGCGACCAGGAGGGTGTAGATCATCGCACCGATCATCAGGTAGCTGAGGATCTGGAAGGCGATGTAGGTGACGCGGTGGCGCCACTCGCGCTCGCGTTCGTCCAGCAGGCGCGAAAAGCCGCCGCTCATCCGGCCGGTGAGGATCCGCAGCAGCACGAACGCGCTGCCGCCGACCAGGATGCTGCCCAGCCAGAGGGAGCCGGACAGCCAGTCGCTCCCCGTGGTGAAGATCGACGCGCTGACGATCAACCCGACGTCGGCGGCCACCAGCACGGCGACCAGCGCCCGCCGGTGCCGCCGGTCGCGCCAGCCCGGCAGCCGCTGGGAGTGCCGCAGCTCGCGCTCGTCCATTTTCTCCAGCCGGCGTTCCCAGTAGGACGCGAGCCGGCTCGGGTTCTCGGTCATGCTCCCCCCTCGCGGTAGACCTGGGTGGACAGCGGCGTGAACGGCGCGCGGCTGAACACCGCTTCGACCGGCAGGTCGAACACCGCGCAGATCCGGAAGGCCAGGTCCAGGCTCGGATAGTGATCGCCCCGCTCGAGAGCGCCGATGGTTTGAGGATTGACCTCGACGGCGTTCGCGAGAGCGGCCCTGCTCAGCCCGCGCTCCGCCCGGAGCACGGGGAGCCGGTTGTAGATCGGCAGCTCTTTGCCGCGTCTGACCGGGCTCATGGGGCAACTGTTGCAAAAACCCAACGGGTCGTCAAGTTAAGTCAACATCAAGTCGGAGTTTTCCAGCTGAGGTGGGTCAGGCGAGGCCGGCGAGTGACTTGTCGACAAGCTCCGCGACCCGCGCCCGAGCAGCTTCTGCGTCGGAAGGGATCAACGCCAGCCGGGTCCGGCGCTCCAGCACGTCGGCCACGTCCAGCGCCCCCTCGTTGCGGACCGCCCACACGACTTCGGCCGCCGTGATGTCCGAACCCGGGAACACCGGAGCCGCGAACTCCGCGTCCAGCTCGCCCAGCGCCGCGACCCGGGGCGCCTCGGTGCCGTAGCGGGCCACCAGCCGCGGCGAAGCGTCCACAAGAGACAGACTCGATCGCGCAGCCGCGCCGAGCAACGGCAACCGCGCGGTCCGGCATGGCGACGCGGACAGACCGGCCAGGCGAACCGCCGAGTCGACCGCGTCCTCCGCCATCCGGCGGTACGTCGTCAGCTTGCCGCCCACCACCGTCAACAGCCCGTCGGAACCCGCCAGCACCGCGTGCTTGCGGGACAGGTCCGCCGAACGGCCGCCGCCTTCCACCAAGGGACGCAAGCCGGCGAACGATCCGGCCACGTCCGCCCGGGTCAATGGCCGGGCCAACACCGAGGAGGCCAGTGACAGGAGGAAGTCCACATCGGACTCGGGAACTACCGGCACGTCAGGGATCGAACCGGAGACTGGCTCGTCCGTGAGTCCCAAGTAGACCCTGCCATCCGGTTGGGGGAGCAGGAACACGAACCGGTTCGTCTCGCCCGGCACCCCGATGTTCACCGACGTCGTGCCCATCGGGACCGTCCCCGGCGCCAGCACCAGGTGCGAACCCAGCGACGGCCGCAGGCGGACGGCGCCGGTCAGCGTTCCCGCCCACACGCCCGTCGCGTTGATCACCTGGCGCGCGTGGATGTCCAGCGAGTCGCCCGAAACGCCGTCGACGGCCCTGACCCGGTCCGCCGAGAGGGACGTGGCCGAGAGGCGCGTCAAGATCCGGGCGCCGAACGAAGCCGCCGTCCGCGCCAGGGAAACCACCAGGCGCGCGTCGTCGACCAACGCTCCGTCGTAAGCCAGCAAGGCGCCGCGCAAGCCATGAGCGGAAAGCCCGGGAGCCAGCGCCAACGCCTCGGCGGCCGGGATCGAGCGCGGCCGCGGCAGCACCGACGACGGTGTGCGCGCCGCCCGGCGGAGGGCGTCGCCCGCTCGGAGGCCGGCCGCCACCATCGCCTGCTGCGCGCGGGATGTGCTGGGGTACAACGGAAACAGCTGCGGCATCCCCCGCGTGAGGTGCGGTGCCGTGCGCGTCATCAGGATGCCGCGCTCGACGGCGCTCTCGTGCGCCAGGCCGAGCTCGCCGTGGGCCAGGTACCGCAGGCCGCCGTGCACGAGCTTCGACGACCAGCGGGACGTCCCGAACGCCAGGTCGTGCGCCTCGACGAGCGCCACCGACAACCCGCGCGAAGCCGCGTCCAGGGCGATGCCCGTGCCGGTGACGCCGCCGCCGACCACGACGACGTCGACGCGCTCGCCCGCCGCCAGCTCCGCGAGCTCGCGTTCGCGGCGCCGCGCGTTGAGCGAGCCGGACGTCACGGCTTCAGCGCCGCGTCGAGCACGTGCGTGAACTCCGCCAGCAGTGCCGCCTCGCCGACGTCGGCCGTGGCCGGGCGCAGTGAGAACGCGAAGGACTGGACCACCAGCAGCACCGACCGCGACTGCGCCGCGACCGGTGCCCGCCGGATCGACCCGTCCTGGTGACCGGCCTCCAGCAGCTGGTGCATGGCCTGCTCGGCGAACTTCTGCGTCGCGCCCAGCCGCTCCACGATGTACGGGAGGACCAGCTCGGGATCGACGTCGAGCAGCGTGCGGAACAGCGGGTCGGCCGCCAGCGCGCGGACGCCGGCCGTCGCGATGAGCACGAGCCGCTCGCGGCTGTTCGCGGCCTCGGCGCCGCGTTCGCTCGCCGTGCGCAGCAGCCCGCTGAACTCGCGGGTCATCAGCGCGGCGAGCACGCTGCGGACGTCGGGGAAGCGGCGGTAGACCGTCATCCGGCTGACGCGCGCGGTGCGGGCGATTTCGGCGAGTGTGGTGCGGCGCACACCGACGGCCAGCACGCACGAGCGCGCGGCGTCGAGCAGCACGTCATCGGCTACGCGCGTCGCCGTCTGACGGTTGCGGGTGTCCGCGAGCGCGGACGATCCCGCGGTCTCCGTGGTGTGACGTTTCACGTCCATATGTCACACTGTAGTCGTGAACCCGCTCATTGACCACCGTTTAAGAGGCGCCTGGGCTCCGGAAGCCGCCGACGCCGCCCGGCTGCCCGTGCGGGCGGCCAAGTGGCTCGACCAGCGTATCGGTCCGATCGCCCCCGGTGCTGCCCCAGCGGGCGATTTGCCGGTGGAAATACCGTCACCGAAACTGGACGAATCTGCTGTCAAAGCGCTGTCAGCCGTCGTGGGCGCGGAAAACGTGCTGGTCGACGCCGCGGCACGGCTGGCGCGCGCGACCGGACTGTCCTACCTGGACCTGCTGCGCCGGCGCTCGCCCTCGCCCGGCTTCCCGGTGCCCGACGCGGTCGTGCTGCCCGCGGACCCGGGCGAGGTCCAGGCCGTGCTCGAGGCCTGCGTCCAGCACGACGTCGGGGTCGTGCCCTTCGGCGGTGGCACCTCGGTGGTCGGCGGGGTCGCCGCGCTGCGCGGCGACAAGGCGTCGGTGATCGCGCTCGACCTCGTCCGGCTCGACGCGCTGGTGTCGGTCGACGCCGAGTCGCGCCTCGCCGTCCTGCAGGCCGGCGTCCGCGGTCCCGAGGCCGAACGCCTCCTCGGCGAGCACGGCCTGACGCTCGGGCACATCCCGCAGTCGTTCGAGCGGGCCACGATCGGCGGCTTCGCGGCGACGCGCTCGGCGGGGCAGGCGTCGTCGGGCTACGGGCGGTTCGAAGACATGGTCAAGGGCGTGCGGCTGGCCACCCCGCGCGGCGAGTGGAAGCTCGGTGTCGCGCCGGCGTCGGCGGCCGGGCCGGACCTGCGCCAGCTCGCGGTCGGCAGCGAAGGAACGCTCGGCGTGATCACCGAGGTGTCGCTGCGGGTGCGCCCGGCGCCGCCGGTCAAGCGGTACGAGGGGTACGCGCTGCCGAGCTGGGAGGCGGGCCGCGAGGCCGTTCGCGACCTCGCGCAGAACGACGCGCTCGCCGACGTCACCCGGCTGTCCGACGGGGACGAAACCGAAGTCTCGCTGGCGCTGAACGCCGGTCTCAAGACGACGGCGCTGCGCAAGTACCTCGCCGCGCGCGGAGTGGCGCGGCCGTGCTTCCTCATCGTCGGCTGGGAAGGCACCGCGCACGACGTGGCGCTGCGTCGCCGCGAGACGACCCGGCGTCTGAAGGCCTCGGGTGCCGTGCGCGTCGGCAAGGCGCTCGGCGAGTCCTGGCGGCACGGCCGGTTCGCCGGGCCCCGGCAGCGGGACGCCTTGATGGACCAGGGAGTCTGCGTCGAAACCCTGGAGACCGCGGCCTATTGGTCCACTGTGGACGAACTGCGTGACGACGTCCGGGCGGCGATCACGGCGTCCTTGGGGCGATCGATCGTCATGTGCCACATTTCGCACGCGTACGAGACGGGCGCGTCGCTGTACTTCACGGTCCTGACGGCCCGCGACGAGGCCGACCCGGTCGGCCAGTGGCAGCGCGCGAAGGCGGCGGCGTGCGAAGCGATCGCCGGGCTGGGCACGATCTCCCACCACCACGCCGTCGGTGTCGACCACGCGCCCTACCTGCAGGCGGAGATCGGCGCGCTGGGCGTCGAGGTGCTGCGCGCGGCGAAGTCCGCGGTGGACCCGACCGGGATCCTCAACCCGGGGAAGCTGGTCTGAGCACTTCGCACGGGACGCCGTGGCCGTCCGCGGCGACGCCTTCGAGCGCCGCCGCATCAGCTTGGGGGACGTCGGCGGTGCGCACGGGCTTGCCGTCCACCAGCAGGGGGTAGCGGATCGGTGCGGCGCCGACGTACGTGTGGACCTCGGTCAGGCGGGTGCCGTCTTCGAGCGTGATGTCGGGTTCGGTCAGCCGGGCCAGGTGGTAGCGCGTGCCGCGGCCCTCGCAGCGGTCGAGCACGGCCAGCTGGTCCGGCGTCACGAACCAGATGGCGTGCTCCTCGACGCCGTCCACGGCGGTGAGGGTGGCCGGGCGCTGGTCGTCGACCACGCGGAAGCCGGCGGCCCACACCGCGGCGAGCCCGCCGCAGCGCACGTGCGCCACGACGACCGGACCCTCGAGCCCGAGCCGCCCGCGCAGCCAGGTGATCTTCGACGGGTTCGCGTTCGAGCCGTAGGCCAGCACGGCCATCCGGTCGCGCCAGCCCGCGGGCGCGGCGTCGAGCGGGTGCCCGACGCCGTCGACGTGGACGAACGAATAGCCCGGCCGGGTGCCCGGGTAGGGCTCGGCCGGGTACTCGTCGTCGGTGAAGAGGGTCAGAAAGTCACCACGCTGCGCAGGACGTCACCGTGGTGCATGCGCTCGAAGGCCTGCTCGACGCCGTCGACGCCGATCCGCTCGGTGACGAACTTGTCGAGCGGCAACCGGCCCTGCAGGTAGAGGTCCACCAGCATCGGGAAGTCGCGGCTCGGCAGGCAGTCGCCGTACCAGGACGACTTCAGCGAGCCGCCGCGCGAGAAGAAGTCGATCAGCGGCAGGTCGTTCAGGCGCATCTCCGGCGTCGGAACGCCGACCAGTACGACGGTGCCGGCCAGGTCGCGGCCGTAGAACGCCTGCCGCCAGGTCTCCGGGCGGCCGACGGCGTCGATCACGACGTCCGGGCCGAAGCTGTTGGTGGCGTCCTGCATGGCCTCGACGACCGCTTCTTCGCTGAGCCCGCGGCTGTTGACCGTGTGCGTGGCGCCGAAGTCCTTGGCCCACTCCAGCTTCCGGTCGTCCATGTCGATCGCGACGATCGTGGTGGCGCCGGCCAGCTTCGCGCCCGCGATGGCCGCGTCGCCGACGCCGCCGCAGCCGATGACCGCGACCGAGTCGCCGCGGGTGACGGCACCGGTGTTGATGGCGGCGCCGAGCCCGGCCATCACGCCGCAGCCGAGCAACCCGGCGACCGCGGGTTCGGCGTCGCGGCTGACCTTGGTGCACTGTCCGCTGTGGACGAGCGTCTTCTCGAGGAACGCGCCGACGCCGAGCGCGGCCGACAGCTTGGTGCCGTCGGCGAGGGTCATCGGCTGGGTGGCGTTGAACGTCGAGAAGCAGTACCACGGCTTGCCGCGCTTGCAGGCCCGGCAGGTGCCGCAGACGGCGCGCCAGTTGAGGATGACGTAGTCACCCGGCTCGAGGTCGGTGACGCCCTCGCCGACGGCTTCGACGACTCCGGCGGCTTCGTGGCCGAGCAGGAACGGGAAGTCGTCGTTGATGCCGCCCTCGCGGTAGTGCAGGTCGGTGTGGCAGACCCCGCAGGCCTGCACGTTCACGACGGCCTCGCCCGGCCCGGGATCGGGCACGATGACGGTCTCCAGCGAGACAGGCTCGCCCTTCGCCCGCGAAACGACCCCCTGGACCTCGTACGGCATGCGAATCCACCTTCCGGCTTGCTGGTTCGGTCCGCAGCTAATCACGGATCACGCGGAGATGGCGACATCCGCATGAGTGAGGCTAGGTTCCCACGCATGGCGTTTGTGATCGGGCTTCCCTGCGTGGACGTCAAGGACCGCGCGTGCGTGGCCGAATGTCCGCTGGACTGCATCTACGAGGGCGCCCGCAGCCTCTACATCCATCCGGACGAATGCTTCGAGTGCGGCGCCTGTGAGGCGGTCTGTCCGGTGGGGGCGGTCTCCTACGTGGAAGATCTCTCGTCCGCCCTCGACGAGCACGCCCTGGACAACGGCCGGTTCTTCACCGAGGTTCTCCCCGGGCGCGACGCACCGCTGGGTTCTCCGGGCGGTGCGACCGCGCTCGGCCCGCTGGACGCGGACACGGTGATGGTCGCGGCGCTGCCGCCGCAGAGCCCACCCGATCGGCCGTTGCCGCGCAAGAAACCCCGGGACGGCGGCTGTGGCTGTGCCGACGATTCCGGTGGTCAGCGCGACTCGAGCTGAAGCGGGGGTGTGCCTCCGGCCCCCGGTTTCCAGCTTATCGGGAGGTACCGACAGTTTCGGGCGGCTCCGGCAGGTCCATCGACGCCAGCCGGGCCGGGTCCGCCACCGCCGCGATCCCGGCGATCCGGCCGTCCTGGACCGTGAACGCCACCACCGACAGCGGTGACCCGTCCGGACGCCACGCCACCACTCCCGGCAGGCCTCCGACCAGGACCGCCCGTCCGCCGCCGGCCGCGCCGAAGCGGGCGCCCGCCGCGACGTTCGTGGCGCCGAGGACCACCACCACGCCGTCCGGGGTGTCGACCGTCAGCTTGACGTCGGGGTCGAGCACGCGCAGCAACCCCTCGAAGTCCCCGTCGCGGGCCGCTCGCAGGAACGCGTCGACCACTTCTCGCTGCTCGGGTCCGGCGGCCGGTGCCGGCGAAGGCGTCCGCACCTTGCGGCGGGCGCGGCTCGCGAGCATCTTGGTCGCGCCGGAGGTCTTGCCGAGGATCCGGCCGATCTCCTCGAACGGCACCGCGAACAGGTCGTGCAGCACGAACGCCAGCCGCTCGCCCGGCCCGAGCGACTCGAGGACGACCAGCAGCGCGAGCCCGACCGAATCCGCGAGCGCGACGTCTTCCTCGGGGCCTTCGTCGACCGCCACGACGACCTCGTCGTAAGGCGCTTCGGGACGTGACTTGCGCGAGCGCAGGACGTCCAGGCTGATCCGGCCGACCACCGTGGTCAGCCAGCCGTCGAGGTTGTGGATGGTCCCGGCGTCCTGGCGCGACAGCCGCAGCCAGGCCTCCTGGACGACGTCCTCGGCGTCGGCGTGCGAGCCGAGCACCCGGTGGGCCACCGCGCGCAGCCGGTCGCGCTGTGCTTCGAAAGCCTCGGTCACCGTGTCGGGCATGTCGTTACCTTCCTCCGTTCCGCTCCGTCGTGGTGCTGACGGGCCCGGAGGGGCACAGGTAACAGACGGAGGACCGATGGAAGCACGGTTGAAGGACTCGGGGGATCCCGAGGTGTTCGGCGCGATCCAGCAGATCATCAAGTCGGTGCACGCCGGGGGTGTCGACCCGCGGGTGCTGGAGCTGGTCCACCTGCGGGCCAGCCAGATCAACGGCTGCAGCCCGTGCGTGTACGGCGGCGTCCAGTCGGCGAAGAAGCACGGCGAGACCGAGGAGCGGCTGCACAACGTGGTCGCGTGGCGTGAGACGCCGTTCTACACGGAGCCGGAGCGGGCGGCGCTCGCGCTGACGGAGGCCGCGACCCGCCTCCAGGACGGCGAGCCGGGGGTGACGGACGAGATCTGGGAGGCGGCGGCGAAGCACTTCGACGAGAAGCAGCTGGGCGCGATCACCCTGAACATCGCGCTCACCAATTTCTTCAACCGGATCAACCGCACGACGCGGCAGCAGGCGGGCAAGGCCTGGTGAGCACGGCGGGGCGCCGGTCCGGCGCCCCGCCGAGCCCGGTCAGGCCGGGGTGATGATGTACGCGATGCCGCCGGGGCCGCTCGCGACGGTCCCGTCGGCCCGGTACCGTTGCGTCCGCTGCCAGATCTTCTCGAACTGGTCGCGCTTGTAGATGTTGCGCACGCGGTCGTTGCTGCTGGAGGCCGGGTCGTTCGCGATCACGTCGCCGTCCTTCGTGAAGCCGACGACCACCATGATGTGCCCGGACGTGCCGTAGCCGGCGCCGTCGAGCTCCTCGGCCAGGAACGACTGCGACGTGATCACCGGGATCCCGCGGGCGATGTAGGTCTCCAGCTCGTTCAGCGAGTGCAGCCGCGTGATGTGCCCGCGCAGCCCGCGCGACGCCGCGTAGGCCGTGTTGAACGGCCAGTTGCCGGTGCCGTCGTAGGCGTGGTCGTACGTGTAGCGCGCCGCGAACGCGATCGACGGGTCGACGTAGTCCGCCGGGATCCAGGACATTTCCGCCGCCGACGGCTTCTTGCCCCAGTACTCGGCCACCATCTCGGTCGACGTCGGGCTGCACCAGGCTTCGCCGCCCCCGCCGTACTGCGGGAACTGTCCCTTGTGGAGGTTCTGCGCGTACGCGGGCACCTTCAGCTCGATCCCGGTGGCGCGGCCCGGCTTCGTCGGCTGCACGTCGAAGCGGTCCGGCACCGCGGACGTCATCGCGCCCAGCGACGTCACCGACGGCGTCGCGTGGGAGCCCTTCTCCCGGTAGAGGCTGATCCGCAGCTTGTACGACTTCAGCGTCACGCCGGTCTTCATGACCAGCGTGTCGACGTCCACCGCGGCGTTCGCGTCGTCCTGGCCGTCGACGCTGGTGCGCAGGATGTCGGCGTCGCCGCTGGCCCAGCGGCCCATCACGTACCAGGCGGTCTCGGCGCCCGTCGAGGTCTTGCCCCGCGCCTCGACCTGCAGCCAGGTCTTCGCCGGCGTCTGCGCGTTCCAGGACGAGACCAGCTGCGTCGCGCCGAAGCCCTGCCGGTACGACGGTGACGTCCACTGGCCGTACTCGTACGTCTTCGTCGTGCCGAGCTCCGGCTCGGTGTGCTCGACCGTGCCGGCCGGGCGCGTGATGCGCAGGCCGTCGCGGGTCAGCGCGAGGCCGTCGAAGCCGCCGTCGCGGAACTGGCCACCGTTCCACTCGTGGTAGTCGATCGCCTCGTCGTCGTGGGGCCGGGCCGGCGCGGCCTCGGCGACTTGCGCGGTTACAGCAGTTAACACAACTACCGACAATAAGGTGAACAACTTGCGTACGCGCATCCCGGCTCCCTGTCAGTCCCACCCAGTAGCCAGGGATTTTCGCCGGTCGGGCCGGGTATGTAAACAGGTACCTAGAGGACGGCCTGCGTCTGTGTCACTTTCGCGACCAACTTGCCGTCGTCGTCGTGGATCTCGGTCTCCACCACGACGAACTTGCGGCCCGCGTGCAGTGGTCTGGACGACGCAACGGCGTAGCCCGAACGCACGGCACGCAGGAAGTTCGTCTTCGACTCGAGGGTCGTCGTGCCTTGGGCGCCCTCGGGCAGGTTGAGGAACGCGCACACGGCGCCGGTCGAATCGGCCAGCGCCATGAGCGCGCCCCCGTGCAGCGCGCCGCCGAGCGTGCAGAGGCTCTCGTCCCACTTCAGCCGGCTGCGGACGAGCGCGGCCCCGTGCTCCAGCACCTCGACGCCGAGGCGTTCGGAGAACGGCATGGAGCGGTGGAAGAGCTGGGTGCCCTCGGGATCGGTCATGTCCGCAGCTTGCCCGAAGACGCACCGCCGGTCGATTACGTCCGGGGTAACGCGCTCAGCTCAGCGGGTTGACGAGCAGCAGCTCCGTGTTGTGGTCGGCGGCGTCCCCGACGCGGCCGAGGTCGACGTGGATGTCGTTGTAGGACAGCTCGCGGTAGAGAGACGCAAGCGCTTGCGGGGTGCGGGCGTCGTAGTCCACGGCGTACGGCGCCTCTGCCTCGATCAGCGTCGTGAACAGCGACAACGTGCCGTCCGCGTTGTCCGCGACCTCGACGACCCGGGCCTGCTGCGGGAAGTCGACGTGCGACGCCGTGTTGATCTCCCAGAAGCTCTGCCGCGGCGTGTTCCCGGCGTGCGGGGTGATCTTGTTGAGGTGCGTGTGGCCGTTGACCCACGCCAGCACGTTCGGGAACCGCTTGAGCAGCCCGACGAACGCGTTGCCGTCCAGGCGCGGGTCGAGCAGGTGGCGCGAGTCCGGCAGCACGTTGCCCATCGAGCCGCTGGTGTGGTGGCTGAACAGGAGGAACAGCTCGTCGGTGACGCTGTGGGTGACCTTGCGGCCGAAGAAGTCGTAGTAGGTCGAGCTGTTGCGCTTCAGCGTCGCTTCGACCCAGTTGAACTGCGCGAGGCCGATCGAGCCGTCGGCGAACCCGGCGTCGGTCGTCGTGTCGAGGCTGATCCCGGTGATGCCCGGCGCGATCCGGAACGTGTAGTAGACGTTCTTGCCGTCGGCGTTGTCGCCGGTGAAGCCGTGCCCGACGGGACCGGGCCCGGTGTTGGCCGAGTCCAGGTGCGCCTGCACGAACTGGCCGGTGGTGAACGGGCGGCGCCGCGCGTCCGGCGTGATTTCGCGGATGGTGCCGCTGCCGCCGAACAGCTCCGCGATCGGGATGCTGGAGCCGGGCTTCTTGATGGCGTCGGCGAGCTTCTTCGCGGTGGCCTCGTCCTTGCCGATGACCTTGTACTTCCCGGTGTACCAGGCGTCGATGCCGGGGATCTGCGCCGGCAGCGAGCCGACGATGCTGTCGTCGTGGTTGCCGAAGGTGCAGAACCACGGGACGTCGAGACCGGGCGCGGTGAACGTCTTGAGGCCCGCTTCGAGCAGGCCGGGCAGCTGCGGGAAGCCCTTGGCGGAGTAGTCGTCGCCGACGCCCGCGATGGCCGGGTTCCAGAACTCCTTGTTGCCGGAGCTCTGGACGCCTTCGTAGGCGCTCGTGGCGCCGGAGTTCGGGGTGACGCTGCCGCCGTTGAGGACCTTGAGGAACCAGTCGAGCTCGATCAGCTCGTGGTTGTCGGTGTTGTCGCCGGTGGTGACCATGAGGTCGAACGGCCGGCCGGTGAACGGGCCCTGCCGCACGCTGTTGACGCGCTCGACGAGCGCGCTGGTGGCGACGGTGCCGAGCGCCTCCTGCGGCCGGTGCGCGGATCCGATGAAGGGGTGCAGGTACTCGAAGCGCGCGGGGCTCTCGGTGTCGGTGATGTGCAGGTCGGTGAACTGCACGAACGCGCTGAGGGCGCGGCGGCGGTCGTCGCGGCCGCTCTGCGGGGCGGCGAGGTCACTACGGACGACCAGCGGCCAGCCGGGACCGGCGCTGAGCCGGCTGTAGCTCGCGGTGCTCCCGCCGGTGGCCACCTGCTCCAGCGTGGTGCCGGCGGTGGAGACCGAGCGGGTGGAGGTGAGCCGCAGCGCGCGGTCGAGGGCGTTGGCGGTGGGCGTGCACAGCAGGAGTCCGAGACCGGCGGCGCCCGCGGTGGCGAAGGTGCGCCGGGTGAGTTCGGCCATGGTTGTTCGCTCCCCAGTCATTCGGTTGTCCAGCACCGTGCCGGACCTCGGTGGACGCGGGGTGAATATGAAAAACATTCACCGTGACACTTCAATCCACCTTGTCACACGTCTCGGCGGGGGGAGTACCGCCGAACGTCGTGGTGATTTCGGGCGACGGACCGCTCAGCAGGCGTAGGTGCACGCCGCGGTTCCGGCCGCGGCCATGATGCCGAAGAAGAACAGCATCACGATCACCGCCGGGATCACCGCGATGATGCCGCACACCAGGCCCGCGATGCCCATGCCCTTGCCCGTGTAGCCCGGCCGGTCGGCCTGGACCATGCCGCCCCAGGACAGGCCGATCGCCAGGAAGCCGAGGACCAGGTCGACGAACGGCACCCAGAACAGAACCAGGGCGACGATGCCGACGACCATGCCCGCCACCGCCATCCCGCTGGTCGTCAGCGGCTGGTACGCCGCGTACGGCTGCTGGACGTACTGGCCGTACGGCTGCGCCGCGTAGGGCTGCACCGGGTAGGGCTGCACGGGGTACGGCGCCGAAGGCGGGTACGCCGGGTTGGCCGGTTGCTGATCCGGCTGGTAAGGGTCGTAACTGGTCACCGCGCACCCACTTCTGTCCGTCCACAGCAGAGTCGCCCGGACGGCCTCGCACGTTACTCAGCCCGTCAGGCCGGACTCCGTCACCCCGCGCACCAGGTACCGCTGCAGGAACGCGAACAGCAGCACGATCGGCAGGATCGACACCGCCGCGGCCAGGAACAGCAGGTTGAGCTGCGGGTTCTGGGCCGTCAGCAACCCGGACAGCGCCACCTGGACGGTCCATGAATCGGGGGACTGGGCGATGATCAACGGCCACAGGAACGCGTTCCAGCTGCCGATCACCGTGATCACCGCGATCGCCGCGAAGAAGCCCCGTGAGTTGGGCACCACGATCCGCCAGAACACGCCCCAGCGCGTCAGCCCGTCCACCCGCCCGGCCTCCTCCAGCTCGCGCGGGAAGTCCAGGAAGTACTGCCGGAACAGGAACACGCTGAACGCGCTGAACAGCCCGGGGATCACCAGCCCGCGGAAGTCCGACAGCCAGCCGAGCGTCGAGACCACCACGAAGCTCGGCACGAACGTCACCGACGTCGGGATCATCAGCGTCGCCAGGACCGCGTAGAAGACCGCGCGAGAGTGCCGGTACGGGATCCGCGCCAGGCCGTAGCCCGCCAGCGAGCAGATCACCAGCAGGCCGACCGTCTGCAGGGCCGCCACCACCAAGGAGTTCAGCAGGCTGCGCGCGAAGGGGACGTCGTCCAGCGAGAACAGTTTCGAGAAGTTCTCCCAGTGCACTGTGGACGGGAAGAACGTCCACTCCGGAGCCGTGATCTCCGCGCGTGACGCCAAGCCGTTGCGCACCAGCAGGTAGAACGGCAGCAGGAACAGCACCGCCGCCACCACCAGCGACGTCCAGCGGAAGAAGGCCTTCATGACACCCGTCCGAAGCGGAAGACCCGGCCCTGCAGCAGCGTCACCAGGGCGATGATCAGCGCCAGGATCACCGCGCCCGCGCTACCGCGGCCGAGGTCCTGGCCGCCCGAGCCCAGCGACGTGTAGTACAGGTACACCAGCGGCGGCCGGGCGAACGGCGGGTAGCCGCGGGAGTCGCCCATGATGTTGTAGAACTCGTCGAACGCCTGGTACGCGTTGGTCAGGTTCAGCAGGAGCACCGCCACCGCCGTGGCGCGCAGCTGCGGCAGCGTGATGTACCGGAACACCTGCCAGCCCGGCTTCGCGCCGTCGAGCCAGGCCGCTTCGTACAGGTGCCGGGGGATCCGCTGCAGCGCCGCGATGAACAGGATCATGTAGAACCCGAGCTGCAGCCACAGCCGGGCCGTCACCAGCACGATCCAGTACAGCGGCGGGTCCACCGTCCCGGTCCAGGCCACCGGGTCCGCGCCGAACAAGCCCAGCACCGTGTTGGCCAGTCCATAGCGGACACCCGAGAACAGCGACGTCTTCCAGATCAGCGACGCCACCACGTACGAGCACGCGAACGGCAGGAAGAACACCGATCGGAAGAACGCCCGCGCGAACCGCAGCCGGTTGACGCCGAGCGCGAGCGCCAGGGACAGGACGAACGTCAGCGGCACGATGAACACCGCGAACACGCTGAACGTCCCCAGGCTCGACAGGAACGGCTCGTCGGTGAGCATGTGCCCGTAGTTGTCCAGCCCGACGAACTCGGTCGGCGTCACCGTGTTGCGCGCGTCGAAGAACGACAGGTAGGCGCTCCAGCCGATCGGCAGGTACGCGAAGACCGCGAGCCCCAGCAGGAACGGCCCGACGAACAGCCAGAACGCGCGCGCGTCGCGCCGCTTCATCCGAACAGACGCTTGAGCTCGGACTTGGCCACCTCGACCGCCGTCTTGGTCTGCGCGACCGGGTCCGCCCCCTCCTTCGCGATCTTCGCGACCGCGTCGGACAACGCCGTGTTCGACTGCTGTGTCCACACCGGACCGCCGACGAGGTGGCTGTTCTCCTTGACGAACCGGGCGGCGTCGGCGGCCGGGCCCGTCTTGAGGCTGTCCGCGCGGTCGGCGAGGCTCTGGCGCGCCGGCACGTGGAAGCCGAACTTCGTCGCGAACTCCAGCTGGTCGTCGGTCTTGTCGATCCACAGCCACTTCACGAACGCCTTGGCCTCGGCGATGTGCGCGCTCTTGGCGTTCACCATCGCGCCGTACGCGCCGACCGGCACCGACGGCGCGCCGGTGCCGTCCAGCTTCGGGAAGGGCAGCACGCCGAAGTCGTCGTCGAGCGCGTCGCGGATCTTCGGCACGTTCCACAGCCCGGTCCACTGCATCGCCGCGAGCCCGTCGATGAGCGCGCCCGGGTCGGACCAGTCCGCCGGCGCGCCGAGCAGCAGCGAACCGTTGGTGTTGAGCGTGTGCAGCTTGGCCAGCGCGGTCGCCGCGCGCGGGTCGTCGAAGCCGACCTCGCGGTTGCCGTTCTTCAGGTAGTCGAGGCCGGCCGACCACAGCAGCGGCCCGGTGAGCACG
This sequence comes from Amycolatopsis sp. NPDC048633, assembly GCF_040650695.1. Classification (NCBI taxonomy): domain Bacteria; kingdom Bacillati; phylum Actinomycetota; class Actinomycetes; order Pseudonocardiales; family Pseudonocardiaceae; genus Amycolatopsis; species Amycolatopsis sp. NPDC048633. The sequence continues at coordinate 82,095 of NZ_JBEZHS010000033.1, forward strand.
CCGACGCCGCCGTCGTTGCCCGCGAAGAAGCCCTTGACGCCGTCCTTCGTGAGCTTCGCGGCCGCGTCGATCAGCTCGTCGACCGTCTGCGGCGGCTGCACGCCCGCGGCTTGCAGGAGGCTCTTGCGGTAGAAGAGCACCTGCGTGTCGGTGGCCTGCGGGATGCCGTAGACCTTGCCGTCGACGGTCTGCGCGGCGAGCACGGCCGGGCTGAAGTCGCTCTTGACCGGCGCGATGACGTCGTCGAGCGGCACCACCTGGTTCTGCCGCACCCAGTCGATCTTGACCTGCGCCTCGAAGACGTCCGGCACGGCGCTGTTCTGCAGCGCGGTGACGATCTTCGAGTCGTAGTCGCCCGGGTTCCACTGCACGTTGACCGTCGCCGCCGGGTACGTCGCGGCGTACCGCTTGACCGCGTCCTGGACGCCGTCTTCGCCGTACGCGTGGTACCACTGCTGGAGCGTGACCTTCGGCGCGTCCGACGGCGGCGGGCCCGCCGAGTACGCCGTCGACGGCGGCGGGGTGCCCTGCCGCCCGGTGTTGGACCCGCACGCGGCGACCAGCGCCCCGACTCCCGCGAGCGCGAGAAAGCTCCGCCTGTTCTGCTGCATCCCCAGTACTCCTCCGTGAATGTCCGTGAAGGCCACCTTGAGGGACATAGAGTCCCTCAAGGTGGCCTTCACGGACTCAAAGGCACGCCGGAGATTTACCCGTTAGAGCTGTGCGATGTCGAGCTTTCCCTCGGAGTAGGACGCGCGGATCCGCTTCTTGTCGAACTTGCCGACGCTCGTCTTGGGCACTTCGTCCACGAAAGTCCAGTTCTCCGGCAGCTGCCACTTCGCGACCTTGTCGCTGAGGAACTCGCGCAGCTCCTCGGGCGTGGCCGTCTGACCCTCCTTGAGCACGACGGCGACCAGCGGCCGCTCGTCCCACTTCTCGTCGGGGATGCCGACGACCGCGGCCTCGGCCACCGCCGGGTGGCCCATGACCTGGTTCTCCAGGTCGACCGAGGAGATCCACTCGCCGCCGGACTTGATGACGTCCTTGGCGCGGTCGGTCAGCGTGAGGTAGCCGTCCGGGCTGATCTTGCCGACGTCGCCGGTGCGGAGCCAGCCGTCGTGGAACTTGTCCGGGTCGACTTCGGCGCCGCCGTAGTAGGCGCCCGCGATCCACGGGCCCTGGACCTCCAGTTCACCGACCGCGTCGTTGTCCCAGGGGAGCACCGAGCCGTCGTCGTCGATCAGCCGGGCCGACACGGCCGCCGGGAAGCGGCCCTGCGTGTAGCGGTAGCGCCAGGCCTCGTCGCCGGTCGCGCCGGCGGGCGGCCGCGCCACGCTGCCCAGCGGCGACGTCTCGGTCATGCCCCAGGCGTGCAGGATCCGGACGTGGTGGCGCTCCTCGAACGCGTGCATCAGCGACGGCGGCACCGCCGACCCGCCGACGACGACCTCACGCAGGTGGGAGATGTCCTGCGGGTTGGCTTCGAGGTGGGCGAGCAGGCCCTGCCAGACGGTCGGGACGGCGCCGGCGAACGTCGGCTTCTCGGCGGCCAGCATCGCCGCGATCGGCGCCGGCTGGAGGAACCGGTCCGGCATCAGCAGCGACGCGCCGACCATCAGCGCCGCGTACGGCAGGCCCCAGGCCATCGCGTGGAACTGCGGCACGATCGCCAGCGCCTTGTCGCTCTGCGCGAGGTTCATGCTGTCGCTCATGCAGACCTGCATCGAGTGCAGCCAGATCGAGCGGTGTGAATAGGCGACGCCCTTGGGGTCACCCGTCGTGCCCGAGGTGTAACACATCGCGGCGGCGGAGCGCTCGTCGACGTCCGGCCAGTCGAAGGTGTCCGGCTGGGCGGCGAGTAGCGCGTCGTAGGCGTGCACCTCGATGCCGGCCGGCGCTTCGAGGGCCGCGGCGTCGCCGTTGGCCACGATGACGTGCCGGACCGTCTTGAACTCCGGCAGCTGCTTCGCCAGCAGCGGGACCAGCGTGCCGTCGACGATGACGACCTGGTCTTCGGCGTGGTTGGCGACGAAGGTCAGCTGCTCGGGGAAGAGCCGGATGTTCAGGGTGTGCAGCACGGCGCCCATCGCCGGGACGGCCAGGTAGGCCGCCAGGTGCTCGGCGTTGTTCCACATGAACGTGCCGACGCGCTGGTCGCCCGTCACGCCGAGGGTCCGGAGCGCGTTCGCGAGGCGCGCGGCGTTGCGGCCGAGGTCGCCGTAGGTCTCGCGGCGGGCTTCTGAACCGGTCCAGGTGATGACTTCGCTCGCCGAGTGCACCGACGTGCCGTGGCGGAGCAGGTTCGCCAGCGACAGCTGGCCGTCCTGCATGGTGCTCAACATGGTCGCTCCCGGGGGTCGTTCGCCGGTGGACTGGGGTTGCGCCGACTCTAGTGCGGATCGGGTGAAGCGGGCATGGTCAACAACGGCTCCGTTCGGTCACGGTCGTCGCCCGATCGCGCGACGACCGAACGATGATCATGATCGACAATTTCTGCGCTTTTCCTTGTGGACAAGGAAATACGCTACGGAACCCGGCGTAGCGGAGGCTTCACTTCCGGGTGAGTGACGCCACCCGGGGCGCAGATTGGGAGCGTTTCCGCAGGCCGGAGCGGGTTGCCCGGCATCACCTCCAGGGGTAATAAGTGCGTGTCGGTTGCACGGCCGCGATCCCGGTGGCGTTTACTGGGGCCGTGGTAAGGGACGGCTGGCCAGCGCTTGCAGCAGCAAGCACAGCAAAAAGCCGTCGGCCGCGAAAGCGGAGACCTGAGAGGAAAGGACTACTACGTTGGCTCTGCCTACGTTGACTCCGGAGCAGCGCGCCGATGCACTCGCCAAGGCGGCCGAGGCTCGCAAGGCGCGTTCGGAGCTGCTCGCGTCGATCAAGTCCGGCAAGGAGAGCATCGAAAAGGTGCTCAAGCAGGCCAAGGAGAACAAGACGATCGGGAAGACGAAGGTCACCCAGCTGCTGAAGGCCGTTCCCGGCCTCGGCGCGGTGAAGGTCGCCGCCCTGCTCGAGCAGGCCGGCATCGACCCGGACCGGCGCGCCGCCGGCCTGGGCGAGCGCCAGCGCGAGGCGCTCATCGACGCGCTCAAGTAGAGCCGTCACCAGGAGCTCCCGCGAGGGGAGTGTCGCTCGTGACACTCCCCTCGCGGATCTCCCGAAGCCTGGGACGCTGGAGTCTGTGAGTGACGCAGACCCGGTGATCCCGGCAAGAGACCTCGCCGCCCGCTACCAGCGAGGCGACTTCCTGTTCACGACGGCCGAGCGCGCACTCCTCGCGCAGGGCACGATCCAGACCGTCACCGAGACGGACCCGCGGCGGCTCGCCTCGGCGATCCCCGGCGTCCTGGCCGAGACCGGTGCCCCGCTGGCCGTCGGTGTCCTCCCGTTCGACACCGGGCCCGACACGAAGGTGCCGGGCCACCTCGTCGTGCCCCGGACCGTCCACCGCAGCGAAGGCGCGCCTTCGCTGCCGCGTGAGGTCCTGCCGGCGCCCGTGCGGGTGCGTGCGGTCCCGTCTCCCTCGCGGCACATGGCCAACGTCTCGGCGGCCGTCGACGCGCTGACCGCGCGTGACCTGCGGAAAGCCGTCCTCGCCCGGGCCCTCGACCTCGAGTTCGCCTCGCCCGTGTCCGCCGAGCGCATCGTGCGCAACCTGGCGGTCGGGAACCCCCGGCACTTCACGTACGCGGCCGAGCTGCCCGGCGGGCGGTCGCTCGTCGGCGCCACGCCCGAGCTGCTGCTGCGCCGCACCGGACGGACTGTGTTTTCGTCGCCGCACGCCGGCTCGATGCCGCGTTCGGCCGATCCGGCGACCGACCGGGCCAACGGCGAGGCGCTGCGGACGTCGCGCAAGGACCAGCTGGAACACGCCTTGGTGATCGACTACCTGGTCGAGGCGCTGCGGCCGTTCTGCCGGACGCTGGAGGTCCCGGCGGAACCGGAGCTGGTGACGACGCCGGCGATCTGGCACCTGCGCACGCCGATCACGGGCGAGCTGGCCGACCCGGACGTCACGGCGCTCGACCTGGCGGCGGCGCTGCACCCGACCCCGGCGATCTGCGGCACCCCGACCGACGGCGCGCGCGAGCTGGTCCAGGAGCTGGAGCCGTTCGACCGCGACTACTACGCGGGAGCGGTCGGCTGGGTGGACGCCTCCGGCGACGGCGAGTGGGCGGTGGCGATCCGCTGCGCCGAGATCGCGTCGACGTCGATGCGGCTGTACGCGGGCGGCGGCATCGTCCCGGCTTCGGACCCCCAGGCGGAGCTGGACGAGACGACGGCGAAGTTCCGGACGCTGCTGAGCGCGATGGGCCTCGGCGACCTCACCGGAGTCTGACCCGCCCAAGCGCCCCAATGTGGCCTTGGTTGCGCTCAACGCACCGAAGGGCCCCTTGGGTGCGTTGGACGCACCGAAGGCCACATTGGGGCGCTCGGGACCGGGGGTCAGGGCACCCAGTGTTCCTCGGTCACCGACAGCTCGTCGGTGGTCAGGACCGCGATGGCCGCCCGGTAGCCGTCGGCGGCCTTGAGGTCCACCAGCCGCGTCCGAGCCGGGTCCAGGGCCGGGTCGCCGGACGACACCAACGCGGCCGGTTCGTCGAAGCGGGAGAACGTGATGCTCTTCAGCGGGATGCGCAGGCCCTTGCCCGTGGCCTTCATCACGGCTTCCTTGCGCGTCCAGTAGACGAAGAACGCCGCCGCCTTCTCCTCCGGGCCCAGGCCGGTCAGGTGGCCGGCTTCGGCCGGGCTCAGGGCGTACTCGATCAGGCCGTCGTCGGCCTTGCGGCCGGCCGTCTCGACGTCCAGGCCCACCGGGACCGACGGGGTCGCCGCGACGCCGATCAGCTCGCCCGAGTGCGAGATCGACAGCGTCAGGTCCGTGCCCGGGATCCGTGGCCTGCCGTGCGGTTTTCCACAGTCTTCGCAGGTCGCGTCGAACTTCACGGCCTCGACGGCCAGCCCCAGCCGCTCCGCCGCCACCGTCTTGGCCAGCACTCGGCCGGTGAGGAAGCGCCGCTTGTCCGCGTCCTGCCGGTACGCCTCGAAGCGGCCTTGCTCGACGTGGTCCAGCAGGCGCAGGAAACGCTCTTCGGCGGGCAGCGGGGACGACCAGCGGACCACGATCTCCATCACCCCTCCGATCCTTCCGGGCGCCGAAGCGGTTGTCACGAATTCGGGGAGAGGTCTGGGGTAATCACGCCCTCAGGAGGTACCCTGACTAAGCAAGCGCTTAGCCAGTGTCGGAGGAGCAGCTCGGATGGATTTCTCACTCAGCACCGAAGAACGTGAAGTGCGCGACTGGGTCCGCACGTTCGTCCAGCGCGAGCTGATCCCGCTCGAGCAGGAAGTCCTGCGGCGCGAGCGCGCCCACCAGCCGGGCCTGACCGGCGAGGAGCTCAAGGACCTCCAGCTGAAGGCCAAGGAGTCCGGCTTCTGGGGCGTCTTCACGCCGGAGGAGTACGGCGGCATGGGCCTGTCCGCCGTGATGGCCGCGCTGCTCGAGGCCGAGCTCGGCCGCACCTTCGTGCCGTTCCGCTTCGGCGGCGCCGCGGACAACATCCTGTTCCACGCCAACGAAGAGCAGAAGCAGACCTACCTGCTGCCGACCATCTCGGGCGAGCGCAAGTCGTGCTTCGCGATCACCGAGCCGGGCGCCGGGTCGGACGCCAAGGCCATCCGGACCACCGCCCGCAAGGACGGCACGGACTGGATCATCAACGGCGAGAAGACCTTCATCACCGGTGGCAACGAAGCCGACTTCACGATGGTCTTCGCCATCACCGACCCGGAGAAGGGCGCGAACGGCGGCGTCACGTGCTTCCTGGTCGACCGCGAGGCCGGCTGGAAGTCCGAGTACATCGACACCATGGGCGAGTGGGGCCCGGCTTCGCTGATCTTCCAGGACGTCCGCGTGCCCGAGACGCAGATCCTCGGCGAGGAGGGCCGCGGTTTCGAGCTCGCCATGCAGTGGATCGGCCAGGGCCGCTACCTCCTGCCCGCGCGCGCGATCGGTTCGTGCGAGCGGCTGATCTCGATGGCCATCGAGCACGCCAACACCCGCGAGACGTTCGGGCAGAAGATCGCGGAGCGGCAGGCCATCCAGTGGATGATCGCCGACTCCGGCGTCGAGCTGGAAGCGCTGCGCTGGCTGGTGCTCAACGCCGCCTGGCAGGTCGACCAGGGCGTCGACTCGCGGCACGCGCAGTCGATGGCGAAGCTGTACGGCGGCCAGAAGGCCAACGAAATCGTCGACCGCGTCCTGCAGATCCACGGCGGCATGGGCTACACGCGTGAGCTGCCGGTCGAGCGCTGGTACCGCGAGCTGCGGCTGCTGCGCATCTACGAAGGCACCGACGAGATCCAGCGCCGCACCATCGCGCGCAACCTGCTCAAGGGGCACGTGAAGGTCGGCGGCGTCCTCGGCTGAGGCCCCTCAGAACGCGGTCAAGGCCACCCCCGAACCTCCGGGAAGTGGCCTTGACGGCGGTTGGAGCTACTTCTTGTTGCGGATGGCGATCGGTACGCCGGCCAGGTCCTCTTCGTTGCACAGCAGCTTCACGTCGTAGTACGGCGAACCCTGGCGGTCGTCGTAGTCGAGGTGGATGGCCAGGACGTCGAGCGGCTCGCCCAGCCACTCCTGCGCCTGCCGTAGCCACTTGGAGCACCGCTCCAGGGCGGTGGGGAGATCGTCATCGCGGAACTCGACCGGGCGGTAGGGCACGTCCTGCACCTGATCGCGGGGGTTTGCCGGCGTCGGGAGGCCCGGCGCGAGACCCGAGTCGTCCAGTTCCAGTTGGATCGTTTCCTCAGTCACCCTTCGAGCGTCCCCCACGCACGCCGTCTGGGCAAGGCGTACACAGGTAAAAGCGCCGCTAAACGGACATGCCCCACTCTTTCGCGGCCGTTACCGGCGCAGTGTCATGAGGGATCGGCAGCAGCGCTCTTCGCGGGCTGGACCGGCACACCCCACTCCTTCGCGACGATTTCCCGGCAGCGGCGCAAGTCGGCGACACCCGGCGGCGAGGTGCAGCCGAGTGCCCTCGACGCCAGCTCCGCGTAGTGCTCCGCCAGTTCGTCCAGCGCCAGCGGGCCGCGGGGCGAATACCACCGCGCCACGCCGCTGCACATCTCCAGCAGGGCCAGCCGGGTCACCGCCGGGTGGTCGACGCGGAACGCGCCCGCCGCCACACCTTCTTCGATCGCCGCCGCCCACAGGTTTTCGTACGCGTCCCGCAACGCCACCACCGGCTCGCGCGCGGCCGGGGACAGCACGTCGACTTCGTTGTCCACCACGCGGGTTTCCGCCGGGCCGACCGCGTGCGCGAGCACGTGCAGCGCGACCAGCGTGCGCAGCCGGTGCACCGGGTCCGCACTGCCGGCCGTCGCTTCGCGGGCGGCGTCAAGGAGGCGGTTCAGTGCCGTGTGCATGATCTCCGCGAGCAGATCCTCCTTGGTGCCCATGTAGTGGTACAGGCTCGCCGAGGAAAGTTCGGCCTCCAGGGCCAGGTCCCGGATGCCCGTGCCGTGGAACCCCTTGGTGGCGAACAGTTTCACCGCCGCCGCGCGGACGCGCTCCCGGCTGGTCACAGCCATGCTTCCGCCTTCGCGTCCCACGACCCGGCGCGCGGGTCGGCCACCTTGCGCAGCTCGCCCTTGGCGACGCGCTCGGACGGCGTCATCGGCAGCTCGGCGGCGAACGCCCAGAAGCGCGGAACCTTGAAGTAGGCCAGCTTTTCCGCGCAGAACGCGACCAGCTCGCCCGGATCCGGGCGCACGCCGTCGCACACCACGTACGCCTTGATCTCCTCGCCGCGCAGTTCGTCGGGCACCGCGACGACGGCCGCGAGCCGCACCGCCGGGTGCAGCGACAGCGCGCGTTCGACCTCGTCGGCGGAGACGTTCTCGCCGCTGCGGCGGATCATGTCCTTCGTGCGCCCGATGTAGTACACGCGGCCGGCGTCGTCCATCCGGGCGAGGTCGCCGGTGTGGAACCAGCCGTCGCGGAACGCCTTCGCCGTCGCCTCGGGATCGTCGTGGTAGCCGTGCATCAGCCCGATCCCGCGGATCAGCAGCTCACCGGTTTCCCCGCGCGGCACCGGCTTCCCGTCTTCGCCGGCGATCATCGCCTCGCGGTCGCGGCTCGGCCTTCCGATGCAGCCGGTGCCGACGGTCTCGTCGTGGTCGGCCGCCGTCATCCGGATGTCGCCGCCGGTCTCGGTCATCCCGAACGCCTCGTACCACGGCACGCCCCAGCGTGCTTCCAGCTCGGCGTGCAGCTCGTGCGGGATCGCGGACGCGCAGATCGCGCGGACCCGGTGGTCGCGGTCGGCGTCGGCCGGCTCCTGCCGCAGCAGCAGCGTGGGCATCAGCCCCAGGCAGTAGAACCACGTGACGTCGTGCTCGCGGACCTTCGCCCAGAACGTGCTGGGGTGGAAGCGGTCCAGCACGACGAGGGTGGCGCCGGCGGCGAGTCCCAACGCGACGTTCCACTGTGGATCGATGTAGTGGAACGGCTGGGCGGTCAGCATGACGTCGTCCGCGCCGACGGCGGGGAAGTCGGTGGCGAGGCTGACGGCCAGGGTCGTCCAGTACCGGTTCGGCAGGACGCAGCCCTTCGGCGCGCCCGTGGTGCCGGACGTGTACTGGATGTTCACCGGCAGCTCGGGCACCGGCGCGAAGTCCGGCGGTGCTCCGGCGGCGTCGAGCTGGTCCGGCGTGATCACTTCGGCCAGGCTGATCCGGCCGAGGAGGTCCGTGAACTCCTCCGCGGCGACAGCGAGCTTCGCGCCGGAGTGGCGGAGGACGTGGGCGCCGTCGAACTCGCGGTAGTTCGTGTTGACCGGCACCAGGATCGCGCCGATCTTGGCCAGCGCCAGCCAGAGCAGCGGGAACTCGGGCTGGTTGCGCAGCATCACCGCGACCCGGTCGCCCGGGCCGATCCCGCGTCCGGCGAGGGCGGCGGCGAACCGGTCGCTGATCCGGTCGACGTCGGTGAAGGTGAAGCGCCGGTCGGTTTCGTCGAACACCCAGGCCGTGCGCTCGGGCCACAACTGCGCGGCTCGCGTGACGAGCTGGGTGAGCGTGCCGGCCTCGGCGAGCGGCGTCACGTCCGGCTCCGGAAAGCCTCCGTGGACGCGGCGACCGCGGCCGAGTGCTCGGTGATCAGCGCGTGGCTGACTTCCAGCTCCAGCGCGGGCTCGACGTCGATCGGGGTGTCGAGGACGCGCTTCGCCATCGCCGCGGCCGCCGGCGGGTGCTCGGCGATGCGCTTCGCCCAGCTCTGCGCTTCGGCCTGGAGCTGCTCCGCGGGCACGGCGGCGTTGACCATGCCCAGCTCCGCGGCCTTCCGGCCGTCGAAGCGCTCGCCGAGCAGCAGGAGCTCCTTCGCCTTGAGCGGGCCGACCAGCAGCGGGAGCAGCCGCGACGCCGCGCCGGTGACGCTCAGGCCCAGCGAGACTTCGGGGAACGCGAAGACGGCGTCCTCGGCGGCCAGGATCAGGTCGCAGCCGAGCGCGAACTCCGCGCCGGCGCCGATCGCGTAGCCGTGCACCGCCGCGATCACCGGCTGGCGCAGCGCGCGCAGCCGCCGGGTGACGTCCTGGAGCCGGTCGAGCCGCGCCCGCGAGTCACCCGCCGGAGTGGGCTCCTTGAGGTCGTGGCCGGCGCAGAAAGCGCGGCCGGTGCCGGACAGCACGACGACGCGGGCGTCGCTGCGCGCGGCGGCGTCGAGGGCGGTGAGGAAGTCGTCGACCAGGACGGCGGCGACCGCGTTCAGCCGCTCGGGCCGGTTCAGCCGGATCTGCGCGATGCCGTCCTCGACGGCGAACTCCACGGTGGGCATGCGGCCGATGCTAGACGTTCGATCGATCGATCGATAGCCTTTGAATCATGCGGGTCGACGCGGTCTACGAGAACGCCACGGTGTGGACGGGCGCGGGCGTCACCAGCGCGCTGGCTGTCCTGAACGGCCGGGTCGTCGCACTCGGAGATGACGCTCGTGAGCTGTCCGCGCGCTCGCGGGTCGACCTCGGCGGCGGGTTCGTCGTGCCGGGGTTCCACGACGCGCACAACCACATGGCGTGGTTCGGGATGGGCCTCGACGACGTCGCGCTGGGTGGCTGCCGCAGCGTCGAGGAGGTCTACGACGCCGTCGCCGCTCGGGCCGCGACGCTGCCGGCCGGGAGCTGGGTGGTCGGGAGCGGCTACGACCAGAACAAGCTCGCCGGCGGCCACCCGGACCGGCACGGGCTCGACCGGGCCGCGCCGGGGATGCTCGTGCGGCTCAAGCACACGTCCGGGCACATGACCGTGGTCAACTCGGCGGTGCTGGACCAGCTGGACCTGGCCCATGTTCCGGTCGGCGGCGACGTCGTGCACGTCGACGGCTCACCGACCGGGCTGCTGCGCGAGCAGGCGCAGCTGCTGCTGCGGCCGCTGACGTACCCGACGCCGGTTTCGCGCGTGGTGCGCGGGCTCGACCGGGCGTCCGAGCAGTACCTCTCGGAGGGGATCACCAGCGTCCAGGAGGCCGGGATCGGCGGCGGCCTGGTCGGCGAGACACCCGCCGAACTGGCCGCCTACCAGGAGGCGCGCGACGCCGGAGTGCTGCGCGTGCGGAGCACGGTGATGGTCGCCGCGAGCGTGCTGCACGACCTGCCCGACGGCGCCGGTTTCGGCCTCGACCTGGGCCTGCGCACGGGCCTGGGCGACGAGTGGCTGCGCGTCGGTCCGATGAAGCTGTTCGCCGACGGCTCGCTGGTCGGGCGTACTTGCGCGATGCACTCGCCGTTCGATGGCGAGTCGGACAACGTGGGCTACTTCCAGGTGCCCGAGGACGCCTTGACCGACACGATCCGCCGCGCGCACGAGGCGGGCTGGCAGATCGCGACGCACGCGATCGGCGACCGCGCGATCACGGTTGTGCTCGACGCGTACGAAGCCGCGTTGGCCGCTTCGCCGCGTACGGACCACCGGCACCGCATCGAGCACTGCGCGGTCCTTCAGCCCGCGGAGCTGTCTCGGCTTGCTTCGCTGGGGTTGCTCGCTTCGCCGCAGGGACGCTTCGTCAACGAACTCGGCGACGGTATGCGCGCCGCTCTCGGCGAGTCACGCGTCCCGTGGTGCTACCGGCTGCGAAGCGTCCTCGACGCGGGTTGTGTCCTTCCCGCCTCTTCGGACCGCCCGGTCGTGAACGGTGCTCCGCTGCTCGCACTGGCCGACATGGTGCGCCGGCGCACGGCGTCCGGGGAGCCCTTCGGTGTTGAAGAGGCGTTGACGCCGGAGGAGGCGTTGCGCGCGTACACGTACGGCTCGGCCTACGCGACCTTCGCGGAGCGTGACATGGGCACGCTGGAGGAGGGGAAGCTCGCCGACTTCGCGGTGCTGTCCGGGTCACCGCTGGAGGAGTCCGCTTTGGACGGGCTGAGCGTGCAGGGGACGGCCGTCGGCGGCGAGCTGCGTTACGAAGCTCGGCTGTCGTGAGCGGCTCCGGCCGTGGTGCGGCTCTCGCTCACCCCTTCCCGTCCACGAACTCCAGTGCCTCCTCCGCCAGCCCCGCCCACGGCCGCGGCGACCCCGCGTCCAGGGCCAGCCACTCTTTCATCGGCGTGCCCTTGTTGGCGTCGAACCGGGCACCGTCGCCGCCCTCGACCAGCTCGTCGACCCTCGGCGCGGGCAGCTTCAGCACCAGCTGCCCGCGGACGAACATGCCGAAGATCCGGCCGTTCACGCGCAGCGCCGTGCGCCCGAAACCGCCGGTCGCGCCGGGTGGCGTGATGCCCGGGCGGCCGGTGAACTCGTCGACCAGCGCTTCGAACTTCTCTTCCGGTGACATCGACCACCTCCGACCCCGACCGTAACGACCACCACCGACAGAAACGGGAGGCGACATGCCCGTCCGCGACGCCGTCTTCGAAGACATCGAAGAGATCTGCGCGCTCATCGAAGAGCACGCCGTCTACGAGGACAACCACGACCTCAAGCTCGACCGCGCCGAGATGAGCGGCCACCTCTTCGGGCCGGACCCGAAGGCGTGGGTGCTGCTCGCGACCCCGCCCGGCGAGCCCGGGACCGTCGCCGGCTTCGCCTTCTGCAGCTGGAACTTCTCCACCTGGGAAGCCCGGCCGGGGATCTGGCTGGACGACCTGTTCGTCCGGCCCGCCCACCGGCGTCACGGCCTCGGCGGCGAGCTGCTCGACGAGCTGCGCACGCGCACCACCGGGCGCGTCGAGTGGGACATGCAGGCGGGCAACGAGAAAGGCGAGGCGTTCTACGCCCAGCTCGGCGCGGAACCCGTCCCCGGCTGGATCCGCTACCGCTGGCGGCCGTGAACTTTCACGTGAAAGAACCCGGCCCCGTATCGTATGCGGCATGGGAGATGGTTCGGTCCGGAGGTCCTCGTCGGTCGAGGACTACGTCCGGGTGATCTACGGCCTGGTCGAACGGGGTGAGGCGGTCACGAACACCTCGCTCGCCGGCCGGCTGGAGGTCAGCCCGTCCTCGGCGTCGGGGATGGTCACGAAGCTGTCCCAGCTCGGGCTGGTCACGCACGTGCCGTACCGCGGGATCGAGCTCACCGCCGACGGGCGCCTCTTGGCGCGCTCGGTGCTGCGGCGGCACCGGCTGATCGAGACCTACCTGGTGTCCGAGCTCGGCTACACCTGGGACGAGGTCCACGCGGAGGCCGACGCGCTGGAGCACGCGGTGTCGGACCGGCTGATCGAGCGCATCGCGGCCAAGCTGGGCAACCCGGTCCGCGACCCCCACGGCGACCCGATCCCGGCCGCCGACGGCAGCGTCGAGGAGCTTTCGGTCCGCATCCTGGACGACCTCGAGCCGGGCGCGGTGGGCGAGATCGTCCGGGTGTGGGACACGGACCCGGAGCTGCTGCGCTACCTGACGGAGCACGCGATCAACCTGGGCGAACGCATCGAGGTCGTGGAGCGCCAGCCGTTCGGGGGACCGATGGTGGTGAAGGTGGGCTCGCCGCCGGAGGTGGCCACGCACGCCATCGGCAAGGAGATCGCGCAGGCGTTGTCGGTCACCCTGCGCTGAGCCCGCGACGTCATGAAAGGGTCGTTCACCTCGTCAGGAGCCATGAACGAGTCGTTCATGACGTCGGTGGGAGGCGTACGCCCGAGTGACGTCGTGAAGCGGATGTGCTGACCAGGCCGCGGCCGCGACCATGGCCGCATGAAACCCTTCCGCTTCGGCGTCGTCGCCGGCTACTCGCCGGACCTGACTTCGTGGACCGCCCAGGCCGAGCGGGTCGAGAAGCTCGGCTTCGACACCCTTCTCGCCACCGATCCCGTCGGTACCGCCGATCCCTTCGTCCTGCTCGGGGCCGCCGCCGCGGTCACCCTGGACCTCACCATCGGGACCTTCGTGCTCGCCGATCCCTTCCGGGACCCGAAAGCCCTCGGCTGGTCGGTCCAGACCCTGCACCAGCAGACCGGCGGCCGGTTCGAACTGGGACTCGGCGTCGGGCGTCCCGGGGCCGAAGCGCACACCGAAAGCCTCGGCCGTGAGTTCGGCGAACCGGGTGAGCGCATCACACGGATGGCGGAGACGATCGCCCACCTCAAGCGCGCGAGCGACCGGCCGCGGCTGGTGCTCGCCGGCGGCGGGCCGAAAATGCTGGCGCTCGCCGCGCAAGAAGCCGACACCGTCTCCTTCACCTGGAAGCCGACGACCACCGAAGCCGAGGCCGAGTCCATTGTGGATCGATTCCGTAAGCTTGCTGACGAACGGCTGCCGGACATCGACCTCGGGCTGAACCTGATGGCCATCGGGGACGAACCTTCGCCGGGAATCGCGCGGTGGGCCGGGGTCGACGTGCCCGAGCTCGCCGCGGGCGGGGCCGTCACCGTGCTGCCCGCTGATCCAGGTCAAGCGGCGGAAAGGCTTCTCGGCTGGCGGGAGCGGTGGGGGATTTCCTACGTCACGATCAACTCCGGCTACGCGGAACCGTTCGCCGCCATCGCGGAAGAGGTGCGGCTCGCAGGTGGGTGAGGGCCCTTCCGATCTTGCGAAGCTGGGCCTACGCTCCAATTTTCGTACTCGGGAGTGCTTCGGAGCGTTGTGATGACCGGTCAGCGAACACGCACCATCGACCGGGGGGAACAGGCGGAGCTGAGTCAGCTGCTCTCCGCCGGGCCGTTCGACGTGGCCCTGCGAGCGGCCATCCGGGCCCGCGGACTCGGGCTCGACCGGATCCGCTATCGCTTGCGCGGCAGGGGAACCACGGTCAGCCTGGCCACCCTCAGCCACTGGCAGTCCGGGCGGTGCCGGCCCGAACGGCCGGAATCGTTGGAGGCGTTGCGGAATCTCGAGGACATCCTGAACGTGCCGGACGGCTCGCTCAGCAAGCTCCTCGGCCCGCCCCGCGGCAGGACGCGTTTCCACCCGCAGGCACCACCGCTCAATTGAGCGGTACCAACGGAAAACCGCTCACCTGAGCGGATCACGTAGGCTCGCGGCATGCGAGCTGTGGTCATGGAGGAGTTCCGCGTCCCGCCGATCGTGCGGGACGTGCCGGAGCCGGTGGCCGCGCCGGGCGGCGTGGTGATCGAGGTCGACGCCACCGGCGTCTGCCGCAGCGACTGGCACACGTGGCAGGGCCATGACACCGCGGTGACACTGCCGCACGTAGCCGGGCACGAGCTGGCCGGCCGGATCGTCGCGCTCGGTGCGGGCGTGCGCGGCTGGGAGCTCGGCGCGCGCGTCACCGTGCCGTTCGTCTGCGCCTGCGGCACCTGTCCCCAGTGCGCCCGCGGCGACCAGCAGATCTGCGACCGCGAGTTCCAGCCCGGTGCCACCCACTGGGGTTCGTTCGCCGAGCGCGTCGCCATCGAGCACGCCGAGACGAACCTCGTCGCGCTGCCGGACTCGCTCGGCGCCGCCGAAGCCGCGGCGCTCGGCTGCCGGTTCGGGACGGCGTTCCGCGCGGTGCTGCGGCAGGGCCGGGTCGCCGCGGGGCAGTGGGTTTCGGTGTACGGCTGCGGCGGCGTCGGGATCTCCGCGGTGCTGCTGGCCGTCGCAGCAGGCGCGAAGGTCGTCGCCATCGACGTCTCGCCGGCCGCGCTGACACTGGCCGCGAAATCCGGTGCGGCCCTCACCGTCGACTCATCGGCCTTCGACGGCCCGGAAGCCGTCGCCGCGCACGTGCGCGAGCTGACCGGCGGCGGCACGCACGTCTCGCTCGACTGCCTCGGCGCGCCGTCGACCTGCGCGGCGTCGGTGGGCAGCCTCCGCAAGCGCGGCCGGCACGTCCAGGCCGGGCTGATGCCACCCGCGCAGGGCGTCGCGCCGATCCCGATGCACCGGGTCATCGGCGGCGAGCTCGAGCTGGTCGGCATCCACGGGCTCCAGGCCCACGAGTACCCGGAGCTGCTGCGCGTCGTCGAGACGGCGGGGATCGACCTCGCCGCGCTGATCGGCCGGCGGATCGGGCTCGACGACGTCCCGGCCGCGCTGGCCGCGATGAACGACCCGGTGCCGGCCCAGGCCGGCGTCACCGTCGTGACGTTTCGTGACTGACCCGCGGCGGCGAGGTCACGAGACCCGTTCGTAGCTGATCCACGCTGGCTTGTGACATTCGGGTGTGGGAATGTCTAGCCATGGTGGCCCAACGCGAGGGGAATCGGCCGCAGGAGCGTCCCGTTGGTCCGTTGGGACGTCTCCTGCGGCTGTATGCCACCGCGGGCGTGACGTTCCGCGGTCACCGTGTCGTGCCTTCGACGATCACCGAACGTGGCCGGCGGGAGTCTCCGGCACAATCGAGGTGATGGACGCCCTCCTCCCGCGCCCGCGCGGCGAACTCGCGCCCGGCGCCGTCCACGTGCCCGACTGGCTCGGCTTCGACGAACAGCGCGAGCTCGTCGCGGCCTGCCGCGGCTGGTCCGGCTACCGCCACACCCGGCTGCCCAACGGCGGTCTGATGTCGGTGAAGTCCGTCTGCCTGGGCTGGCACTGGTACCCGTACGGCTATTCGCGCACGACCGGCGAGGGCACGCCGGTGCTGCCGTTCCCGGACTGGCTCGGCGACCTCGGCCGCCGCGCGCTGGCGGACGCGCACGGCGAACCGGCCGAGGACTACGCGCCGGACGTCGCGCTGGTCAACTTCTATGACGCCACCGCGAAGATGGGGCTGCACCAGGACAAGGACGAGCGCAGCTTGGCGCCGGTGGTGTCCTTCAGCCTCGGCGACACGTGCGTGTTCCGCTTCGGCAACACCGAGACGCGCGGCCGGCCGTACACCGACGTCGAGCTCCACTCGGGCGACGTGTTCGTGTTCGGCGGCCCCTCCCGGCTCGCGTACCACGGCGTGCCCAAGACGCTGCCGGGCACGGCGGACCCGGCGCTCGGCCTGACCGGGCGGCTGAACATCACGCTGCGGGTGTCGGGCCTTTAATCCTCTGTGGACTCTTCTTCCGGTACCACGATCAATCGGACGGCCAGCGAGCGCGAGCCCGGCGGGTGGTGGCCCGGCTCGGTGGCGTACTTCCAGAGCAGGTTCTGGTACTCCTCGACGAACGACGTGATCTGTTCCTTCGTCAGGGTCAGGCCCGCGCGGTAGATCTGGTTCCAGCCCTGGCCGCTGTCGTAGCCCGCGTACGCCCGCGTGACCAGGCCGAGGTCGTGGCTCATCTTGAGCGCGCCGAGCTTCGTCGCGGCTTCGCGTTCGTCCGGCGTCATCTCGAGGCCGGGCGGGGTGTAGATGTCCTTCATCAGCGACTTCCACCAGCGTTCGCGGCCGGTGGAGCGCTCCTCGATCTCCGCGATCAGCTCGAGGTCGGCGAGCTTGCGGAGGTGATAGCTGGTCGTCCCGGTGCTCTCGCCGAGGGCCTTCGCGACGCTCGTCGAGTTCGCTTCGCCGTGTTTGCCCAGGTAGGACAGGATGTCGCGGCGCACGGGGTTGGCCAGGGCCTTGTAGAAGGCCTTGAGATCCGCGCCGGTGAGGACGCGCCGTTCGGGACGTTCGACCATGGCGGGAGCGTACTACAGAGGATGTTTGCAAAGAATCTCTGCAATCGCTACCGTGGCCGGCATGGGGATGCGAAGACTGTTGTGGGCGGCGGGGTTGTGCCTGCTGCCGTGGATCGTGGTCCTGGGGACGACGCTGCCGGACGGCTATCCGGCGCAGCACTGGCGGCTGGCCCGGACGGGCTTCGACGCGGCGGAGGCGGTCGGCCTGCTGGCCACGGCCTGGCTGCTCGGCCGCGACGACCCGCGGACGCCGTTCGCGGCGATCGGCACGGCGACGCTGCTGTTCGCCGACGCATGGTTCGACGTCGTGACGGCGGGGGACGACGTCGTGTTTTCGCTACTCATGGCCGGTCTGGAGGTGCCACTGGCGCTGGTGTGCCTGTCGGTCGCGGCCCCGCGGCCGGTGGCGCATGTCTGAGCTGAGCCCGCGCCTGCGCGACGAGATCGACGACCAGGTCGCCGAGGCCTTCGACGCCTACCTCGCCGATCGGCTGGCGGAGCCGGGGCCACTGCGGGCCAGGCGCTCGTGGCCGCTCTGGCTGGCGATCGTCCTCACGAACGTGGCGTGGCTGGTGGTCGTGAGCAGGTGATCGCGGGGACGGGTCCCCGGGCTCTCGTCGTAGGATCCGGACCCGGACCGGCGAACAGGGGAAAACACGGTGAGCGGTACCAGGGTGTTGGTGGCCGGGGCGAGCATCGCGGGGCCCGCGCTGGCCCATTGGCTGAGCCGGCGGGGAGCCGAGGTGACCGTGGTGGAGCGCGCTCCCGAGCTGCGCCCCGGCGGGCAGGCGGTGGATGCGCGCGGGGTGGCCAAGGAGGTCATCCGGCGGATGGGGCTGGACGCGGCGGTGCGCGCGGCCCGCACCGAGACCGCCGGCGCGCACACCGTGGACGCCAAGGGGAACGTGCTGGAGACCTTCAGTGCGGACGACGACGGCGGTGACGGGTACATCGCGGAGATCGAGATCCTGCGCGGTGACCTGTCCCGGGTGCTGCACGAGGACACCCGCGACGAGGTCGAGTACGTCTTCGACGACCGGATCGCCGAGCTCACCCAGGACGCCGACGGGGTCGACGTGGTCTTCGCGAGCGGCGACCGGCGGCGCTTCGACCTGGTGGTCGGCGCGGACGGGCTGCACTCGTCGCTGCGGGAGATGGTCTTCGGGCCGCGCGAGCGGTTCGTCCGCCACCTGGGATCCGTGCTGGCCTTCTACAGCGTGCCCAACGAATTCGGGCTGGAACGCTGGATGCTCGACCACCAGGAGGCCGGGCGCTCCGCCGGGTTGCGCCCCCTCCCGGACGCCACCCGGGCGATGGCCGTGCTGTCCTTCTCCGCGGCCGAGTTCGACGTCGACCACCGCGACGTCGAGGCCCAGAAGCGCCTGCTGCGCGAGCGGATGGCCGGCTTCGGCTGGCTGACCCCGCAGATCCTCGCGCACCTGGACGACACCCCGGACTTCTACCTGGACCAGATCGCCCAGGTCGTGCTGGACCGCTGGTCGAACGGCCGGGTGGTGCTGCTCGGCGACGCGGCGTTCAGCTCGTCACCACTGTCCGGCGGAGGCACCGGGCTGGCCCTGGTCGGCGCCTACCTGCTGGCCGGGGAGCTGGCCGCCACCGGGTGGGACCCGGCGGCCGGCTTCGCCGGCTACGAGCGGCTGATGCGTCCGTTCGTCGAGGCCAACCAGGAGATCGGCCGGTTGCACGCACAGATGCGCGGCGCCGAGCCGGACGCCGAGCCGAGCCCGGAGCCCGACATGGCGGCGATCACCGCGCTGGCCGAACGCGCGATCAACGGCGTCGAGCTGCCCGACTACGCGGAAGTGCCGGACTCCCGGGCCTAGACAGCGCGGAAGCTCACGGTCTGACCGGGACGCAGCTGGGCCGCGAGATCGAGGTCGTCCTCCTCGACGACCGCGATCACCGGGTAGCCGCCGGTCGTCGGGTGGTCCGCGTGGAACAGGATCGGCCGGCCCGACGGCGGTACCTGCAGCGACCCGGGGACGCACGCCTCGGACGGCAGCTCGTCGTGGCGGACCCGCTCGAGGGCCGGTCCGGTCAGCCGGATCCCGACGCGGTCCGAGTCCGGCGAAACCGTGTACACAGTGGACAACAGCTGATCCGGTGCAGCGAACCAGTCGCGACGCGGTCCCGGCGTGACGCGCAGGACCGGCGCGTCGGGCCAAGCCGCGCGCGGCGCCAGGTCGGCCACCGGGAACGCGCCGGGGGTGCCCACCGGCAGCAGCATCCCGGCGGCCAGCGGCGGCGGCCCCAGCTTGCCGAGCGTGTCGGTGGACCGCGAGCCGAGCACCGGCGTCACGTCGATCCCGCCGCGCACCGCGACATAACAACGCAGACCCGATGACGCCGTGCCCAGCGAAAGCTCGTCGCCCGGCCACAACGTCATCGGCGCGTTCATGCCGCCCGGCGACACCGGGCACAGCGCGCCGGTCACCGCCACCGTCGTGACGGCCGACGCGCGCAGCACCAGCCCGCCGAGCGTCACCTCCAAGGCCGCGGCGCCCGGTGCGTTCCCGACGAGCCGGTTGGCCAGCTGGAACGACCCGCGGTCCGCGGCGCCGGAGCGGCCGACGCCGAGCGCCGCGTGCCCGGGCCGGCCGAGGTCCTGCACCGTCGTCGTGAACCCCGGCCGCACGACTTCGAGCTTCACGCCGGCACCGCCTCGAACCGGACCTTCGTGCCCGGCGGCAGCAGGTTCGGCGGGTTGCGCTCGACGTCCCACACCGGCACGTCCGTGCGGCCGAGCAGCCGCCAGCCGCCCGGCGACGCGCTCGGGTACACCGCGCTGTACTCGCCGGCGATCGCCACCGACCCCGCCGGGATGCGCGTGCGGGGCGTCGACCGGCGCGAGACGTGCAGCGCCGCGTCCAACCCGGACAGGTACGCGAACCCCGGCGCGAACCCGCAGAACGCCGAGACGTACGAACCCCCGCTGTGCCGGGCGATCAGCGCCGAGACGCTCATGCCGGCCTCGGCCGCGACGTCGGCCAAGTCCTCGCCGTCGTACACCACGGGAACCACCACCTCGGCCGAAGAAGACACGGAACTGTCCACAGGGGACACAGTGCGCAGCGCGGCACCCAAGCGGCCCGCGTCCGTCACCGCCGGGTCGAAGCGGACCAGCAGCGTCCGGGCCGCCGGGACCAGCTCGACCAAGCCGTCCGGCGGCGACTGCTCCAGCGCCGCCTGGAACCCGAGCACGTCGTCGAGCTCCACCAGCACCGCGCGCCGCCCGCACGGCAGCAGCCGGACGGTCATCCGGTGAACGCGGCGAGCGGGACGTCCGCCGCGGCCAGGCCGTCGCGGATCCGGCGGGCCAGCTCGACCGCACCCGGGGTGTCCCCGTGCACGCACAGGGAATCCGGGCGCAGGTCGAGCTTGCCGCCGTCCGCCGTCACGACGCCGTCGCCGGTCGCCATCCCGACCGCGCGCTCGGCCACCGCCGCCGCGTCGTGCAGGACCGCGCCCGGCTGCTTGCGCGACACGAGTTTGCCTTCCGGGGTGTAGGCCCGGTCGGCGAACGCCTCCGCGTACGCCACCACGCCCGCTTTTTCCGCCTGCCGCTGCATTTCCGAGTCCGGCAGGCAGAGCAGCGCGAGCGCGGGGTCGTACCGGCGCAGGCCGTCGACGATCGCCGCGGCCTGCTCGACGTCCACCGCCGCGGTGTTGTACAACGCGCCGTGCGGCTTCACGTACGTCACGCGGCTGCCCGCCGCGCGGGCGAACGCGTCCAGTGCGCCGATCTGGTAGAGCACCTCGTCCGCCAGTTCGTCCGGCGCGATGTCGAGTGCGCGCCGGCCGAACCCGGCCAGGTCGTGGTAGCCGACGTGCGCCCCGATCGCGACGCCGCGCTCGGCCGCCAGCTCGCACACCCGCCGCATCACCGACGGGTCGCCCGCGTGGAAGCCGCACGCGACGTTCGCGCTGGTCACGATGTCCAGCATGGCTTCGTCGTCGCCCATCTTCCAGGCGCCGAAGCCCTCACCGAGATCGCTGTTCAGATCCATCTCATCCCACCCGGTATTCGCTGTCGTGGCGGTCGGTGATGAACATGTACCCCGGCGCGTGGGTGATCGCAAAGGGAGGCCGCGACGCCATCAGTGCCGCCTGCGGGGTGACCCCGCAGGCCCAGAACACCGGGACGTCACCCGGCCGCGCGTCCACGGGATCGCCGAAGTCCGGCCGGGAAAGGTCCTCGATCCCCAGCGCCCGCGGGTCGCCGACGTGCACGGGCGCGCCGTGCACGGCCGGCATCGCGCGGGTGATCCGGATGGCGTCGTCGACGCGGTCCTCCGGGATCTGCCGCATCGAAACGACCATCGGGCCGAACAGCCGCCCGGCGGGCTCGCACGGCCGGTTCGTCACGTACATCGCGACGTTGCGGCCCTGCTCGACGTGCCGCAGCGGGACGTCCTCGGCGGCCAGCGCCGTCTCGAACGTGAAGCTGCAGCCGATCGAGAAGGCGACCATGTCGCTGCGCCACAGGCCGGTCGCGTCGGCCACCTCGCCGGCCAGCACGCCGTTCTGCCAGATCCGGTAGCGCGGCAGGTCGGTGCGCAGGTCCGCGCCCTCGGCGAGCCGGGTGGCCGGGTCGCCGGGGTCGGTGACGTCGAGCACCGGGCACGGCTGCGGGTTGCGGGTGCAGAACAGCAGGACGTCGTAGGCCCAGTCCTCGGGCACGGCGATCAGGTTGGTCTGGGTGAAGCCATTGGCCCAGCCCGTGGTGGGGCGAGCGGTGCCGCGGCGGAACACCTCGCGCGCTTGCGCGGGAGTGAACGTGGCCGGTTCGTCCAAGGTCGTCATGAGTTCCCCCTCAGTCGACGAGTTCGATACCCCGGGTCTCGGGCAGTCCCAGCAAGGCGAGCACGGCGATGCCGTACCCCAGCGCGCCGAACACGATCGCGCCGCCCGCGCCCATGAAGCCGACCACGGTCGGGAAGATGGCGCCGACCGCACGGCCGAAGTTGTACGTGAAGCCTTGTCCCGTCCCGCGCAGCGACGTCGGGTACAGCTCCGCGAGGTACGCGCCGAAGCCGCTGAAGATGGCGGACATCGAGAAGCCGAGCGGGAAGCCCAGCACCAGCACGAGCCCGTTGGCGCCCTTGGGGATCTGCGTGTACGCGACGATCAGCGCGGCCGAGAGCAGCGCGAACGTCAGGAAGGTCTTCTTGCGCCCCATCAGGTCCGTGAGGTAGCCGCCGCAGACGTAGCCGACGAAGGCGCCGGTGATGAGGAACGCGAGGTACCCGCCGGTGCCGATCACGGTCAGCTCGCGCGTCTTCTTCAGGTAGGACGGCAGCCACGTCGAGATCGTGTAGTACCCGCCCTGGACGCCGGTGGCGAGCAGCGCGGCGAAGAACGTCGTGCGCAGCAGGTCGCCCTTGAAGATCCGGATGAGCGTGCCCTTCGGGCGTTCGGCCTTCAGGCGTTCCTCGGCGCGTGGGGCGTCCTTGACGCTCTTGCGCACCCACAGCACGAGTAGGGCCGGGATGACACCGGTCCAGAACATGATGCGCCAGGCCATGTCGTCGCTCGCGACGCTGAACACGACGGTGTAGACGACCACCGACAGGCCCCAGCCGACCGCCCACGCGCTCTGCACGAACGCCACGGTCCGGCCGCGGTAGCGGGCCGAGGAGTACTCCGCGACCAGTGCGGCGCCGGCCGCCCACTCACCGCCGAAGCCCAGGCCCTGCAGGGCGCGGAAGATCAGCAGCGTCTCGAAGTTCGGCGCGAACCCGCAGAGCACGGTGAAGATCGTGTACATCGCGATGGTGATCTGGAGCGTGCGGACGCGGCCGATCCGGTCGGCCAGCATGCCGGCCCCGACCCCGCCGATGGCCGAAACGACCAGCGTCGTCGTGCCGAGCAGGCCGGCTTCGCCGCTCGAAATGCCGAAGTAAACGGTGATCGCGGCCAGGCCGAGCGGCAGGGTCTGGTAGTCGAACGAGTCCAGGCCGTAGCCGCCGAACGCGCCCACGAAGGCGCGGCGTCCGCGTTTGCCGAGTGTGCGGAACCAGTCGAACGGCCGGGCCTCGGTTGCTGTGGCAGTCATGTCGGGCACCTCCTGGCCAGTGTCTCATCGTGGCGTACCTCACACAGTAGAGATCGTTGAACAATTCCACAAGACGGCAATTAGATCGTCCTCCGTGTGACGGGTACCATCGATGACGTGGTCATCGAAGACAGCGCAGTCCCGGGCCTGGAGGCCGACCGCGGCCTGGTCAGCCGCAAGAGCACGACCGAGCGGGTGGCCGGCGTCCTGCGCAAGCGCATCGCGGAAGGCTTCTTCCTGCCTGGTGGCCGGCTGTCGGAGCAGGACATCGGCAACGCACTCGGCGTCTCGCGCAACACGCTGCGAGAGGCGTTCCGGCTGCTCACGCACGAGCGGCTGCTGGCCCACGAGCTCAACCGCGGGGTCTTCGTCCGCATCCCGAGCGTCGACGACGTCGTCGACATCTACCGCGTCCGCAAGATCATCGAGTGCGCGGCGGTCCGCGGGGTGACGGCGAAGCCCGCCTCCTTCGCGCGGATCAAGGAGAAGGTCGAGATCGGCGACGAGGCCGCGCGCACCGGCAACTGGAAGGACCTCGGCACCGCGAACGTGTGGTTCCACCAGGAGCTGGCCGCGCTGTCGGGCAGCGAGCGCGTCAACGAGCTGGTCGGCAGGCTGACCGCCGAGCTGCGGCTGGTCTTCCACATCATGGCCGAGCCGCGCCGCTTCCACGAGCGCTACCTGCCGCGCAACCACGAGATCCTCGACCGCATCGAGGCCGGTGACGGGCCGGGCGCGGAGCAGCTGCTGATGAAGTACCTGGAGGACGCCGAGGAACAGCTGGTCGGCGCGTACGCCGACCGCGCCGACGCGGCCAGGGCGGCCAGCGCGGCGGAGTGACTACGCCCGGCGGCGCACCATCTCGGCGATCCAGCTCGGCGCGAACGGTGACGTGCAGTTCGGCGGGGTCGGGTAGTCCTTGAGCACCTCGAGCCGTTCACCGATTTCGATGGCGCGGGCGCGGTACCCGGGGTGCTCGATCCCGATCTGGGCCAGGCAGTGGTTCATCGCCCACTGCAGGCGCTCGGGCGCGTCCTTCATGTCCTTCTCGATGATGTCGAGCAGGCCGTCCAGGTCTTCGGGCTGCTTCGCGACGCGGTCGACGGTCAGCGCCCAGCCGGCGCTCGCGACCACGGGGTCCGGGTCGGCGAACCACTGTTGCCGGAGCTCCTCGGCGTGCGGGTTCTTCTTCACGACGTAGTTGACGAGCCAGTCGTGCACCTTGGGGGTGCGCGCGCTTCGCAGCATGGCGTCCAGCTCGTCGCGCTCGAACGCCTTCGGGCGGCAGAACAGGGTCGCCAGCAGCTTCGCCGTGGTGTCGTCGGTGGCCCAAAGCTCCCGCGCGAGGTCCTGCTGCGTCTTCAGCCGCTTCGCGACCGCGCGCAGCTTGCTCAGGTTCACGCCGTGGTCGTCGCCGTGTTTCTCGTTCACGGCGCGGACCCTCGGGTCCTCGAGCGTGGCCAGTTCGGCCAGCACGTCGTCCACTGTCGGTTCGGGCACGGCGGCCAGTCTACGGCTGCCCGATCGGGCATTCCGGCTTCCGGACTCCCCGAAACCGATCCCGGGTGGATAACCTCTGATCGGTTTCGCCGCCGGAGACCCCCAGCGGCCGGCGGAACCACACCGCTGCCGGGCCGGGGCCTCCCCAGTGCCACGGTCCGGCAGCCCAAGCCCGTAATGCACGACCTCAACCTGGCCGCCCGCTACGGCGACCACCTGATCGCGATGAAGGA
>NZ_JBEZHS010000034.1:0-104036 GCF_040650695.1 Amycolatopsis sp. NPDC048633
ACATCGCGGCGCAGCAGGAGCAGGGCTGACGCTCGACCCAAAGCCGTGAAGGCCTCCTTACCGGCTCTTATGGCCGGTAAGGAGGCCTTCACGGCTTTTCCAGCGCCCGGAGGTAGGCGAGGACGGTCGCCCGGCCGAGGGACTCGCGGTCGGCGCCCAGTGCCGTGAGCGTCGTCTCGCCGAGCGCCGCGCGGGGGAGGGCCCGGGCCCACTCCGATGCGACTTTCGTCGGGTGGATCGGGTCGTCGGTGCAGGTGCCGATCCCGGCCGGGACGGCCAGGGCCGCCAGCTCGGCCACGGTCGGCGCCGGACGGCCCGCCGCGACGCGCAGGCCGGCCGCCAGCCCGTCGCCGTGGCGGCGCCACGCCCGGTCCAGTTCCGCTCGCAGCCAGCCGGGGCTGCCCGCCGTCTGCGCCAGGGCGGCGTCAACCCCTGATCCGGCCACCAGATCCGCGGACAGCGTCGCGGCCAGCGATGCGGGTGCCGGGCCCGGACGGCCGTTCCAGGCCGGGAGCGCGGCCAGCAGGCCCCCGCAACGGCCCGGATGGGCCACGGCCCACTCCGCGGCGAGGTGGGCGCCGAACGAAATGCCGCCTACGAGCAGTTCGCCGTGTTCGTCCGCCAGCGCGTCCAGGGTCGCCAGGTAGCCGTCGGCGAGCGCCGCGCCGGGGGGTGGCGGTGGCGCGATGAGCGGGACACCGAGGGCGCGCAGCGGGCCGGCGAAGACCGCCCGGACGAACACCTCGTCCGAGCCGGTGCCGGGCAGCAGCACCGCGGCGGGAACTCTGATTGCGGACGTCACGTTGCGATCTTTGCGCAAAGGCGTTTCCCTGGCGGGGACCGCAGTACGCTGGAATCGCACGGGCCGCAAGCAGTTTGTCGGGGGCCCCGGAGCACAGGAGCACCTATGTCCGCCAAAGACGGCGGCTACTTCAGCCGGTTGGTACGCAAGCTGACCAGCGACGTCGACGAGCTCGACGCCGACGAGATGTCGATGAGGTCCGGCGCCGAGGGCGCGCAGCGGGCCTGCGACTGCCGTTCCGGCGAAGAGGTCACCGTGATGGGGAGACTGCGCAGCGTGGAGCTCTGCCCGACGAACGAGGCCGCCACGCTGGAGGCGGAGCTGTTCGACGGGACACAGGGCGTGACGCTAATCTGGCTCGGCCGCCGCCGGATCCCGGGCATCGAGCCTGGCCGGACGATCAAGGTGCGCGGCCGGATGGCCGAGCGTGACGGCCAGAAGGTGCTGTACAACCCCTATTACGAGCTCCAGAGCCCAGTGAGTTGATCACCTATCGTGACTGAACCCGCCCCGAGCGAGAAGAAGACCGACGCGGAAGATGAAAAGCAGCCGACCCTGCTCGAGCAGATGGGCGGCGTGTCCGGCCTGATCTACTCGTCGGTGCCGGTGATCGTCTTCGTCCTGGCGAACGCCTTCTTCGGCCTGACCGCGGCCATCTGGACGTCGGTGGGCAGCGCGGTGGCCATCACCGTGCTGCGGGTCGTCCGCAAGGAGCCCCTGCAGCCGGCGATCTCCGGTTTCTTCGGCGTCGCGATCGCGGCGTTCATCGCCTACCGCACCGGGTCGGCGAAGGGGTTCTTCCTCTTCGGGATCTACGCGAGCCTGGTCTACTGCGGCGTCTTCGTGCTGTCGGTGGTCGTGCGGTGGCCGATCGCGGGCGTCGTCTGGAACGTGCTCAACGGCACCGGGCAGGCGTGGCGCAAGGACAAGCCGTCCCGCTACGGCTACGACATCGCGACGCTGGCCCTGGCGCTGGTGTTCGCCGCCCGGTTCGTCGTCCAGCGGTGGCTCTACCAGGAGGACTACACCGGCTGGCTGGCCTTCGCGAAGATCGCCATGGGGTACCCGCTGTACGGGCTGGGCCTGCTGGTGGTGGTCTGGGCGGTGCGCCGGTCGGACAAGCGGCTGAAGGCGCAGGCCGAGGACGAGCCCAAGCCGGAGACCGACGCCGAGGTCGAAGCCCGGCTGCGCGAGAAGTACGCCCAGACTCCCGAAGCCTGACCTTTGCCCGGCGGGGGATCGTGGGCCTGCTCTCCGATGGCATGAACGACCCTTTCAGGTCGTCCGGCGTGGTGAACGAGTCGTTCATGACGTCCCGGCGCGCCCCTCGAAGCCCGACCCGCGCGGGGCGCCCCCGTTTTCCACGCTACCGGTGAGCACCGACAGTTCCGCTCGTCCTGCGCCGCGAATGACTCATTCCCGGCGTCGGAGGTCCCGAATGAGTCATTCGCGGCACCCACTCGGCACGAAGAAGGCCCCCGGCACGCTCGCCGGGGGCCTTCTTCGCGAACTCAGTAGCCCAGCGAACTCAGTAGCCCAGTGCCGTCCGGATCTCCGGCTCGACGTCCGCCGTCGCGACGAATAGGAGCTCGTCGCCCGGCTCCAGGGGGTCCTCCGGCTGCGGCACGATCACGCGGTCGCCGCGCAGGATGGTCACCAAGGCCGCGTCGCGGGGCAGGCTCAGGTCGCTCACCGGCTTGCCGGCCAGCGGGGTCTCCGCCGGCAGCGTCAGCTCGACGAGGTTCGCGTTGCTCTGCCGGAACGTCATCAGCCGGACCAGGTCGCCGACGCTGACCGCCTCCTCGACCATCGCCGCGAGCATCCGCGGGGTCGACACGGCGACGTCGACGCCCCACGCGTCGGTGAACAGCCACTCGTTGGCCGGGTTGTTCACCCGCGCCACCACGCGCCGCACCGCGAACTCCGTCTTGGCCAGCAGCGACACGACCAGGTTCGCCTTGTCGTCGCCGGTGGCGGCGATCACGACGTCGCACTGCTCGATCCCGGACTCCTCCAGGATCGACACCTCGCAGGCGTCGCCGAGCACCCAGTCGGCCTGCTCGACGGTCTGCGGCTCGAACTGGTCGGCCTCCCGCTCGATCAGCATCACCTGGTGCCTGCCGTCGATCAGCTCGGCGGCGATGGAACGGCCGACGGCACCCGCCCCGGCAATCGCGACCCGCATCAGTCCTCGTCCTCCGGTTCGCGCTGCGCCACGCTCGTGACGTCGCTGACGGTGCCCGACCGCGCGGCCACCCACACGTCGTCGCCGTCCTGCACCATCGTCTTGCCGTCCGGCAGCACCGGCGTGCCGAAACGCATGATGAACGCCACCCGCGCGCCGGACGCCTCCTGCAGGGACCGGACGGAGTGCCCGACCCAGCCCTCGTGCAGCGGAAGCTGCAGCAGCGCGATGTTGCCCGACGGGTCCCGCCACGCCGACGCGACACCGTCCGGCAGGAGCGTCCGCAGGAACCGGTCGGTGGTCCACGGCACGGTCGCCACCGTCGGGATCCCCAGCCGCTCGTAGACGGCCGCGCGCTTGTGGTCGTAGATCCGCGCGACGACGTGCTCGATGCCGAAGTTCTCGCGCGCGACCCGCGCGGAGATGATGTTCGAGTTGTCGCCGCTGGACACCGCGGCGAACGCCCCGGCCCGCTCGATGCCCGCTTCGATCAGCACCTTGCGGTCGAACCCGACGCCGATGACCTGCTGCCCGTGGAAGTCGCTGCCGAGCCGGCGGAACGCCTGCTGGCTCTTGTCGATGACGGCCACCTCGTGGCCGAGCCGCTCCAGCGCAGCGGCCAGGGACGCGCCTACCCGGCCGCATCCCATGATCACCACGTGCACGCCCTGCCTCCTCTTCGGCGGTTAACCCGTCCGTACCTGCCCCGACATGCCAGCGCCGAACCTACCGTGTACCCCTGCCGTTAGGCTTCCGTGGTGTCGAAGTTCCCGACCGTGCTGAAACGCCTGGTCCTCGGACGTCCGTTCCGCAGTGACAGGCTCGCTCACACGCTCCTCCCGAAGCGCATCGCGCTGCCTATCTTCGCGTCCGATGCGCTCTCCAGCGTGGCGTACGCACCGGAAGAGATCTTCCTGACGCTGAGCGTCGCGGGCCTCTCCGCCTACGCGCTGGCGCCGTGGATCGGCATCATGGTCGCGTTGGTGATGCTGGTCGTGGTCGCCTCCTACCGGCAGAACGTCCACGCGTACCCGAGCGGCGGCGGTGACTACGAGGTCGCCAACACGAACCTGGGCGGCAAGTTCGGCCTGACGGTCGCGAGCGCCCTGCTCGTCGACTACGTGCTGACGGTCGCGGTGTCCACTTCGTCCGGTGTGGCGAACATCGGGTCCGCGGTGCCGTGGGTGGCACAGCACAAGGTGCTGGCCTCGATCGTCATCGTCGTCGTGCTGACGTCGCTGAACCTGCGCGGCATCCGGGAGTCGGGGAAGGCCTTCGCGATCCCGACATACGGGTTCATCGTGGGCATCATGGTCATGGTCGTGTGGGGCCTGGTACAGGCGGCCACCGGCACCGAGATGAAGGCCGAGAGCGCCGGGTTCACGCTGAACGCCGAAGGGACCTTCGCGGGCGTGGCGTACGCGTTCCTGGTGCTGCGGGCGTTCTCCTCCGGCGCGGCGGCGCTGACCGGGGTCGAGGCGATCAGCAACGGCGTCCCGGCGTTCCAGAAACCCAAGTCGAAGAACGCGGCGACGACGCTGCTGATGATGGGCCTGCTCGCGGTGACCATGCTCGTCGGCATCATCACGCTGGCCACGATCACCGACGTCAAGTTCGCCGAGGACCCGGCGGAGCAGCTCGCCGGCGCTCCCGCGGGCTATGAGCAGAAGACCATCGTCGCGCAGATCGCGCACGCCGTGTTCGCCGACTTCCCGCCGGCGTTCTACTACGTCTCCTTCTCCACCGGCATCATCCTGCTGCTGGCCGCGAACACCGCGTTCAACGGTTTCCCGGTGCTGGGCTCGATCCTCGCGCAGGACCGTTACCTGCCGCGGCAGCTGCACACCCGCGGCGACCGGCTGGCGTTCTCCAACGGGATCCTGTTCCTCTCGGCGTTCGCGCTGGTGCTGATCATCGCGTTCGACGCCGAGGTGACCCGGCTCATCCAGCTGTACATCGTGGGCGTGTTCGTGTCGTTCACGGTGAGCCAGGCCGGCATGATCCGGCACTGGAACCGGTTGCTGGCCAAGGAAACCGACCCGGGCAAGCGACGCCGGATGCGGCGCTCGCAGACGGTCAACGCGGTCGGCCTGACCATGACCGGCGTCGTCCTGGTCATCGTGCTCATCACCAAGTTCCTGCTCGGCGCGTGGATCGCGATCGCGGCGATGGTGGCGATCTTCGTGCTGATGACCGCGATCCGGAAGCACTACGACCGCGTCGCCGACGAGCTGAAGGACCTGGGCGACACCCCGACCGTGCTGCCGTCGCGCAACCACGCGATCGTCCTGGTGTCCAAACTGCACCGCCCGACGCTGCGCGCGCTGGCCTACGCCAAGGCGATGCGCCCGGACGTCCTCGAAGCCGTGACGGTCAATGTGGACGACAAGGACACGCGCCGGCTCACCGCCGAGTGGGACGCGCACAACTTCAAGGTGCCGCTGAAGGTCGTCGAGTCGCCCTACCGCGAGATCACGAAACCGGTCCTGGACTACGTGAAGCGCGTGCGCGGCGACAACCCGCGCAACGTGGTCACGGTCTTCATCCCGGAGTACGTGGTCGGGCACTGGTGGGAACAGGTGCTGCACAACCAGAGCGCGCTGCGGCTCAAGGGCCGCTTGCTGTTCCAGTCCGGCGTGATCGTGGCGAGCGTGCCGTGGCAGCTGGAGTCGTCCGCCAAGGCGGCCGCGCGCGTCCGCAACGAGCGGCCGGCCGCCGGCGACGTCCGTCGCGGCTTCTCTCCCAACGGGAAGCCGATCACCACCCCGAAACCCAAGGAGCCGGCAGAATGACGAGCTGGCTGGGCCGCGTCCTCGAGGTGGAGGTCGGCGCGGTGGCGCACGGCGGCCACTGCGTGGCGCGTGCCGATGGTCGCGTGGTGTTCGTCCGGCACGCGCTGCCGGGCGAGCAGGTCCGCGTCGAGGTCACCGAAGACAACGGCGGCTCGTTCTGCCGCGGCGACGCCGTCGAGGTGCTCGTCCCGTCCCCGCACCGGGTCGAGCCGCCGTGCCCGCTCGCGGTGCCCGGCGGCTGCGGCGGCTGCGACTGGCAGCACGCCGCTCCGGATCATCAGCTCTCGCTGAAGGCGGCGGTGGTGGCCGAGCAGCTCCAGCGGCTGGCCGGCATCGAGCGGGACATCGTCGTGGAGGCCCTCGAAGGCGGGCCGCTGGACTGGCGCAGCCGCGTCCGGCTGGTCGCCGACCGGGACGGGCGCGCGGGCCTGCGCGCCCACCACAGCCACCGGGTGGTGCCCCTCGAAGACTGCCCGATCGCGGTGCCGGGCGAGCTCGACGACGTCCTGGCGCGGCGCTGGCGACCGGGCAGCGAGATCGAGGTCACCGGCGACGGCGACGGCGGGGTGCACGTCCGGGAGCTGTCGACGGTCCGGGGCAAGGTCCGCGCCCGCCAGCTGGCGGGCGGGGTGGCGGTCCAGCACGCGGCGGGCCGCGACTGGCAGCTCGACGCGCACGGCTTCTGGCAGGTCCACCCGGCGGCGGCCTCGACGCTGGCCGCGGTCGTGGCCGAGTGGGCGGAGGCGCCCGTGGGCGGGACGGCCTGGGACCTCTACGCCGGGGTCGGGCTGTTC
Organism: Amycolatopsis sp. NPDC048633; assembly: GCF_040650695.1. Lineage (NCBI taxonomy): Bacteria > Bacillati > Actinomycetota > Actinomycetes > Pseudonocardiales > Pseudonocardiaceae > Amycolatopsis > Amycolatopsis sp. NPDC048633. Next base: position 6,574 of record NZ_JBEZHS010000034.1, read on the forward strand.
GCGTCGGTGCTGGCTTCGCAGGTCGGCTCGTCGGGCCGGGTGCTGGCGGTCGAGTCCGGCCGCCGCGCGGTCGCGGACGGCGAGAAGAACCTGGCCGACCTGCCGCAGGTGTCCTGGCAGGCGGGGCGGGTGGAGCACGTGCTGGAGTCGGCCCCGAAGCCGGTGGACGTCGTGGTGCTGGACCCGCCGCGCAAGGGCGCGGGCAAGGCCGTGGTGGAGACGATCGTGGCCGGGCAGCCGGACCGGATCGTGTACGTGGCGTGCGACCCGGCGGCGCTGGCCCGGGACGTGGCCATCTTCGCTTCGCACGGGTACGCGCTGACGGACCTGAGGGCGTTCGACGCCTTCCCGATGACGCACCACGTGGAGTGCGTGGCGCTGCTGTCCTGAGTTTTTGTCGGTGGTGGCCGTCACACTGATCGCGTGACTCCTCTCGACGACTTCGATCTCGCGGCCTCGACGGTGACGTCGCTGGTGGGCGCCCTCGGCGACGACCAGTGGGCGCTCCCGACGGCGTGCGCGGACTGGGACGTCCGCGCGGTCGTCAACCACCTGGCGCACGGCAACGCGAAGGTGGCGTTCTGGGCGGGTTCGGGGCCACCGGCTCCGGACGGTGACTACCTGGGTCCCGCGCCGGCAGCGGCCTTCGCCACGTCGGTCGCGGCGGCTCGTGCGGTGCTGGCCGAGCCGGGGTTGTTCTCGCGGAAGGTGACGACGCCGCTCGGCGAGGTGCCGGGGGTGTTCCTGGTCCACATGCGGGTCAACGAGTACCTGGCCCACGGCTGGGACCTCGCGGACGCGACGGGGCAGTCGACGGACCTCCTGCCGGACCTGGCGTCGCGGGCGCTGGAGCAGTGGCGAACCAGGTTCGGGGCGACGCCGCGGCAGGTGGGTGGGCCGTTCGGCCCGGAGGTGGAGGCGCACCCGGGGGCGACGGAGGCGGACCGGCTGGCGGCCTTCCTGGGGCGGAAGGCGGTGAACGGCTGAGGGGGAGATGAACGCGACAGCCTGAGTTGGCGGCGCCGCTGCTTGCTACTGCGTGGGCGCGGCGGTCCGCTTTCGCGACTGTGCAAGCGTGGCGGTCTGCGTGGTGCGGCGAGCCGCGGGCGGCAATGGCTGGAGGCGACCGCCAGCCACCGTGGCCGACCGGCATGAGCGGCTGGCGCGCGCCCCGGCGTCAGGCTGCCCGGCGCACCGCGAACGCCGCCGCCAGGCCCGTCGCCGTCATCGCGATGCCCGACACCAGGAGCACCCACGCTCCCGCTCCCGGCACCACCCGCGCCGTCGGCTGGAAGCGGGCTACGTGCGGGAGCGTCACCGCCAGGTGGCGCAGGACCACGCCCGTCACCACCAGCCCCGGGAGGCACGTCATCGCCAACGGCTCGTCCTGGTGGCGGGCGAACGTCAGGTACGCCAGCGTGCCCGCGAGCAGCACCGCCGCCGCGCAGACCAGGCGCAGGCCCAGCGCCAGCTCGGGGTCCGGCGTTCCCGGCGGCAGCAGCCCCCGGTAGTCGGCGGTCCGCAGGGTCAGCCCGGCGATCACCCCGACGCCGGCGACCCCTGCCGCCACCGCTCGTGGAATCCGCCAAGCTCGCGTCACGCCAGGCAGCATAAGTCGCCCGAAACGGCTTTCCGAGCACGTTTCCCGCGCTGGGCCGATCGGTGGATCCCGATCGAGGGACCCGCTCAGCCGGCGAACCAGCGCTGCGGTGCCGGCCGCAGGTTCTGGTAGATGTGCTTGACCTCGGTGTACTCGCCCAGCCCGGTCGGGCCCAGCTCGCGGCCGAACCCGGACTGCTTGTAGCCGCCCCACTCGGCCTGCGGCAGGTACGGGTGGAAGTCGTTGATCCAGATCGTGCCGTGGCGCAACCGCCCGGCCACGCGCTGGGCTCGCCCCGCGTCCTGCGTGAACACCGCCCCGGCCAGGCCGTAGTGGGTGTCGTTGGCGATGCGGACCGCGTCGTCCTCGTCGGTGAACGTCTCGACCGTCAGCACCGGCCCGAACGACTCCTCGACGACCGCCGAGGAACCCTGTTTCACCTGGTCCAGGATGGTCGGCAGGTAGTAGAAGCCGTCGGCGAGCGCGGGGTCGCCGGGCCGCCGCCCGCCGGTCCGGAGCACCGCGCCCTCGGCCAGCGCCGCCGCCACGTACGCCTCGATCTTCGCCCGGTGGGCCGCCGAGATCAGCGGCCCGGTTTCCGCGTGGGAGTCGAACGGGCCGCCGAGGCGGATCCGCTCGGCCCGGCGCACCAGCTCGGCGACGAACTCGTCGTGCCACTCCCGCTGCACGATCAGCCGCGTGCCGGCCGAGCACACCTGGCCGGAGTGCAGGAACACCGCGGTCAGCGCGTAGTCGACGGCCGTCTCGAAGTCGGCGTCGGCAAAGACCACGTTCGGGTTCTTCCCGCCCAGCTCCAGGGCCACTTTCTTGACCGTCCCGGCGGCCGCCGCGGCGATCACCTTGCCGGTCGCGAGCCCGCCGGTGAACGACACGAGGTCGACGTCCGGGTGCTCGGAAAGCGGCGCGCCCACCTCCGCGCCCGCGCCCAGCACCAGGTTCCCCACGCCCGCCGGCAGGCCCGCCTCGGTGAGCAGCTTCAGGAACAGGATCGAGGTGTGCGGCGTCAGCTCGCTGGGCTTGAGGACGAACGTGTTGCCCGCGGCCAGCGCCGGCGCGATCTTCCACACGGTCTGCAGCAGCGGGTAGTTCCACGGCGTGATCAGCCCGCAGACGCCGACCGGTTCGTGCACGATCCGGCTGAAGGCGTCCGGGTTGCCGGTGTCGACGACGCGGCCGGCGTCCTGCGCCGCGAGCTTGCCGAAATAGCGCAGGCAGGCGGCGATGTCGGCCATGTCGTAGCGGCTCTCGACCAGGCGCTTGCCGGTGTCGAGCGACTCGGCGCGGGCGAACGCCTCCGCGTCGCGGTCCAGCAGGTCCGCGGTGCGCAGCAGCAGGTCACCGCGCAGGTGCGCGGGCGTACCGGGCCACGGGCCGGTGTCGAACGCCCGGCGTGCCGCGGCGATGGCGGCCTCGGTGTCCTGGGCGGTGCCCTCGGCGACCGTCGCGACCAGGGAACCGTCGGCCGGGCAGCGGATCTCCCGCCGCCCGCCGCCGATCGCGTCCACCCAGTCGCCGCCGATGAAGAAGTCCGCCATGCGTCCCATTCTCGTGGCCACGCCGCGTGACCGCCACAGCACGGCGGGGAGACGAGGTTCACCTCAGGAGATGACGGGTGATCGCGCTCCGCCTGTGACACCGGACGCGGCGGGCGGAAGCCCGGTGGCCGTCCTCCGTAGACTGGCCGGAACGAGGCGTGGTGACCAAGTGAGGTGGAGACGAGTGACGTTGCTGGAGTCCGTTCAAGGACCGGCGGACCTGAAGCGCATGAGTGTCGAGGACCTCGGCGAGCTGTCCGCCGAAATCCGGGACTTCCTCGTCGACAAGGTCCGCCGCGCCGGCGGGCACCTGGGGCCGAACCTCGGCGTCGTCGAGCTGACCCTCGCGCTGCACCGCGCGTTCGACTCACCGCGCGACGCGATCGTCTGGGACGTCGGGCACCAGGCCTACGTGCACAAGATCGTCACCGGCCGTGCGGAAGGCTTCGACCGCCTGCGCCAGACCGGCGGCGTCACCGGTTACCCGTCGCGCGCGGAGAGTGACCACGACTGGGTCGAGAGCAGCCACGCCTCCTCTGCACTGTCCTATGTGGACGGTCTGGCGAAGGCGTTCGCGCTGGGCGACGACGAGCGGCACGCGGTCGCCGTCGTCGGGGACGGCGCGCTCACCGGCGGCATGTGCTGGGAGGCCCTCAACAACATCGCCGCGCACCGCGAGCGCCCGGTCGTCATCGTCATCAACGACAACGGCCGCTCCTACTCGCCGACCATCGGCGGCGTCGCCGACCACCTCGCCGCGCTGCGCCTGCAGCCCGGGTACGAGCGGCTGCTCGACGGCGGCCGCGAGATCCTCAAGCACACCCCGGTCGTCGGCCGGCCGATCTACGCCGCGCTGCACGCCGCGAAGGCCGGCCTGAAGGACGCGCTGAGCCCGCAGGCGATGTTCTCCGACCTCGGCCTGAAGTACCTCGGCCCGGTCGACGGCCACGACTTCGTCGCGCTGGAGAAGGCGTTCCAGAGCGCGCGCAGCTTCGGCGGCGCGGTGATCGTGCACGTGGTGACCGAGAAGGGCCACGGCTACGCGCCCGCGGTCAACCACGAGCACGACCAGATGCACCAGACCGACCCGATCGACCCGGAGACCGGCCTGCCGCCGGTGAAGGGCCCGAGCTGGACCGGCGTGTTCGGCGACGAGCTGGCGAAGATCGGCGCCGAGCGGGAGGACGTCGTCGCGATCACCGCGGCGATGCTGCGCTCGACCGGCCTCGACAAGTTCGCCGAGGCGTTCCCGGACCGTTGGTACGACGTCGGCATCGCCGAGCAGCACGCGGTGACGTCGGCGGCCGGCCTCGCGATGGGCGGGCTGCACCCGGTCGTCGCGCTCTACTCGACGTTCCTCAACCGCGCGTTCGACCAGGTGCTGATGGACGTCGCGCTGCACCGCCAGCCGGTGACGCTGGTGCTGGACCGCGCCGGGATCACCGGGCCGGACGGGCCGAGCCACCACGGCATGTGGGACCTGTCGCTGCTGGGCATGGTGCCGGGCATGCGCGTGGCCGCCCCGCGCGACCCGGCGACGCTGCGGGAGGAGCTGCGCGAGGCCGTGGCGGTGTCCGACGGCCCGACGGCGCTGCGTTTCTCCAAGGGCAAGGTCGGCACCGACGTCCCCGCGGTCGAGCGGCTGGGCACGGTCGACGTGCTGCGCCGCCCGGTCGAAGGTGCCGACGTGCTGCTGGTGACGGTCGGCCCGTTCGCGACGCTGGGATTGGCGGCGGCCGACCGGCTCGCCGACCAGGGCATCGGTGTGACGGTGGTCGACCCGCGCTGGGTGCTGCCGGTCCCGGCCGAGCTGGTGGCGCTGGCGTCCCAGCACAAGCTGGTGGTGACGGTCGAGGACAGCGGCCGCCACGGCGGCTTCGGCTCGGCGCTGGCGGCGATGTTCCGCGACGCCGAGTGCGACGTCCCGTTGCGGGACCTGGCGGTGCCGCAGACGTTCCACGACCTCGGTAGCCGCGACGAGGTCCTGGCCCGCATCGGCCTGACGGCCCAAGACGTCTCTCGCCGCGTGACGGAGTGGGCGTCCCGCCTGGGCTCGGTTTCGGAGCCGGCGCCCGAGAAGAAGGACGCGAACCGCACCTGACCACAAGCGCCCCAAGGCGGCCTTGGTTGCGTCTGACGCACCGAAGGGCGCCTTGGGTGCGTTGAACGCACCCAAGGCCACATTGGGGCGGCTGGGGTCAGGCCTCCGCGGGGACCGTGAGGACGGCTGCGGGCGCGGGCACCGAGCCGAACACCTCCGGGGGTTCCGGGAACAGCTTCACCAGCACCGGATACGTCACCGCGGCGGTCACCAAAGTCACGAGCAGGCTGATGTCCACCCCGCCCGCGATGTTCCGCAGCGGCCCCGCGATCATCGGCGTGTTCGCGCACAGCAGGCCCAGTGTCGTCGCCGGGATCCAGGCCGCCATCGCGCGCCAGTTCACCCCGCGCGCGAACCAGTACCGCCCGCCGCGGCGCCCCTCGTTGAACACCTGCAGGTCCGCCACGTCGTAGAACCCGCGCCGCTGGACGAAGCCGATCATCATGATCACCATCCACGGCGACGTGCACAGCACGATCAGCGTCGCGAACGCGTTGATGCTCGACACCATGTCCAGCACGAAGTTGCCGACGAAGATGAACGCCACGCTCAGCGTCCCGATCAGCAGCGTCGCCTGGACGCGGGACAGGCGGGGGAAGATCGAGCTGAAGTCCAGGCCCGTCCCGTACAACGACGTCGTGCCCGTGGACAGGCCGCCGATCAGGGCCACCACGATCAGCGGGATCGCGTACCACAGCGGGGAAACCGCCGTCAGGCCCGTGATGTAGTCGGCCGGGTCCGCGACCAGTGTCGCCGTCGCGATGCCGAAGCCGAACGGCAGCAACGTCGCCACCTGCGCGAGGAACGGCGCCGCCAGCAGAGAGCGCTTGCTGAAAGAAGAAGGGATGTAGCGCGACCAGTCGCCGAGGAACGCGCCGAACGAGATCGGGTTGGCCAGCGCCGTCAGGGCCGCCAGGGTGAACGTCGGCCAGAACGTGCCCAGCGCGTACGTCCCGGTGCCCGCGTACCCCGGGTCGAACGAGCTGCCGTACGCCAGCACGCCGAGCAGCATGATCGCCGTGCCGAGCACCACCGCGACCCGGTTGACCAGGAGCATGAACCGGTAGCCGTAGATGCAGACGACGAGCGTCGCGATCGCGATCAGGCCGTACGCGATCCCGCGCAGCGTGGCGCCGCCGTCGAAGCCGAAGAGCCGTTGCGCCGCGCCGGCCACGGCGTCGCCGCTGACCCAGACCGAGATCGCGAAGAACGTGATCGCCGTCAGCAGCGACAGGAACGACCCGACGCACCGGCCGACCACCCCGAAGTGCGCGCCGGACGACACCGCGTTGTTGGTCCGCGTGCGCGGCCCGAACAACGCCATCGGCGCCAGTACCAGCCCGCCGACGACGACGCCGAGCGCGGTCGCCAGAGCCGCGTCGCGGAAGCTCAGCCCGTACGCGATCGGCAGCGTGCCCAGGATGATCGTGGCGAACGTGTTCGCGCCGCCGAACGCCATCCGGAACAGGTCACGCGGGCGCGACGTCTGCTCCTCCGGCGGGATCGGCGCGATCCCGTGCCGCTCGACCTCCGTCACGCGGGCGCTCATGCGAACCTCGTCATGACGTGCTTGACGCGGGTGTACTCGGCGAAGGCGTACGCGGAGAGGTCCTTGCCGTGCCCGGAGTGGCCGAACCCGCCGTGCGGCATCTCGGCGACCAGCGGCCCGTGCGTGTTCACCCACACGCACCCGAAGTCCAGGTCGGCCGACACCCGCGCGGCGACGCCGAGGTCGTTCGTCCAGACCGACGACGCCAGCCCGTACGGGACGCCGTTGGCCAGCTCCACGGCCGAAGCTTCGTCCGAAAAGGACTGGACGGTGACCACGGGCCCGAAGATCTCCTCCTGGACGATCTCGTCGTCCTGTCGCAGCCCCGAGACCACGGTGGGGGAGAAGTAGAAGCCCCGGGAACCGAACCGCATCCCGCCGGTCTCGACGCGGGCGTGCGACGGCAACCGCGAGATCAGGCCCTCGACGCGCGAGAACTGCGCCGCGCTGTTCAGCGGCCCGAAGTCGACCCCCGGCGTCTGCGCCGAGGCGACCTTGGTCAGCTCGCGGACGAAGTCGTCGTGGATCGACGCGTGCACCAGCACCCGGCTGCCCGCGGTGCAGTCCTGGCCTGCGTTGTAGAACGCGGCGCCCACGATGCCTTCGGCCGTCGTGGCGAGGTCGACGTCCGGGAACACCAGCAGCGGCGCGTTGCCGCCCAATTCCAGGTGGGTGCGCTTGAGGTCGGCGGCCGCCACGGTGGCGACGTCGATGCCCGCCCGCGTCGACCCGGTGATCGAGACGAGGGCCGTGCTCGGGTGGCGCACCAGGGCGCGACCGGTGTCGCGGTCGCCGGTCAGCACGGTGAACGCGCCCGCCGGCAGGAACTCCGCGGCCACCTCGGCCAGGAGCACGGCGGTCGACGGCGTCGTCTCGGCCGGCTTGAGCACCACGGTGTTGCCCGCGGCCAGGGCCGGCGCGATCTTCCAGACCGCCATCATGAGCGGGTAGTTCCACGGCGCGATCTGCGCGCAGACGCCCACCGGCTCACGGCGGATCACCGACGTGTGGCCCGGCGCGTACTCCCCGGCGGCCGTGCCCTCCAGGTGCCGCGCGGCACCGGCGAAGAACCGCAGCGCGCTCACGCACTCGGGGATCTCCTCCTCGAGCACCACCGACCGGATCTTGCCCGTCTCGCGCACCTCGAGGTCGGCGAACTCGTCGGCTTGGGCTTCGAGGGCGTCGGCGATCTTCAGCAGGGCCAGCTGCCGCTGCGCCGGAGTGCTGCGGCGCCACACCGCAAACGCTTGCGCGGCGGCCGCCAGCGCGTTGTCCACATCGGACTGCCCGGCGATGGCACTGGTTCCGATCACCTCGCCGGTCGCCGGGTCGGTCAGGTCGAGCGTGCGCGTCATGCCTTCTCCAAGTGGGTCGGCGCGAACAGCTTCAGCAGGGCGGGGAGGACGACCACGGACGGCCCGGGCGTGCGCAGCGCCTCGGCGAGGTCCGCGCCCACGGTGTCCAAAGAAGACAGTCTCGCGGGCACGCCGAACGACGAAGCCAAGGCCACGAAGTCGGGCCGGGCCAGCTCGGTGGCCGTGGTGTGGCCGAAGGCGTCGGTGAGGTACTCGCGCAGGACGCCGTAGCCGCCGTCGTCGACGACCAGCCACGTGACGTCGAGGCCGTGCTGCACCGCGGTGGCCAGCTCGGCGACGCCGTACATCGCACCGCCGTCGCCGGACACGGCCAGCGTGGGAGACCCGGCGGCCGCGCCGCCCAGCGCGCCCGGCAGGCCGTAGCCCAGCCCGCCCGCGCCCTGGGCGGTGTGGATGGGCGCGCCTTCGGGGTTCCACGCCGACCAGGCCCAGTACGCGGCGATCGTCATGTCCCAGAAGGTCTGCGTGCCGTCGGGCAGCGCCGCGCGGATGTCGTCGACCAGCTTGCGTTCGACGGCCAGGTCCTGACTGTCCAACCGCGACTCGACGCGGGACAGCAACGAAGCGACGGCGGCTTCGGCCCGGCCGTCGGACGGCCGCATCGGCACCCACTCCAGCAGCGCCTGCAGCGTCGAGGCGACGTCGGCGTGGATGCCGAGGCCCGGGTAGTTCGACTCCAGCTTGCCGAGGTCGGCCTCGACCTGGATGACCCGGCCGCGCGGGGCGAACTCGCGGTAGTTGCTGGACAGCTCGCCGAGGCCGGAACCGAGCACGAGCAGCACGTCGGCGGCCGCGAGGAACTCCGTGGTGTGCCAGTCCTCCAGCCACGACCGCCCGGACAGCTCGTGGTCCCAGCCGAAGACGCCCTTGCCGCCGAAGGTCGAGATCACCGGGGCGCGCAGGGCCTCGGCCAGGGCCGTCAGCTCGGCCTGGGCGCCGGACCGCAATGCGCCGCCACCGGCGAGGATCACCGGGTTCGACGCCGCGGCCAGCAGATCGGCGGCCGCGGTGACCAGCTCGGGCAGGGGCTCCAAAACCGGGGGAGCAGCCGCCACCGACGTGATCGGCGGGACCCCGGCCGGGCCGAGCAGCACGTCCTGCGGGATCTCGACCCAGACGGGGCCGTACGGCGCGGTCGCGGCCGACGTCCAGGCTTCGCGCAGCGCCGTCGGGATCTGGCTGGCGCGGCGGACGACGTGCACCGACTTCACGACGTCCCGGAAGCTCGCCTGCTGGTCGGGCAGCTCGTGCAGGTAGCCGTGCCGGCCGCCGCCGAGCCCGGCGACCGGGACCTGGCTGGAGATCCCGAGCACCGGCACCGACGCGGCCCGGGACTCCTGCAGGGAAGCCAAGGTCAGCAGCGCGCCCGGGCCGGTCGAGACGACCAGGGGCGTCACGGGCACCGGGCCGCCGGGGTTCGCGGCGAGCCGGGCGCGGGCGTGCCCGTCGGCGGCGAAGGCGAGGTTGTTCTCGACGCGCCCGCTGATCACGCGCAGGTCGCCGGCGCGCCGCAGCGCCTCGAAGAGGCCCAGCGCGTGCTGGCCGGGCAGGCCGAACACCGTGTCGGCGCCCAGCGCGCGGAGGGTCTCCACGACGACGTCGCCGCCGATGCGGTCGGTGTCGGTCATGCGCTCTTTCCCAACGACAGCAGGCTCACCAGGTCGTAGGCGACGTGGGAGGCCGCGATGGCCGTGATCTCGGCGTGGTCGTAAGCGGGGGCCAGCTCGACGACGTCGGCCCCGACCAGGTTGAGGTCGCGCAGCCCGCGCAGGATTTCCAGGAGCTCGCGGCTGGTCATCCCGCCGGCTTCGGGGGTGCCGGTGCCGGGTGCGTGGGCCGGGTCGAGCACGTCGATGTCGACCGAGACGTAGAGCGGGCGGTCGCCGATGCGCTGCCGCAGCGCGTCGACGGTCTCGGCGACTCCGCGGCGCAGGACGTCGCCGGAGGTGACGATGCCGAAGCCGAGCCGCCGGTCCTCCTCGAGGTCGCGCTTGCCGTACAGCGGCCCGCGCGTGCCCACGTGCGACAGCGCGCTCGTGTCGAGGATGCCTTCCTCGGACGCCCGCCGGAACGGCGTGCCGTGGGTGTACGGCTCGCCGAAGTAGGTGTCCCAGGTGTCGAGGTGCGCGTCGAAGTGCAGCAGGGCAACGGGTCCGTGCTGCTTCGCCGCGGCCCGCAGCAGCGGCAGCGCGATGGTGTGGTCGCCGCCGACGGTCACCAGCCGCGTGCCGTTCGCCTGCAGCGCTTCGGCTTCCTGCTGCAGCGTTTCGATCGCTTCACCGATGTTGAACGGGTTGACCGCGATGTCCCCGGCGTCGACGACCTGCTTCTCGGCGAACGGCGAGACGTCCAGCTCCGGGTGGTACGGCCGCAGCAGCCGGCTCGCCTCGCGCACGGCCGCCGGGCCGAACCGCGCGCCGGGCCGGTAGGACACGCCGGAGTCGAAGGGCACCCCGACGACGGCGATGTCGGCATGGGCGACCTGGTCGATGCGCGGCAGCCGCGCGAAGGTCGCGAAGCCGGCGAACCGGGGGACCCGGGACGAGTCGAGGGGTCCGACGTTAGGCACTGGTGGGCTCCTGTTCGCGGTTCGGGACGGACGTGTCTTCGCCGTTGAGACGGCGGGTCCAGGTGGAGAGGATCGCGTCGGCCGTGCGGGGCGTGGCGAAGCTGACGGCCAGGTACACCACCAGGCTCGCGCCGAGGCCCCAGTAGATCGGGGTGTTGGCGTCGACGCCGTCGATGATCATGAAGGCGACGACGGACACGGTGCCGGCGACCATCGAGGCGTACGCGCCCTGCCGGGTGCCGCGCTTCCAGAACAGCGCGCCGATGATCGCGACCAGCAGGCCGCCGACCAGGATGTCGTAGGCGATGGTGAGGGCGTTGACGACGTCGTCGACGATCATCGCGATGCCGATCGCGATCAGCCCGAGCACGAGCGTGGCGAGCCGGTTGCGGCTGACCTCGCCGCCCTTCTTGAGGCCGATCTTGGTGAGCAGGTCCGACGTCGTGGTGGTGGAGCACGCGATGAGCGCGCCGCTCGCGGTCGACATCATCGCCGAAAGCGCGGCGGCCAGCACCAGGCCGCGGACGCCGGTCGGCAGCAGGCGTTCGACGATCGTCGCGAAGGCGTCCTGCGCGCTGGCGAGGTCCGGGTACAACGCGTGCGCCGCGGTGCCGATCAGGGCCCCGGCCAGGCCGTAGACCAGGCAGTAGACGCCGGAGGTGATGCCGCCGGACGTCGCGATGCCGGGCGTGCGGGCGGTGAACACGCGCTGCCAGATGTCCTGGCCGATCAGCAGGCCGAAGGTGTAGATGACGAAGTACGTGATGATCGTGTCCGTGCCGATCGAGCTGAAGCTGAAGAAGCTCGCGTCGAGCTTTTCGCTCATCCCGCTGAACCCGCCGGCCGAGCTGATCGCGACCGGCAGGAGGATCGCCAGGATGCCGATGGTCTTGATGACGAACTGGGCGATGTCGGTCAGCGTGATCGACCACATGCCGCCGAGCACCGAGTAGAGGACCACGATCGAGCCGCCGATCGCGATGCCGGCCCAGTTCGGCAGGTCGAAGAGCACCTTGAAGATGGTCGCGAAGGCCAGCGTCGAGGTGACCGTGAGCATCAGGGTGTAGCCCCACATGACGATGCCGGACACCGCGCTGGTGCGGCCGCCGTAGCGCAGGTCGAGCATCTCGCCGACGGTGTAGACCTTCAGCCGCACCAGCCGCCGCGCGAACAGCGCGTGCAGCACGAGGATGCCGACGCCGATGCTGACGACCAGCCACATGCCGGAGATGCCGTAGGTGTAGCCGAGCTTCACCCCGCCCACGGTGGACGCGCCGCCGAGCACGACGGCCGACATCGTGCCGGAGTACATGAACCAGCCCAGCCTTCGCCCGGCGACGAGGTAGTCGGACTTGGTCTTCGCGAGCCGGAGGCCGTACCAGCCGACTCCGAGCATCCCCGCGATGTACAACGCGATCACGGCGTAGTCCCCGGTCACGGCGTCCTCCTTACCTCTTCGGGTGGTGTTCGGGTCACCGTAGGTTCGCTCGCCACCCCTCCGGCATGGGATGATTCATCCACAAGTCGACACAAGTGGGGATGAGATGACCCAGAACGTCGATCCGTTGTCCACCGAAGTGAATGTCCCGTTACGGGCGGTGGTCGGCAACCGGGAGCTGGCGCTCGAGGTCGTCCGCGAGACGCTCCGGCCGGGCGCGCTGGACGCCCCGGTGCGCTGGGCCCACGTCAGCGAGCTGCGGGACCCCGCGCCGTACCTGCTCGGCGAGGAGCTGATCCTCACCGCCGGGGTGAACCTGGCCACCACGCGCGGCGAGGTCGACCAGTACGTCCGCGGCCTGCGCCAGGCCGGGGTCACGGCGCTCGGCTTCGGGCTCACCCCGAACGTCCACGAGACGCTGCCGGAGCCGCTGCGCCGGGCCTGCGCGCGCCACGGGCTGCCGTTGCTGGTGGTGCCGACGCGGACGCCGTTCCTCGCGGTCAACCGGGCGGTCTCGGTCGCGCTGACCGAGGCGGGCCAGCGGGAGCAACGGCGGATCACCGCGGCGCGCGAGGCGCTCACCCGGGCCGCGGGCGGCGGTCTGGGCGAGCTGACCGAAGCGCTCGCGACGCGGCTGCGGTCGTGGGTCGCGCTGGTCGGCGCCGGGGACGTCCTGGCCTCGGCGCACGACGCGCCGTCGCCGCTGCCGCCGGAGGTGCGGGAGCTGGTCGCGACCGTGCGGGCGGGCAGCGGGATCCGCAGCGCGACGACCGAGCTGACCGGTGCCGGCGGGGTCGTTTTCGTCGTGGTCCAGCCGGTCTACCCGCAGGCGACGGCGTCGCACCTGGTGGTCACCGGCCGCGCGCGCCGGTTCGACGGCGCCGACCGGGCGATCCTCGCCGTCGGCGCGGCGCTGCTCGGGCTGGTCGGCCGGGCCGGGTCGGACGCGGCGGAGCTGGGCGCGGCGGCCACCGGCCTGCTCCTCGGGCGGGCTTCGGCCGGCGAGGTGGCGCGCGAGCTGCTCGGCTCGGACGGCGGCCGCCTGATCGTGGGGGCGCCGTACCGGCGTGGCCCGGACGAGGTGGCGCAGCGGCCGGACTGGCTGCGGGCCCGGCTCGACACCCCGCTGGTCCAGGTGCTGCCGGGACCGCGGTTCGTGGCGATCGTCGGCCCTTCGCCGCCGGAGCTGGAGGGCCTGCGCGCGCACGGCTGGCTCGCGGCGGCGGGGGCACCGGTGCCCGCCGCGCGGCTGGCTGACTCGGTGGCGGAGGCCGAGCTGCTGCTTTCGCGGGCCCAGGCGCTCGGCCGTCCGGTCGTCGCCGGCGGCGGGCCGCCCGACTTCGACGCGCTGCTCGACCCGGGCGCTTCCCGCGGATACGCGACGAAGCTGCTGGAGCCGCTGATTTCGCTGGACCGGACGGACCGCGAGCTGGTCCGGACCTTGCGCACGTGGCTGGCCCACCACGGCGGCTGGGAGCCGACGGCCACCGAGCTGGGCGTGCACCGCAACAGCGTCCGGCACCGGATCGCCCAGGTCGAGAAGGCCCTGGACGTGGACCTGGCGGACCCGGAGACCCGGATGCGGCTGTGGTTCGCGCTGCGCTGGGCCACACCTGACACACACGGTCCTTAAAGGGCACTCTCAGGAAAATATGGGATTGTGATGGCGTGCGAGTTTTGGTAGTCGAGGACGAAGAACCCCTGGCCGACGCGATCGCCCGTGGCTTGCGCCGCGAAGGCATGGCGGTGGACGTCGCGCTCACGGGTGACGACGGTCATGAGAAGGCCGCCGTCACGCGGTACGACGTCGTGTTGCTGGACCGGGACCTGCCCGGGATGTCCGGCGACGAGCTGTGCCGCGAGATCGTCGCGTCCGGAGAATTGACCCGCGTCCTGATGCTGACCGCGAGCAGCTCGGTGTCCAACCGCGTCGACGGGCTGTCGCTCGGCGCCGACGACTACCTCGCGAAGCCGTTCGCCTTCCCCGAGCTGGTCGCCCGAGTGCGGGCGCTGGGCCGGCGAGCCACGCCGGCCGCGCCGCCGCTGCTGACCGCCGGGGACGTCGAACTGGACCCGGCGAAACGCACCGTGCGCCGCGCCAGCGGGCCGGTCGAGCTGACGCGCAAGGAGTTCGGCGTCCTCGAGGTCCTGCTCTCGGCCGCCGGCTCGGTCGTCAGCAGCGAAGAGCTGCTCGAACGGGTGTGGGACGAGAACGCCGACCCGTTCACCACGACCGTCCGGGTCACCGTCATGACGTTGCGCAAGAAGCTCGGCGAGCCCGGGATCATCGAGACCGTCGTCGGCTCCGGGTACCGGGTGCCGGAGCCCGGCACGCCGCGCGCGTGAACCTGCCGGGCACCCGCAGCCTCCGCGCCCGGATCACCTTGCTGGCGACCGTGCTGGTCGCCGCGGTCAGCCTGCTGCTGCTCTGGCTGGCCTGGACGCTGGTGCGGGACTCGCTCGACGCGGTCCCGCAGATGCCGCCGGGCAGCACGGTCGTCGTCGACGGCGTCCAGGTCGACGCGTCCACGCTCGCGGACCACCTGCGCGTGCACGCCCGCAACCGGATGCTGCTGTTCGGCTCGATCGCGTTCCTGCTCGTGGTGGCGGCCGCGGCGATCCTCGCGTGGACGTTCACCTCGCGGGTGCTGCTGCCGCTGCGCGAGATCACCGGGACGGCGCGGCGGCTGTCGATCGAGTCGATGGGGCAGCGGATCGGCGGGGTCCGGTCCCGTGACGAGCTGGCCGAGCTGGCCGGCACGTTCGACGACATGCTCGACCGGCTCCAGGCCGCTTTCGACGCGCAGCGCCACTTCGTCGCGAACGCGAGTCACGAGCTGCGGACGCCGCTGGCGGTGATCCGCACCGAGCTGGACGTCACCCTCGCCGACGACGACGCCGACGAAGCCGAGCTGCGCAGGATGGGCGGGGTGGTCCGCGACGCGACCGAGCGGGCCGGGCAGCTGGTGAACTCGTTGCTGCTGCTGGCCCGCACCGACGGCGCCGGGCTCGGGGTCCGCGAGCCGGTCGACCTGGCGGCGGTCGTCGACCGGGCCTGGCGCGCGGCGCGCGCGGAAGCCGAGCAGCGCGGGATCCGGGCGACGTTCGCGGTGGCGCCGGCGCCGGCGTTCGGCGACCCGGCGCTGCTGGAGCGGATCGCGGGCAACCTGCTGGAGAACGCGGTCCGCCACAACGTCGAGGGCGGCTGGCTGGAGGTCGTGACGCAGCCGGGGCCGCAGTGGTCGGTGCTGCGGGTGCGCTCATCGGGCGGGCTGGTCGACCCGGCGGCGGTGCCGGAGCTGTTCGAGCCGTTCCGCCGGGCGGGGGTAGCGCGCACGGCCCGCCACGGCGCGGGTCTGGGGTTGTCGATCGTCCGCGCGGCGGTCGCGGCCCACGGCGGAAGCGTGGCAGCGGAACCGATCGTGGGCGGCGGCCTGGGAGTGACGGTCCACCTCCCGGTCCGCTAGTCGTGAGTGGGAAACCGGGTTGGAACACTGTTTCCCACTCACGACCACCCGTCCACCAAATGGGGGTTCACGCACCAGCACAAGGCCTCGAACCGGTGTCCCGGCGGCCGACGTGTGCTGTGATCTTCCGCGTGGAGGAAAAACCGCTGGTCCGCGTCGTGGTCCCGGTCTTCGCGCTGGCGCTGGCGGCCGGGGTGGGGCTGGCCTTCGGCGTCGCGGCCCTGAAGCGCCCGCCCGACCTGCCGGTGGACACGAACCCGGCCCCGCTGGCCGGGCACACGCTGTGCGCGGCGGTCGTCCTGGTCTTCCCCGACGACGCCGCAATGCGGGCGGCCGTGCCGTCCTTCCGCGACAACCCCACGGCGCGGCGGGTGTTCGTGGACCCGCCGTCGATCTCCTTGCTCGCCGTCCCGGGCACCGACCTGAAGGCTTGGGCGCAGGAGCTGCACGCGCGCTTCCGGACCGCCGAGCGGGTGACGGTGATCGACTCGGACGCGGCGGCGGCGCGGCTGAAACTCACCGCGCCGCCGCCGAAGTGCCCGAGAGAGGGCGAGTACTAGCGAGCCGGGACCGAGGCGACGCCCGGGGCGAGGAACGGCTTGCCGTTCACGCGCTCGGACACGCCGGAGCGGTCCAGGTACGGCGTGATGCCGCCGTTCCAGAACGGCCAGCCGGCGCCGAGGATCAGGCACAGGTCGATGTCCTGCGCCTCGGCGACCACGCCCTCGTCGAGCATGATCCGGATCTCCTCGGCGATGGCGGAAAGCGCTCGCTCCCGCACCTGGTCCGAAGTGGACGGAGAAGCTCCCTGCGTCCACAGCGAAACGACCTCGGGGTCGGGCGACTGGTTGCCCTGGTCGTCCCAGATCCAGACGCCCTTCTTGCCCGCCTTGACGAACTTGGCGAGGTTGTCGGACACCGTGAACCGGTCCGGGAACGCCTCGTGCAGCGTCTCGCCGACGTGCAGCGCGATGGCCGGGCCGACGAGCTGCATCAGCGTCAGCGGGGTCATCGGCAGGCCGAGCGGTTCCAGCGCCTTGTCGGCGACCTCGAACGGCGTGCCCTCGTCGACGGTGACCAGCACCTCGCCGAGGAAGCGCAGCAGGAGCCGGTTGACGACGAACGCCGACGCGTCCTTCACCAGCACGCTGGACTTCTTGAGCTGCTTGCCGACCGAGAACGCCGTCGCCAGGGACGCGTCGTCGGTCTGCTCGCCGCGGACGATCTCCAGCAGCGGCAGCACGGCGACCGGGTTGAAGAAGTGGAAGCCGACCACGCGCTCGGGGTGCTGCAGCTTCGACGCCATCGCGGTGATCGACAGCGACGAGGTGTTCGTCGCGAGGATCGCCTCGGGGGAGACGTGCTGCTCCAGCTCGGCGAACACCTGCTGCTTGACGCCCAGCTCCTCGAACACGGCCTCGATGACGAAGTCGGCGTCGGAGAAGGCAGCCTTGTCGAGCGAGCCGGAGACCAGCGCCTTGAGCCGGTTGGCGCCGTCCGGGGAGACGCGCTTCTTGGCCAGGAGCTTGTCGATCTCCTCGTGGACGTACCCGACGCCCTTGTCGACGCGCGCCTGGTCGACGTCGGTCAGCACGACCGGCACCTTGAGGCGGCGCACGAACAGCAGCGCGAGCTGGCTGGCCATCAGGCCGGCGCCGACGATGCCGACCTTGTTCACCTTGCGCGCCAGGTTCCGGTCCGGCGCGCCGGCCGGGCGCTTGGCGCGCTTGTTGACCAGGGTGAACGAGTACAGCCCGGCGCGCAGGACGTCGGACATGAGCAGCTCGGCGAGTCCGTCGGTCTCGGCCGCATAGCCACGGTCGAGATCGTTCTCGCGGGCCAGCTCCAGCAGCTCGACGGCCTTGGTGGCGCCCGGCGACGCACCGTGCGTGCGACCGTCCACAAGGGACTTGGCGCGGGCGATGGCGGCGTCCCACCCGGAGCCGCGGTCGATCTCGGAGCGAGCCGGCGTGATCTCGCCGTTGACCACGCGAGCCAGCCACAGCAGCGACTGCTCGAGGTAGTCGGCCGAGCCGAAGACGGCGTCGACGATGCCCAGCTCCGCCGTCTTCTTGACGGTGAGCATCTTGTTCTGCGCCAACGCGTTCTCGATGATCACCGTGACGGCGGCGTCCGGCCCGATGAGGTTCGGCAGCAGCTGCGTGCCGCCCCAGCCCGGGAACAGGCCGAGGAAGACCTCGGGGAACGCGATCGCCGCGGTGTTCTCCGAGAGCGTCCGGTAGTGGCAGGACAGCGCCAGCTCCAGGCCGCCGCCCATGACCGCGCCGTTGATGAACCCGAACGTCGGGATCTTCGTCTCGGTGAGGCGGCGGAACACGTCGTGCCCGGTCTGGGCGATCTCGCGCGCCAGCTTCGGGTCGCTCACGGACTCGACGCCCGAGAGGTCCGCGCCGACGGCGAAGATGAACGGCTTGCCGGTGACGGCGATCGCGGCCGGCTCGGCCTCGAAGGCCTTGTCCAGCGCGGCGTTCAGCGACACCAGGCCCTGCGGGCCGAAGGTGTTCGGCCGGGTGTGGTCGTGACCGTTGTCGAGCGTGATCAGGGCGACGGGCTTGGCGAGCCCAGGCACCTTCACGAGACGGGTCGTCGCAACAGTGACGACCTCGTCCGGGAACGCGGCCTTCGCTTCTTCAGCGGTGAAAGTCATTACTTCGCCCCCTCGAACGCCGGGTTCTCCCAGATCACGGTGCCGCCCATGCCGATCCCGATGCACATCGTCGTCATGCCGTACCGCACGTCGGGCCGCTCGGCGAACTGGCGCGCCAGCTGCGTCATGAGGCGGACGCCGGACGAGGCCAGCGGGTGGCCGCAGGCGATGGCGCCGCCCCACTGGTTCACGCGCGGGTCGTCGTCGGCGATGCCGAAGTGGTCGAGGAAGGCCAGCACCTGCACGGCGAAGGCCTCGTTGATCTCGAACAGGCCGATGTCGTCGATCGACAGACCGGTGCGCTTGAACAGCTTCTCGGTGGCCGGCACCGGGCCGATGCCCATGACCTCGGGCTCGACGCCGGCGAAGGAGTAGCCGACCAGCCGCATCGCGACGGGCAGGCCCAGCTCGCGGGCGGTGTCCTCGTCGGCCAGGATCGACGCGGTCGCGCCGTCGTTGAGGCCGGCCGCGTTGCCGGCGGTGATCCGGCCGTGCGGGCGGAACGGCGTCTTCAGCCCGGCCAGGGTTTCGAGCGTGGTGCCCGGCCGCGGCGGCTCGTCCTCGGTGGCCAGGCCCCAGCCCAGCTCCTTCGAGCGGGTGGCGACCGGAACCAGCTCGGGGCCGATCTTGCCGGTCTTGACGGCCTCGGCATAGCGCTCCTGGCTGCGCGCGGCATAGGTGTCGGTGCGCAGCTTGGTGATCGCGGGGAACCGGTCGTGCAGGTTCTCGGCGGTCTGGCCCATGACGAGCGCGGTCGGGTCGACGAGCTTGTCGGCGATGATCCGCGGGTTCGGGTCGACGCCCTCGCCCATCGGGTGGCGGCCCATGTGCTCGACGCCGCCGGCGATGGCGATGTCGTAGGCGCCGAAGCCGATGCCCGACGCGGTGGTGGTGACGGCGGTCATCGCGCCGGCGCACATCCGGTCGATGGCGAAGCCCGGCACGGACTTCGGCAGGCCGGCGAGCAGCGCGGCGGTGCGGCCGATGGTCAGGCCCTGGTCGCCGATCTGGGTGGTGGCGGCGATGGCCACCTCGTCGACGCGCTCGGGCGGCAGCTCCGGGTGCCGCCGCAGCAGCTCACGGATGGCGTTGACGACGAGGTCGTCCGCGCGGGTGCCGGCGTAGATCCCCTTGTCACCGGCCTTGCCGAAGGGGGTCCGTACCCCCTCGACGAAGGCGACGGTGCGCACGCCCCGCGCGTTCGGCGCGAGCGGCGTTGCTGGTGCGGCCACGAATGCTCCATGAAGTAGACAGAAATCCTGTCCGCACGATAGCCCTTGTTACCCGTGGGTAACTAGTGGTGTGGCCCGGTCGAGTGGGCTACGGCACACTCTTGGGCGTCAGCGTCTGTCCCTTGAGCAGCCAGGCGACCCCGAACGCCCAGATCGCGACGCTCTCCAGCCACAGCGCCGGGCGCAGCTGGGGCACCAGGCCCAGCGAGCTGGTCACCACGATGAGCACCAGGCACCCCAGGATCACCACGCCGCAGGTGCGGTAGACGACACCCGTGCCGGGCGGCTGCTCACCGTCGTGCGGGAACAGGCGGAGGCAGAAGTAGGCCAGGCTCAGGAAGAACACCGCCGCGAACGCGAGGTGCAGGACGCCGGAGGTCTGGTCCCACGTCGTCGCGGCGGTCCCCGGCGTCGTCGGGAACAGCGCCAGCCCGATCGCGCCGAGCCCGGCCACCGTGCTCACGATGTTGTCGACGTAGTCGTGGCCGTAGTACGCGAGCAGGAACACCCCGACCGCGCACATCGCGCCGACGAAGACGTTCCGCAGGTCGGTGTAGTAGTAGCCGCTGAGCGAGCCGATCAGGTCGCCGCCCTGGACGAGCTGCTTGCCGAGGATCAGGACAATCGGCAGCGCCAGCCCGATCAGCCCGATCGCGCGCCGCAGGTACAGGTACGAATGGACGAGCGGGGCACGGGTCGCCGTGGTCATGGCCGCCTCCCGGGAGCGTTCCTCACCAAGGTCATCGGCGGTTTACTGCCCCGGTTCGAGGCCCATCACCCAGATCCTCAGCTGATCGTTACGCAACTCGGCGAAGGCGCCCGAACTGTGGGCGATGGGGTGGAAGCCCGCCACCAGCCCGATCCGGGCGCCCTCGGCCGGGTCCCAGACCTCCAGCCCTGCTTCGGTCCGCACGTACAACAACCCGTCGTGCGCCCACATCGGGCCGGCGGGTCCGGCGAACATGCCCGTCCGCCGTCCGGTTGTGGCGTCGTACAGCTCGACGCCGTCGAGCATCCGGTCGTCGCTCACGCCCATGCCCTGGACAGCGACGGTCGTGTCGCCGAGCCACGCGATCGGCCGGTCCCACACCCAGTCACGCGAGGTGAGGCTCCGCCCGTGCTCGGCCGCGTGCGGGTCGCCGTCGAGCCACGCCGCGACGTCGACGACCACCGGCGCGCCCACCGGCATCCATACCCAGCCGTCCACGACCAGCGCTCGCTCGGACGGGCTCACGTGCAGCGCGCCCTGGAAGTAGTCGAGGTAGTGCTCGTGGTCCGGCGCCGCGGTTTCGCGATCGGTCAGCACCTCACCGCCGGGCAGGGCGAAGACGTCCAAGCGGTTCCAGTCGGTGCCCGCGACGACCTTCGCCGTCTCGCCTTCGCCGAGGAAGGCGAGCGGGAACCGGGTGAACTCGTTGTCGTTCCAGTCTCGGTCGAGGTCGACGACCGTGAACCACTCGAGCAGGTCGACGACCGTGGCGAACTGGCCGTAGTCCGAGACGACGGCCGCGTACCGGCCGTCGCGCGAGGTGTGCAGGGAGCGGCGCGGCCGGTCGGGGATGTCCCGGATGTCCTCGTAGGTCTCTTCCGGCAGCTCGACCGGCCCGACGAGCCACTGGTCGTCGCCGTCGATCCGGACGAACCCCTCGGCAGTGAGCGCGAGCCAGCCGTCCGGCATCGCGGCGAGGCAGCCGTCGTTCAGCGGGGTCACCGGGCACGGCCGGGTCACCCAGCTCCCCGCGAGCTCCTTGTCCCGCAACAGGACTTCGGGCTCGCCGTGCCAGCCCGAGGGAAAGCTCCGCTGGTCGGCCCGCTCGGCGCAGCTCTCGCAGACGTCGACCAGCGCGGCCGGCGTGCAGAGCGCGCAGATCAGGTCGTACCGCGTGCCCAAGCCGGTCAGGTGGCGCGTG
Source organism: Amycolatopsis sp. NPDC048633 (assembly GCF_040650695.1). Taxonomy (NCBI): domain Bacteria; kingdom Bacillati; phylum Actinomycetota; class Actinomycetes; order Pseudonocardiales; family Pseudonocardiaceae; genus Amycolatopsis; species Amycolatopsis sp. NPDC048633. Next base: position 28,040 of record NZ_JBEZHS010000034.1, read on the forward strand.
GACGGAGGAGGTTCTTCGACAGCCAAGTGCGGGCAGAGGCGCAAGGTGCCGATGCGGCCCGGATGGCCGCAGGGCAGGGTGTTCACGACCTCAGTGTGCGTGGCGTCGCACCGGCGCGCACCCGATTTATCCCAGGTGCGCCAGCCACCCGCCCTTCGCCGAGATGTCCTCGGCGCCCTTGGTCGCCGCCGGTTCGCACAGGAACCCGGACACGCGCGAACCGTCGGCCAGCTCGACCTTCCCGATCGCCAGCGGCGCGGGAATCCGCGAGACGAACTCGCCGAAGCCCCGCACCGGCAGGTCCCACACCTCCGCCGCGATCGCGACGCCGTCGGATGCGACCCGCACGAGTCCCGGCTTCGGCGGCACCGTGTCCAGCGCGTACAGCCGGTACGACGCGGACGTGGAGACTTCCGAGACGAACCGCCCGCCGCGGGAGGTCAGTTCGTGGTTCAGCGGCTGCCCCCGCAGGTGAGCGCCGACGACCACGAGCGGGACCCGCTCGCCGCGCAACCCCGCCAGCGCGGCCAGCTTCAGGTCGTCGTGCGGGGCGCCGACCAGCATCACGCCGAACGGGCGCCCGGCCACCGTGCCCGCCGGGACCGCCAGCGCCGAGAGCCCGAACAGGTTGGTGGAGTTGGTGAACCGGCCCAGGCGCGCGTTGACCGCGATCGGGTCCGCGGCGACCGCGGCGATCGTGGGGTGCTCGGTCGTCGTCGGGGTGAGGAGCGCGTCGACACCGGCCAGCACCGAGAGTGCCTCGGCGCGCAGCCCGGCCAGCGTCTGCTGGTCGGCGAACAGCCGGTGCGCCCGGATGTCCCTGGCACCGGTGATGATGCCGTGCACCACCGGGTCCACGGCGTCCGGATGCGCTTCCAGGAACTCGCCGACGGCGGTGTACCGCTCGGCGACGAACGCCCCGCCGTACAACAGCTGTGCCGCCTCCAGGAAAGCCGACATGTCTACTGTGGTCACTTCGGCGCCGGCCGCCGCGTACTCCTCGACGGTGGCCTCGAACGCCTCCGACCAGCCCGCTTCCAGCGGTCCCAGGCGATCGGGCACGCCGAGCCGGAACCGTCCCGGGTGGACCTGCGCGGGTTCGGCCAGGCAGGTCAGCGCGAACGTCGCCTCCTCGATCGTCCGCGCGAACAGCGACACGCAGTCGATGCTCGCGCACGCGGGGACGACGCCCTCGGTCGGCAGCAGCCCGGGCGTCGGCTTGAGCCCGACGATCCCGTTGTACGCCGCCGGTACCCGGCCGGAGCCCGCGGTGTCGGTGCCCAGCGCCAGGTCCGCGATCCCGAGCGCGACGGCGACCGCTGATCCCGAGCTGGAGCCGCCCGACACGTACGCCGGGTCGACGGCGTTGCGCACCGCGCCGTACGGGCTGCGCGTCCCGACCAGCCCGGTCGCGAACTGGTCGAGGTTGGTCGTGCCGAGCACCAGCGCCCCGGCCGCCCGCAGCCGGGCAACGACCGGTGCGTCGGCCTCCGGCTTGTACGCGTACGCCGGGCAGCCCGCCGTCGTCGGCAGTCCCGCGACGTCGATGTTCCCCTTGACCGCGACGAGCTTGCCGTACAGCGGCAACCCTTGTTCCGCCAACGCGGCGGCCTCGGCCAGCACCTCGGCTTCCGGCCGCAGGTCGATCCAGATCTCCGGCCGGTCGACCTGCTCGATCCGCCGGTACGCGGCGCGAACTCGTTCCAGGATGCTCATCCGAGCACCACCAGCGGTGTTCCGGGGGCGACCTGGTCACCGGGGGACACGAGCACTTCGACCACCTCACCGCTCGACGGCGCGGGGATCCGCGCCTCCGTCTTCATCGCTTCCAGCGTCACCAGTGACTGCGCGCCCGCGACGCGCTCGCCCGCCGCGACGTCCACCCGCCACACCGTCGCCGCGAACGGCGCCTCGACGACGTGCCCGCCCGGCGGCGCCTCGACCCGTTTCGGTGGCAGCGTCACCGGTTCCGGCTTCGGGTCGAACTCGCCCGCCGCGGCCCACGCCCGCCGTTCCGCCTCGAACGCCGCCGCCTGCGTCGCCCGGAACCCGGCGATGCCGTCCGCGTTGTCGGCCAGGAACTGCTGGTACTCGGCCAGCTTGAAGGTGCCGTCGGTGACGTCCAGCTCCAGCTGTCCGGCCGAGCTTCGCGCCCGCAGGTCGAGGAGTTCGTCCGCGGACACGGGGTACCAGGAGATCCGGTCGAAGAACCGCAGGCACCAGGGCTGCTCGCCGCCGTGCCAGCTGTTCCACACCTGCACGGTCCGGCCGACGAACTGGTAGCCGCCCGGGCCTTCCATGCCGTAGATGCAGAGGTAGGCGCCGCCGATGCCGACGGAGTTCTCCGCGGTCCACGTCCGCGCCGGGTTGTACTTCGTCGTCACCAGCCGGTGCCGCGGGTCGAGCGGCGTCGCGACCGGCGCGCCCAGGTAGACGTCGCCGAGGCCGAGGACCAGGTACTCCGCGTCGAACACCGTCCGGTAGACGTCGTCCACGCCTGCCAGCCCGTTGACGCGCCGGATGAACTCGATGTTCCACGGGCACCACGGCGCGTCGTCGCGCACGCCGGTCATGTACCGCTCGATCGCCTCGCGCGTCGCCGGGTCGTCCCACGACAGCGGCAGCCGGACGCTGCGGCTCGGCACCTCCAGCGCGTGCGTCGGCGGCAGGTCGCGTTCCAGCTCGCGGACCAGCCCGAGCGCCTTGCCGACGGGCAGCGCGTCCGGGTCGACGTGCACCTGCAGCGACCGGATGCCCGGCGTCAAGTCGACGATCCCCGGGACGCCTTCGGCCGCCAGCCGTTCCCCGAGCGCGTGCACCCGCATCCGCAGGGCGAGGTCGAGCTTCATCTCGCCGTACTCGACGAGCAGGTTGTCGTCCCCGCTGCGGCGGTAGGTGACGGACGGTTCGTCGTCTTCGGACGCTTGCCGGCCCAGTACCCCGCCGTCGTGGCGGGCCTTCCTGGTGGACGTCACCGCGGAGGCCGGCCGCCGCCGCAGCACCGCCGCGTGGTCGGTGTCGATCGGCACGAACCGCACGGTGTCGCCCGGGCGCAGCTGCCCGAGCTTCCAGCGCTCGCCGGTGGCGACCGTCGCCGGGCAGACGAAACCGCCGAGGCTGGGCCCGTCCGGGCCGAGCAGGATCGGCAGGTCGCCGGTGTAGTCGACGGCGCCGATCGCGTACGGCGTGTCGTGGATGTTCGACGGGTGCAGGCCCGCCTCACCGCCGTCCGCGCGGGACCATTCGGGCCGCGGCCCGACGAGCCGGACGCCGGTGCGGGCGGAGTTGAAGTGCACCTGCCAGTCCGTGGCGTAGAACGTGTCGACGTCGCCGGGCGTGAAGAACTCCGGTGCCGCGTGCGGGCCTTCGAGTGCCCCGATCGTCCAGTGTGGAGCGAACTCCGGGCGGTCGGTCACCGGGCCGAGGACCGGGTCCGCGGGCAGCGGGCCCGGAGTCAGGACGTCGCCCGCGGCCAGCGCGCGGCCGCCGAGCCCGCCGAACTTGCCCAGGGTGAACGTCGCCGCGCTGCCGAGGAATGCCGGGACGTCGACGCCGCCGCGAACCAGTACGTAGCTGCGCAGCCCGGCCGTGCACGCCCGGACGTCGAGCGTAGCCCCGGCGGGAACCTCGACGGGTGTCCACAAGGGAGCCTCGACGCCGTCGACGAGTACGGTCGTCGGCGCACCGGTGACGCACACGTGGGTGGCGTGCGAAAACCGGAGCGTCACACCGTCCACAGTGCACTCCAGGCCGGGCGCACCCTCGGGGTTGCCGAGCGCCAGGTTGCCCAGCCGCAGCGAGCGGTCGTCCATCGGCCCGCTCGGCGGGACTCCGACGCGCCAGAAGCCGGTGCGGCCCGGCCAGTCCTGCACGGTCGTCATCGTCCCGCCGCGCACGACGTCGATCCGGTCCTCGGCGTCCTCGATGGCGTCCAAAGTGGACGTGTCGTGCGCGACCGCGCCGAACGCCGCGTCGGCGGCCGCCGCCCGCAGCTGCCCGAGGTTGGTGCGGACGCCGTCCACCCGGGTCAGGGCCAGTGCTTCCCGCAGGTGCGCGAGCGCGTCGGCGCGGTCGGTGCCGGTGCAGATCACCTTGGCCAGCAACGGGTCGTAGTGGGTGGTGACGGTGGTGCCCGGCTCGACCCAGGTGTCCACGCGCGTGCCCGGCGGCAGTGCGACCCGGGTGACGAGGCCCGCGCTCGGCCGGTGCCCGGCGCTCGGGTCCTCGGCGTACACCCGTGCCTCGACGGCGTGCCCCCGCGCGACCGGCACCGCGCGGAACATCGCGCGGTCGCCCTGCGCGAGCCGGAGCATCCAGGCGACCAGGTCGACGCCGTGGACGGCCTCGGTGACCGGGTGCTCGACCTGCAGCCGGGTGTTGACCTCGAGGAAGGCGGCCTCCTCGCGTTCCGGGTCGTAGACGTACTCGACCGTGCCGGCCGAGCGGTACCGCACCGACGAGCAGAGCGCGACGGCCGAGTCGACGAGCTGTTTCCGCATCGCGTCCGGCAGGTCCGGCGCCGGGCACTCCTCGACGACCTTCTGGTTGCGCCGCTGCAGGGAACAGTCGCGGGTGCCCAGCGCCAGGACCTCGCCGAAGCCGTCGCCGAACACCTGGACCTCGACGTGCCGGGCGCGGCGCACCAGCCGCTCCAGGAACACCCCGGAGTTCGCGAAGCTCTTGGCCGCGACGCTCCGCACGGTGTCCCACGCTTCACGCAGCTCGTCGGGCGTGGCGCACGCGCGCATCCCGATCCCGCCGCCGCCCCCGGTCGCCTTGAGCATCACGGGGTAGCCGATCTCGGCGGCGCGGGCGACCGCTTCGTCCACATCGGACAGCAGGCCGGTGCCGGCGAGCAGCGGCACGCCCGCGGCGACCGCCGCCTCGCGTGCGGTGTGCTTGCTGCCGAACACTTCCAGGTGCTCGGGCGACGGCCCGGCGAACGCGAGCCCGGCGTCCTCGCAGGCTCGCGCGAACGCGGCGTCCTCGGAGAGGAACCCGTAGCCGGGGTGGACCGCGTCGCAGCTGGTGTCGAGCGCGGCGGCCACGATCGCGCCGGCCCGCAGGTAGCTTTCCGCGGCGGGCGCCGGCCCGAGCCGCACGGCCCGGTCGGCGAGCCGCACGTGCGGGGCGAGGCGGTCGGCGTCGGAGTACACGGCGACGGTCTCGAGGCCGAGCTCCCGCGCGGTGCGCAGGATCCGGACCGCGATCTCGCCGCGGTTGGCGACGAGCAGCCTCACTCGCCGCCTCCGGGGGACGTCACGACCAGGCGCACCGGCGTCGGGTCGAACCCGTTGCAGGGGTTGTTGATCTGCGGGCAGTTCGACACCAGCACGAGGACGTCGGTCTCGGCGCGCACCCGGACTTCGAGGCCCGGCGCGGAGATCCCGTCGACGATGCCGAGGGTGCCGTCTTCTTCGACCGGCACGTTCATGTACCAGTTGACGTTGCTGACCAGGTCGCGCTTGCCCAGCCCCCATTTCGCGCCCTCGCTGAGGAAGTTCTCGACGCAGGCGTGCTGGAAGCGGGTGTGCTGGCCGTAGCGGAGGCTGTTGGACTCCTTGCTGCACGCGCCGCCGATCGTGTCGTGGCGCCCGCACGTGTCGGCGACGACGGTCAGCAGCGGGGCGCCTTCCTGGGTGCGCAGGACGCTGCCCGTGGTCAGGAAGATGGTGTGCTGCGCGGCGATCGTCGTGGCCGCGCTGTAGCGCTGGGCCGTGTCGTTCGCGTCGTAGCAGAGGAAGTCGACGGCCTGGTTGCCGCCCAGGTCGATGATCGCCAGCTCGCTGCCCCGCTTCAGCACGGTGGAGAACGGGGCGCGCGCGGCGACGTCGAACGTCAGCTCCAGCTGGGACTGGTACGCCGTGCTCATGCGATCCCCCGGGCGGTCAGGTAGTCGGCGGTGTTCTCGAAGGCCCGCTGCGCCTCCGGCGAGTGCGTCCATTCCGGACTGTCCGGAGTGGACGGCCGGTCGCGCCAGGCGAGCACTTCGAGGTTCGTCACGGTGTAGTCCGGCCGCGGGTCGACCGGGTGCGCCACGTTGGCGATGAGCACGATCGCCGGGAGCTCGATCCGCAGCTCGACCGACCGGCCCGCGCCCGCCGATCCGGTGAAGTCCAGGCCGCCGTCCGGCCGGACCCGGACGCCCTGGAAGAACGACAGGCTCGGCGGCAGGTCCCGCGGCCCGAGGCCGTTCTTGGCCGCTGCCAAGGTGAACAGCGGCAGCCCGGCGGGGGAGGGACCCTGCGGGGCGCCGTCGCCGTAGCGCTCGGTGTTGCCGTCCACAGTGGACGTCCCGCACAGGGCGTCGTGCCGCCCGCTCGAGTCCGCGACGACCGTCGCGAGCACCCGGGCCTGGTCCGACAGCAGTGCCACCTTCGCGCCGAGGTAGGCGTTCCACTGCACCTTCACCGTGTCCGCGACGTTCAGCCGCTCCCACGGCCCCTCGGCGTTGAACAGCAGCAGGTGCGCGCACGCGTCGCCGTCGACGTCGGTCAGCCGCACCCGCGTGCCCCGCGCGAGCACCTTGTGCGTGTAGCCGCCCCCGGCCACCGTCTCGGCCCAGGTCAGCGCCTCGGGCGCGACCTCGGGCGGCGGTGTCGGCCAGGTGCTCGCCGGGATCGACGGCATCGTTTCGACCACGGTTCCGGCCTGGGCGCGGGCGTGGTCGCGGGCGCCGTGGGGGGTGGCGGTGGTGCTCATGGACGTCCTCTCTCAAGCGCGGGTTCGAGGGCGGGAGCGCGACGCGGGCGCGGCCGGCAGAGCCAGCCGATCACCAGAGCGCCGCCGACGAACTCTATCGGGAACAACAGCGTCCAGGCGGCGCCCGAACCGGTCACGTCGTAGATCTCCGGGCGCGGCCAGGCGATGTTCACGATCATGGCGATGCCGTAGAGGACGGCCGCCGCGTTCACCGGAACACCCCAGCGGCCGAGGGAGAACAACCCGGGCTCGGCGGGGAGGCGTCCGCGCAGCCGGTGCACCAGCAAGGGGCCGGTGACCAGGAGATACGCCAGGTAGACGACCACCACCGACGTCCCGGTGATCGTGCTGAAGAGCGTCGGGTTGCCGACGTTGAGCAGCAGCAGCCCGATCGCGAGCCCGCCGGACAGCAGGGCGGGCGCGACCGGTGTCCCCGTGCGCGAACTCACCGACGAAAGTCGGGTGGACGCGGGGAGTGCGCCGTCGCGGGCCATCGCGTAGATCAGCCGGACGGTGCCGGTCTGGATGGTCAGGGTGCAGACGACCACGGCGACCGCGACGTCGGCGAGGAAGACCCGGCCGAGGGTGTCACCGAAGACGGCGGTGATCACGTACGGCAGGCCGTGGCCGGCGAGCTGCCCGTCGGTCAGGCTCGGCGCGGCCATCAGCGCCGTGAGCACGACGGCCAGCCCGCCGATCCCGGACACGAGCACGGCCCGCAGCACCGCGCGCGGAGCTGCCCGTCGCGCGTTCTTCGTCTCCTCCGCGACCGACGCGGCGGTGTCGAAGCCGTAGAGGACGTACGCGGCCATGAGCGCCGAAGCGAGCACGCCGCCGATCCCGGCGCTCGTGCCGGGGTTGTCGTGCAGCACCACCTGCGGCCCGCGGACGGCGAACAGGCCGAGGCCGGTCACCAGCACCACGACGCCGACCAGCTCGGCCGCGACACCGACGTCGTTGATCCGCGCGATCAGCCGCACGCCGCCGGCGTTCACGGCGGTGGTGAAGACGAGCAGCAGGGTGCCGAGCAGGACGGCGTTGGCCGCACCCGACGGCGACGTCACCGTCGGGTCGCCGCCGACGAGCTGGAAGCCGTCCCACACCGACGGCAGCACGACCTGCAGCGCGATGGCCGCGGCGGCGAGCGCGACGACGCAGCCGAGCAGCATCATCCAGCCGGCGAGCCAGCCGAGGAAGCCCTTGGTGAGCTGTTTCGCCCACTGGTAAACGGATCCGGCGAGCGGGAAGCGCGCGGCGAGCTCCGCGAACACGAGCGCGACGAGCAGCTGGCCGGCGAGGACCACCGGCCACGTCCAGAAGAAGAGCGGGCCGCCGAAGGTGTAGCCGAAGCCGAAGAGCTGGAAGACGGTCGTGAGGATCGAGACGAACGAGAAACCGGCGGCGAAGGCGGAAAACCCGCCCAGCGACCGGCGAAGCTCTTGGCGGTAACCGAAGGCGGCGAGTTCGTCGGGTGGGGACATGCGGGCTCCTGACCTGGTTTCGATCGCTTGACAGAAATTAGGTCTCGGGCACGACGTGATGATCTCCGGCGCGTTAGGGCCTCGTTAACGGACGGGCCGACAGCCCGTCAACGGCGACATGCAGGAGTAACCGCACCTCGGTGCGGGTGTCCGGGCCGCGGACCTGGCAAGATCACCGGCGTGGTCAAAGGGGCGGGGGTCGGCAGGCCCAGGGCGAGCGGCGCGGCGGCGAACCGGCCGGACGCGCGTCAAGCCGTGCTCGACGCGGCGGGCGAGCTGTTCACCGGAGCCGGCTACGCGGCGACGACGACCCGGGCCATCGCCGAACGCGCGGGGCTGCGCCAGGCGTCGCTCTACTACCACTTCCCGGCCAAGGAAGACATCCTCGCGGCCCTGCTGGCCGAGACGGTCCGCCCGTCGCTGGCCCTGGCGGCCCGGCTCGTCGCGGACTCGTCCCCGTCGGCGGTCCGGCTGTGGGCGCTGGCGTACGCGGACATCCGCCTCCTCGGCGGCGCCCGCCACAACCTCGGCGCGCTGTACCTGCTTCCCGAGGTCGGCTCGGCGAACCTGGCCCGCTTCCGCGCCGAGCGCGCGGACCTGAAGGCGGCCTACGGAAGCTTGGTGGCGGCGGTGGGTGTCGCGCCGGAGGCGGTGGCGATCCGCGCGGACCTGGTGTTCGGCCTGGTGGAGAGCATCGCGGTCATCCGCCGCGACGACCCGCAGCTGGATGTGGAGGCCCACGTCCGCGAAGGCGCGGACGGCGTGGTCCGCCTGGTGGGGCTGCCGGAGCCGACCGACGAGCTGCGCGCCGAGGCGCACACCCTGCTCGCGAAGCTCACCGATTGGACGAACACCGGCTAGAAGCGTCCGCCGACGCCGGACACCGGCTGGTTGACCAGCAGGTTGCTGATGATCCGGGAGAGCTCGCGCATCGTGCGCATCCCCAGCTGGATCGACTGGGCGCCGACGCGCAGCGGCCGGATCGCCGCGCGCATGGGCGCGTTGATCGCCTCCAGGGGCCGGATCTGGGTGAGGAACTCGGTGATCCGGGCTTCCAGCTCCATCAGGCCGGTCAGCATCTCGACGAACTCGTCGTACTCCCGGCGGGCCCGGTCCAGCAGCTCCGGCGTCATGTGCGAATCCATCAGCCGCATGTACGACCGGATCGTGGAGTCGGTTTCGGCGACGGTGGCTTCGAAGTCGGTGCCGACCTGCTGGATGGTGACCGCCAGCGGCTTGATGGTGTCGGCCGCCCGGACGACCCGTGCCTTGATGGCTTCGGGGGTCATCCCGGCGACGTCCCCGGTCACCTGCCGCATTTCCCCCGCCAGTTCGTCCAGCGCGTGGCTGATCGCGTCGAACTGCCGTTCCAGGAGCTCGCCGATCTTCGTGAGGTTTTCCTTGTATTCCTGGAGCCCGGGCCCGTCCTCTTCCGGCGCGAAACCGTCGAGGAGGAGCTGGTCGCATTTCTTCAACTGTTCCAGCGCGGCTTCCGCGGAGCGGATCGCCAGTATCAGCTTGTCCGCGACCACGGCCATCGTCCGCCGCCACTCGGCGGTCCCGGAACCGGCGAGCACGGCGTCCTTGATGTCGACGTACTGGAGCTTCTCGATGATCCGGATGTTGGCGTCGTCGCTCTGCCCGGTGATGAGCTCGTGCCCCAGCACGATCAGGGGCAGGATCAGCTGCGTGAGGCCGAGTTCCTTGGCTTTGGCGTAGAACGCGGTGAGCTCTTCGCGGCAGTCGGCGCTCTCGTAGAAGTAGTTCATCGAAATGACCGGGATGAACACCATCGCGGCGTTGATGCCGTCCTGGATCTTGGTCCGCCAGTCCTCACCCCAGCCGATGCTCTCGCGGTCCACGAACACTTCGACCTTGCGCCCGTGCGCGGAGGCGCAGAACTTCTCCAGCGAATTCTTCAATGGCGTGACGAAATTGAGGAAACTGTCGTCTTCGTGCGTGAAACTGAGGAAGCACTGGACAGCGGGCTGATCGGCCAGGAAATCGGTCATCGGTACCTTCGGCGGCGTCGCGGCGTTTTCCGGCGCAGCCTAGAGCAGGCGGGGACCGAGTCCGCGCGGTTCCGGCGGGTGCTCCGGAAATGTCCTGGAACTGTCCGCTCAGGAAGCCGTCGTCTGGAGGGCCTTGCTCAACGCCGTGGCCGTCAAGCCCACCTGCCACGGGCGTGCCCCGCCCGCGCGGAGCACGTCGGCCACCGACTCTTCGTCGGTCTCCGCCGGGGGCCGCCAGCACGTGCGGCGCACCAGGTCCGGCAGCAGCAGGTTCTCCACCGGCAGCCGCCGGTCCTCCGCGATCGCCGTCAGCGCCGTGCGCGCCGCGGACAAGCGGGCCGCCGCGTCCGGGTCCTTGTCCGCCCAGCGGTTCACCGGGGGCGGGCCGTCCGTCGGCTGGGACGGTGAGGGCAGCTCGCTCGCCGGGAGCGCCTTGGCCGCTTGCAGGTGCCGGAGCCAGTTCGCCGTGTACTTGCGCTGGACGCGGCCGCTGAACACCGGCAGCGCCTGGAGCTCCTCGACCGTCTTGGGGTCGGCCGTCACCGCGTTGATGATCGCGCTGTCCGGCAGGATCCGGCTCGGGGCGCGGTCGCGTTTGCGGGCCAGCTCGTCGCGTGCCTGCCACAGCTCCCGGACGGCCGCGAGGCCGCGCGGGTTGCGGATCTTGTGCACGCCGGACGTCCGGCGCCACGGCTCGGCCCGCGGGGCGGGCGGCGGTGCGGTGCGGACGGCTTCGAACTCCTGCTGCGCCCACTCGAGCTTGCCCTGGGCGCCCAGCTCCGCCTCCAGCTTTTCGCGCAGCTGGATGAGCAGCTCGACGTCGAGGGCCGCGTAGTTGAGCCAGTCGACCGGCAGGGGCCGCTTCGACCAGTCGGCCGCGCTGTGCCCCTTTTCGAGGGTGTAGCCCAGCAGCAGCTCGACGAGGGTCCCCAGCGCGACGCGCTCGTAGCCCGCCAGCCGGCCGGCCAGCTCGGTGTCGAACAGCGCCGCCGGGTGCAGGTCCAGCTCGGCGAGGCAGGGGAGGTCCTGGGAGGCGGCGTGCAGCACCCACTCCAGGGAGTTGAGGACGTTCTTCAGCGGGGTGAGGTCGTCGAGCTCGGTCGGGTCGATCAGGACCGTGCCGGAACCCTCGCGTCGCAGCTGGACGAGATAAGCCTTGGGCCAGTACCGGTAGCCGGACGCGCGTTCGGTGTCGACGGCGACGGCGCCGGTGCCCGCGGCGAGCCGCGCACAGGCTTCGAGCAGCGCGGCTCGGTCGGTGACCACCGGGGGAGTGCCCTCGGCGGGCTCGCGTAGCAGCACGGGGCCGCCCGTGGACTCGATCTCCATCCCGGTGTCCTCGGCCTCTGTGCTTTCCATGACTAGCGACCCTACGGGACGGGCGTACCGCGCCTGGTGCGCCCGCCCCGTGGGGAGGTTCGTCTATCCGTCAGCGGATGACGCCGGCCCGCATGGCCAGCGCAACCATCTGAGCCCGGTCGCCCGTGCCGAGCTTGCGCCCGATGCGAGACAGGTGGGACTTGACGGTGAGGGCGGAGAGGGAAAGTTCCTCGCCGATCTCCTTGTTGGACTGTCCGTCGGCGACCAGCTGGAGCACCTCCACCTCACGAGCGGAAAGCTCGCGCGGGGTGTTGTCGGTGCCGGCGACGCGGGTCCCGGTGGCGAGCACCGGAGCCACGCTCGGGTCGGCGTAGACGCCGCCTTCGAGCACACGCCGCACGCCATCGGTCACGACGACCGGTGACGCGGACTTCAGCAGGTACGCCTGGGCCCCGGCCTGGAAGGCCGAGCGGACCGCGTACGGGTCGTCCGAGGATGCGAGTACGACCACGCGCGGCCAGCCGTGGCTACGAAGTTCCGTAACCAGTTCGATGCCGCTGCCGTCAGGCAGTCCGAGATCGAGGATCGCCAGGTCACAAGGCCCAGTGGCCTGTGCTCGCGCCCTCGCCTCGGCCACCGTGGCGGCTTCGTGGACGGTCCCCGCACCCATCTGTGCGAGTCTTGCTGCGATTGCCTCCCTCAACAGCGGGTGGTCGTCGACCACCAATACCGAAAAAAGCTCTTCCCGCGGGTGCGGAACCATGCTCGCCGGCAAAGCACCGGCTGGCGTGGATCGGACGGCCTGAGAAATGCCGACGGTAGCCACGTCACTACCTCCCTGGAGTCGGTCGTGCCCCCCGACCGGCACCGGGACCTTCGGCCGTTCAGCCGCGCCAGCTTTAGACCGAAAGTGGTGTCGTCGAAGGCACTGTAGCCGCCCTGAGGCCGTTCTGGGGGGATCGAATGGGTATCTATCTCAAACGAACAGTCACTCAGTGGGTTCGCGGTAACACGATCGGGCTAGTACACGGCCGGTTGCTAACGGATAGCCCAGCGAACACGATGCAAAGAAGTTACCGGCGCCCAAATGGCCGTGCAGATGGAGTGTGCAGCTGCCGGTGCGCGTAGTGACAGGGGTCCGGATGGGGGTCCGGGAGGGCCGGAATGTGCCTCCGGCCGGGGCATGATCAACTTCGCGGAACGGCTTCTGCGGGCCCCCTGGAAGGCCGGAACGGTGACTGTCCGTGGCCGTCAGGGGCGATCTTCGGCCGAATCGCCGCAAGTTGATCTTGTTGCGGTGCGTGACCGCGGTGCGTCACTAACGGGGGCACGGGTGAAGACGTGAAACTGCCTCAGGAACGTCGGGGGCGGTCCGCCCGGGGGTCTGTCATCGTCTGGACCATTCGGCCGCCAGCGGCGCGCTCAGGGGGCCGACTGGGGGTTCCCGTTGGTTTGGACGGCGTTCAGCGGATGTGAAATTTGCTCACATCCGTACAAGGGGGTTGGTGCGGGGACGGCCGGGGAGCGTCGCCGTGGCCGATCCGGTGTGAATGATCCCTCGGACGGCCGCAGAGCGGGATCGCGGCAGCCGGGAGCCGTCAGGAGCTCTGGCGCTGCCCGAAGAGCGTCACGCCGACCGGCGGCAGGCCCACGACGCTGGCCATGACCTGGCAGAACGCCTGCCCGTGCGGCAGCAGCCCGGCGTCCGTCGGCGTCCACGACGCCCGCAGCTCGAGATCGTCGGTCCGCGCCGGGCCGGAAATGTCGCCGAAGCGGGCCGACGACGTCTCCGTCACCGTGCCGCCCAGTGCCGTCCAGCTCGCGCCCGACACTTCCAGCGCGTCCGTCAGCCACGACCAGCCGACCGCCGGCAGGAAGGGATCGGTCGCCAGCTCCCGGTCCAGCTCCGCGCGCACGTACAAGACGAGCCGCAGCACGCCCTCCCAGCCTTCCTGGCCCTCCGGGTCGTGCAGGAGGACCAGGCGGCCCGAGGCCAGCACGTCCGCGGGGCCGGAGACCTCACAGCTGACCGCGTACGACCACGGCGCGAGCCGCTGCGGCGCCCGCATCGGCTCGAGCAGCACCTCCCGGCGGGGCCGGACGGACTGCAGCGCCACAACTGCTTCGCGGAAGAGGTCGGGCACTGGCGTCATGGCGGTCACGCTTCGACTTTAGGGCGGGCACGCCCCGTTGCGGGCGCAGGCGCGCCGATGGAACCACCGTCCCCAGCTCGTGGCACGATTGACGGCGATGTCTCCGACCACGCCCCTGCCGCAGCGAGCCGCCCCGTCCGGCCGCCGCGAGCTGCCCGAAGCCCCGTTCCTGGTCGCCGCACGCGGCGAACGCCCGGCTCGCACGCCCGTCTGGTTCATGCGCCAGGCGGGTCGTTCGCTGCCCGAATACCGCGCGCTGCGCGAGGGCGTGCCGATGCTCGACTCCTGTTTCGACCCCGAGATGCTGGCCGAGATCACGCTGCAGCCGGTCCGCCGGCACGGCGTCGACGCCGCCGTCCTCTACAGCGACATCGTCGTGCCGCTGAAGGCCGCGGGGGTCGCCCTCGACATCGTCCCGGGCACCGGCCCGGTGGTCGACGTGCCGATCCGCGACCTCGCCGCCGTGAAGGCGCTGCCGGAGCTGGCGCCGGATCAGGTCGCGAAGGTCGCCGACGGCGTGAAGCTGCTGGTCGAGCGGCTCGGCGAGACGCCGCTGATCGGCTTCGCCGGCGCGCCGTTCACGCTGGCCAGCTACCTCATCGAGGGCGGGCCGAGCCGCAACCACGAGCACACCAAGGCGCTGATGCACTCGTCGCCGGAGGTCTGGCACGAGCTGGCCGGCCGCCTGGCCGACATCGCGCTGACGTTCCTGCGCGCGCAGCTCGACGCCGGCGTCGACGCGATCCAGCTGTTCGACTCCTGGGCGGGCGCGCTGTCCGAGCGGGACTACCGCGAATTCGTGCTGCCGCACTCGGCGAAGGTCCTCGACGGCGTCGCCGCGTACGGCGTGCCGCGGATCCACTTCGGCGTCGGCACCGGCGAGCTGCTCGCCGCGATGCGCGACGCGGGCGCGGACGTCGTCGGCGTCGACTGGCGCATCCCCCTCGACGAAGCAGTCCGCCGCCTCGGCGGCCACGCCGTCGTGCAGGGCAACCTCGACCCGGCGCTGCTGCACGCGTCCTGGCCGGTCCTCGAAGCCGAGGTCCGCCGGATCGTCGAAGAAGGCAAGGCGGCCGACGGCCACATCTTCAACCTCGGCCACGGCGTGCTGCCGGGCGTCGACCCCGACGTGCTGACCCGCGTGGTCGGGCTGGTGCACGAGCTGTGAAGCGCGTCGCGGTCGTCGGCGGCGGTGTTTCCGGGCTGACCGCGGCGTACCGGCTGCGGCGGCTGCTCGGCGAAAGCGCCGAGATCGTCGTGTTCGAGAAGACGAAGACGCCGGGCGGCAAGCTGCGCACGGCCGAGCTGGCCGGCGTCCCCTACGACGTCGGCGCGGAGGCCTTCCTCGTCCGCCGTCCCGAGATGCTGGGGCTGGCCCGCGAGCTCGGGCTCGACGTCGTCCACCCGACGAAGGCGCGCGCGAAGATCCACGCCGGCGGCACGGTGACCGGCCTGCCGCCGGGCACCGTCATGGGCGTCCCGGCGTCGGCGGAGTCGGTCGCCGGGGTGCTGTCGGAGGCGGGCCGCAAGACCGTCGAAGCCGAGCTGTCGCTGCCCGCGCTGCGGCTGCCGGGTGGCGACCTGGCGCTCGGGCCGCTGCTGCGCGAGCGCTTCGGCGACGAGCTGGTCGACCGGCTGGTCGACCCGCTGCTCGGCGGCGTCTACGCGGGGGGTGCCGACGGTCTGGGGCTGCGCGCGACCATGCCCGGCCTGGCCGCGGCGGTGGCCGCGGGCGCCGGTTCGCTGACGGCGGCGGCCAAGACCCAGCTGCCGGCGAACCCGTCGGCGGCGCCGGTGTTCGGCACCGTCCCCGGCGGGCTGGGCACGCTGGTCGACCGGCTCACCGAGCTGTCCGGCGCCGAGCTGCGGACCGGGCTGCCGGTCTGCGACATCGCACGGCACGGCACCGGCTGGCGGCTGCGCATCGGCGCGAACCCCACCGCGCACGCGCCCGCGGACAACACGGTCGAGGCCGACGCGATCGTGCTCGCGGTGCCCGCGCCCTCGGCCCGGCGGCTGCTGGCCGAGCTGGTGCCGGCGGCTTCGGCGGCGTTCGGCGAGGTCGAGCTGGCGTCGATGGCCGTCGTCGCGCTCGCGCTCCCGCCCGGCACGCGGCTGCCGGACGCCTCGGGAATCCTGATCGGCGCCGGCGAAGTCGATTCCTCGGGCGTGCCGTACGCGGCGAAGGCGTTCACGTTCTCTTCGCGGAAGTGGGCGCACTTCGGCTCCGGCCCGGTGCTGGTCCGCGGCTCGGTCGGGCGCTTCGGCGAGCTGGGCGCGTTGCAGGCCGACGACGTCGAGCTGGTCCGCGTGGTCCGCGACGACCTGGCGCGGCTGACCGGTGTGACGGCGGCGCCGGTCGAGACGCTCGTGACGCGCTGGGGCGGCGGGCTGCCGCAGTACGGCACGGGCCACCTCGAGCGCGTGGAGCGGATCGAGAAGGCCGTCGCCGGGGTGCCGGGGCTCGCGGTCGCCGGCGCGACGCTGCACGGCGTCGGGTTGCCGGCGTGCGTGGCGACGGCCGAGGCCGCCGCGCAGCGGATCGCCGCGCACCTCTCTTCGTGAGTGCTCTCACCTGACCCGTGGCAGCGGCCGCGTCGCCGCGGTGACAGGATGGAAGGCATGGCGCGGGTCAACTACAACGATCTCAACGACACCATCCGCTACACCACCTGGTCGGTGTTCCGGATCGAGCCCGGCAAGCTGGGCGAGGACCGCGGCACCGCGGGCCGCGAGACGACCGAGTACCTCGACGGCCTCGAGGCCAAGGGTGTCATCGTCCGGGGTGTCTACGACGTCTCCGCGCTGCGCGCCGACGCCGACTACATGATCTGGTGGCACGCCGAGGAGATCGAGCAGGTCCAGGCGGCCTACTCCGGCTTCCGCCGGACCCCGCTCGGCCGCGCGTCGGTCCCGGTCTGGAGCCAGACCGCGCTGCACCGGCCCGCCGAGTTCAACAAGAGCCACGTCCCGGCCTTCCTCGCCGGCGAAGAGGCGCGCAAGTTCATCTGCGTCTACCCGTTCGTGCGGTCCTACGAGTGGTACCTGCTGCCGGACGCCGACCGCCGCAAGATGCTCGCCGACCACGGCAAGGAAGCCCGCGACTACCCGGACGTGCGCGCCAACACCGTCGCGTCGTTCGCGCTGGGCGACTACGAGTGGATCCTCGCCTTCGAGGCCGACGAGCTGCACCGGATCGTCGACCTGATGCGGCACCTGCGCGGCACCGAGGCGCGGCTGCACGTGCGCGAGGAAGTCCCCTTCTACACCGGCACCCGCGTGCCGCCCGCCGAGCTCGTCGCGGCTCTGCCCTAGTGCGGGAGATCCTGGACGGCGTCTGGCGCACCCTCACCGGGGACGAGCCGGGACCGGTCGAGCTGACCGGCGCCGAAGACGTGCTGCCCGGCCCGTACCGGGTGGCGGCCGCCGCGACGGCGTCCGTCGCCGCGGCGACGCTGGCCGCCGGCGAAATGCTGAAGCTGCGCGAAATCGAGCCCGGCGTGGTCACCGCGGACACCCGCCACGCGGCGGCGGCGTTCCACAGCGAACAGCTGCTGCGCGTCGACGGTGCCGGCGCCGAATCGGTGTGGGCGCCGCTGTCGGGCAACTACCGCACGGCCGACGGCTGGGTGCGCCTGCACTGCAACTACCCGCGTCACGAAGCGGCGGTGTGCTGGGGACTCGGTGTGCCGGGAACTCGCGAGGCGGTGACCAAGGCCGTCGCCGGACGCGGCGCGCGCGAGGTCGAGCACGCCGTCGTCTCGGCCGGGGGAGCGGCGGCCCAGCTGCGTTCGCCCGAGGACTGGGCCGCGCATCCGCAGGGTTCAGCGGTGGCTTCGCTGCCCCTGGTGAACTTGGCGCCGATCGGCGAAGCGCCGAAGCGGACGTTGTTCTACTCGGACCGTCCGCTGGGCGGCATCCGGATCCTGGAGCTGACGCACGTGCTGGCCGGCCCGGTGGCCGGCCGGGTGCTGGCCGCCCACGGCGCCGACGTCCTGCACGTGGGCGCGGCGCACCTGCCGCGCGTCGAGGCGTTGGTGCGCGACACGGGTCAGGGCAAGCGATCGGCGTTCGTCGCCCTGGACACCGAGGGCGGCCGCGCGAGGCTGAAGAAGCTGATCAGCCGGGCGGACGTGCTGGTGCAGTCGTTCCGCCCAGGGGCGCTTTCCCGCATCGGCTTCGGGAACGCGGAGCTGGCCGCACTGCGGCCGGGCCTGGTGATCGCGGACCTGAGCGCGTATGGCTGGGAAGGCCCGTGGGCGAGGCGGCGCGGGTTCGACAGCGTGGTCCAGATGTCGAACGGCATCGCTTGGGACTCTTCGGGTGATCCTTCGCCGCTCCCGGTCCAGGCGTTGGACCACGGAACGGGCTGGCTCACGGCGGCGGCGGTGATGACGGCGTTGCGGCGCCAGGTCACGGATGGCGGCACCTGGCGGGTCCGGCTGTCCCTGGCCGGTACGGGCCGGTGGCTGGATTCCTTGGGACGTAAGGATTCTTCCGCTGCCGACGTCGACTTCGGTGACTTGATGGAGGAAGCCGACTGCGGCTACGGCCGGTTGACGCGGGTCCGGATGGCCGGCGGTTTGCCGGGCGCGGAGCCGCACTGGGACTTCGGGACCCGGCTACCGGGTGTCGACAAGCCGACCTGGACCCCCTGACCCCTGCGCCCGAATGTGGCGTTGGGTGCGTTGGACGCAACCAACGCCACATGGGGGCGTTAGGCGCGGCGGCGGAGGCGGGACACCAAGCCCCGCTTGGGTTTCGGCAGGTGGCCCGCCTCGATCAGCCACGTGACGAACTCGTCCGCGTAAGCGTGCGAATGCTCCGTGGCCTTTTTCGGGCGGCTCGCCGAGAACTCCGCGAAAAGCGGCCCGAACCGCTCCCCGAGCTCCTCCGCCAGCTCGGGCCGCTGGTAAGCCAGCACCCGCCCGTGCTTGCGCCGCAACACGTTCGCCTCCACGCGAAGCCGCGAAGCGTCGAACCCCGAAGGCGCCGGGCCATCCGCCAGCAGCGCCTGCAGCAGCTCCGCCTGCTGACGGGCCAGGTCCGCGCGGCTCACACCGTCACCGCCGCCCGCAAAGCCGCCAACTCAGCGGCCAGTTCGTCGTCCGAAGGGTAGTCGTCGTCGCGTTCCAGCAGGACTCCCGGCGGGTCCGTCCGGCGGCGGAGCTCGGCCAGCAGGTCCAGCACCTCCGGCAGCACCGGGTGCGCGTGCGTGTCGTGGTAGACGCCGTCGCGCTCGATGCCGCCCGCCATGTGCACGTACGCCAGCCGCTCCCACGGGATGCCGTCGAGGAACGCCTCCGGGTCGGTGCCGATGTTGCGGGCGTTGGCGTACAGGTTCGCCACGTCGATGATCAGCCGGCAGTCCGTCCGCTCGGTCAGCTCGGTGAGGAACTGTTCTTCCGTCAACTCGGCGGATGGCCAGTCCAGCACCGCGGCGATGTTCTCCAGCGCGAACGGGACGTCCACGATGGACTGTGCCAGCCGGACGTTCGCGACCAGCACGTCCAGCGCCTCTCGGGTGCGGGGGAGTGGCATCAGGTGCCCCGAGTCGAGCCCGCCCGCGCGCACGAAGCAGACGTGGTCGCTGACCAGCGGCGCGTCCAGGGCCCGCGCGATCTCCGCGAGGTGCTGGACGCGTCCGGTGTCGAGCGGTTCCGCCCCGCCCAACGACAAGGACACGGCGTGCGGCAGCACCGGCATGCCTCGCTTCCGCAGTGCTTCCAGGGTCTCGGGGAGGTGGTCGGCGTGGAGGTTCTCGGCGACCACCTCGACCCAGTCGACGCCGGGCAGGCGCGCGATGGACAGGTCCAGCTCGTGCCGCCAGCCGATCCCGATGCCGAGCTCACCCACCGCACCCACCTCCGCCGCACGACGAGCCGCCACCGCAGGAAGATCCGCTGCTGCACGACGACGAGCTGGAGCACGAGGACCCGCTGCTGCACGAGGACCCGCCCGACGACGAACCGCCGCCGCCGATGGCGGGTGGCATCAGCGCCGCGCTCAGCTCTTCGTCCGGGTACATCGCCCAGCCGCCGAGGGCGACGGCGGCCGCGGCGCCGCCGAGCAGCACGCCGCCCGCCAGCATCCCGGCCGGCACCGGCCCGCTCGCCGCGGACCGGGCCTGGCCGAGCAGGCGCTGTCCGGCGGCCGACGGGTGCCGGGCCCCGGTCTTCGACCGCCGGACCGCGGCCACGATCGTCAGCACCGCCGCGATCAGTACCAGGAACACCAGGACCCCGACCGGCCGGCCGAGCGAGATGCCGTTGACCAGCCGCACCACGCCGAGCACCAGCACGGCCAGCTGCAGGACGAGCCCGAACGTCCGCGCCTGCCGCCTCGCGGCCGCCGACGCCAGCAGGCCCCGCTGCTCGAGGCCCTCCTCCAGAGCGCGCATCGCCGCGGAGCCGCGGACGCGCGCCCGGATCGTCGCGGTCGTCTTGAGCTGCGCGACGTCGGCGACCGCCCGCTCCAGCGGTTCGACCGGCCGCGTCCCGGCCTGGCTGATCTGCTTGTAGCTGTTGACGCGCAGCTGGCCGCGCTCCACCAGCGCCGCGATCGCCGCGTCGACGGCCCGGTCGGGGCCGCCCGCGAGGAACGCGAGCTGGTAGACGGTCGGCGGCGGGCCCGGCTGGACGTTGTCGGCCCGCAGCGCGCGGCTCGCGAAGACCGCGGACACGATGAGCCGGATCAGCAGGACCGCGCCGAGCAGTGCGATGTAGAGGACCACGAAATCCGGTCCGGAGATGCCCCACGGGTCGCTCATCGCCCGTCTCCCCTCAGTGAATTGCGGTTACCGTAGCTGTGAGACGCAGGTTCTCGCGTCGGCGTTTCAACCGCCGCAGCCCCCGCCGCCACCGCCTCCTCCGCCACCACAGCCGCCGCCCCCGCCGCCGCCACCGCAGGAGCTGCCGCCACCGCCGCCGCACGAGCTGCCGCCGTAGAAGCCGACGAACCCGCCACCGCCACCGGCCGCCGCCCACCGGCCGCGGCGGCTGGACGAACGGGTGGCCGAGACGACCGTGGAGCGGCTGACGGCCAGCCGGACGTCCTTGTCGGGGTGGCCGGCGAACCCGCCGGCCGCGACCGCGCCCGCCGATCCGGACGTCAGCGACCCGGCGCGCTCGGCCTCGCGGGCCGCGGCCCGTCCGGCGGCGGTGGCCTTGACCTCGGGCGCGTTCGCGGTGCGGGTCGTGACGAAGATGGCCGCCACCAACCCCAGCAGCAGCAGCAGGCCCAGCAGGAAGCCGACGGGGTGCCCGGTGGAGCTGCCGGCGATCAGCCGGACCACGCCGAACACGACCAGCGCCCAGTAGGCGACGGCGGTGAAAACCCAGGTCAGGCGCACCTTTCGGGCGTCCACGAGCAGGCCGCGCGCGATCAGCCCGTGCTCCAGGTCGACCAGCGCCGGGTGGTGCCACACCTCGCGGCACACCGTGCTGACGGCAGTGCCGGTCTTGCTGATCCGCACCAGCGCGGCCCGGCCCAGGTCGTCCGAAGCGCTGCCCCGGACGCGGTGGACCCGGCCGGTGCCGTCCATCCGGATGATCTGGTGCTCCAGCAGCCGCGCGACGACGAATTCACCGGCGCGCGTGCGCCCGCCGGTGAGCAGTGCGAGTTCTTCGGCCCGCTCCGGCGCGCCGCCCGCGCGGCCGCGCAGCAGCAGCCGGGTCCGCACCGCGGCGTACGCCGCGGGCACGAGCAGCAGGCCCAGGTAGAGGCCCGCGAACAGCGGTCCGGGAATGCCCCAGGTGTCGGTCATGACGCCGCCCTCCCTCGTCCGTGTGCGGAGACTACGTTCGAGGAAGGGCGGCGGTTGTCGGCTTAAGGAGGATTTAGGCCAACGGTCCTACGACTGGGGTACCAGCTTCAGCGAGATCGAGTTGATGCAGTAGCGCTGGTCGGTCGGGGTCGCGTACCCCTCGCCTTCGAAGACGTGCCCGAGATGGCTGTGGCAGGAGCCGCAGAGCACCTCGATGCGCTTCATGCCCATGGTGCGGTCTTCGCGCAGCAGCACGGCGTCGGAATCGGCGGGGTCGTAGAACGACGGCCAGCCGCAGTGGCTCTCGAACTTCGTGTCGCTGCGGAACAGCTCCGCACCGCACGCGCGGCACTCGTAGACGCCGGTGGTCTTGGTGTCGGTGTACTCACCGGTGAACGGCCGTTCGGTACCGGCCTGGCGGAGCACGGCGTACTCCTCCGGGCCCAGCTCCGCCCGCCATTCCTGCTCGGACTTCACGACGCGGGGGGTGGCGCCGACAACGGGTTTCATACCTTTCACCCGTTCCACGTTACGCCGCGAGCCACGCCAGGGCGTGCACCACGATGTCCCATGCGGCGACTATCACGCCGAGCACGATGAGGACCACGATCAGGGCCGACACCCAGTACCGCAGACCGCCGAGACGGTTGCTGGAATCGGCGAAGTCGGACACGCCGTCGAGGGCGGCTTCGATGGTGTAGTTGGGCCCGGATCGCTCGATCCGGTCGAGGTGCTCGGCGAACGCGAGCGCCTCCGGGTCGTACGGGTCCAGGCCGACCAGGTCCTCGTGGAACCGAGGATTCTGGCCCGGCAGCGAAGCTCCGTCGTCGGCCATGGCTCCACGGTAAGCCATCGGCGCCCGTCAGCCCACCAGCGGCGCGTTAAGTCTCAGAGGCCGGTGCCGGGGTTCGCGTCGAGCTTGGTGTTGCTGTCGATCAGCAGCTGCCCGTTCATCAACACGATGTGGTACGCCCGCCGGGTGCCGTTGAGCTCCATCGTCAGGTTCAGCGAGCCGTCGTCCCCGCTGCCCCCGTCCGCCTGGGCCTTGCGGTAGCCCTTGATGCTGCCCTGCTGTCCGGCCCAGTAGGCCTGGTACTCGGCCTGCGAGCCGTAGACCGCCTGGGCGGCCGGCGTCAGGTAGCCCCAGCCGGCGCCCGGGTTCGGGTAGTAGCTGTCGGTGAGCAGCCGGCCCGCCTGGCCGTAGTCCGTGATCTTGCCCTCGGACGGCGTCTTGCCCAGCTGGGCGGACGCGGGGGCGTCGTCGGAGCTGCTGGTCTTCGGGCTCGACTGGCCGGCGGTGGGCTGGCTCGGCGACTGAGCGTTCGTGGTGCCGCCGGTGCCGCCGTTCCCGGAGTTGGCCACCAGGAAAATGATCACCGCGAGCACGACGACCGCGGCACCCGCGCCCGCGAAGATCGCGTACTTGCGCTTGTTGTCCGCCTTCGGGGCGTTCGACGAGTACTGCGGGGCCCTGGCCGTCGGCGCGGCCGCGGGCATCGGTCTGGGCGGGGTGTTCGGCGGCGCGGCCGGGGACCGCATCGGCATGAACGCCGCGGTCGGGCGCGGCGGGTTCGACGGCGCCTTGTTCGCGGGCACCGGCGTGCCGACCGGCGGCGACTTCGGTGCGGGCTGGTCGGTGCGCTGCCACGGCGGGCGGTCGCCGCTCTCGGCGGGTCCGGCGGGCTTGCGGCCCGAGTTGCCCGAGAGCAGCGGCGGTGACGCCGTCATGCCGCCGGGTTCGGTCCGGGCCAGCGCGGCCAGCCGCTCGCGGGCCTCGGCCATGGACGGCCGCTCGCCCGGCTCGCTGCGCAGCAGGCTCATCAGCAGCGCGGTGGCCGCGCCCGCCTGCACCGGCGGGTTGATCTGGCCGTTCGCGGCCGCGTAGAGCAGCGCGAGCTGGTTGGTGGTGTTGCCGTACGGCGTGGTGCCCTCGATCGCCTGGTAGAGGGTCGCGCCGAGGGCGAAGACGTCGGAGCTGGGCACCGGGTCGGCGCCGCGGGCCAGCTCGGGCGCCAGGTAGGCGGGGGTGCCGCCGATCAGGCCGGTGGCCGTCAGCGTCATGTCGCCGGCCGCGCGCGAGATGCCGAAGTCGGTGATCTTCGCGGTGCCGGTCTCGTCGATGAGGATGTTGCCCGGCTTGACGTCGCGGTGCACGATCCCGGCGCGGTGCGCGGCCACCAGCGCGGAGGCCACCTGCTCGCCGATCCGGGCGATCCGGCCGAGCGGGAGCGTGCCCTCCCCGGAGAGGATCGTGGAGAGGCTCGGCCCGTTCAGGTACTCCATCACCAGGCACGGGTCGCCGTTGTGCTCGGCGATGTCGAACACCACGATCGCGTTCGGGTGCTGGAACCGGGCCGCGTTCTTCGCCTCGCGCATCGCGCGCTGGCGCATGTTGTCGCGCTCGGTCTCGGAGACGCCCGGCTGGGGGAGGATCTGCTTGATCGCGACGTCGCGCTCGAGGCGCACATCGGTCGCGCGCCACACGACTCCCATGGCACCGCTACCAATGTGCTCGACGAGGCGATAGTGCCCGGCGATCAGCTGACCGGTGTCGATGGCGACTGCTCCTGACGAAATTCCCGGTGGTGGCCCTGCTCAGCGCGGTTCCGCTTCGCGCACCCGATCGAGTGTAGCGGTCGGCCCTGTGCTGTTCGCGTCAGCCAGCCGGTCCGGCGGGCTCCGGTTCGGCCACCGGTGCCGCCGGGGCCCGTTTCCGGAACACCCTGACCAGCCCGATCGCCCCGGCCAGCGCGAACGCGCCGTAGCAGGCGAGCAGCGCGGGCGGCGTGTCGCCGGTCAGGGCGTCGCCGAGGACGACTATGGCGACGGTGCCGGGCACGCTGCCGAGCAGCGTACCGGCCAGGTACGGGGTCAGCCGCACGGACGACACGCCGCAGAGGTAGCTGAACGGCGCGAACGGCACCACCGGGATCAGCCGCAGCGACGTGATCGCGAGGACCCCGCCGCCGGAGAGCCGGTCGTTGACCGTCCGGACGCCCGCCCGGTGCAGGTGCCGGGTGACGAGGTCGCGGCCGAGCAGCCGGGCCAGGCCGAAGGACAGGCCGGCCGCGATGGTGGTGGCGACCAGGCCGATGGCGATCCCGGCCGCGGTGCCGACCAGCAGGCCGGCGGCCAGGTTGAAGACGGTGCGCGGGATCGGCGCGACGGTGAGCAGCGAGTACGCGACGAACAGCACGAGCGGGGTGGCGGGCCCGGTGGCGGCGGCCCAGGCGCGGAGATCGGCGGGCCCGGGGATCGGCAGCAGCACCGCGGCGGCCACGAAGAGGGCGACCACGGCGAGCGCGACGATCAGCTTGGTGCGGCCGGACACCTGTTCGAGCCTACCGGCCGGGGGTGCGCGGACCTCCGGGACGCCGTGAACGACTCGTTCACCGCGTCCGGCGCCGTGAAAGGGTCGTTCATGACGTCCGCCGGGCATTTTCGCGAGCGCCGGGCGGGCCGATCACCGCTAGCGTGACCGCATGCCCAAGCACGGTGACCCGGTCGAGTACGAGGTGGGCGGGCGCACCGTCCGCGTCTCGAGCCCGGACAAGGTGTACTTCCCCCAGCGTGGCATCACGAAGCGGCAGGTCGTCGAGCACTACATCGCCGTCGGCGGGCCGCTGCTGCGCGCGATCGGCGAGCGGCCGACCACGCTGAAGCGCTACGTCGACGGCGTCGAGGGCGAGTGGTTCTACGCCAAGCGCGTGCCGAAGGGCGCGCCGGACTGGCTCGAGACCGCCGAGATCACCTTCCCGTCGGGCCGCAAGGCCGCCGAGGTGTGCCCGACCGAGCCGGCCGTCTTCGCCTGGGCGGCCAACCTGGGCACGTTCGACTTCCACCCGTGGCCGGTCCGCCGCGCCGACGTCGACCACCCGGACGAGCTGCGCATCGACGTCGACCCGCCGGACCGGGCCGGGTTCGCCGACGCGGTCGAGGTCGCGCAGGTGGTCCGCGAGGTGCTGGCGGAGGCGGGGCTGACGGGCTACCCCAAGACGTCCGGTGGCCGCGGGGTGCACGTGCTGGTGCGGATCCGGCCGGAGTGGGACTTCGTCGAGGTCCGCCACGCGGTGATCGCGCTGGGCCGCGAGGTCGAGCGCCGGATCCCGGCCAAGGCGACGATCGCGTGGTGGAAGGAGGAACGCGGCGGCCGGGTGTTCCTGGACTACAACCAGGCGGCGCGCGACCGCACGGTGGCGTCGAGCTGGTCGGTCCGCGGCACCCCGCGGGCCACGGTGTCGACGCCCCTGACGTGGGACCTGCTGCCCCAGGTCGACGCGGACGACTTCGACGTGCTGACGATCCCGGAGTTCCTGGCTTCCCACGGCGACCTGCACGAGCCGATGGACGCGGAGGCGTTCGGGCTGGAGAAGGCGCTGGAGTGGTACGAGCGCGACCTGCGCGACCACGGGCTGGGCGACATGCCGTACCCGCCGGACTATCCGAAGATGCCGGGGGAGCCCAAGCGGGTCCAGCCCAGCAAGGCGCGGCCGGAGGAGTGACCCGGGCTGTGCGTGGCACCACACGGGTGCCGCTCGCCACTTCCGCGCTCGAAAAGCCGTCAAAGCTTTAATCGAAACTTCGCGGTGGAAAACGCGGAGTGATCACCTCGCTGCCCGCTGTCGCCTTTCGGGTCACAAATGGCGTACGGCCGCCTCAGTGGTCTCTACCATCGGCACGAACGGCGTAACGTGCGGTTCCGGTTCGACGACTCCCCGGAGACATGTCCTGGGGCGAGTTCGAGGGAGGCCCTCAGTGGACGACCTGATCGCATTCCTCGCCGCGCGCGTGGGCGCGCGGCAGGCGATGATCATGCAGGCCGTCAACAAGGCCAAGGCGGGCGACTCGATGAACCGCGGCGAGACGAAGGTCGCCGTGGAGCAGAAGATCCGCGGGCTGACCGACCTCGACCTCGACGCGGTCAACCAGATGATCAACGAGATCGAGGCGACCCGGCGGATCCTGCTCGCGCACCGCACCACGGTGTCGGAGAAGGTGCCCGGGTTTCCGCTCTACGGCAGCGAATACTGGTGTGAGACCTGCCACGTGCCCGCCGACGAGGCCGGCTCCAACTGGTGCCTCACGCTGCGCCTGCTGGCCCTGCCCTACACCGACCACCCGGACTACAGCGAGCGCTGGCGCCCCTGACGGGAATCCCGTCCCGCGCCGGGCGTTGCACCCGGGGTGAGGATCTCCGTTCTGGACCGTTCGCCGGTGCGGCGTGACGGCGGGACCGCGCGGGCGCTGAGGGACACCGTCGCGTTCGCCGCCGACGTCGAACGGCTGGGCTACCACCGGTTCTGGGTGTCCGAGCACCACAGCGTGCCCGGGGTCGCCGGGTCCGCGCCGACCGTGCTGGCGGCGGCCGTCGCCGCGGCGACGAGCGAGATCCGCGTCGGCACCGGGGGCGTCATGCTGCCGAACCACCGGCCGCTGGTCGTCGCCGAGCAGTTCGGTGTGCTGGAAGCGCTGTACCCGGGCCGGATCGACATGGGACTGGGCCGGTCGGTCGGCTTCACCGCCGGCGTCCGCGACGCGCTCGGCCACGGC
This sequence comes from Amycolatopsis sp. NPDC048633, assembly GCF_040650695.1. NCBI lineage: Bacteria > Bacillati > Actinomycetota > Actinomycetes > Pseudonocardiales > Pseudonocardiaceae > Amycolatopsis > Amycolatopsis sp. NPDC048633. Next base: position 55,023 of record NZ_JBEZHS010000034.1, read on the forward strand.
AAGGAAGCCGCCGACGACTTCGGTGCGCAGGTCCGGGAGCTGCTCGGGTTCTTCACCGGTTCGCCCGCGTACCCGGGGGTCCACGCCTACCCCGCCGAGGGCCTGCGCGTGCCGCCGTTCCTGCTGGCCACCGGGTCCGGCGCCGACCTCGCCGCGGAGCTCGGGCTGCCGCTGGTCATCGCGCCCGTCCGCGGCGAACGCGCCCTGGCCGAAGCCGTGACGCGCTACCGCGACGGCTTCCGGCCGTCCGGGTGGGCGGCGGAGCCGTACGTCGTGGTGTCGTCGGCGATCGCCGTCGCGGACTCGGCGGCCGACGCGCGCCGCCTGCTCGTGTCGGAGGCGTGGGCGACGGTGTATTCGCGCTCCCACGGCGTCTTCCCGCCGCTGTCGCCGCCTGCGGAGGTCCTGGCCCTGCCGATGTCGGACCGCGAGCGCAAGCGGCTGGAGGAGACCCTGGACGGCCAGATTTCGGGCACCCCGGCCGAAGTGGCGGACCGGCTGGGGAAGCTCGTCGCGGCCGTGGACGCCGACGAAGTCCTCGCGACGACGGCCGCCCACGACCAATCGGCGCGGCTCGATTCTTTCGCGGCGCTCGCCGAACTCGCCGGCCTTCGTGTCCCCATTTTGTGAACGACCGGCGAATTCGTCGAACTCCGCGTCGGTGAATCAACACCGAGGTGTCTTGATACCGCGTCGAATCATTACCGGTGGGACATATAGCGGTCCCTCAGTTCGCCGCTTCGTACGACTCGATGGTGCGGTGTTCGAGGTTCGGGACGAGCTGCTCGAGGACGAGCTCCTTGAAGTGCGGGGTCTGCCGGTGCGCCTCGAAGGCTTCCGGCGAGGTGTACCGCTCGAGGAGCACGACGCTGTGGTCGTCGTCCAGGTCCCGGTAGACCTCGAAGGCGAGGTTGCCCGGTTCGGTGCGGCTGGCCTCGGCGAGCCGCCGGTACAGCGGCAGCAGGTCGGCCACCTTCCCCGCGGGAAGGGTGTGCCGGGCGATGATCTGCAGTTCGGGCATCGGGGGCCTCTCTGGGGGAACGGGTCCCCTCACCGTAGGTCGCCGGGGTTTCGGTCCGTGCCGAAGGATCACCCGAGGACGAACGGCAGCCGCGCGGCCAGGTCGCCCAGCGCCGTCGACTCGGTGTCCGTGGGGGCGCGGCGGCCCGTCGCCACCAGCAGCACGTCCTCGTCGGAGAACGACGCCGGGAACGCCGTCCCGGCGATCTTCTCCAGCAGCTCCCGCGTCCGCGCCACACCTTCGGCAGGCGGCCCCGGAACCGAAGGCGCGTGCGCCACCAGGTCCAGGTGGTGCAGCGTCCACTCCAGCACGTACGCCGACAGGTAGTCGCCCGCCGTCAGGACCATCTCCTGGGTCTTCACCCGCATCCCGGGGTCCGCCAGGTCGGCCGCACGGCCCGCCGCGGCGCCCACGTCGTCGAGGTGGAACTTCAGCAGCGCCGGGTCCTCGTACGCCGCCGCCAGGCGGACGATCAGCGCGTCCAGCGGGTCGTCGCCCGTGGGCAGCGCGTCCGACAAAGCCCAGTACGTCACCGCGTCGTGCGTCAAAGCCGACGAAGCCGGCGTCACCAGCGTGATCAGGACGTCCTGCGCGTCGATCACCAGGTGGCACACCAGGTCCCGGACCAGCCACCCCCGGCAGCCGGACGGCTTCGCGAAGTCCTCGCCGGGAAGGGAAGCGACCGCGGCGCGCAACGCCGCCCACGTGCGCGAGAAGAGATCCACGCCGGCGAAGCTAGCAGGGTCAGAGCCTCAGCTGCAGCTGAGTAAGAATCCGCTGCGCGGGATCGGCGAAGTCCACTCCGGACACTTCGGCCGCGCGCCGGACGCGGTAGCGGACCGTGTTGGGGTGGATGTTCAGCGCCCGCGCCGCCGCCCGGACGTCGCCGAACGCGTCGAGCCAGGCCAGCACCGCCGGGACGAGGATTCCGCCGTGCTCGGTGTCGTGCTCCACCAGCGACGTCAGCCGGGGGTCGCGGATGCGGGGCTGCCCGCTCAAGAACGCGAGCACCTCCGACAGCAGCACCTCGGCGCGGACGTCGGCCAGCGACGCGACGTCGGCCGGCCAGTGCCCGCGCGCCATCGCCGCCAGGACGCGGTCGGCGTCGCCCCGGGACGCGGCCGCGTCCGACAACCGCGGCACGACGCCGCCGAGCGCCGCCCGGACCGGGACGTCGAGGTGCCGCCGAGCCGTGCCGACGATCTCCCTGGCCAGCGCCAGCACCGCCGCGTCCGAGTGTTCGGGCAGGTCCGGCAGCAGCGCGTAGACGCGGCCGCCGATCACGCTCACCAGCGCGCTGCGCCGGTAGGCCGCGGTGTGCACGGCGATGAGGTGCACGAGCTCGGCGCGCCGGAGCTGCCGGTTGTCCGAGCGGTCCAGCGAAAACGCCAGCACCTGCGCCGGACGGGCCGGGTCCGCCCCGATGTCGTCCGCGACGGACTCCGCGTCCAGCCGCCCTTCCAGCAGGCTCGCGAGGAGGTCCTCCCGCAGCCGCAGCTGCGGGCTGGGCAGCGTCCGGGCGCGGATCAGCTGCGGCGCGAGGGTGCGGCTCGCGCCGAGCAGGGCCGTCTCGGCGCGTTCGGTGAGCGGCTGGGCGCCCTCCTGGACCCAGATCGTGCCCAGCGGCTGCTTGCCGGCGTGGATGCCCGCCGCGATGCGCCGCCGGATGCCCAGCTCGGGTCGTTCGTCGATCCGGACGATCCCTTCGCCGGCGCGAAGCCGCTGGTAGACGCCCCATTCGCGCAACATCGCGAGGTAGCGTTCCGGGCCTTCGCGGCCGAGGATCGACAGCCGCCGCAGCTCGTCGACCTCGTCGCCGGCCCGCGAGTACGCGAGCACGCGGTTCGCCGTGTCCTCGATGCTGACCAGGCCGCCGGTGAGCGTCGCGATCGTCTGGGCCAGGGCGAACAGGTCGCCGAGGACCTCGCCGCTGGCCGCCTCGCCGCCCGCCCTGGCCGCCTCGACAACCCCGCGGGCCAGGGACTCGACCTGTTCCCAGCGGGCCTCGGTGCCGACGGTGAGCAACGCGACGCCCGCGTCGGCCGCGACGTCGGCGCCCGTCGCGCCCTTGACCGCCACCGCCGCCGCACCGCCGCGCCCGGCCGCGCGGATCGCCGGCGCCGCCGCCCGGCCACGCGCGCCGATGACCAGCACCAGATCGCCGGGTGACGCTTCCAGGGGGTCTTCGGGGTCGAGGATCACGACGTCGGTGACCGGGACGCCCAGGCCGTGCGGCGCCACGACGACCTCGACCAGCGGTTCCCCGAGGGTGGCCAGCACGTGGCGCAACGATGTTATCCGATCGGCCAATGTCACCCGATCGATTTTAGCCGCTTGGACAAGCCGCCGAAGCGTGTCCGGCGTTACCGTTCGGGGCATCCAGACGTAGCAGGAAAGGCAGAGGAGCCGCCGTGGACGCCGTGACCCAGACCCCCGCCCCGAAGAACGAGCCGGTGCTGACGTATGCGCCGGGCAGCGCCGAGCGCGCCGAGCTCGAGGGTGCGCTCAAGCGGCTGGGCCAGGCGGAACCCGTCGACCTCACGGTCACCGTCGGGGGCGAGCAGCGTCCCGGTGGCGGCGAGAAGATCGACGTCGTCCAGCCGCACAACCACCGCCACGTGCTGGGCACCATCCACAGCGCCACCCAGCAGGACACCACCGACGCCATCGCCGCGGCCGCGAAGGTCGCGCCGGAGTGGCGTGGGCTGTCCTACGACGACCGCGCCGCGATCCTGCTGCGCGCCGCCGACCTGCTGACCGGCCCGTGGCGCGCGACGATCAACGCCGCCACCATGCTCGGCCAGTCCAAGACCGCGACCCAGGCCGAGATCGACTCCGCCTGCGAGCTCGCCGACTTCTGGCGCTTCAACGTCGAGTTCGGCCGCCGCGTGCTCACCGAGCAGCCGGCCAGCTCGCCGGGCGTGTGGAACCGGATGGAGCACCGGCCGCTCGAGGGCTTCGTCTACGCGATCACGCCGTTCAACTTCACCGCGATCGCCGGCAACCTGCCGACCGCGCCCGCGCTGATGGGCAACACCGTGCTGTGGAAGCCGTCGCCGACGCAGTCGTTCGCGGCGCACCTCACCATGCGGCTGCTCGAAGAGGCCGGGATGCCGCCGGGCGTCATCAACCTGCTGCCGGGTGACGGCAAGGCCGTCTCCGAGGTCGCCCTGACCCACCGCGACCTGGCCGGCATCCACTTCACCGGCTCGACCGCGACGTTCCAGCACCTGTGGGGCACGGTCGGCGCGAACATCGCGGGCTACCGCGGCTACCCGCGGCTGGTCGGCGAGACCGGCGGCAAGGACTTCATCGTCGCGCACCCGTCCGCCGACGTCGACGTCCTGCGCACGGCGATGGTCCGCGGCGCTTTCGAGTACCAGGGCCAGAAGTGCTCCGCCGCTTCGCGCGCGTACGTCCCGCGCAGCGTCTGGAACCGGGTCAAGGACGGCCTGGTCGCCGAGACCGAGGCGCTGTCCTACGGCGACGTCACCGACCTGTCGCACTTCGGCGGCGCGGTGATCGACCGGCGCGCGTTCACCAAGCACGCGGAGCTGTTCGACCGCGTCAAGGGTGACGCCTCGGTGGAGGTCCTCACCGGTGGCGTCGCCGACGACACCGACGGCTTCTTCGTCCAGCCGACGATCCTCGTCTCGGACAACCCGAAGCACGAGATCTTCAGCACCGAGTACTTCGGCCCGATCCTCTCGGTGCACGTCTACGAAGACGGCGACTTCGACGCCGTGCTGAAGCTCGTCGACGAGACGGCGTCCTACGCGCTGACCGGCGCGATCATCGCCAACGACCGCACGGCCGTGGCGAAGGCATCCGAGGCGCTGCGGTTCGCCGCGGGCAACTTCTACGTCAACGACAAGCCGACCGGCGCCGTCGTCGGCCAGCAGCCGTTCGGTGGCGCGCGGGCCTCGGGCACCAACGACAAGGCCGGTTCGATCTTCAACCTGCAGCGCTGGACGAGCCCCCGCTCCATCAAGGAGACGTTCGTCCCGCCGACCAGCGTCCGCTACCCGCACCAGGGCTGAGGGAGGTCCGTCATGTTGCGCGCTCCGTTGCTCGCCGCCGCCCGGTCGAAGGGCATCCGGCGGCTCGTCGAAGCGGTGCCCGCCACGCGATCCGTGGTGCGCCGGTTCGTCGCCGGGTCCGAGACCGCCGACGCCGTCCGCGTGGCCAGGGAACTGGCCGCGGACGGCCGCCGGATCACCCTCGACCACCTGGGCGAGGACACCACCGACGCGGCGCAGGCCGCGTCGACGGTCGCGGCCTACGAAGCCGTGCTGTCGGCCCTGGCCTCGGAAGGGCTCGCTTCCGGGGCGGACGTCTCGGTGAAGCTGTCGGCGGTGGGCCAGTTCCTGCCGTCGAACGGCGAGGACGTCGCCTTGGAGAACGCGCGGAAGATCTGCGCGGCGGCCGAGGCGGTCGGCGCCACCGTGACGCTCGACATGGAGGACCACACCACCACGGACTCGACGCTCGGCATCCTGCGTGAGCTGCGCGGCGAGTACCCGTGGGTGGGTGCGGTGCTGCAGGCCTACCTGCGGCGCACCGAGCAGGACTGCCGGGAGCTGTCCGGGCCCGGGTCCCGGGTGCGGCTGTGCAAGGGCGCGTACGCCGAGCCGGAGCCGGTGGCGTTCCAGGAGAAGTCCGAAGTGGACAAGTCCTACGTCCGCTGCCTGCGTGTCCTGATGGCGGGGCAGGGCTACCCGATGGTCGCTTCGCACGACCCGCGGATGATCGAGATCGCCGCCGCGCTGGTGATCGAGAACGAGCGCCGTGACGACGACCACGAGTTCCAGATGCTCTACGGCATCCGCCCGGAGGAGCAGGGGCGGATCGCGGCCGGCGGGTCGCGGATGCGCGTCTACGTGCCCTACGGCGACGAGTGGTACGGCTACTTCATGCGCCGCCTCGCGGAGCGCCCGGCGAACCTGGCGTTCTTCCTGCGCGGGCTCGCCACCCGCTCCTGAGACACGACGAAGGCCGCTCCGGGACCCGGGGCGGCCTTCGTCGTGTGGTGGTCAGGCCTGTTCGGCCTCGGCTTCGGCGGCCTTGCGCTTGACCTCGGCCATGTCGACCTCGCGAGCCTGCTTGATGAGCTCTTCGAGGGCGGGCTCGGGCAGCGCGCCTGGCTGGGCGTAGATCAGCGTCTTGTCGCGGATGATGGCCAGCGTCGGGATGGAGCGGACGTCGAAGGCGGCGGCCAGCTGCTGCTGCGCTTCGGTGTCGACGCTCGCGAACACGAGGTCTTCGTGCTTCTCGGAGGCCTTCTCGTAGACGGGTGCGAACTGGCGGCACGGTCCGCACCAGCTCGCCCAGAAGTCGATCAGGACGAACTCGTTGTCGTTTACCGTCTGGTCGAAGTTCTCGGCAGTCAGCTCAACGGTGCTCATGCCCTGGTCAACGAAGTGGGTCCGGCGGGAATTCCCGGGGCCGGGGTAGCGTCTCCCCGAGCGCAACCAGCAAGAGGAGGAACAGATGGCCGACGGCGAAATCCTGGGCCGGATCGACGAGCTGATCGCGGAGGAGCACGAGCTCCGGTCGCGCTCGGTCGGTGTCGGACTGGGCGGCGGCGACAAGGATCGCCTCACCGCGGTCGAGCAGCAGCTCGACCAGTGCTGGGACCTGCTCCGGCAGCGGCGCGCCAAAACGGAGTTCCACGAGAACCCGGACGACGCCACGGCCCGCCCGGTCTCCGAGGTCGAGTCCTACCGCCAGTAACCCGTAACTCGCGTGATTGAGCACGTGGCTCGCGTGATCGAAGCCGGATCTCGCGAGTTACGGCTTCAATCACGCGAGTTCCGTCTGTGATCACGCGAGTTACGGGTCAGGCGGGGCAGAGGGTGCCGTCGGTGGGGACCTTGCCGTCGATCAGGAACGCGCGGGCCGCGTCGGTGACGCACGGGGACGTGCCCACCGCGCCATGGCCCGCGCCCTGCCACGTGATCGTCACCGCCGTCGGCATCTGGTCCGCCGCGCGGGTGCTGCCCAGCTGAGGTGTCACCGGGTCGGCCGCGGTGGCCGCGACCAGGATCGGCGGCGCGCCGGACGCGCCCGCCGGCGGCAGCGGCTCGGACCGCACCGGCCAGGGCCCGCACCAGGCCAGCTGCTGGGCGACGACCGTGCCGAACTGCGGGTACTTCGCTCGCATTCCGTCGGCGACCTGGTCGAGCTGGTCGGCCGAAAGCCGTGACTGGCTGTCGTTGCAGCGGGTGGCGATGGTCGCGTCGATCCGCGACGGCTGGGCGCGCGTGTCGTGCAGCACCGGCGCGGCGAAGGCGGCCAGCGGCGTGATGTTCCCGGACCGGGCCGCGGCGATCGCGTCCGCCAGCTCCGGCCACCGCGAGCGCTGCGCCAGTCCGGAGTAGACGGCGTACATCGCTACTCCCGGCCCGAACACGACGTTGTCGTCGGTCGACGGCGGCGTGCGCCGCAGCTGGTCGGTGACGGCCGCCAGCGCCGCCTTAGGGTCGCCGAGGGCGCACTTGCGCGAAGCGCAGTCCGCGGCGAAGGCGTCCAACGTGGCCTGGGCACCGGCGGCGACCGCGTCGAGCACCGCGGCGGTGTCCGGGCCCGGGTCGGGGACGCCGTCGAGGACCATCCGGCCGACCTGGCCGGGGAAGCGCACCGCGTACTGCGAAAGGACCTTCGAGCCGTCGCCGCGGCCGAGCGCGTTGAGCCGTTCCATGCCCAGTTGCTTGCGCAGCTCTTCGAGGTCGCCGGCACCGCGCCAGCTGTCCAGCGCGGTCTGGGAGTCGTCCAGCTCGATCGCGCACTGCTGCCCGGCCTTGCGCGCGGCGTCCAGCACACCCTCCAGGTCGCCCTGCGCCGGGTCCGCGTCGATCAGGTCGTGCCGGACGTCGGGGGGCACGCACTGGACGGCACCCGAGAGCCCGGTGCCGCGCCGGTCGAGGCCGATCAGCGAGAACTTCTCCAGGAACGCGGGCGGCAGCGTCGCGGCCAGCCGCGCGGCGTACACCGTGCCCGGTTCGCCGTCGACGTCGTTGACCACGACCAGCGGCACCGGCCCGGTGCCGACCTTCAGCGCCAGCAGCCGCACCACCGAACGCCGGGTCTCGCCGGGCGCGTCGAGCGGCGCGGTGACCCGGGCGCAGGTGAAGTGCAGGGTGTCCGGGACGGCGGGGGTGCCGATCCGCTGCCGGGTGTCGTCGTCGCAGTCGGCCCACCGCAGCGACGGCGACTGCGGTTCGGTCAGCGGAGGCAGCGGCACGGACGGGGTGCCGGCGGGCGTGCCGGCCGTCGTCTTGCCGTCGTTCTCGACCAGCGCCGGGCGGACCGACGGCCCGGCGGCGCAGCCCGCGGCGGAGGCCAGGGCGAGCAGCGCGACCAGGAGACGGGAACGGCGGCGGCGCACGGGCGAGGTCCTCACGTCGATCACAGGCATTGCACCGCCGAGCTTCGCACGGCCGGTGTGGGACGAGGGTTAGCGGGTCCGCACGACCTGGCCGCGGAAGACGGCGTCGAGGTCGTAGCGGGCCGGCTCGTCCAGCTGCGTGTAGTCGCACGACGCGGGTTCGCGGTCCGGGCGCCACCGCTTGAAGCGCGCGTTGTGCCGGAAGCGCGACGGCATGCCGCCTTCGGTGTTCTCGTAGGCGACCTCGACGACGCGCTCGGGCCGCAGCGGCACCCATTCGTGCTCGGTGGCGCGCCAGCGGGTGATGCCGCCGGGGATGCGCTGGCCTTCGCCCTGCGCGCGACCGCCCCAGGGGTGGTCCTCGCCGTCGGTGACCAGCGGCGCGAGCTCTTCGGCGAGTTCGCGCCGGCGCTCCTTGGGGAACGACCCGACGGTGCCGACGTGGTGCAGCACGCCTTTCTCGTCGTGGAGACCGAGCAGGAACGAGCCGACGAGTTCGCCGGGGCCGCCGTCGACGTGCCAGCGCAGCCCGGCCAGGACGCAGTCCGCGGTGCGCAGGTGCTTGTACTTGTGGAGGACGCGCTTGCCCGGCGTGTACGGCTCGTCCAGGGGCTTGCCGATGACGCCGTCGAGGCCCGCGCCCTCGAACAGCTCGAACCAGTGCCGCGCGGTATCCGCGTCGGTGGTCGCCGGGGTGAGCGGGAACCGGTCGCCGGCGAGTTCGACGAGCCGTTCGCGACGAGCCGACGTCGGCTCGTCCAGCAGAGACTCGTCGTCGAGCGCCAGCACGTCGAACGCGACGAACTCCGCGGGCTGCTCGGCGGCCAGCAGCGTGATGCGGCTTTCGGCGGGATGGATCCGCTCGGTGAGCGCGTCGAAGTTCAGCCGGCCCCCGCGCGCGACGACGAGCTCGCCGTCCAGCACGACCCGCGGCGGCAACGTCTCCAGCAGCCGGGCGACGGCTTCCGGGAAGTACCGGTTCAGCGGCTTTTCCGCGCGGGACTGCAGGTACAGCTCGTCGCCGTCCTTGAAGACGATGCAGCGGAAGCCGTCCCACTTCGGTTCGAACAGCAGGCCCCCGGAGTCCGGAATGGCCTTCGCGGGCTTGGCGAGCATCGGCTTCAGCGGCGGCTGCAGCGGTAGGGGCATGCCCGCATTCTGCGGAAAGTCGCCGCTCAGCGCACGCGTTTCGCCGCGCTCGTGTCGAGTTCGAGGCGCACGGCGGTGGGCAGCGCGTCGAGGCCGAGCGACTCCCGTGCCCTGGTCAGCACGCGGGCGTCCAGGTCGTCCCAGACGCTCTTGAGGTCGGTTCCCTCGTGCAGCCACAGGGTGACGCGCAACGCCGGCGACGTCCGCGAGCCGACCGCGCGGACCCGGGCCCGGCTCACGCCGTCGAGCTGTTCCGCGTCGGCCTGGACCGCGCCGGAGATCGCGGCGGCGGTGACGACCAGCTCCGCGCCTTCGGTGCGGTCGAGGTCCACGTCGGGCCGCGGTTCCGGGCGCAGCGAACGCAGCGTCCCCCGCAGGCCGAGCACGAACAGCAGGACGCCGAGCACGATCGCGACGATCCGGGCGGGCGTGGCGTGGCCGCCGAGCCAGTCGAGCGCCATCGGGTCGAGCAGGGGCCGGCGGCCGCGGAACTCGCCGAGCACGCCGAAGCCGACCACCAGGGCGAGCGCCCCGCCGGCCAGGGCCAGCAGCCCGACGAGGAACGTCCACGTGCGTTCGCCGGCGTACGACCGGGAAAGCGCCTTCGTGGCGGCTGATTTGCTCATCGGCGGTCCTTGGGGGAGTCGACGACGACCGAGACCTTCGGCCGCCGCACGAGCGGGACGTCGTCGAGCAGCGCGGACACCGTCGCCAGCAGGCGCGGCCGCAGCTCGCCCTCGGTTTCGAGGGTGCTCTTCGCGCGGACGCGGACGCGGCGGGCGCTCGCGGTGACCGTCGCGCCCGCGACGTTGTCCTGCGCGCGCACGGTGAGCCCGACCAGCCGGGCCAGCGAGCGCGGCGACGTCGAGACGCTCACCTCGCCGGCCGGGTCGGTGAGCCGGATCGCGCGGTTCCCGGCGGCCAGCGCGCAGAGCAGCAGGACCAGGCCGGCGGCGGCGAGCACGCCGGCGCCGACGCGCACGGCGTAGGCGTCCCAGCCCAGCGACGCGAGTTCGGCCTGCCAGCGCGGCCACGGCACCAGGAGCGGGCCCGAACCGGGACGCCACCAGTGCCAGCCGACTTCGAGCGCGAGCACCGCCCCGGCGGCCGCGAAGGCCAGGCCGAGCAGGGTGGACAGGAGACGGACGAACGGGCGCACGGCTACCGCACCCTCGGCGGCACGTCGGGCAGCAGCGCGGACACCGTCACGGCGAGGGTCCGCACGTGGTAGCCGGTGAGCAGCTCGACCTCGTCGGTGACCTTCTCCCGCACGACGTCGACGACGGTCCGCACCGGCGTCGGATACTGCAGGGCGAGGTCGAGGGCCAGGTCGACGTCGTTGTCGAGGCCGCCGACCTTCGCCTTCGCGCCCTTCTTGCCGTCGCGGGTGGTGGTGCCCGGGACCTGGTCTGCGGCGTGCTGGGCGACCTTGCGCACCACCGCGTGCGCGACGGTGAGGGTGCCGCGCTCGGCCGGCTCGGCGAGGTCGCGCGGCACGTCCAGGACGCGGCTCACTTGTCGCGGCCCTTGCCGAAGAGCTCGCCGAGGTCGAGCTCGCCGTCGAGGACCCGGCCGGCGACCAGGCCGATGATGCCGAGGGCCAGGGTCACCAGGAACGCGGTGAACCCCTGGGTCGCGGCCAGGCCGAGGATCAGCCCGGCCAGGAGTCCGGTCTGCGTTGCGTTCACATGTCCTCCTTGGACGGTTCGGACTGCGGAAGTGCGGTCACGCGGTCAGCGCGTCCTGGGTGGCCGGCGGCGGCGCCGGAACCGGGCGAACACCCCGGCCAGCCCGCGGCGGCGGGCCACGAAGCTGACGGGAGCGTCGTAGCGGGAGTCCACATCGGACTCTCCGGCGCGGAGCCGGGCCAGCCCGGCCGCGAACTCCGCCGGGTCGCCACCCACGTCCGGGTGGTGCGCGCGCACGAACGCGCGGAAGGCCGCCCGGCCCGCCGCGTCGCCCGTGTCGCGTCCGGTCATTCCACCCGCGTCGATTCGGGTTCTTCCTCGCCGGGCAGGTGGATGTCGTTGACCGCGATGTTCACCTCGATCACCTCGAGGCCGGTGATCTGCTCGACCGCGGTGATCACGTTGCGCCGCACCGCGCGGGCGACGTCGGCGATGCGGGCGCCGTACTCCACGATCACGTCGAGGTCGATCGCCGCCTGCTTCTCGCCGACCTCCACCGCGACGCCGGCGGTGGTGACCGTGCCGGAGCCGGGGATCCGTTCGCGCAGGGCGCCGAGCGCGCGCGACACCCCGCCGCCGCCCAGGGCGTGCACCCCGGCGACCTCACGGGCGGCCAGGCCGGCCACCTTCTGCACGACCACTGACGAGATCGTGGTGCGGCCGGCGGCGCCCTCTTCGTTGAGCGGGGTCACCGTGCCGGGGCTTTGGGTCCGTTCCGGGTGCATGCGTGCGGGCTCCTCTCGCGGCGGTCTGTCGCTCGTACGATGCCCGCGGGCGCGCAAACCTCACGCAAGGTCCCCCGATCGGGGGAACGCCTAGCCGGGGTGGACGTCGATGACGTGCACGTTCACCGTCGTGGCGACGCCGAGCTGGCGGGACAGCTCCTCGGTGAGCTCCTGCCGCAGCGCTTCGGCGGCCGCGTCGGCGGTGAGCCCGAACCGGACCGACACCAGCACCTGCACGGCGTCCTCCTCGACCCCGACGGCGGAAACCCGCACGCCGTCGGGCGCCCGCTCGACGGCGATGGCCGAGGCCAGCCGGGCGACGACGTTCTCGGTGACGCGCAGGCTGCCCGCTTCGCCGGGCACCTCCACGGCGGTCCGGCGGCCGCGCGCGACGGCCCGCAGCACGCGTTCGACCAGGCCGGGCGGGGTCGGCACGCGGCGGCGGGCAGCCGCGCGCACGGCGTCCCAGCGCGGGTCCCGCTCGGGGTCCTGAAGCTCGGCCATCACCGCTCCCTCAACTCGGCGAGCAGCGCCACCCTGGCCCGGTGCAGCCGGGAGCGCAAGGCGCCGACGTTCACGTCGAGCACGTCGGCGACCTCTTCGTAGCTCAGGCCCTCCAGCTCGCGCAGCACCAGCGGCACCCGCTGGGACACCTCCAGCCGGCCGATCGCGCGCAGCACCGCGTCGACCTCTTCGGCCCGCACGACGCGGCCTTCCGGGCCCGGATCCGCCCTGGCGAGCAGTGCACTGTCCAGAGTGGACTGACCGTCGGGTTCCGGCGCGTCGAGCGAGATCGTGGGCCGGCGCCGCCGCAGGAGCGCGAGCGCGCTGTTGGTGACGACGCGGTAGAGCCAGGTCGACACCGCGGACTCGTGCCGGAACGAAGCGAGGGCGCGCCAGGCGGCCAGCCACGAGTCCTGCACGACGTCCTCGGCCTCGGCGGCGCTGCCGGTGATCCGCAGCGCGACGCGGTACATCCGGGGCGTGTGCCGCCGCACGAGCGCGCCGAACGCGGCGTCGTCGCCGGCCGCGGCCCGGGTGAGCAGGTCGGCGTCGTCGCTCACCCGGCGTCCCGGCGGTAGCGCAGGAACGTGAAGCCGTCCTCGACCAGGACCGAGGCCAGCGCGAGCCGGCGCGGCGCGGCCACCGGCCCCGCGGCGATCCGGGCCGCCGGCCCGGCCACCAGCAGCGGCGCCACGGTCAGGCACAGCTGGTCGACGAGGTCGTCCGCGACGAGCCGGCCGAACAGCCGCGGCCCGCCCTCGCACGCGATCCGGCGCAGCCCGCGCGCGGCGAGCAGCTCGAGCGCGCGACGGATGTCGACGTCGTCGGTGCCCGCGCGCACGATCTCCGCCCCGGCGGCTTCGAGGGCGTCGGTCGGCGCGGTCTCGGTGGTGACCACGATCGGGGGAACGACGGTCTCGGTGAACAGCCGCGACGCCGGGTCCAGATCGGCGGTGCGGGTCACGACGGCGATCGGCGGGACGCCGTCGAAGCCCAGCCGGCGACGCCGCTCCAGCCGCTTCGGGCCCGCGACGACCCCGCGGTAGTCCTCCGCGCGAGCCGTCCCGGCGCCGACCAGGACCACGTCGGCGAGATCGCGCCCGAGCAGGAAGACCCGCCGGTCGGCGGCGTGCGAGAGGCCCGCCGACGTCGTGTCGACCTCGACGGCGCCGTCCGCGGACGCGACGAAGTTGACCTGCACCCAGGGGCGGTCGACCGCCGCCGGGTAGGCGTAGATCTCCTCGAGGTCCACCCCGGTCAGCTCGCCCGTCGAAGAGGGCCACACGCTCCGCACGGGACAATCCCAGCACGGGCGTGAACCACGTCTCTACCGGGGGACAGGCCCGCCCGGCGGCACCCCGCGCGCGGATAGGCTCTGCGACCATGCCCGCGCACCTGGTGGACCGCCGACCCGAGCTCGGCGCCGACGAGCTGATCACCGCGCTGGTGCCGCCGCCGCGCTTCGGCGCCGTGCGGTTCGAGACCTACCTCCCGAACCCGGACGAGCCGAGCCAGGCCGCCGCGGTCGAGGCCTGCTCGGCGTTCGCCGCCAAGATCGGCGCGCGCAAGGAGAAGAAGCGCTTCAAGCTCTTCGGCGGCTCCGCCGAGCCGGCCGGGCCGATGGGGCTCTACCTCGACGGCGGCTTCGGCGTCGGCAAGACCCACCTGCTCGCCTCGGCCTGGCACGCGGCGCCCTCGCCCAAGGCGTACGGCACGTTCGTCGAGCTGACCCACCTGGTCGGCGCGCTGGGTTTCGCCGAGGCCGTGCGGCGGCTGTCCGAGCACCGGATCCTGGCCATCGACGAGTTCGAGCTGGACGACCCGGGCGACACCACGCTGGTCACGCGGCTGCTGCAGGAGCTCATGGACACCGGCGTGTACATCGCGGCGACGTCGAACACCCTGCCGGAGAAGCTCGGTGAGGGCCGGTTCGCCGCCGAGGACTTCCTGCGCGAGATCCAGTCGCTGTCGGCCCGGTTCGGCGTCGTGCGCGTCGACGGCCCGGACTACCGCCACCGCGGCCTGCCGGACGCGCCGCCGCCGGTCACCCCGGACCTCCTGGAGGAGTCCGTCGCCACCCACGTCGGGTCCACTGTGGACGACTTCGACGCGTTGTGCGAGCACCTGGGTTCGCTGCACCCGTCGCGTTACGGGCGGCTGCTGGACGGCGTCACCCGGGTGCACCTGCGGGGCGTCCACCCGGCGCCGGACCAGAACGTGGCGCTGCGGCTGGTGGCCTTCGCCGACCGGCTCTACGACCGCGCGATCCCGGTGGTCGTGTCGGGGGAGCCGCTGCCGGCGCTGTTCACCGAGGAGATGGTGAACGGCGGCTACCGCAAGAAGTACCTGCGCGCGGTCAGCCGGTTGACGGCACTGGCGCGGGACGCGGCACCGACCACGTGAGCAGCACGACGGCGACCGCGAACAGCGTCCCGCCGACGACGTCCGTGAGGTAGTGGTAGCCCATCCCGACGAGCCCGATGGTCGCGGCGAGCAAGGCCAGGGCGCTCAGCACGACGACGTACGCCTTGCGCGTGACGAGCACGAGCACGGTCAGCACCGCGACCAGGCTCACCGTGTGGCCGCTGGGGTAGACGAGGGTGTCGTTCTTCCACCGGTCGTAGAGCGGTTTGAGCAGCCAGCTCGTCAGCAGGATCGCCAGCACGGGCGCACCGAGCGCGAAGGCGGCGTCGGCCCGCCGCCCGGCCCGCAGGCACAGGACGATGGCGAGGATCCCCAAGGCGAGCACGACGTACGGTTCGGTCGGGAAGACCAGCGCCCGCAGCACGCCGGGGCTCAGGTGCGCGACCCAGCCGGCGGCCGTCGCGTCCACGGCGCCGGGAGTGGTCCCGCCGGCGAAGGGCAGCCCCAGCAGCACCGCGAGCAGCCCGCACACCGCGGCCGGCACCCACATCGTCCTCACCCGCGCGAGAATAGCCGTGACCTCGTGATGCACCCGTTTGCCCAGGGGTGTCGAGAGTGGTCTTGTGCGGCGAGACCGGCGCGGGTCACGGTGGCGGGTTCGGGGAGTCCGACTTCGGCGATGGTGGCGGACCCTGTAATCGCCGGTCCGGCCTTGGTCATCCGAATCGTGCGCTGGACTGGCTGCTCTCGCTGGGCGTGCGCGCCGACTACCCAGCCGTTGTCGGGCCTCGGGTCGGTGGTCAACGCGGCCGGCTCGATGGGGCCGGGCGGCTCGAACCTCCCGCACGGTGGCCAAGTGGTCTGCGGTGGCTTCGTCTAGGCTGAATGAGTTGGAGAATCACGGACTCGTGCTAGTGGATGCCAGTCGGTGAACTGGACGAAAAGTGGACAAAGCACAAGATTGTAATTTTGAGGAAACCGCCTGAACGGCGGTTCCGTAGCGTGTTCGTATCTTGAAAAAGACCGGGCTGCTATATTAAGCAACTCTTCGTGGTTGCTTCTTGCTGTGAACATACACTTCAGGCCGAAGACAAGCCGATCAAAAAGATGTGAATTTGATCTGTCGGATTTCTTCTTGGCAGGAGGGTAAATGCCCCGAAGCCGCACGGTGGGACTCATGATCGGGACCACGACGGTCGACATGGTCATCTCCGAGTTCGGACGTGAAGTCACCAGTAAGCTCCGAACCGGGCACGGTTCGAGAGAAGATCATCTGCGTGGCCCGTTCGAGCGCATGCTCGCGGCGATCGCTGGAAGCCTCGGCCTGAAGATTACGACCATCGGTGAGACTCGTCTCCCTGACCTTTCGATCCGGCCTGACTACGCCATCGACGTCGCCGGTGCGCGTGCCGGGTATGTCGAGTTGAAGAAGCCCGGCCACGGTGTTCCGGACACCTGGACGAAGGCGAGCAAGCACGATCTTGAGCAGTGGGAGAAATTCCAGCGTCTTCCGAACGTTCTCTATTCCGACGGTGAGCAGTTCGCGCGTTACAACTTCGGCAAGCTGCAGGGGGTGGTGGCCAAGCTCGAACCCGGCCTCGATCGCGCAGGCAACAAGCTGCATGCGGTGGGCACGGACTTCGCGCGAGTCCTCACTGATTTCCTGCTGTGGGAGCCCGAACGGCCGCGCACACTGGATGAACTTGTTCGGTTGACGGCCAACCTGTGCGGCCTGCTCCGAGACGATGTCACCGCCGAGATCGCGCGGGAGAACTCCGGGAAATCGGCGACGCAGACTTTCCTCGGCTTGGCCGCGGACTGGCGCCAAGTTCTCTTCCCGAACCTGACGGATGTGGAGTTCGCGGATCAGTACGCGCAAACGATCACCTTTGCGCTCTTGCTGGCCCGGGTGGAGGGCGTCAGCTTCCCTGGCCGCTCCATCGGTGAGATCGCTCGTTTGCTGGGGAAGAAGCACTCGTTGATGGGGCGTGCGCTCACGGTCCTCACCGACCAACCCGAGGAGGAGCACAGCGTCGCTCTGACCACCATGGTGAGGGTGCTGAGTGTGGTGGACTGGGCAGAGTTCCCCGACGACACCTACGCGATGCTGTACGAGCGGTTCCTCACGGCCTACGACCCCGCTTTGCGTCGGAAGAGCGGTGTCTATTACACGCCGGCCTCGCTGGTCTCCTTCATGACCAGGTTCGTGGACGATGTTCTGCGGTCTCGACTGGATCGAAGCCTCGGGTTCGCGAACCGGGACGTCATCGTCGTCGATCCGGCGATGGGAACCGGAAGCTTCTTGGCGGAGGTCGTCGACAGGGTTGCGGTGACGGTCGAGGAAGAGGAAGGCCTCGGTGCTGTTCCGGCAAGCTTGCGTGAGCTGTCGAAGCGACTGATCGGCTTCGAGAACCAGGCCGCTCCCTACGCGGTCGCCGAGCTGCGTCTTCACAGCTTGCTGAAGAAGCGGCATCGCGCGGAGCTCCCGGCTTCGGAGCGTCGATTCCTCGCGGATACCCTCGATGACCCCGATGTGCAGCTTCTCCCGATGGGGCGCATGTATGAAGCCATCGAGCGGTCCCGCAAGGGAGCGAACCGGGTCAAGCGTGAAGAGCCGGTCATGGTGGTGATCGGCAACCCGCCCTTCGTCGACAAGGTGAAGGGCATCTCGTCGTGGATCGAGTCACCCAGCTCTGCGGTCGCGGCACCGAGCCTCCATGCGTTCAAGAAGCCTGGCAACGGCCGCCTGGAGTATGTGCTTTCGAACAAGTACATCTACTTCTGGCGATGGGCGACCTGGAAGGCCTTCGACGCGCATCCTGCCGACCCCGCGGGTGTCGTCGCCCTCGTGTGTCCCGCGGGGTTCGCGACCGGCCCGGGCTTTGCTGGCATGCGGGAGTATCTTCGCAGAACCGCGGATGAGGGCTGGTTCATCGACTTGACGCCTGAAGGGCATCAACCACCGATTTCTACCCGGTACTTCAAGGAAAACCAGCAGCCCATCTGTGTGGCGATCTTCATCCGTCGAGGCACGTCGAACCCCGACGTTCCGGCACTGATTCACCGAGTGAGTGTCTCCGGAAGCGTCGTGGAGAAGGAGGCTGCACTGGCCCGGCTGCAGGTGGATGATGGGTGGGATATGTGTGCGAGTGATTGGGTTGCTCCTTTCCGGGCTACCGGCGACGAGCACTGGGCTTCGATGCCTTTGTTGCCTGACCTCATGCCCTGGACTTCGCCGGGAGTGAAGCCCAACCGGACCTGGGTGTATGCGCCGGAGCAGAGTTCCCTGGCGGAGCGCTGGCGCACCTTGGTGGAAGCGGAGCCGGCCGAGAAATCCTTGCTCTTCCAGGAGAGCCGGGATGCAAACCTCAGACGAGTGAACCCACAACTTCCAGGGTGCAGGGTAGCGGGCGCGCCTTTCGTGGAAGAACGTGGTGAGCCGCCAGTGTTCGCTCGCGTTGCCTTTCGCTCCTTCGATCGACAGTGGATGATCCCCGATCCGCGGCTGCTGGCGACGCCGAGGCCGGCACTCTGGGGAGTTGCTGGGGACAGGCAGATTTTTGTCGTTGAGCAGCATGTGCACGACATCGGGTCCGGGCCGGGGTTGGTGTTCGCTGCTCAACTCCCCGACATGCACTATTTCGCAGGGCGGGGTGGTCGCGTGTTCCCGCTTTACGCGGACCCGAACGGCCGGAAGGCCAATCTTGCGCCAGGTTTGCCGGAACTTCTTTCAGATCGTCTCGACCTCGAAATCAGACCTGTCGACCTGGTGGCTTACCTGGCTGCGGTGATCGCTCATCCCGGGTTCACCTCCCGGTTTGCGGCTGACCTTCGGACTCCAGGTGTTCGGGTTCCACTCACATGTCGGCCAGACCTGTGGGCGGAAGCGGTCAGCATCGGGCAGGAGCTCCTCTGGTTGCATACCTACGGAGAGCGGTGTACTGATTCTGCTGCTGGTCGCCGAACCGGCCCACCGAAGATGCGAGCGGGCCGTCCGACGGTACGGGTCGGCATTCCGGACACCGTGGAGGACATGCCTGACACCATTGCCTACGACGAGCCGTCGCGGACTTTGCATGTCGGAGACGGGGCCATCGGTCCGGTATCGCCCGAGGTCTGGAACTATCGAGTGGCCGGAATGTGGGTCGTCAAACACTGGTTCGGGTATCGGAAGAAGAACCCATCCGGGAACCGGAAGTCACCACTGGATGACATCGTCGCTGCCACGTGGACTCCGTCGATGACGACCGAGCTGCTTGAGTTGCTGAACGTTCTCGAACTTTGCGTCGCACTTGAACCGCGTCAAGCGACACTGCTGGATGAGATCATGGAGCAGCCTCTGCTCACCATCGATGA
The DNA here is from genome assembly GCF_040650695.1 of Amycolatopsis sp. NPDC048633. Classification (NCBI taxonomy): domain Bacteria; kingdom Bacillati; phylum Actinomycetota; class Actinomycetes; order Pseudonocardiales; family Pseudonocardiaceae; genus Amycolatopsis; species Amycolatopsis sp. NPDC048633. The sequence goes on from NZ_JBEZHS010000034.1 coordinate 74,217, forward strand.
CTTGACGGCGGCGAAAGTGCTGCCGGTACCTGCGGCGGCCCAAGCTGCTCCCAAGGTCGGTCGGGGCATCGATCTGTTCTCACAAGATGCCGAGGGCTGACTTCTGTTGCCCGCGGCTCAGAGTCAGATGAGCTCGATGATCCGGTCTGCCCAGGGGTGTCAGCTCCCCGAGAAGGCGGCGTGGTCGGCCTCCGTCCGGTCGGCGTACCGCACGGCGTACGCGCCCATCGCTTCGTCCAGCTCGGAGTCCTCGGCGAAGTAGCCCGCCAGGAGCTTCGGGTGCAGTGACCGCGTGTGGGCGCGGGCCAGCAGCGCCCCGGCCAGCCTGCCGTAGTCGTCGAGGTGGTCCTTCTCCAGCTCGGCCGGGTCGATGTCGCCCTTGAGGTTGCGGAACTGGCGGACGATGAACGGGACGCCGCCGATCGTGGTCCAGCCGAGCAGGACGTCGGTCTCGGCCTGCACCAGCCGGGCGCCGTCGACGATCCGGCGTCCTTCGTGGGTCGCTTCCGGGAGGTCCAGGTACGGCGCGAGCGCGGGCTTCTGCGCCTGCTTCACCTGCAGCACCAGGTCTTCGTCGTCGTTGCCGTGCAGCAGGGCGACGTAGCTGCGCAGGCCGACGCTGCCGGTGCCGACCACGCGGAAGGCGACGTCGGCGATCCGGTAGCGCGAGATGAGCGTCCGCCGCGACTCGCGCAGGGTGTCCACATAGGACACCAGGCCGGCGGCGACGGCCTCCGCGGTCGCCTCGTCGACGTGCGTCAGCACCGGCGGGTCCTCGACGAACCGGTGGCGCGCCAGGCCGGTCTCGTGGTCGTCGACGCGCTCGGTCCACTTCGCGGCGACCTTCGCGCTGTCGTTCTTGCGGGCCTTCTCGGCGGCGTCGGCGAAGTCGTCGATCAGCTCGTCCGCGCGGGCCTTGGACAGCACCGAGGAGTCCGGCAGCGCGTTCCAGCTGCGCAGGAACGGCAGGTCGGCGAGCGCGCGGATGGTGCGGCGATAGGACTTCACGGCGTCTTCGGCGGCCTCGCGGCAGCCGGACTCGCCGATGCTGCCCTCGCGGCCGGCGAGCACGAGGCTGGCCGCGAGCCGCTTGAGGTCCCACTCCCACGGGCCCGGGACCGTCTCGTCGAAGTCGTTGATGTCCATCACGATCTTGCCTTCGGGCGTGCCGTAGAGCCCGAAGTTGGCGGCGTGGGCGTCGCCGCAGAGCTGCGCGGTGACCCCGGACGACGGCGTGCCGGCGAGGTCGGCGCCCATGAGCCCGGCGGCGCCGCGGAAGAAGGTGAACGGCGAGGCCAGCATCCGTTCCCGGCGCAGCTCGGCCAGCTCCGGCAGCCGGCCGGCGTTGCTGGCGTCGAAGTACTGCTTCGGGCTCGGCCGGTCCTTGCCCGCGGCCTCGTGGTCGTGCGCGGCGGCGGGTGCCTTGTCCCGGAGCCGCTTCCCCTGTTCGTAGAGCTCGGCCGGCGTCACGCTGTCGGTGCCGACGAGCGGCCGTTCCACCCATTCCCCTGATCCCATACCGGGCACAACGTCCGAAGGGGACGATCTGCTCCCGGTTGTGCTCCGGATGCCGCCGGGGCGGGAGGCTCACCCGGCGGCATCCGGACGTTTCAGGGGCGGATGACCTCGGCGATCGCGTCGATGCCGCGGTCCAGCTCCTCGCGGGTGATCACCAGCGGCGGTGCCACCCGCAGCGTGCGCTCGTGCGTCTCCTTGCACAGCACGCCCCGCGTCGCCAGCGCCTCCGACGCCTCGCGGCCCGACGGACCGCCCGGCGCGATGTCGATGCCGGCCCACAGGCCGCGGCCGCGGACCTCGGACAGCCCGGTGCCGATCAGCTCGCCCAGCCGGGTCTGCAGGTGCGCGCCCAGCTCGGTGGAGCGCTGCTGGAACTCGCCCGTCTTCAGCAGCTTGACCACCGCGCGCCCGACCGCGCAGGCCAGGGGGTTGCCGCCGAACGTCGAGCCGTGCTCGCCCGGCTTCAGCACGCCCAGGACGTCGCGGCGGCCGGCCACCGCCGACACCGGCAGGATGCCGCCGCCGAGGGCCTTGCCCAGCGTGTACACGTCCGCGCGGACGCCTTCGTGGTCCAGCGCCAGCACGGTGCCGGTGCGGGCCAGCCCGGACTGGATCTCGTCGGCGATCAGCAGCACGCCGTGCTCGTCGCACGCGGCCCGCACATCGGCGAAGTAGCCCTCCGGCGGCACGATGACGCCGGCCTCGCCCTGCACCGGCTCCAGCAGCACCGCGGCCGTGCGCGGGGTGATGGCGTCGCGCAGCGCGGCGGCGTCGCCGTACTTCACCGTGACGAAGCCCGGCGTGAACGGGCCGAAGTCGGCGCGGGCGGTCTCGTCGGTCGAGAACGACACGATCGTGGTGGTCCGGCCGTGGAAGTTCGATCCGGCGACGATGATCTCGGCGGTGCCGTCCGGCACGCCCTTGATCCGGTGCGCCCACTTGCGGGCGATCTTGACGGCCGACTCGACGGCCTCGGCGCCCGAGTTCATCGGCAGCACCAGCTCGGTGCCGGTCAGCTCGGCCAGCTCGCGGCAGAACAGGCCCAGCTGGTCGTGGTGGAACGCCCGCGACGTCAGCGTGACGCGGCCGAGCTGCTCGACCGCGGCGGCGATCAGGTCCGGGTGCCGGTGGCCGAAGTTCAGCGCCGAGTACCCGGAGAGGAAGTCCAGGTAGGACCGGCCTTCGACGTCGGTCACGGTCGCGCCGGAGGCTTCGGCGATCACGACGGGCAGCGGGTGGTAGTTGTGCGTGCTCCACTGCTCGTCGAGCTCGATGAAGCTCGCGGCGGTGGGGGCGGCGGTCTCCCGGCCGGCGAACGTCGTCATACGTTCAGGTTAGAGGCAATACACGCAGAGTTCAGCCGGGAATCATTGCTTTCACCCGTTGTTCGTTGCGCAATCCGTGGCTCGGACCCCCGAATCGCTGTGAGACCACCCGGCCGGGTGCGCCGACAGGAAAGCCCTCGCCCGACTGGCTATCGTCGCGGGATGGCCAAGAAGGACACAGGAAGCCGGGTCCGGGACGCGCTGCGCGTCGGCGCGGAGCTGCCGGACCCGGGCTCGACCCCGGTGGGGCCCGGCAAGAAGCCGAAGGCCGTCGCCAAGCTGGACGACGCCGCCGCACGGCTGTCCGCGCTGCAGGAAGCGCTCTACGCCGAGGGCGTCGGCGGCGGTGCGCGGAACGTCCTGCTGGTGCTGCAGGGCATGGACACCTCGGGCAAGGGCGGCACGGTCTCGCACGTGCTCGGCCTGGTCAACCCGATGGGCGTCCGCTATGCCGGGTTCAAGGCCCCGACGGCAGCCGAGCGCCGCCACCACTACCTCTGGCGGATCCGGAAGCAGCTGCCGGTGCCCGGCCAGATCGGCGTGTTCGACCGCTCGCACTACGAGGACATCCTGGTCCCGCGCGTGACCGGCCTGCTCACCGCGGCCGAGCGGCGCCGCCGGTACGGCGAGATCAACGCGTTCGAGAAGGAGCTGGCCGACGCCGGCACGACCGTCGTCAAGGTTTTCCTGCACATCTCGCCGGAGGAGCAGCTCAGGCGGCTGAAGGCCCGGCTGGAGACGCCCGAGAAGCACTGGAAGTACAACCCGGGTGACCTCGAAGCGCGCTCGCACTGGCCGGCCTACCAGGAGGCCTACGCCGACATCTTCAAGAAGACGTCGACGGACCACGCGCCGTGGCACGTCGTGCCCGCCGACCACAAGTGGTACCGCAACTGGGCCGTCGCCGAGCTGCTCATCGAAACCCTCGCCGAGCTGGACCCGAAGTTCCCGGAGCCGGGCTTCGACGTCGGGGAGGAGCTGGCGAAGCTGAAGGGTGTTGGCGTGTCGGCGTGACCGTCTGAAAGAGTGCGGACGTGACCGATGTCGACGACCTCCCGTTCCTCCGCAAGCAGGCCCGGACCCAGCGCTTCACCCTCGGCGCGCCGAAGGAGTTCCGGGTCGCGCCGGACGCCTCGCGCGTGCTCTTCCTGCGCGCGGAGTCGGGCACCGACCCCCGGCACAGCCTCTGGTCGGCCGACCTGGCCACCGGCGCCGAGACGAAGGTCGTCGACGCCGTCGAGCTGCTGCCCGGCGAAGAGGAGCTGCCCGCCGAAGAGCGGGCGCGCCGCGAACGCGCCCGCGAGACCGGCGGCGGCGTCGTCCACTACAGCACCGACGCGGGCTTCACCGTCGCCGCGTTCTCGCTCTCGGGCAAGCTCTACACGCTCGATCTCGCTTCCGGCGAGGTGACGCTGCGCGTCGACGGCTCGGTGATCGACCCGCGCCCGAACCCGACCGGCACGCACGTCGCGTACGTGCAGAACCGGCGGCTGCACGTGCTGGAGCTGGCTTCCGGAGAAGACCAGGTGCTGGTCGAGGAGGACGGCGAGGACATCGCCTGGGGTCTCGCCGAGTTCATCGCCGCCGAGGAGATGGACCGCACGCGCGGCTACTGGTGGTCCCCGGACGGCCGCAGCCTCCTGGCCGAACGTTCCGACCGCGGCCCGGTGCCGCGCTGGACCATCGCCGACCCGGCGAACCCGCAGAACCCGGCCAACGTCGTCGCCTACCCGGCCGCGGGCACCACGAACGCCCTGGTGTCCCTGTCCGTCCTCGGCCTCGACGGCTCCCGGGTGGACGTCGCCCCCGGCGAGTGGGAGTACCTGGCGTCGGTGCACTGGTCGGCCGGCGGCGCGCCGCTGCTCGCCGTGGAGCCGCGCGACCAGAAGCGGATGGACGTCCTCGCCCTCGACGTCACCGACGGCTCGACGTCGGTGCTCCACACCGCGGCCGACCAGCACTGGATCGACATCGTCGGCGGCGTCCCGGCCTGGACCCCCGACGGCAGGCTCGTCACCGAAGGCATGGTCGACGGCGACCACCGGCTCTTCGTCGGCGGCGAGGCCGTCACCCCGGCCGGGCTGCAGCTGCGAGCGGTGCTCGACGTCGGCGACGAGATCCTCTTCAGCGCGTCCGAGGACGACCCGACGCAGATCCACGTCTTCCGCACCGAAGGCGCGTCGGTCCGGCGGTTGTCCACTGTGGACGGCGTACACGTCGGATCCGGTTCGGCCGCGGTCACCGTGCTTTCCTCGTGGAGCCTGGAGCACAGCGGCCCGCGCGTCTCGGTGCTGCGGGACGGCTCCTCGGTCGCGTCGATCGCGACGTCCACTGTGGACCCGGACATCGTGCCGAACCTGACCTGGCTGACGCTGGGGGAGCGCGGCCTGCGGGCGGCGCTGCTCCTGCCGCGCGGTTACGAGCCGAGCGAAGGCAAGCTGCCGGTGCTGCTCGACCCGTACGGCGGCCCGCACGCCCAGCGCGTCCTGCAGAGCCGCAACGCGTTCCTGACCTCGCAGTGGCTCGCCGACCAGGGCTTCGCGGTGCTCGTCGCGGACGGCCGCGGCACGCCGGGGCGCGGCGCGGTGTGGGAGCGCGAGATCGCCGGGCGCCTCGCCGACGTCACCCTGCAGGACCAGGTCGACGCCCTGCAGGCGGCCGCGGCTTCGCACACCGAGCTGGACCTCGAACGGGTGGCCATCCGCGGCTGGTCCTACGGTGGGTACCTGTCCGCTCTGGCGGTGCTGCGCCGGCCGGACGTCTTCCACGCGGCGGTCGCGGGCGCGCCGGTCACCGACTGGTCGCTGTACGACACGCACTACACCGAGCGGTACCTGGGCAAGCCCCAGGACGAGCCGGAGAGCTACGCGCACAACTCGCTGATCGAGAGCGCCGCGGAGCTGAGCCGCGCGCTGCTGATCGTGCACGGGCTGGCCGACGACAACGTGTTCCCCGCGCACTCCTTGCGGCTGTCGTCGGCGCTGCTGGCGAAGGGGCGGCCGCACGTCTTCCTGCCGCTGGCGGGGGCCACCCACATGACGCCGCAGGCCGAAGAGGTCGCGGAGAACCTGATGCGCACGCAGGTGGACTGGCTGCTGCGCGAGCTTTCCGCCGTGGACAAGGAGACTGCGTGAGTGAGCCTGCGAACGAACCATTCAGCACTGCGCCTTCGGCTTATGCCGGGCTGAGCGTCAGCGAGGGCCGCGCATGAGCCGCTGGGGCCTCACGATTCCGCTGACGGGGGTGCCGCTCACGGCGCACCGCGAGCTGGTCGAACAGCTGCCGGACCTGGGCTACACCGACGCGTGGACGGCAGAGACGGCGGGCACGGACGCGTTCACGCCGCTCGTGCTGGCCTCGCAGTGGGCGCCCCAGCTGCGGCTGGGCACCGCGATCGTCCCGGTGTACACGCGGGGCCCCGGCCTGCTGGCGATGCAGGCGGCGACGGTCGCGGAGCTGGCGCCCGGCCGGTTCGTCCTCGGCATCGGCGCGTCGTCGCCGGTGATCGTCTCGAACTGGAACGCGGCTCCCTTCGAAGAACCGTTCGCGCGGTCGCGGGACACGCTGCGGTTCCTGCGCTCGGCGCTGGCGGGGGAGAAGGTCAGCGAGAAGTACGACACGTTCGCCGTCTCGAAGTTCCGGCTGGAGCGCCCGGCCGACCCGCCGCCGTCGATCATGCTGGCAGCCCTGCGCCCGGGCATGCTGCGCCTCGCGGCGCGCGAAGCGGACGGCGCGATCACGAACTGGCTGGCGGCTTCGGACGTCCCGAAGGTGCGCTCGGTGATCGGCCCGGACGTCGAGCTGGCGGCCCGGATCTTCGTCTGCCCGACGGAGGACGCGGACGCGGCGCGCGGCCTGGGCCGGATGCTGATCTCGAGCTACCTGACGGTCCCGGTGTACGCGGCGTTCCACGACTGGCTCGGCCGCGGTGAGGCACTGGCCCCGATGCACGAGGCGTGGGCGGCGGGCGACCGGCAGAAGGCGAACCAGGTGATCCCGGACGCGGTCGTCGACGAGCTGGTGATCCACGGCAGCGTCGAGTCGTGCCGCGAACAGGTGCAGTCCTATGTGGACAACGGCTTGACGACGCCGATCATCGCGCTGCTGCCGACCGGCGGGGATCCCTTCGAGCAGGTGCGGGGGCTGGCCCCGCGCTGACTCAACCGACGAGCAGGGCGACCGCCGCGGCGAAACGCTCGAGGTACGCCTCGCGCGTTTCGACCTGGTGCTTCAACCCGATCGACGCGCTGATCAAGGTCTGGGCGACGCGGACCGCCTGCTCCGGGTCCGCCGCCTCGGCCACCGCGTCGGTGACCAACCGCTCGAACCGCGCCGGCGCGGTCTTGGTGAGCTCGCCCAGCAGGTCCGGGTGCTGCTCGATGACGCCGGTCACGTCCCGGCTCAGCGGTCCGAGGTAGCGCCCGGTCCACCGGTCGAACGCGTCGGCCAGACGTGCGGGCAGGGGGCGGCCGGCGTCGGCGAGGATGCGCCCGGCCGCGGCCAGGTCCTCGTCCAGCGCCCGGCCGACCGCGGCCCGGAACAGCGCTTCCTTCGACTCGAACAGGAAGTACAGCCCCGGCCGCGAGATCCGGGCCGCGCGGGCGACCTCCTCCATGGAGGCCTTCCGATAGCCGTGGCGGGCGAAGGTGAGCAGGGCCGACTCGAGCACCGCCTCCCGGCGGCCGGCCTCGGCGTTCTGCGTTTCGGGCATGTGGCCAGGCTAGCAGACTGGCTTTACAACTTCTGACTAGTTTGTATAGTCGGGTCATGACCTTGATCAGCACGCCGTTCACCGCAACCAGCACCGCGGCCGAGGTCGTGGCCGGCCTCGACCTGACCGGCGTCCGCGCGGTCGTGACCGGTGCGTCTTCGGGCCTCGGCGTCGAGACGGCCCGGGCGCTGGCCTCCGTCGGCGCCGAGGTGACGCTCGCCGTCCGCGACCCGGCCGCCGGGGAGGCGGTCGCCGCCACCATCGCGGGCGCGGCGGTCCGGCCACTCGACCTCGCCGACCGGGCCTCCGTGCGCCGGTTCACCGACGGCTGGGCGGGCCCGCTCCACCTGCTCGTCGCCAACGCCGGGCTCGTGACCGGCGGTCTCGCTCGCACCCGGGAGGCGTGGGAGCTGCAGTTCGCGACGAACCACCTCGGCCACTTCGCCCTGGCCCGCGGCCTGCGCGACGCCCTCGCGGACGGTGCCGCGGACCGGGGTGAGGCGCGGATCGTCGCGGTCAGCTCGACCGCGCACATGCGCGCCGGCGTCGACTTCGAAGACCCGCACTTCGAGCGCCGGGACTACGACCCCCAGATCGCATACGCCCGGTCGAAGACCGCGAACTCCCTGTTCGCGGTGGGCGCCACCCGCCGGTGGGCGGCCGACGGCATCTTCGCGAACGCGGTGAACCCCGGCGGGGTCGCGACGGGGCTGCAGCGCGACTTCACGGAGGCGCAGAAGCAGTCCCTCGCCGCGGCCGAAGCGGCCGGGATCTTCACCTACAAGACCGTCGGGCAGGGCGCGGCGACCAGCGTCGTCGCCGCCGTCGCGCCTCAGTTCGCCCGCACCGGCGGGCACTACCTCGACGATGGTCAGGAGGCCTACACCGTCCCCGACGACGCCGAGCTCGCCGACCACCCGCACGGGGTCAAGGAGTGGGCGCTGGACGCGGCTCTCGCGGACCGGCTCTGGGCGCTGTCGGCCGAGCTGACTAGCTGAAGACCGCGGTGGCCAGGAGCAGCCCCAGCGCACCCGAAGCCAGGCCTGCGACCACCGTCACGACCACGTTCAGCACCGCGTACAGCCGCGTCTTCTCCAGGAACAGCCGGACGGTTTCGTAGCCGAACGTCGAGAACGTCGTCAGGCCGCCGCAGAAGCCCACCGCCACCAGCGACCGCAACGACGACGGCTCCGCGCCGTGCAGGAGCCAGCCGCTCAGGAAGCCCAGGATGAACGAGCCCACGACGTTCACCGTCAGCGTCCCGAACGGGAACGGCGAATCGCGCCACGCCTGCACCCGCCGGTCGGTCAGGTAACGCAGGATCGACCCGGCCGCGCCGCCGACCGCCACCAGGAGCACCGTCACGCGTGACCCCTTCGCAGCGCGCGCGTCGCCGTCAGGCCGGCGGCCACCGCGATCAGGCAGAGCGCCACCGACGCCAGCACGTACATCAGCGACGCCAGGATCCGCCCGGTCGTCGCCGCGTCGAGGGTGTCGGTCACGAAGGTGGAGAAGGTCGTGAACCCGCCGAGGATCCCGACGCCGAGGAACGGCCGCAGCAGCTGGTGCGGCCGCGGGGTGGTCGTCAGGATCGCCATGAGGACACCGATGAGCAGGCAGCCGAGCACGTTGGTGAGCAACGTCGCGACGGCGAACTCCCCGCGGGCGTGCGGAATCGCCACCGACAGGCCGTAGCGGGCGAGGCTGCCCACCGCGCCGCCGGCGCCGATCGCGAGCAGGACGTCCCACCGGGTCGCGGACACGCTGATCACCTCCGCGTCGAACCTACCCCCGGCGTAACGACGGTCTTCGCGGCGGCGACTCCTGCGGGCGTACCGCGCCGACGGACCGCTGGGAGCCGCGTTGTCGAGAGAAGGTCCTTACACCAAGATCAGTGCCGTGGCAGCGGTCCTGGCGCTGGTGCTCGCTTACCTGCTGGCGGCGGCCCCCGCGCACTGGTGGCCGTTTCCGACGGTCGCCGGGCAGGCGCAGTCCGCGCCGGGTGGCACGACCGCGGTGTTCGCACCGCCGGTCGCGGACTACTCGACGACCCCGCAGACCACCACGGCGGTCGAGGAAGACCTCGCCGGCTTCGTCCTCGGCTACTACCGCTCGATGCCGGACACCACCGCGGGCTGGCCGCTGATCGGCCCGAACCTCCACGGCCGTGGCCGCGCGAGCTACGACCGGTTCTGGGGCCGCTACGGCAGCGCGGAAGTGCTGGACCGGCCGTCGGTGCGGGACAGCCAGGTCACGGTCCGGATCGCGCTGCACCCCCGCGACGGCACGGCGACGCTGGTCGAACGGCACGTGCTCACGATCATCCGCTACGACGGCGGTCTCCGCATCGACGCCGACGAATACCTCGGCCGAGGCTGACGGACAAACGCCGTGAAGGCCACCTTGAGGGACATAGAGTCCCTCAAGGTGGCCTTCACGGCGTTCGAGCCGGGGCCCCTGCACCCCGGCCGCCGCGCCGTGCGTTACGCCGGGCGGATGTTCTGGTTGACGTGGAACACGTTCTCCGGGTCGTACCGCCGCTTGATCTCCGCCAGCCGCTCGTAGTTGCCGCCGTAGGAAGCCTTCACCCGGTCCTGTCCCTCCTCCATCATGAAGTTGACGTACGCCCCGCCGGCCGAGGTCGGGTGCAGCTCCTCCCAGTAGTCGCGCGTCCACTGGGAAATCGTGTCCGCGTTGGCCGGCGACGGGTCGACGCCCACGATCACGCCCGACCAGCCGCCGGACCGGTGCGGGAACGCCGTCGCGTCGGCTGCCACCCGGCTCGCCGCTCCGTCGATCGGGTACAGGTGCATCGACGAGTGCATCGACGGCAGTCCCTCGCCGTGCTTGAGGTGGATGTCGATCGCCGCGTCGGAGATCTCGTGGAACACGTCCGCCCGCCAGTACCACTGCAGCCCGGCCGGGTACAACGCGTCGAACGCGCTCTGCAGCACCGTGTACGGCATGTCGTGCAAGCCGACCACCAGCGGTGAACCGAAAGAGCGCACCGGCGCCAGCACCTCGTCGGCCTTGTCGTGCGCACCCGTGTAGCACCAGACGATGCCGCACGCCTTGCGGCCCCACAGCTCCTCCGGGAACGGCGGCGCCGGCGGGACCGTCAGCAGGCCGAACCAGCCGCTCAGCTCTTCGGGCAGCGACGGCAGCAGCTCGCGGTACCAGCGCAGCACGTCCGGGGTGTCGCCCAGGTCGTACAGCACCGGCCCGCCGATGACCGTGCCGCGCTCGCCGATGTCGTGGCAGCGGAAGGTGAACGACGTGACGACGCCGAAGTTGCCGCCGCCGCCGCGCAGGGCCCAGAACAGGTCCGGGTGCGAAGACTCCGAAGCGTGCACGAACGAGCCGTCCGCGAGGACGACGTCCGCGCCGAGCAGGTTGTCGATCGTCAGGCCGAACCGCCGGGCCAGGTAGCCGATGCCGCCGCCGAGCGTCAGCCCCGCGACGCCGGTCGACCCGACGATGCCCGACGGCGTCGCCATCCCGAACGCGACCGTGGCGTGGTCGACGTCGCCCCAGGTGCAGCCGGCGTCGGCGCGGACGGTGTGGTTGACCGGGTCGACGGTGGTGCTGCGCAGCCCGGACAGGTCGATGACCAGCGCGCCGTCGGCGACGCCGAGGCCGCCCGCGTTGTGGCCGCCGCCGCGCACGGCGACGTCCAGGCCCTGCGCGCGCCCGTAGCGGACGCAGGTGACGACGTCGGCGGCGTCGCGGCAGTAGGCGATCGCCGCCGGCCGCTTGTCGATCATGGCGTTGTACACGGCGCGGGCCTCGTCGTAGCCCGGGTCGGCCGGCGTGATCAGGTCGCCGCGCAGCGTGGCGGCCAGCTCTTCGTGCGGCAAAGCGGTGGTGGTCATGGTGCCCCTCTCGGAATTCCCCTACCCGAGGAGAACGTAGGCACCCGGCGTTCGCGCAGCGTTCGGTCCGTTCGCCGCAGGTCAGCGCGGTCAGGACGGGGACCGGACGCCGAGGTCCGCCTCCGCCCGCCGCCGCAGCGCGACGCTGCCCTGGACGCGGGCCAGCTCGGCGGCCGCCCGCAGGCGGGGGAGCGGATCGGGGTCGTGGGCCGCCCGCAGCCGCAGCACCTCCGGCAGCCACCAGCGGTCGTCGCGGGCCTCCCCGGCGGCGAGCGCGGCGTCCAGCGTCGCGCGGGCCGCCTCCGGGGCCGACAGCTCGGCGAGCAGCGACAGCCAGTACGGCATCCGCGCGAACGCCCCCTCGGCCTTGAGGTGCGCGACGCCTTCCTGGGCCGCGGCCAGCCCGGCCGCGCCGCCGCGCGACCAGCCGCCCAGCACCAGCGCCCACTCCCGGTAGTAGGCGAAGCCGTACCGGTCGCACAGCGTGTGGAGCTCGGTGACGGCCGCCCACAGCGCCCGCCGGTCGCGGCGCATCTGGTGGGTGATCCCGGCGTACGCCAGCGCGATGGCCAGGCTGTAGGGCTGGTCGACCTCGCGGGCGATCGCGATCGCGCGGGCGCCGCTCGCCACGGCCGCGTCGTCGTGGCCGAGGAGCCAGTGGGCGTGCGCCGCCCAGGCCGGCCCGTGCACGTCCGGCCGGGTGCCGATCGGCCACGACGACGCGCCGCGCGTGCGTTCCGCGCCCAGCTCGAAGTGCCGCAGCGCCTCGGCCGGGTCGTGCCCGAGGCTCAGCGACGAGCCCGCGAAGATGAAGTGCGCCGAACCGTCCTGTTCGGCACTCGTCCCGGGCGCCAGGAGCGCGAGGGCCCGTTCGGCCGCTTCGTGCGCCTCCGCCGTCCGGCCCTGGACGAACCGGGACGACCACAGTTCCAGCAGCGCCGTCAGCGCGGACTCCTTGCCGCCGGAGGACTCCGCGAGCGCGAGCGAACGTTCCAGGACGTGCTGCAGCTCGGGGGAGGAGTAGCCGTGGTGGGCGTTGAGCGGCCCGGCGAGCGCTTCGAGGACGGCGAGCTCCGCGCGGTCGCGGTTGCCGCTCGCCGGGCGCGCGCGGACGAGGTCGAGGGCCTCCTTCAGCAGCCGGATCGCCTCGGCGTGGGCGAACGTCCCGGCGGCGACGGCCGCGGCCCGCCGGTAGTGGGCGACGGCGCGGTCGGGCCGCCCGCCGCGCGCGTACTGCTCGGCCAGCTGCGCCGCCACGGCGTCGGTGTCGTCGGCGTGCAGCAGCTCCATGCCCTGGGCGAGGCGCCGGTGCAGCAGCCACCGCCGTGGTGGGCTGACCTGCTGGTAGGCGGCCTCGCGCAGCAGGTCGTGGGTGAAGTCGTAGCCGCCGCCGAACTCGCGCACGATCCGGCGGCGCCACAGCTCGTCGACCGCGTCGACGACGGTGTCCGCGTCGAGGTCGCTGGCCTCGGTGAGCAGCTCCAGGGTGAAGTCCCGGCCGGCCGCGGCGGCGAGCCCGGCGACCTCGCGGGCCGCCGGGCCCGGCTGCTCGAGCCGGGCGCGCAGCACGCCGGTCAGGCGACCGGAGGGCGGGGAGTCGTTGGTGCGCAAGGCTTCCACGACGTACAGCGGGAACCCGCCGGTGGCCGCGTGCAGCAGGGCGCGGTCCGACGCGGACAGCGGCCGCCCGGCGACCGCTTCGCCGAGACGGGCGGTGCCCTCGGCGTCGAACGGGCGCAGCGGCAGCTCGGTCAGCTTGCCGTCGTCGCGCAGCTGGGTGCTCCAGGCCGCGACGCCGGGGTCGGCGTCGCCGTCGCGCAGCGTCCCGGCGACCAGCAGCGGCGCGTCCGGCAGGAGGCCGAGGCAGAAGGCGAGGAACGCCCGCGTCTCGTCGTCGCACCACTGCACGTTGTCCAGCACCAGCAGGACGGGCCGCCCGCCGGCGGTGAGCGCGCGGGCGAGCCCTTCGAAGAACCGCAGGCGCTGCCAGGCGTCGACGCCGCCGTGCCCGGTCGCGGCCGGGCGTGTGGCCGGCCGCAGCCGGTCGACCTCGGTCCGCCAGACCGCGTCGAGCGACGTCGCCGCCCGTTGCACGGCCGGGGTGCGCAGCCAGTCGGCCACCGGCGCCAGCGCGATCCGCCCGGGCGTGCCGAAACAGCGGCCGACGGCGACGACCGCGCCTTCCGCGCGGGCCAGCGCGGCGAGCTCGGCGACCAGCCGGGTCTTGCCGACCCCGGCGTCGCCGCGCACGAGGACGATCCCCGCGCGGCCCGCCGCGGCCGCGTGCCACCACTCGCCGAGCCGCGCCAGTTCGGTTTCCCGGCCTACGAGCCCAGGCGCGGCTGCCCGCCGGGGTTCGGGGTCCGGCCGCGCGAGCAGCCGGCGCAGCGCCGCGCGGGTCGGTTCGGCCGGGACGACGCCGAGCTCGCGTTCGAGGATCGACGCGCACCGGTGGTACGTGCTCACCGCGCCCGCCCGGTCGCCGGCGTCGGCCTGCAGACCCATCAGCGTCCGGTAGCCGGTCTCCTCCAGCGGGCGCAGCCGGACCCGGCGGCGGGCCGCGTCGAGCGCGACGGCCGGGTCGCCCGCCGGGGTCCGGCAGAGCAGGTCGCACAGCTCGACGCATTGGCGCTCGAGCTCGGCGCGGGCCGCCAGGACCCAGTCGTCGGCCAGGCCCGGCAGCAGCTCGCCGCGGTAGGCCGCGAGGGCGGCCTGCGCGTGGGCGACGACCTCGCCGGCGTCCGCCGCGGCCAGCGCGGACCGGCGGGCGACGTCGAACTCCCGCACGTCCACCAGGCTTTCTCGGGTGTCCAGCCAGCACAGGTCACGTCCGGTGACGACCAGGGAGGGCGGGTCGCCCAGCACGCGGCGCAGCTGGTGCAGCTCGCGGCGGAGGTTGGTCAGGGCCTGCGCGTCGGTGGAGTCCGGCCAGAACAGTCCGGCGATCAGCCGCCGGGGCTGGGCGAGACCGGCGTGCACGACGAGGTGGGCCACGAGCGCGACCGAGCGCGGCGACCGCGTCAGCACGGCCCCGGACTCGTCGTCGGCGATCACCTGTTCGCCCAGCAGCGACACCCGCAGCATCCGGCCACGCTAGCGCCGAGACGGGTTCGCGCGCGGATCTTCACCGGCGAGGGGTTGCGCCGGGGCGCCCGGGTGCGCAGGCTCGACGTCGTGAGCGAGCACGAGTACGACCTCATCGTCATCGGTTCGGGCCCCGGCGGCCAGAAGGCCGCCATCGCCGCGGCGAAGCTGGGCAAGCGGGTGGCGGTCGTGGACCGGCACGACATGGTCGGCGGGGTGTGCGTCAACACCGGCACGATCCCGTCCAAGACGCTGCGCGAAGCGGTGCTCTACCTGACCGGCATGAACCAGCGCGAGCTGTACGGCGCGAGCTACCGCGTCAAGCAGGACATCACGATCGCCGACCTGCTGGCACGCACGCAGCACGTCGTCGGGCGCGAGGTCCAGGTGGTGCGCGCGCAGCTGATGCGCAACCACGTCGACCTCATCGCCGGGATGGGCTCGTTCGCCGACCCGCACACGGTCATCGTGGACGGCAAGCACGCCGGCGACCGCCGGACGCTGACCGCGGACTACGTCGTGATCGCCACCGGCACCCGCCCCGCGCGGCCGGGCCACGTCGACTTCGACGCCGCCCGCGTGCTCGACTCCGACGAGATCCTGCGCCTGGAGCAGATCCCGTCGTCGCTCGTCGTGGTCGGCGCCGGGGTGATCGGGATCGAGTACGCGTCGATGTTCGCCGCGCTCGGCTCGCGCGTGACCGTGGTCGAGCAGCGCGACCAGATGCTCGACTTCTGCGACCCCGAGATCGTCGAGTCGCTGAAGTTCCAGCTGCGCGACCTCGGCGTCACGTTCCGCTTCGGCGAGAAGGTCGCCGACGTCGCGGTGTCCGACGACGCGACGATCACGACGCTGGTCAGCGGCAAGCGCATCCCGGCCGACGGCGTGATGTACTCCGCCGGCCGTCAGGGCATGACCGGCGCGCTCGCGCTGGACGCGGCCGGGCTGGCGGCGGACGAGCGCGGCCGGCTCGTGGTCGACGAGCACTACCGCACCGAGGTGCCGCACATCTACGCGGTCGGCGACGTGATCGGCTTCCCGGCGCTGGCGGCGACGTCGATGGACCAGGGCAGGCTCGCGGCGTACCACGCGTTCGGCGAGCCGGCGAACGGCCTGGGCGCGCTGCAGCCGATCGGGATCTACACGATCCCGGAGATCTCGTACGTCGGTTCGACCGAGGCGCAGCTGACGTCGTCGTCGGTGCCCTACGAGGTCGGCATCGCGCGCTACCGCGAGCTGGCGCGCGGCCAGATCACCGGCGACAGCTACGGGATGCTGAAGCTGCTGGTGTCCACAAAGGACCGGAAGCTGCTCGGGGTGCACGTGTTCGGCACGGGCGCGACGGACCTGGTCCACATCGGACAGGCGGTGATGGGCTGCGGCGGCACGGTCGACTACCTCGTCGACGCGGTGTTCAACTACCCGACGCTCTCGGAGGCCTACAAGGTGGCGGCGCTGGACGCGCACAACAAGATCCGCGCCTTGGACCGCTTCACGTCCTGAGCCGCCGACTCCGCGGATCCGCCCGCGGCGAACGCGTTTGACACTCGACTAGAACATATGTTCGACTGGCGCCGTGCGATGGGATCGGCAGCGAGCGGGGGAGGGTGAGCCGGCACTGCCCGGGCTGGAGGGCCTGGTGCGGTCCGTGCGGTCACCGGAGTTCGACGGCGTCACCTTTCACGAGGTGCACGCGCGCTCGGTGCTGAACAAGGTGCCCGCCGGGTCCGGCGTGCCCTTCGGCTGGACGGTCAACCCGTACCGCGGCTGCTCGCACGCCTGCACGTACTGCTTGGAAGGCGGCACCCGCATCCTGCTGGCCGACGGCCGGACGAAGGCGCTGTCCGAACTGGCCGTCGGCGACGACATCTACGGCACCCGCGGCCACGGCGCGTCCCGGCGGCTCGTGCCCACCAAGGTGCTGGCCCACTGGACGACCCTGCGCGCCGCCTACCGGGTGACGCTCGAAGACGGCACCCGGCTCGTCGCCGGCGGCGACCACCGGTTCCTCACGAGCAAGGGCTGGAAGCACGTCACCGGCACCAAGTTCGGCGCCGCGCAACGCCCGCACCTGGAGCCCGGCACCGAGCTGATCGGCGTCGGGCGGTTCGAGCCCACCCCGGACGAAACGCTCGGGTACCGGGCCGGCTACCTCTGCGGGATGCTGCGCTCCGGCGGGTTCGCCGCGGAACCGGACGCCGCCACGCGCGCCCTCGAGTACCTGCCCGACTTCGGCGCGTCCGTCGGGTTCCTCCAGGTCCCGTCCGAACCGGACGCGCACTGGCAGCGCGGCTTCCTCGCCGGCCTCTTCGACATCGCGGGCGACTACGGCCGCGGCGTCCTCGCCGTGGCGCACGACGAACCCGAGATCACCGAAGCCTTCGCCGGCGCGCTCACCCGCTTCGGCTTCGCGCACCACATCGACGAGGTGCCGAAGTTCCCCGCCCGCCAGGAGGTCCGGCTGCTGGGCGGGACGCCCGAGGTGCTGCGGTTCCTGCACGTGAGCAACCCGGCGGTGGCGTGGAAGCGGTCGCTGGACGGCGCGGTGATCGGCGCGAGCCGCCGTCTCGTCGAAGCGATCGAGCCGCTCGGCCTGCAGCTGCCGCTGTTCGACATCACGACCGGAACCGGCGACTTCATCGCCGACGGCATGGTGTCCCACAACTGCTTCGCCCGGAACACCCACACGTACCTGGACTTCGACGCCGGCCACGACTTCGACACCCAGGTCGTCGTGAAGGTCAACGCCCCGCAGGTGCTGGCGGCCCAGCTGAAACGGCCGTCGTGGCGCCGCGAGCACGTGGCGATGGGCACCAACACCGACCCGTACCAGCGCGCGGAGGGCCGCTACCGGCTGATGCCGGAGATCATCACGGCGCTGGCCCGCTCCGGGACGCCGTTGTCGGTGCTGACGAAGGGCACGGTCCTGGCGCGCGACCTGCCGCTGCTGCAGGACGTCTCCGCCGACGTGCCGGTCTCGCTCGCGGTGTCGATCGCCCTGCTCGACCGCGAGCTGCAGCACCGCCTCGAACCCGGCACCCCGAGCCCGCAGGCCCGGCTGGAGCTGGTCCGCAAGGCCCGCGACGCCGGCCTGCCGTGCTCGGTGCTGGTGGCACCGGTGCTGCCGTGGCTGACGGACTCCCCGGAGGCCCTCGACGCGCTGTTCGCGAAGCTGGCCGAGGTGGGCGCGACGAGTGCGACGGTGATCCCGCTGCACCTCCGCCCGGGAGCGCGTGAGTGGTTCGGGCGGTGGCTGGCGGGGACGTACCCGGCGCTGGTGCCGCGGTATCGCGAGCTGTACGCGCGGGGGAGCTACGTGCAGAAGGCGTATCGCGAGCGCCTCGGCGAGCGGGTGGCGCCGTTGCTGCGGCGGCACGGGCTGGCGCCCAAGACGGGGTATGAGGTGCGGAGCCCGGAGCCGGTGCCCGAGGCGCCGGTCGTGGAGCAGTTACGCCTGTTGTGACGGCGGGG
This sequence comes from Amycolatopsis sp. NPDC048633, assembly GCF_040650695.1. Lineage (NCBI taxonomy): Bacteria > Bacillati > Actinomycetota > Actinomycetes > Pseudonocardiales > Pseudonocardiaceae > Amycolatopsis > Amycolatopsis sp. NPDC048633. The sequence continues at coordinate 92,198 of NZ_JBEZHS010000034.1, forward strand.
AGCGTTCGCGGTCGAGCGGCGTTCGCCGCCCGCCGGGCCCCCGATCGGTCCTTTGTGGACAACACCCTCTCGCGGTGCGTGATCCTCCGCCGGACGGCCGTGTGGGTGAAGCCGTCACCCGGAACGCCGCCCGACCCTGCCGAACTCCGCCGTTCGCCGTAGTCCGGCCCCGATTGCGTCGCCGTGTCGGGGCCTTGCGGAAAAATGTCCGATCGTGTCGTTGTCGCCCCACCTCGCCGACGCCTAACGTCGAAGGGATCGACGTGGAAGGGAGAGCGGTGATGACGACCTCGCAGACCGACCGCGTCGCGGCCGCCCGGCTCGCCTGGGCCGCTCTGAAGCTGACCCGGGCCGGCCGGCACCCCGTGAGCGTCGACAGGCTGGCCGCGACCGTCGGTGTCGCCCCGGTCGAGGCACGCCGGCTCGTCGAGCTGATCGGCTTCACCCTGCACCGCGACCTCGTGATCACCGGCCCCGCGCCGCGCGGCGCCCACCACCGGCTCCAGCCCGCCGAAGGTACCCTCGGCGCCGGCCCGGACGGCACCGTCGACATGTTCCTGCTGGCCATCGCCACCGGCGAGCGGGTGCACGCGGCCGCGACCTGCCCGGTCACCGGGACGCGCATCCGCATCGAACTCACCGCGCGGGCGATCATGCAGGCCGACCCGCACTCGGCCGTCGTCGCCACGGTCGACCTCGGCTTCGGGCTCGAGCAGGCCGACGCGATGGCCTGCGCGGGCCAGCCGTTCTTCGCCTCGGCGCCGGCCGCCGCCAACTGGCTGGTGACGCACCCCGGCGGCCGCATCTACCAGGTCGCCGCCTACCTGGCCCAGGCCCACCGGCTGGTCGCCGCGCTGGAAACCCGGCCGAGGTACGTGCTCTGACCAGTGCGCAAGCAAGCTTGCCGACGTCGTAGGCTGTGACCTGCGGGGCTTCGCCCCGAGCCGGGGGCTCTGCCACCCGGACCCCCGAAAGAATTGAGCGGTTCGTTAGCCTTTCCGGGCAGCGAGAACCGCCCATGTCGAAGGAGAGCAGTCGCAGTGCTCCGCACTCACAACGCCGGCACCCTGCGTGCCGAGCAGGCCGGACAGACCGTCACCCTCACCGGATGGGTGGCCCGGCGGCGAGATCACGGCGGCGTCATCTTCATCGACCTCCGTGACGCCAGCGGCGTCGCCCAGGTCGTCTTCCGCGAGGGCGAGATGGCCGAGCGCGCGCACGCGCTGCGTTCGGAGTTCTGCGTCAAGATCGTCGGCGAGGTCGCGAAGCGCCCCGAGGGCAACGCGAACGCCGAGATCCCCACCGGCGAGATCGAGGTCCTCGCGACCGGGCTCGAGGTGCTGTCCGAGGCCGCGCCGCTGCCGTTCCCGATCGACGACCGGGTCGACGTCGGCGAGGAGATCCGCCTCAAGCACCGCTACCTGGACCTGCGCCGCAGCGGCCCGGCCGCGGCCATGCGGCTGCGCAGCGAGGTCAGCCGCGCCGCCCGCGAGGTGCTGCACGACCAGGACTTCGTCGAGATCGAGACGCCGACGATGACCCGCTCCACCCCGGAAGGCGCCCGCGACTTCGTGATCCCGGCGCGGCTCAAGCCCGGCTCCTGGTACGCCCTGCCGCAGTCGCCGCAGCTGTTCAAGCAGCTGCTCATGGTCGGCGGCATGGAGCGGTACTACCAGATCGCGCGCTGCTACCGGGACGAAGACTTCCGCGCCGACCGCCAGCCCGAGTTCACCCAGCTCGACATCGAGATGAGCTTCGTCGAGCAGGACGACGTCATCAAGGTCGGCGAGGACATCGTCTCGGCGCTGTGGAAGCTGATCGGGCACGAGATCCCGCGGCCCATCCCGCGCATCACCTACCACGAGGCGATGGCCAAGTACGGCTCGGACAAGCCGGACCTGCGCTTCGACCTCGAGATCACCGACCTGACGGAGTTCTTCGCCGACACGCCGTTCCGCGTGTTCCAGGCGCCCTACGTCGGTGCGGTCGTGATGGCCGGTGGCGCGAGCCAGCCGCGCCGTCAGCTCGACGCGTGGCAGGAATGGGCGAAGCAGCGCGGCGCGCGCGGCCTCGCGTACATCCTCGTGAACGAGGACGGCACGCTCGGCGGCCCGGTCGCCAAGAACCTGTCCGAGACCGAGCGCGAGAATGTCGCCGCCGCGGCGGGCGCCAAGGTCGGCGACTGCATCTTCTTCTCCGCCGGCAAGGCCGCGAGCACCCAGCCGCTGCTCGGCGCCGCGCGCGACGAGATCGGCAAGCGTCTCGGCCTGATCGACGAGGACGCCTGGTCGTTCGTGTGGGTCGTCGACGCGCCGCTGTTCGCGCCCGTCGAGGACATCGGCGACGACGTCGCCGTCGGCTCCGGCAAGTGGACGGCGGTGCACCACGCGTTCACCTCGCCGACCCCGGAGTGGATCGACAAGTTCGAGCAGGACCCGGGCAACGCGCTGGCCTACGCCTACGACATCGTCTGCAACGGCAACGAGATCGGCGGCGGGTCGATCCGTATCCACCGCGGCGACGTCCAGAAGCGCGTCTTCAGCCTGATGGGCCTCGGCGAAGAGGAGGCGCAGGAGAAGTTCGGCTTCCTGCTCGATGCCTTCGCCTTCGGCCCCCCGCCGCACGGCGGCATCGCGTTCGGCTGGGACCGCATCGTCATGCTGCTGGCCAAGGCCGACTCGCTGCGTGACGTGATCGCGTTCCCGAAGACCGGCGGCGGCTACGACCCGCTGACCGCGGCACCGGCGCCGATCACGGCGCAGCAGCGCAAGGAAGCCGGCATCGACGCCAAGCCGGCCGCGCCCCCGCAGAACTAGTGCTGCACCTCAGGGCCGTGTGCCCGCCGGACAAGACCGCCCAGGCGCTCGACATCCTGCGGGCCCACGCCGGGGTGGCGCACCTGGTCGTGCACCGCGGCGTGGCCGTGTCGCCCGAGGGTGACCTGGTCGAGGCCGACATCGCGCGCGAGGCGGCGGACGAGCTCGTCGAGGCGCTGTGCGTGCTCGAGCTCGACCACACCGGCGGCATCACGCTCGAAGCGATCGACACGGCGCTGTCCGACGCCGCCGACGAGGCGGAGGAGGCGGCGCCGGGCGAGGGCGCGGACGCCGTGGTGTGGCAGGAGCTGCTGTCCCGCACCGGCGAGGAGTCACGGCTCAACGTGACGTTCCTGGCGTTCCTCACCATCGCGTGCCTGCTCGCCGCGGTCGGCGTGCTCACCGACTCCGCGGTGACGATCGTCGGCGCGATGGTCGTCGGCCCGGAGTTCGGGCCGCTGGCCGCGCTCGCCGTCGGCCTGGTGCTGCGGCGGTGGGACCTCGTCCGGCTCGCGGGGGCGGCGCTGGGGATCGGCTTCCCGCTGGCCATGGTCGTCACGCTGGGCGGTGCGCTGCTGGTCCGCGCGACCGACGTGTTCGGCGCGCAGGCGTTCGAGCTGAAGCGGCACAGCGAGGTCGACTTCGTGTTCTCGGTCGGCGTACCGTCGCTGGTCGTGGCGATGCTGGCCGGGGCGGCCGGGATGCTCGCCATGACGTCGGCGAAGTCGGCCGCACTGGTCGGGGTGTTCATCTCCGTGACCACGGTGCCGGCCGCGGGGTATGCGGTCGTGGCGGCCGTGGCGGGGGAGTGGAACCGATGCGTCCAATCGGTGGGTCAGCTGCTCGTCAACCTTCTCGGAATCGTTGCAGCGGCGGCCATTGTGTTGATCGTGCGCCGGAATGGGCAACGTTCACCGGTGGGGATGCGTCCACTTTCCCGGGGATGAGTCCTTTCCGGGCCGGGGGATCCTTCTTGTCCGGATGTCAGTAGTCATGGTTGCTCAGTCACGAGTAGGGTCGGTGACAATGACAGTCGACACCTCCTCCACCGGCGATGCTGGGGTCGGGGCAGGAGCCGAGCACCTTGCCATCGCCGCGGCGGTCGCGGCGGGCGAGTCCGTTCTCTCACGCCGGTTCGGCAGTGCGATCACGCTGGTCGCGCCCGAAGACCTGGCGGGGAGCGGGCCGGCCACGGTGGTCCGCGCGAGAGTGGTGTCGTCGTCCTTCGCGCTGCCGCGCACGCTGGTGATCAAGCACTACCCCGACCGGCCGGTGGCGGGCGCGGAGGACCCGTTCGCCCAGGAGGCGGTCAGCTACCAGCTGTTCACCGCGCTGGCGCCGGACGAGCGGATGTGCCCGGAGCTGCTCGCCCACGACGGCCGCGACCGCGTGCTCGTGCTGGAGGACCTCGGCCGCACGCCGACGCTGGAGGACAAGCTCTACGCCCGCGACTCCCGCGCGGCCGAGCGCGCGCTGCTGTCGTGGGCCCGCTCGCTGGGCCGGCTGCACGCGAGCACGGCGGGGCGCGAAGCCGACTTCAACGCGCTGCTGCGGCGGCTCGGCGGCCCGGCGAAGTCCGATTCCGCCGGTGACGAGCTCTACGACCGCGTGCCGGCGGTGATCCAGGAGCGGCTGGGCATCCCGGCGCCGGAGGAGGTCCTCTCGCAGGTGGCGGAGGCGCGGCAGCAGTCCGCGTCGGCCGGGTTCCGCGCGTTCAGCCCGGTGGAGCTGAGCCCGGACAACAACCTGGTGACGGGCGAGAGCGTCCGGTTCCTCGACTTCGAGTTCGGCTGCGTCCGCTCGGCCCTGGTCGACGCGGCGCACCTGAGGCTGCCGTTCGCGAGCTGGCCGGACGCGCTGGCCCTGCCGGCGGGCATGAGCGAGGCGATGATCGCGGCGTGGCGCGCGGAGGTGGTCGGGATGTGGCCGGCCCTGGCCGACGACGAGGTCCTGGCCGCGCACCTGACGACCAGCGAGCTGCTGCGGGTGTGGCTGATCACGGGCGAGGAGCTGGGCTCGCTGGACCTCTCCCGGCACGCCGCCCCGGTGAGCCGCGAGGCGGCGCTGGTGACGTGGTGGCGGGATTTGGCCAAGCATGCCGGATATGTCCGGATGATGGCACTTTCGGAGTTCGCGGCCCGGGTGGCGGCGGCACTGGCGGCGCGGCTGGGACCGCACGCCGACCTGGCGTTCTACCCGGCTTTCCGCTGAGCCCGGCCCGGCTGTCCACAGCCCGGCCGTGATGTGGGCAAGTCGGCCCGGCTTCGGCCTTTCCCGGCTTTTCGTCGGCCCGCCCCGATACGCTGGAAGCGGGGCCGGCCCCCAGGAGAGGGCGGGGGCTGCTTTCGGGCAGGCCGATGGCCGCGCTGGCGCCAAAGCTGGACATTTCCGGCACCTGTGAACCGAGCGTCAAGAATTAGGCGCCCGCTCGCCGACGTGTTACCTCCTTCTCACCGCAAGTGAGCTTCCGTGGCCGATGGTCGTGGGCGTGACCGTGATGAGTGTCGAAGTCACTCCCGAACCCTCCCGCCCGAGCCGTCCCGCCCGTCCCGCGGCCGTGCCGTCGCTCAGGCGCGCTGAGCGGCTCGTCGTGCTCGGTGACTCCACCGCCGTCGGGCTCGGGGACCCGCTTCCCCGGCGCGGGGGCTGGCGGGGCGTCGGCCCGCTCGCCGCCGCCGCGCTCGGGGTCGAGGCCGGTGGCTACCTGAACCCCGCCTTCGCCGGTGCCCGGATGCGGTGCGTGCTCACCGAGCAGGTGCCCGCCGCCGTCGCGCACCGGCCCGATGTCGCGCTGCTCGTCGCCGGGATGAACGACACCCTGCGCCCGGACTTCGACGCCGCCCGGATCGCCGCCGACCTCACCGACATCATCCACCGGCTCCGCAAGGTCGACGCCACTGTCATCCCGGTCCGGTTCCACGACCACAGCAAGGTCTTCCGCCTCCCCGCGTCGCTCAAGCGCGCCCTCAGTGCCCGCGTCGCCGAGCTGAACGCCGCCATCGACGAGGTCGTCGCCCGCGAAGGCGTGCCCTGCCTCGACCTCGACCGCCTCCCCGGCGCCTACGACCTCGCGGTCTGGAGCGTCGACCGGCTGCACCCCTCGGAGCTCGGTCACCGCCTGCTCGCCGACGGCTTCACCGGCCTCCTCGCCGAAGCCGGCTTCGCCGTCCCCGAGCCGGTGAGCCTCACCTGCGGCGGCGGTGTCGAGCCCAGCGCCACCGGGCACGCGGGGTGGCTGGTGCTCAAGGGAATCCCGTGGCTCTGGCGCCGCGGCCGCGAGTTCCTGCCCTACGCCGCGGTCATCATGTGGAACTCGTTCCGCGCCCGCTGAACACCCGCAACGCCTCCGCGTCCGAAGCCGGGTTCCGGACGAAGTAGTCCGCCCACTCCTCGATGCCGGGATAAGCCGATCGCGAAGCCAGCAGCCGGCACGCCGCCTCGACGTCGTACTGCGTGCGCCGCAGCTGGACGCCGTCGCCGAGCAGGGCCCAGTGCGCACCCCTTGCGCCGTAAGGCATTCCGACGCTGCCGGGGTTGACGACCAGCCGCCGGTCCGCGAGCCGGACGAACGGCATGTGCGTGTGCCCCAGCACGACAGTCTCCTCGGCCACCCCGGAAAAGACTTCGGCCCAGCGCTCCAACGGACTGTCGACGAGCACGATTTCCGTGTCGTCGCGCGGGGTCGCGTGGCAGAACAGCACGCCGTCGAGCGACACCGTCAGCGGCAGGGCGTCCAGCACCGGCAGGTCCGCGGGACGCAGCTGCCGCGCCGCCCAGGGGAAGATCGGGTCGGGGACGAACGTCCCGGTGCCGCGGGCCGAAGCCGCCAGCTCCCGGTCCGCGTTGCCCCGCACCCAGATCGCCCGGGGCCCCAGCGCCAGCAGCCGGTCCAGGGTTTCCACCGGCATCGGTCCGGCCAGCATGTCGCCGAGCAGCACGATCCGGTCCGCCGCCTCGACGTCCGGCTCGGCGAGCACGGCCTCCAGCGCGGGGAGGACGCCGTGGATGTCCGCCAGCACCGCCACGTTCATCGGACCACCCTCGGGCACGGCAGCGCCCCGGGCGAGGGATTTCGCCCAGGGCGCAACCGGTCACGCCGTGGTGAGCGGCAGCTCCCGCACCCCGGTCATGTTCGGGTTCACCTGGAACTTCGGCGGCTCGCCCGGGATCGTGCGCAGCGCCGGGTAACGGTCGAACAGGATGTTCAGCGCCACCCGGCCTTCGAGCCGCGCGAGCGGTGCCCCGATGCAGAAGTGGATCCCGCGGCCGAACGCGAGGTGCGGGTTCGGGTCGCGCAGGGGGGTGAACGTGTCCGGCTCGGCGAACACCCGGTCGTCCCGGTTGGCCGCCGCCACCCAGACCATCAGCATCTGGTCCGCGGGCACGGTCACCCCGCCCAGCTCCACCTCGCGCACGGTCGTGCGGGCCACCGCCGCGAACGGCGACAGGTACCGCAGCGACTCCTCGATCGCCGGCGGCACCAGGGACCGGTCGGCGCGCACGCGCTCGTCCCACTCGCGGTGGGTGTCGAGGCACAGCACCGCGTTGCCGAGCAGCATCGTGGTGGTGATGTGCCCGGCCAGCAGCAGGACGTTCGCGAAGTTGACGACCTCGTTGCGGGTGAGCTTCTCGCCGTCGAGCTCGGCTTCGACGAGCTTCGTCAGCAGGTCCTCCCGGGGCTGCTTCCGCCGTTCGTCGACGTGCACGCCGAGGTACTCGACGAGCGCCTTCTGCCCCTCGAGGGACTTCTTGACGGCCTCCAGCCGTCCCTCGGTCTGGTCCTTCAGCGAGAACTGCTCGGAGGAGCTGAACAGCTTGTCCACCCAGCCCTTGAACAGGTGCCGGTCGCTCGCGGGGACCCCCAGCAGCTCCGCGATGACGATCACCGGCAACGGGTAGGCCAGGTCTTCGACGAGCTCGAGCCGGCCGGAAGACCCCGCCTCGTCGAGCATCTCGTTCGTCACCGCGGCGATCCGCGGCTCCAGGTCCGCGACGACCTTCGGCGTGAACGCCCGGCTGACGAGCTTGCGCATCTTGTTGTGCAGCGGCGGGTCCAGCTGCAGCAGGTTGCCCGCCCGCATCTCGTCGAAGTCGACGTCGGGGTCGACGTCGGTCATCATCTCCTTCGGCACCAGCCGGGTGGTGTCCGAGGAGTACGTCCCCGGCTCGCGCAGGACCTCTTCGGCCTCCGGGTGCCCGTAGACGTTCCAGAACCCGAGCTCCTCCGCGTGGTGCACGCGCTGCGCGGGCTGCTGCCCCCGCAGCCAGAACTGGGATTCGTGGAGTCCCCAGGTGTCCGCTTGTGTGGTGGTCATGTCCGCCCCTTCTTTCCCCTGTGTGGCCCCGGGGTCAGCCCGGCGCCCTGGTGGGATCGTGTGCGTAGATCCCTTTCCGGTAGACCGAGACGAGCTCCTCGAGCGCCGAACCCAGCTCCGCCGCCACGTCCGCGACCGCGCGGGGGTCGGGCTCCCCGGACGGTTCGAACGAGGTGCGGATCATGTACGCGAGGACTTCCGCCTTCTCCTCCAGCGGAATGCCCTCGAACTCGCCGGAAAGCGTGTCGCCCAGGTAGAAGCCGAGGGTCGACGCGTTGAGCGCGTACGTCAGGTTCGGCACGTCCGAGCGGATCAGCCCGTGCCGGAGCATCGTCTCCTCGAACTGCGTGCGCAGTTCGTCCTGCTGCTTGCGCAGCGCGAGGTCGCCGAGCGAGCCGAACATGTCGGCGTTGCCGCGCAGCATCGCCATCACCAGCGGGCGCCGGTGGGTGACGAGGTACGACGCCGAGATCATCCGGTGCGGGAGGATCGTCGCCGGGTCGGCCTCGATCCGGCCCAGGATCTCGTCGGTCAGGTCGGCCGACTCGCGCATCATCAGCGCCTGGAACAGCAGTTCCTTGTTGCGCCAGTGCAGGTAGACGGTGCCCTTGCCGATGCCGACCGCGCGCGCGATGTCGTCGACCGCCACCTTCCGGTAGCCCATGCGCAGCAGCAGCTCGCCCGCCGCGTCCAGGATGCGGTCGGCGCGCTCGCGGTTGGGATGGCTCATGCGTCTCCACCTGGTGGTTCATTGAACATTTGACCTGTTGACCGGAATCGCACTTCTGGTCAACCAGTCACCACGAAGGTAGCGCCGATCCGGGGACCGGGGCAAGGGTTCTGTCGGTGGCTTCGGTTAACGTCATCCTTGTGGCACAAGACGAGCTCTTCACCGTGAACGCCGACGTGGCCCCGCCGCCCGGGCGGACCACGTCGAACGCGGGTGAACGGCAGGCGGACCCGGCGAGCTCCCCCCTGGCCGTGCGGATGCGGCCGCGCTCGCTCGAGGAGGTCGTCGGCCAGCAGCACCTGCTGCGCGAAGGCGCCCCGCTGCGGCGGCTGGTCGAGGGTGCGGCGCCGGCGTCCGTGCTGCTCTACGGCCCGCCCGGCACCGGCAAGACGACGCTGGCCAACCTGGTCTCGATCGCCACCGGCCGCCGGTTCGTCGCGATGTCGGCGCTCTCGGCGGGCGTCAAGGAGGTGCGTGGGGTCATCGAGGAGGCCCGGCGGCGCCGGCAGTACAACACCGAGAACACCGTGCTGTTCATCGACGAGGTGCACCGGTTCTCCAAGACCCAGCAGGACGCGCTGCTCGGCGCGGTCGAGGACCGCACCGTGCTGCTGGTCGCGGCCACCACCGAGAACCCGTCGTTCTCCGTCGTCTCGCCGCTGCTGTCGCGCTCGCTCGTGCTGCAGTTGCGCCCGCTGACCGACGAGGACATCACGCAGCTGCTGGAGCGCGCGCTGACCGACGAGCGTGGTCTCGGTGGCGAGCTGACGCTGACCGACGACGCGCGCGCCCACCTCGTCCGGCTCGCGGGCGGGGACGCGCGCCGCGCGCTCACGGCGTTGGAGGCGGCGGCGGACGCGGCCTCGGCCACCGAGGCCAAGACGATCGACCTGCCGACCGTCGAGTCCACTGTGGACAAGGCTGCGGTGCGCTACGACCGCGACGGTGACCAGCACTACGACATCATCAGCGCGTTCATCAAGTCGATCCGCGGGTCCGATGTGGACGCCGCGCTGCACTACCTGGCCCGGATGATCGAGGCGGGGGAGGACCCGCGGTTCCTCGCGCGGCGGCTGGTCGTGCACGCCAGCGAGGACATCGGGATGGCCGACCCGACCGCGCTGCAGTCGGCGGTCGCGGCCTCGCACGCCGTCCAGTTCATCGGTATGCCCGAGGGCAGGCTGGCGCTCGCGCAGGCGACGATCCACCTGGCGACGGCCCCGAAGTCGAACGCGGTGATCACCGGCATCGACGCCGCGCTGGCCGACGTCCGCGCCGGGCTCGCCGGCACCGTCCCGCCGCACCTGCGCGACGGGCACTACGCGGGCGCGAAGAAGCTCGGCAACGCGCAGGGCTACCGCTACCCGCACAACGTCCCGGAAGGCGTGCTGGCCCAGCAGTACCCGCCGGACGAGCTGGTCGGCAAGGACTACTACGAGCCGACCCAGCGCGGCGCCGAGCGTCCGCTCGCCGAGCGCGTCCCGAAGCTGCGCCGGACGATCCGCGGGGAGAAGTGACTCCGGCGGACGAATCTTCGGTAGCTGATCACCGGGGTGGCCCGCGTCAGTCAAGATCATCGGGTTTCGTAAGCTTCGCGCCTTGAGGTGGCCACGAATCGGGCCGCCGTGACCGCAGGAGGCGCTCCCGTGCCCGCGACGCTGCAGTGCATCGTCCTGGATTGTCCGGAACCGGTCGTGCTCGCGAACTTCTACCAGGAACTGCTCGGGGGCGAGGTGGACCGGCCCGACCCGCGGTGGCGGATCGACCAGGACTTCTCCACCCTGCACGTCGCCGGGCTGGTCCTGGGGTTCCAGCGCTCGGTGGACCACCAGCCGCCGCAGTGGCCGGACCCGGCCCACCCGCAGCAGTTCCACCTCGACTTCGAGGTCGACGACATGCGCGTGACCCACCACCAGGTCCTCATCCACGGCGGCCGGCTGCTCAGCCCGGATCCCGACGGTCGCGGCTGGCGCGTTTACGCCGACCCGGCCGGTCATCCGTTCTGCCTCCTCGGCGACTACTGACCGAGCGGGGCGCCCGGCCGTTCGGCACGATGGGGACATGAGCGTCGCGTTTCTCGGAACCGGAATCATGGGCGCGCCGATGGCGGCCAACATCGCGAAGGCGGGCCTCGACGTCCGGGTCTGGAACCGGACCCGGGCGAAGGCCGAGCCCCTCGCCGACGTCGCCACGGTCGCGGATTCGGCGGCCGCCGCGGCCGAGGGCGCGGACATCCTGGTGACGATGCTCGCGGACGGCCCTGCTGTCGCTTCGGCCTTCGAAGCTGCTTCGCCCGCTTCGGGCACGTTGTGGCTGCAGATGAGCACGGTCGGCCTCGGCTGGACCGACCGGCTCGCCGCGGCGGCCGAAAAGGCGGGCGTGGTGTTCGTCGACGCGCCCGTGCTCGGCACGCGCACCCCCGCGGAGCAGGCGCAGCTGCAGGTGCTGGCGTCCGGGCCGGAGGAGGCCCGCCCCGCGGCCACGCCGGTGTTCGACGCGGTCGCCGTGAAGACGCAGTGGCTCGGCCCGGCCGGGCAGGGGAGCCGGCTGAAGCTGGTGATGAACGCGTGGGTGCTCGCGCTGACCAACGGCACGGCCGAGAGCCTCGGCCTCGCCCAGGGGCTGGGCCTGGACCCGGCGCTGTTCCTGGAGACGATCAAGGGCGGCGGCCTCGACGTCGGCTACGCGCACGTGAAGGGCGGCGCGATGCTGTCCGGTGAGTACCCACCGGCGTTCCCGGCCGGCCTGGCGGCGAAGGACGCCCGGCTGGTGGTCGAGGCGGCGGGCTCCGACGTCGACGTGGCGGGGGCTCGCGCGGTGCTGGCCCACCTGGAGGCGGCGGTGGAAGCGGGCCACGGCGAAGAGGACATGGCCGCCCTCTACCGAGCGGTGGTCAAGGAGCGCTGACCCAGGGTCCCCAGCGCCCCAATGTGGCCTTCGGTGCGTTGAACGCACCGAAGGGCCCCATTGGTTCGTTC
>NZ_JBEZHS010000035.1:0-101854 GCF_040650695.1 Amycolatopsis sp. NPDC048633
ACCTCGGCGCCGGGTACGTCGCGAGCGGGCACGAGGTGACGCTCGTGGTGCCCGGCACGCGATACGCCACCTGAAGGTGCCCCTCACGGCACTAGGCGTGCTTCGCCGCAGCCGCGGCTTCCAGGCCCAGGAGCGTGATCGACTTCTCGCGCATCTCGACCTTGCGGACCTTGCCCGTCACCGTCATCGGGAACTCCTCGACGACGTGCACGTACCGCGGGATCTTGTAGCGCGCGAGCTTCCCGTCGCAGAACTCGCGCACCTTCTCCGCGGTCAACGCCGAAGCGCCTTCGCGCATCCGGACCCAGGCCATCAGCTCTTCACCGTACTTCTCGTCCGGGACGCCGATGACCTGCGCGTCGAGAATGTCCGGGTGCGTGTAGAGGAACTCCTCGATCTCCCGCGGGTAGAGGTTTTCCCCGCCGCGGATGACCATGTCCTTGATGCGGCCGGTGATGTTGAGGTAGCTGTCGGCGTCCATGATCGCCAGGTCGCCGGTGTGCATCCAGCGGGCCGCGTCGATCGCCTCCGCCGTCTTGTCCGCCTGCTCCCAGTACCCGAGCATCACCGAATACCCGCGCGTGCACAGCTCTCCCGGCTCGCCGCGCGGCACCGTCAGGCCCGTCTCCGGGTCGACGACCTTGACCTCCAGGTGCGGCCCGACCCGGCCGACCGTCGACACGCGACGCTCGACCGAGTCGTCCGCCCGGGTCTGCGTCGACACCGGTGACGTTTCGGTCATGCCGTAGCAGATCGACACCTCGGCCATCCCCATCCGGTCGATGACCTGCTTCATCACCTCGACCGGGCACGGCGAGCCCGCCATGATCCCGGTCCGCAGCGACGACAGGTCGAAGCTCGCGAAGTCCGGGTGGTTCAGCTCGGCGATGAACATCGTCGGCACGCCGTAGAGAGAGGTGCACTGCTCGGCGGCGACGGCTTCGAGGGTCGCCTTCGGGTCGAACGCCGGCGCCGGGATCACCATGCACGAGCCGTGGCTGGTGCACGCGAGGTTGCCCATCACCATGCCGAAGCAGTGGTAGAAGGGCACCGGGATGCACACTTTGTCGTGTTCGGTGTAGTTGCACAGTTCGCCGACGAAGTAGCCGTTGTTGAGGATGTTGTGGTGGCTGAGGGTGGCGCCTTTGGGGAAGCCGGTCGTGCCCGAGGTGTACTGGATGTTGATCGGGTCGTCGGCCGAGAGCTTGGTCCGCATTTCGGCCAGCACCGCCGGATCGCCCTGCCAGCCGGCGTCCATCAGCGCCTGCCAGCTCTCGGTGCCCAGGATGACGATGTGCTCCAGCCCGGCGCACTTCTCGCGCACCTCGTCGACCATCGCCGGGTAGTCGGAGGTCTTGAACTTGTCCGACGCGACCAGCAGCTTCACCCCGGCCTGGTTGAGCACGTACTCCAGCTCGTGCGACCGGTAGGCGGGGTTGATGTTGACCAGGATGGCGCCGATCTTCGCCGTCGCGTACTGCAGGAACGTCCACTCGGCCCGGTTCGGCGACCAGATCCCGACCCGGGCGCCCTTCCCGATGCCCTGCGCGACCAGACCCAGCGCCAGCGCGTTCACCTCGGCGGCCAGCTCCCGGTAGGTCCACCGGCGGCCGGCGGTCCGGTCGACCAGGGCGTCTCGATCACCGAAGACCGCCACCGTCCGATCGAAGTTGTCGCCGATGGTGTCCCCGAGCAGCGGAACCTCGGAGATCCCCGAGGCGTAGCTCGGCAGGGCGGGCGCGTCAGGCATGGGTGCCTCCCGTAGACGTCTTCGTCGGGCCAGGTGAGTCTAAGAACGGAACGCGCCGGTCGCGACTGCTCGGAGCCGTTTCGAGATCAGGGCGCTGGTAATGTCCGGACGGATTTCGAGGGGGCGTTCGATGGCCGGCCAGGGGTTTCGCGACGAGCTGACCGAGTTGCTGCAGGCTCGCTACCCGCTGCTGGTCGTCGAGACGCACGAGGAGCAGCGGGTGCTGCGGGAGATCCGCGCGGTGGCCGAAGACCAGAGCCGGCTGCGGACGCCGCGGCGGGTCTACGTCTGGTCGTCCACCACCGGACTCGCTCCCGCGGGCGGCCCACCGATCTCCGAGACCCGCGCCGCGTCCGCCGCGCTCGAGCGCGTCTACGGCTGGGGCGAGCCCGCCGTGTTCGTCTTCGTCGACCTGCACCCGCAGCTGGTTTCCGAAGGGGGGCACCGGCCGGACCCGGAGGTGGTGCGCAGGCTGCGGGAGCTCGCGGCCGCGTTCAAGACGCGGCCGGTGCCGCTGAGCCTGATCCTCGTGTCGCCGTCGCTGCCCGTGCCGCCGGAGCTGGAGCACGACGCCACCGTCGTCGACTTCCCGCTGCCCGACCAGCGCCAGATCGGCGAGCTGCTGGACGGCATGGTCGCCGCGCACCGGCAGAACGTCCGGATCAGCATCGACCGCGACGACCGGGACATGATCGTCGCCGCCGCGCGCGGGCTGACGCTGCCGGAGGCCGAGAACGCGTTCGCCAGGGCGCTCGTCGAAGGCGGCGGGCTCGACCCCAGCGACCTGGAGCTGATCCTCGCCGAGAAGCGCCAGGCCGTCCGCCGGTCCGGGATGCTCGACATCGTGCCGGCGGAAACGAGCTTCGACGCCGTGGGCGGCCTCGACCGGCTCAAGCGGTGGCTGACCAAGCGCACCGGCACCTGGACGCCCGCGGCGTCGGCGTACAACCTCGCGGCGCCGAAGGGCTTGCTGCTCACCGGCGTCCCCGGCTGCGGCAAAAGCCTGTCCGCGGTGTGCGTCGCGAATATGTGGCGCCTGCCGCTGCTGCGCCTGGACCTGAGCCGCGTCTTCGCCGGTCTGGTCGGCTCCAGCGAAAAGAACATCCGCACGGTCATCCGCACCGCGGAAGGCATCGCGCCGTGCGTGTTGTGGGTCGACGAGATCGAGAAGGGTCTCGCCGGCGCGGGCGGCGGTGGCGACGGCGGCACCGCGCGCCGCGTCTTCGGCACGTTCCTGTCGTGGATGCAGGAAAAGACCGCGCCGGTGTTCGTGATGGCGACCGCGAACCAGGTCGGCTCGCTGCCACCGGAATTCCTCCGCAAGGGCCGCTTCGACGAGATCTTCTTCGTCGACCTGCCCTCCGCGGCCGAGCGCACCGCGATCTGGCGGATCCACCTGCACCGGCGCGTCACCGACGACTTCGTGGCCAGTGAGCTGCGGATGGACGACGCGCTGTTCGCCGAGCTCGCCGACGTCAGCGCGGGCTACAGCGGCGCCGAGATCGAGCAGGCCGTGCTGGCCGGCCTGGTCGACGCGTTCGCCGAGAAGCGGCCGCTGCGCCGCGACGACCTGGTGCGGGCGGTGAAGTCGACCGTGCCGCTGTCGGTCACCCAGGCCGACGAAATCCTGGCCATCCGGAACTGGGCGGAGACCCGGGCCGTCGCAGCCACGGACACTTCCGACGACGTCGAGACTCCCGTCGCACCGCCGCTGCCGGAGTCCCCGAGGGGAAGGACGATCGACGTATGACGCACCGCGTGACCGTCACCATCGGCAAGGACGGCTCGATCAGCGCCGAGACGCACGGCGTGACCGGGTCCCAGTGCCTCGACTACATCCCGCTGCTGGAGGACCTGCTCGGCGCGGAGACCGTGACGTCGGAGTTCACCGAGGACTACCGGCGCACGTCGGCTTCCGAAGAGAACACGGCTTCGCAGCAGCAGTCGCAATGGAACTCCTGAACCTCCACCGGATCGTCGACGTCACCGCGGCCGAAGGCCCCGGCCTGCGGTGCGCGGTGTGGACGCAGGGCTGCTCGGTGCGCTGCCCCGGCTGCTTCAACCCGCAGACGTGGACGACCCGCGGCGGCACGCTCATGCCGTGGCAGGAGCTGGTTTCGCGCGTGGCCGGAATCCGCGGCATCGAGGGCGTCACGCTGCTGGGCGGCGAACCGTTCGACCAGCCTGCACCCTTGGGTGAGTTCGCTTCCGCCGTCCGTGAAGCGGGACTTTCGGTCATGACGTTCACCGGGCGCGTCCTGGAGGAGCTGCCGCCGTCGAAGTTGCTCGAGTCGACGGATCTGCTGGTGGACGGCCCTTTCCTGGCCGACCGGCCGGAGCCGTCACGGCCGTGGGTCGGGTCGGTGAACCAGCGGTTCCACTTTCTGACCGGCCGCTACGACGAGTCGATCTTCACCACCCCGAACCGCCTGGAACTGACGATCGCCCCGGACGGCGCGATCGAGCTGAACGGGTTCGCCACCACCGAAGTACTCGAAGCGCTGCTCGAAGGGGATCACCGATGAGTGTCACGCTCAAGCTGCGCAGCGAGGCGCTGGCCCAGCTCAACGCCGCCACGATCGCCGCGCCCACGCAGGCGCAGCCCGGCGTCGTCACCGTGCGGACCCGGATGCGGCACCGCGACCTGCTGGGCCGCGCGCTCACCGGGCTGCGCGCGCAGGTGACCGACGACGGCAACGCCGTCACCGCGGCGTGGGAGGGACGGCGGATCACGTTCGTCTACGGCCCCGAAGGCGTCCAGATGGCGCACGTCGACGGGCCTGGCCTCGCCGAGGCCGAAGCCCAGCGGCTGGTGCTGTCGGTCGACGAGGCGTACGCGGCCGAAGTGCAGCGCGCTGTGCTCGCCCGGCTGAAGGAACGGGCGGCTTCGAACGGGATGGTCGTCGAGTCCGAGCGCGTCAACGCCGACCAGTCGATCAGCGTCACGCTGGCCGCCACGTCGTGACCGAGGTCAGGGTCGGGCTGATCGAGTTCGGGAAGGCGCTCAACGACTCGGTCACCCTCCCCGGCCTCGGGGAGCTGCCCGGTGGGCAGGTGAGCATCGGGCGCGCGGTCCGCGGCGCCCGCGCCCGGCTGAAGCGCGCCGATCGCATCCTGGCGGACAACCTGCGCCTCGGGATCATGGTGCGGAAGAAGTTCTTCTCGAGCGACGTCGAGCCGGTGACCGATGCCGGGTTCCTCAAGGACGTCTTCGTCGCGGTGGGGCGGCGCGACCTCGGGAAGGGCGACGCGCTGGAGCTGTACACCGATGACACCGTCGGGCCTGACCTGAGCCGTCAGGAGGGGCTGGCGCAGGTGGTCGCGCCGGCTTACGACCAGCTGACCGGGTTCCACGTCCAGGTGCTGGTCCGGGAGGGTGTCCTGCGCTTCGGTTCGCTGGTGTCGCTATCGCGCGGCGGCCAGCCGATGCGGGTGCTCGGGCTGTTCGGTCCCGGGCCGGTGGAGGAACTGCCCGCCGGGCGGCCGGGCACGATGCTGCTCGGCTTCCAGTGCGACGTGCCGCCCATGGCGGGCGACGCGCTGACCGCGTTCCACGAGGCTCCGCACGACCACTTGGAGCGGCGTGACGGCGTCGCGGTGGTGCACGGGCTGAACGACCTGGGCAACGGTTCGGTGGTGGCGGCGGTCGAGGTCCCGGAGGGGCGGGGCTCGCTGTTCACGGTGGGCACGCGGGCGCGGGTGCTGCGGCCGGCGGGGACGACGTTCAACGAGCGGAGCACGGTCGTCGCGTCGGACCTGCGGATCCTGTCGCTGGCCCGGGGTGGGGTGGCGGTGCGGACGAACGGCGGGGTGCGGGCGTTCACGGTCGGGCTGGGGTTCCGGGACCTGCAGCAGAACGACGTGATCGAGGCCTACGTCCCGGCGGACGTGGTTCCGCTGGCGCCTCCACCGCCTGCTCCTGTTGCCTTGGTGGACGTCAATGCGGCTTCGGGGCCGGAGCTGGCGCGGCTGCTTTCGCCGGAGCAGGTGGCCAAGGCGCTGGAGCTGCGGCAGCGTCAGGGCGGGTTCCCGGACGTGGAGGCGTTCGGCGTCGCGATCGGGTTGCAGCCGCACGAAATCGTCCGCTTGCGCAAACGGGCGACGGCCGGCCGGGTGGCGTTGCGCGAGACGGGTGTGCGGCAGCTCGACATCTGAGCGCGGGGTGGCCGTTCCGCTACGCTCGGGGACGTGCCGGAGGAATTTTCACTGGGCTTGGCTGAGGTCGACACGGCGGTCCGGCGTACCGGTCTTCCGGCGAACTGGCACCCGTTCGAGATCCGCAGCCCCGGCCGCACCCTGGCGGAGAACGAACGCATCGCTTCGCTTTCTTGGGAGTCCATGCGATCACGGGGTCTGGCCGGGCCGGACAAACTGGACATCGAGGTGGAGCAGACGCTCCGGGCGTGGACCCAGCCGGACGTGCTGGTGATCGTCCGAGCGGCGGAGGAGGGCCGCCAGGTGTTCTACCGCGCGGTCATCGGCCACGGCCTGGGGGTGTTTTCGGAGCTGGTGGGCGAGGAGGTCCTGTTCGCCCAGGCCCGCCCGGACCGGCTGGCCGACCTGCTGGTCGGCATGCTCCCGGCGTACCGCCCGGTGCCGCTGGCGGAGCTGACGTTCACCGAGCCGGGCACCCGCCGCGACGCGGACGCGGCAACGGAGTTCTCATCGTGGCCCCTGCACCGCTACGGAACGTTCGAGCTGTCGGTCCGCACCGCGGACGTCTTGCGGCCGGCGGGAACGGTGACGTTCGTGGACAACGCGGGCGGCCGGTTCCTGATGTTCAGCGAGGCGTTACCGGGCGGCGAAACCCGGGTGACGTTCACCCCATCGGATGGTTCTCACCTGCGAACCTGGCTCCACGAGCGTGGCCGGAACCACTGACGCGGCCGGTTCGTCACTAGTACAGTGCGAAGGGACCACGCAGGGTGGTGCCGGACGACTGGGAGGGCGTCATGGGCGGATCGCAATTCGGCGCGCCGGGATCGTTCACACCCCCGGCCGGCGGGGACGCGGGGTCCAATTTTCTCTCCGGGCTGCTCACCGGTCCAGTGGACACCGCGGCCGCGGAGAAGGTCAGCACTGGCGGCAGCCACCTGAAGTCCCTCGCGGAAAACGGTCAGTTCGCGGTGAACGAAGAAGGGTTCCAGGCGTACATCAAAGCCTGCGACTTCTTCCTGGACGGGTTCACCACATTGATCGTCAATGTCAATACGCTGGCGAATCCGGCTCAGATGGGTGGCAGCGACTATGCCAAGGCTATCGCCAGCTTCAACGTGCAGGTCGCCAACGGCGACCCTGAGTCACTGATACCCAACCTCGAAAAGATGCGAGACGGTGTCGAGCAAGCGCGCGAGGCCATGGTGATCGCGCGCAAGAACTACCGCGAGACCGAAGATGCCCACAGCATGACGTTTGCCAAGTTGAACGAGGGGCTGCAGGGATAGTGATCGCACGACGCGTTCCAGTTGCGTTCACCGCCTTGACTCTGGGTTTCTGCCTCGCCGGCTGTACAAGCGCAGTCAGCGGCCAAGCGAATCCGAGTTCGCCGGGCCCCACCGCAAACAGCACGGCTGCTGATCCGAGCGACCCCTTCGCCGGGATGAGCCCGTGCACGATCCTCGACCAGGCTCTTGCCGGGCAAGATTTTCCTCAGGCAGTACCGAGCGTCGCATCTCCGGAACACAGCTGCCACTCCTTCAAGCCCACGTCCGGCGACACACCAGCCCTGGATCTTGGGCTGGTCCTTCAAGCCGGTGGAAACTACCGGAACAACGTGAACAACCCCGCGAAGGCCAGCGAGGGAAAGGTGAACGACCGCCCGGCGATCGAGGAGCAGGAACCTCTGCACGTCAAGGGCCAATGTTCCATCCGGTTCCAGGTACGGGATTCGCGAGCCCTGATGTCGCTCGCTTTCGGATCGGACACCGCCGCCGCCTGCAAGAAAATCGAAGAGCTTGCTCCGAAAGTCGAGCCTCTGCTGCCGAAGAACAACTGATACGGAGTCCAGCCATGAGTCAGCCGCACCGGGCGCAGCACCGCCAGTCCGAGGGTGACTACTACGCGGCCACCGAGCAGAAGCTTCAAGGCCAAGGCGCCGACGCACAGGGGATAACCCAGAAGGCGGCGTCGGACTATTCGGTTGCCCAGGGAAAGCTCCTGCAAGAAGGGCAGACTCTTCGGGGCGATGCTCCGGCGCCCGGGGAGAACTACGCGAACCAGCCACACGAAGTTCTGTACGACATGGTTCACAAGAACATGAACCTCGAGGACCTCAACGACCGCAGCCGGGTAACGAACGTCTACGGCAACTGGCTGGCCGACGCTTCCAACCAGTTCCGCGACGCCGCCACGGCGGCAGGCGGCTCTTGGCAGGGACCCGCCGCGGACCAGGCGAACGGCTTCTTCCAGAGCACCGCCGGGCATACCGAGCAAACCGGCAGTGCGATGCAGCTGGCGTCGAACCACTACTCCCAGCAGTCGGCCGCCGCGTCGTACGCCAAGAACAACATGCCCGAGCCCACCGGCTTCAATCAGCAAGCCGAGCTCGACAAAGCCAAACAGCAGTACAACTCCGGCAACCTCATCGGCATGAGCGGCACCATGGCCGGCATCCAGGCCAAGCAACAGCAGGCCGACGCCGCGCACCAGCAGGCCGTCCAGGTCCTCCAAGGTCTCGATGGCACCTACCACGAGACCGCCAGCTCCCAGCCCACCTACGTGCCGCCGCCGCAGCTGGGTGGGAACGACTCCACCTCCGTCTCCGGCTTCCACGGCACCAGCAGCACCTCCTTCACCGGCACCCCGACCATCGGCGGCGGGACCACCACCGGGCCCGGCGGGACGAGCGGGAGCTTCGTCCCCGGCGGCACCACCCCACCCGGGGTCACCCCGCCCGGCACCACGCCGCCGAACTTCGTCCAGCCCGGGGTCACCAGTGGTACCGGGAACTTCAGCGGCGGCAACACCGGCCTCCGCGGCGGCCCGGCCCCGAGCGCCTTCCCGCGGATGACCCCGGACGGCCTCGCCATGCCGGGGACGACCGGCGGAGCCGGCAGCTCGAGCGGGGACATCACCCGCGGCAAGTCCGGTGCCGGGCGCGCCGGGGCCGGGTTCGCCGGCTCCCGCGTCTCCGGTGGCGGCTACACCGGGGGCCCGAAGGAAACTCCGGGCGAAAGCGCCAAAACCGGCGGAAAAGCACCAGGTGAACGCCTCGAACGCGGAGCCACCGCCGCCGCGGCCGCGAAGGGCAAGGCCGGTGCTTCCGGGGCCCCAGGCGCCGCCGGGGCCGGCAAGAAGAAGGAAGACGACAAGGAGCACAAGAACAAGTACGCGGTCGACGAGGACGTCTTCGACCTCAAGCCCGAACGCGGCCCGGACGGCGAGAAGATCGTCAAGCCCACCATCGGGGAGTCGTAAGGGACAACCCCTGAATGTCCCTGAGAAAAGATCAACACGCCCAGGTCGCGGGCTACATTGGGGACATGCGCTTCTTCGTGGTCGACGCCTTCACCGACCAGGCCTTCGCTGGGAACTCAGCCGGGGTCGTCCTGCTGGACGAGCCCGCCGACCCCGCCTGGATGCAAGCCGTCGCGGCTGAGATGAAGCACGCCGAGACCGCCTTCGTCGTCACCACACAAGCCGGCCCGAAGTCACTCCGCTGGTT
Source organism: Amycolatopsis sp. NPDC048633 (assembly GCF_040650695.1). Classification (NCBI taxonomy): domain Bacteria; kingdom Bacillati; phylum Actinomycetota; class Actinomycetes; order Pseudonocardiales; family Pseudonocardiaceae; genus Amycolatopsis; species Amycolatopsis sp. NPDC048633. The sequence continues at coordinate 9,414 of NZ_JBEZHS010000035.1, forward strand.
CACCCCCGCGGTCGAGGTCGCGCTCTGCGGCCACGCCACCGTCGCCGCCACGCACGTCCTCGGCGGCGAACAGACCTACACCACGAAAAGCGGAGAGCTGCGCGCCAGGGCCGACGACGGCTGGGTCGAGCTGGACTTCCCCTCCGACCCGCCGACCCCGACCGACGACGATCTGTCCGAAATCCTCCCCGATGTCGAGATCGAGTACACGGGCCGCGGCGTCGAGAACCTCTTCGCCGTCCTCGCCGACGCTGAAACGGTCAAAAACCTCGAACCCGACCTCGCGAAGCTCAAGACCACCTGGACCGGACGCCTGCTGGTCACCGCGAAAGGCGACGACTACGTCAGCCGCTTCTTCGCACCGGGCGTGGGCATCGACGAAGACCCGGTCACCGGCTCGGCGCACTGCATCCTGTCGCCCTACTGGTCCGAGAAGCTCCACAGCAAAGAACTGACCGGCCACCAGATCTCCGCCCGCGGCGGGATCGTCCGGACTCGCCAGGACGGCGACCGCGTCCACCTCGCCGGCCAGGCCGTCACCATCGTGAGTGGGGAGCTGCACGTCTGATGCGCACGCTGCTGAACATCATCTGGCTCGTCCTGTGCGGCTTCTGGATGGCCCTGGGCTACCTGGTCGCCGGCGTGATCTGCTGCGTCCTGATCGTCACCATCCCGTTCGGGCTGGCGTCCTTCCGGATCGCCCGCTACGCGCTCTGGCCGTTCGGCCGCACCGTGGTCGAACGCCGCGACGCGGGCGCGGCGTCCTTCCTCGGCAACGTCATCTGGTTCATCTTCGCCGGGCTCTGGCTGTCCATCGGGCACGTGTTCACCGGCATCGCGCTGTGCATCACGATCATCGGCATCCCGCTGGGCGTGGCGAACTTCAAGATGATCCCGGTGTCCCTGATGCCGCTCGGCAAGGAGATCGTCGAGATCGCCTAGGACTCCGGCTCGTACGGCAGCTCCACCACCAGGCACGGCCCGCCGACGAACAAGCCGCCGTCGACGCCGAGGGCCTTCCCGCCCGCGTACAGGAACGGCCCCTCGATCTGCGTCGGGTGGATCCCGAGCTGGTCGGCGATGACGCTGTGCCCGTGCACGATCCGGGACCCGCCCAGCGCGTCCATCAGCTTCTGCGCGTTCTCCTCGCCGTCCGGGCCGCGGAACGCGTAGCGCGTCGTCATGCGGCGCCACACGTCCCACCACGCCTCGATGTCCGAACCGGTCAGGATCTCCGCCGCCGCCTCGTTGATCTCCGGGACCGTCGACCCCCAGTCGAGGTACTCCAGCGTGTCGGAGTGCAGCAGCAGGTGATCGGCCGCCACGGCCGCCAGCGGGCGGGCCGCCAGCCATTCGATGTGCTCGGGCGTCAGCCGGTCCTGGTCCGCCAGGAGGCCACCGTTGATCTCCCAGCTGCGGGCGAAGCTGCGCGGGCCGAAGTCGGACGGCACCGGCTCGTCGCCGAAGTGGTACATCCCCAGTGCCAGGATCTCGTGGTTGCCCAGCAGCGTCTGCACCTGGCCGCCGGCCTCGGCGGCCTGCGCCTCCAGCCGCATGACCAGGTCGATCGCGCCGACGCCGTCCGGGCCGCGGTCGACGAAGTCGCCGAGGAACCACAGCTGGTCCTCTGCCCCCGACCAGTTGTCTTCGTCGTCGACCAGGCCTTCGGCGCGTAGTGCCTCGGCCAGTTCGTCACGGTGGCCGTGCACGTCGCCCACTACGTACGTGGACTTGCTCATCCGGTGACGATAAGCCCTCCGCGCACCCGGCCCACCGTCAGCCTTCGCCGAACGGGTCCGCGGTTCGCCCGATCAGGTCGGCGATCGAGTCCAGCACCAGGGTCGGCCGGTACGGATAGCGTTCGGCCGACTCCCGGGTGGAGATGCCGGTGAGCACCAGGATCGTCTGCAACCCGGCCTCGATGCCCGAGTGCACGTCGGTGTCCATCCGGTCGCCGATCATCAGCGTCGACTCCGAATGCGCACCCAATCGGCGCAACGCCGAGCGCATCATCAGCGGGTTCGGCTTGCCGACGTAGTACGGCGAGCGCCCGGTGGCCTTCTCGATCAGCGCCGCGACGGACCCGGTGGCGGGCATCGAGCCCTCGACGCTCGGGCCGGTCGCGTCCGGGTTGGTCGCGATGAACTTCGCGCCGCCCTCGATCAGCCGGATCGCGCGCGTGATCGCGCTGAAGCTGTACGTGCGGGTCTCGCCCAGCACGACGTAGTCGGGGTCACGCTCGGTCAGCACGTAGCCGACCTCGTGCAGCGCCGTCGTGAGGCCCGCTTCGCCGATGACGTACGCCGAGCCGTTCGGCCGCTGCGACGAGAGGAACTTCGCCGTCGCCAGCGCCGACGTCCAGATCGACTCCTCCGGGATGTCGAGCCCGGTGCGCTCCAGCCGGGCCCGCAGGTCGCGCGGGGTGTAGATCGAGTTGTTGGTCAGCACCAGGAAGTCGATGCCGTTCGACTTCAGCTCGGCGAGGAACTCGTCGGCCCCGGGGACGAGGTGCTCCTCCTTGACCAGGACGCCGTCCATGTCGGAGAGATACGTCCACCGGCGATCGTTCATGCGCGGAACCTATCACGCGCGCGAGGCACCTGCGTTCTTCGCGGAAAAGCGATACAGTGGGAATTGCGGGTATCGCGAGGGGAGTCGCATACCCGGCACACGAGGGGGTTCGGGGGAATTCTTCACAAGCGTCACCGACGGAAACGTCGTGGCGCAATTCGTCCTGCCCCCGCACAGCGAGGGGGAGAAACCGCATGACCGAAATCATCGAGCGTCCGGCCACGACCGGGCCCGTCACCGGGCCAGGCTGGGGGCTCACCAAGTTCCTCGACCCACTGCCGGTTCCACCGGTACTCCGGCCCCACAGCCGGGAAACGATCACCATTCCCATGGTGACCAAGAAGCAGCGGCTGCACTCGCAATTGCCGCCGACCACGTTGTGGACGTATGCGGGCCATTTCCCGGGTCCGACGATCGAAGTGCGCAGCGGCAAGCAGCTGCGGATTTCGTGGTCGAACGAAATCGACGGCGAGTTCCCGTTGGTCGCCGTTCAGGGCCCGGTGACGGACGCGCCGACCAGCCGCCCGGGCCGCGAGCTCGGCAAGCCCGGCTACTCGATCGTCGAGGGCGTCGCCGACCTGCCGGCGTGGACCGTCGTGCACCTCCACGGCGCGCGCACCAACGCGGGCAACGACGGCTGGGCGCACAACGCGGGCCTCAAGGGCACCTCGCAGCTGACCGAGTACCAGAACCGGCAGCCGGCGATGCCGCTCTGGTACCACGACCACGCCATGGCGATCACGCGCTTCAACGTCCACACTGGCCTGGCCGGGATGTACCTGATCCGCGACGACGAAGAGGATGCGCTCGACCTGCCCCACGGCGACCGCGAGCTGCCGCTGATCATCACCGACCGCAACCTCGACACCGACCCGGCCGGCGCGCTCACCGGGCAGCTGCTGTTCAAGTTCCCCTACGTCCCGGACGGCCCGATGATCCCGTTCTCGGGGCCGTTCAACCTGGTCAACGGCGTGATCTGGCCACACCTGGACGTCGACGCGAAGTGGTACCGCTTCCGGCTGCTCAACGCGGCCAACTCGCGGTTCTACACGCTCAACCTCGTCGACGAGAACAACAACCCGGTGAACGACGCCGTCCGCCTGATCGGCACCGACGGCGGCCTACTGCCCGCGCCCGCCCGCCTCCCGGCGAACGGCCTGACCGTCGCCCCCGCCGAGCGCTTCGACGTCCTGATCGACTTCAGCCGCTTCAAGGGCCAGAAGCTCAAGCTGCGCAACGCCGACCCGCGGCTGGGCGGGGTCGAGCCGGACCTCATGGAGTTCCGGGTCGACGGCCGCGCGAAGCACGACAACTTCACGCTGCCCGAGAAGGTCTCGACGTCCTACACACGGCTGGTGCACGGCTCGACGCTGCCGGAGGACCACGACCACGTCTGGATCGCGCTGCTGCTCAACGCCGAGGGCCACCCGGAGATGTGGGACCTCGAACAGGTCGACGCGGACCCGGGCGGCGAGGGGATCATCCAGCTCGACGACCCGAGCGGCGGGCTGAAGACGTTCCGGATGATCGGCCGGCTCTTCGACGACACGACCGGCATCTTCATCGACCACGACCGGTGGGCGGTGTGGAACATCGTGCACGTCGCGAACGGCGGCCCGGCGCACCCGGTCCACATCCACCTGACGGAGTTCCAGGCGCTGTTCCGGCGGAGCTTCACCACGACGTTCGACCAGGCCGCGGAGCGGACGACCGCGCCGATCAGCGGGTTCACCGACGTCCCGCTGGAGAAGTACGAGGAGGGCTGGAAGGACACGATCATCGTGAACCCCGGCCAGTGGGTGAGCGTCGCCGGGCAGTTCGGCGGTGGCACCGGCCAGTTCATGTACCACTGCCACATCCTCGACCACGAGGACGAAGGCATGATGCGGCCGTTCGTCGTGCACCCGCCCGAGGTGGCGAAGTTCCACGTCCACCCGGGCGGCGGCCACCACCACGACGGCTGAGGTCTAGGAGGCCGCGGCCGGGTGCACCGCCACGGTCGCGGCCTTCACCGAGAGCGTCACCGCCGAGCCGGGCTCCAGGGCGAGCTCGGCCACGGCGGCCGGGGTGAGGTCGGCGGTCAGGCCGTGCGCCCAGCCGTCGCCCTCGGCCCGGACCCGGATCACCGGCCCGTGCGGCTCCAGGGCCGCGACGACGGCGTCGGCGGTGTTGCGCGGGCTCCCGTGGTGCTCGCCGTCGTGCGGGTAGACGGCGACGGCGTTCGGCGGGAACACCGCCACCGCGGGCTCCCCCGCGACGACGTCCGCCGCCGGGATGCCGGCCACCACCTCGCCCGACGCCGTCCGCAAGCCGTCGTCGACCGCGGTGCCGGCGACGAGGTTGAGCCCGGCGATCCGCGCGGTGAACGCCGTCCGCGGTGCCGAAAGCACTTCGCGGGTCGGCCCGCGTTCGACGATCCGGCCGCCGTTCATCACCGCGACGTGGTCGGCGAGCGCGAGCGCGTCCAGCGGGTCGTGCGTGACGAGCACGGTCGTCGGCCCGGTCTTGAGCACGCGCCGCAGCAGGCCGCGGATCGCCGGTGCGGCGTCGACGTCGAGGGCGGCGAACGGCTCGTCGAGCAGCAGCAGGTCCGGCTCGGCGGCGAGCGCCCTGGCGATCGCGATGCGCTGGGCCTGGCCGCCGGACAGCTGCCCGGGCCGCCGGCCGGCGAGCGCGACGGCGTCCACTTCGGCCAGCCAGTAGAAGGCGCGCTCCCGCGCGGCGCGGCGGCCGGCGCCGGTCGAGCGCGGTGAGAACGCGACGTTGTCGGCCGCGGACAGGTGCGGGAAGAGCAGGGCGTCCTGGGAGAGCAGGCCGATCCCCCGGCGGTGCGGCGCCACGCCGGCCAGGGCGCGCCCGGCCACGGAGATCTCCGCCGACGTCGGCGTGATCAACCCCGAGAGGCAGCCCAGCACCGTCGACTTGCCCGAGCCGTTCGGGCCGAGCAGCGCCAGCACCGTCCCGGTCGGCACGTCGAGGTCCACGTCCAGCGAGAACGAGCCGCGGACGGCCTCGATCCGGGCGGTCAGGCTCACCGCAGGCCGCCTTCCCACGAGCGCGGGCGAGCCAGCGCGATGACGATGACCGCCACGACGATGAGCAGCAACGACAGCGCGACGGCGCTGTCGATGTCCACTTCGGCCTGCGTATAGACCTCGAGCGGCAGCGTGCGGGTGACGTCTTCGAGGCTGCCCGCGAAGGTGATCGTCGCGCCGAACTCGCCGAGCGCGCGGGCGAAGCTCAGGACGACGCCGGAGCCGAGCGCGGGCAGCAGCAGCGGCAGCGTGACGCGCCGGAAGACGGTCCACGGACGCGCACCGAGCGTCGCGGCGACCTGCTCGTAGCGGTCGCCGGCACCGCGCAGCGCGCCTTCGAGGCTGACCACGAGGAACGGCATCGCGACGAACGTCTGCGCGATCACCACCGCGGTCGTGGTGAACGGCACCGATTCCCCGGTCAGCGTGGTGATCAGCATGCCGAGGAAGCCCTTGCGCCCGAGGAGGTAGAGCAGTGCGAGACCGCCGACCACCGGCGGCAGCACCAGCGGCAGCAGCACGATGGAGCGCAGCAGCCGGACCCCGCGGAACCGGGCGCGCGCGAGCACGACGGCGAGCGGCACCCCGAGCAGCACACAGGCCAAAGTGGACAAAGCGGCCGTGATCAGCGACAGCCGCAGCGCGTGCCACGAAGACGGCGAGACGATCAGCGACGGCAGCCGTGTCAGGTCCGAGCGGACCAGCAGCCCGACGACCGGCAGCACGACGAGCGCCAGCGCCAGCGTGGCGGGGACGGCGAGCACCCACGGAACGCGCGAGCGGCCGGCCGGGACGGATCCCGGCCGGCCGCTCGCCGGACGCTTACTGCGCAGGGCCGAACCCGACCTTGCCGAGCTCGGTCTTGCCCTCGGTGCCGAGGACGAAGTCGTCGAACTCCTTGGCCAGCGCGGCCTGCCCGCCCTTGACCACGGCGATCGGGTAGTTGTTGATCGCGCCGCTCGCCTCGGGGAAGTCGACCTTGTCGACCTTGCCCGCGGCCGACGTGGCGTCGGTCACGTAGACCAGGCCCGCGTCGGCGTCACCGGACTGGACCTTGTTCAGCACCTGCTTGACGTCCTGCTCTTCGCTCTTCGGCTTGAGCGTGACGCCGGTGCTCTGCTCGACCTTCTTGGTGGCCGAACCGCACGGCACCTGCGGGGCGCAGACGACCACGGTCAGGCCGGGCTTGTTCAAATCGGCAAAAGTCTTGATGCCCTTGGGGTTGCCCGGCGCGACGGCGATGGCCAGCTTGTTCGTGGCGAACACCGTCGGCTGGCCGTCGATCACGCCACCCTGGACGGCCTTGTCCATGTTGGCCTGGTCGGCCGAGGCGAAGACGTCGGCCTTCGCGCCGTTGGTCAGCTGCTGGACCAGGCCGGACGAGCCCGCGAAGCTGAACTTCACGGTCACGCCGGGGTGCGAGGTCTCGAACGCCTTGCCGAGCGCGGTGAACGACTCGGTGAGGGACGCGGCGGCGAACACGGTGAGCGTGCCGGTACCGGCGTCGCCGCTGCCCTTCGGCGCGGGGGCGCTGGCCGACGCGCCGCCGGACTGCGTGCTGGGCTCGTCCGAGCTGCTGCACGCGCCCGCGAACAGGGCGACGGCCGCGACGGCGAGAGCAAGCTTCTTCATCGACTTCCTTCCGGTGTTTCCACCACGACAGTGGTCGCCTTGACCACCGCGACCGCGAGCACTCCGGGGCGCAGGCCCAGCTCGCGGACGGCTTCCGTACTCATCAGGGACACCACCCGGTGCGCCCCGCACTGCAGTTCCACCTGGGCCATCACCTTGTCGGCGATGACCTCGGTGACCAGCCCGACGAACCTGTTGCGGGCGGAGCGGCCGACGGTGGAGGGGTCTTCGGGGCCGGAGGCCTGGGCCCGGGCGAAACCCGCCAGCTGGGCGCCGTCGACGACCTTGCGGCCGGCGGCGTCGTCGGTCGCGGTCAGCTGCCCCGCGCGCACCCACCTCCGGACGGTGTCGTCACTGACGCCGAGCAGGCGCGCGGCCTCGGACAACCGAAATTGCGGCATGGCGAAGACATTATCTCCGCAGTTGAGGAAAAGCTACGCGGGGCGGGAATTGTGCAGGACTTCGGCGCGCAGCTGTTCGAGGATGACATTCTGATAACGCTCGATGGCTTTTCGCTCGACCGGGGAGAACTGCGCCAGCGTCTCCCGAAGGGTGTCGAAGGCCGACTGGAAGAGCGGCGCGAAGCGCTCTTCGGCCCCCGGCACGACCTCGACGAGGACCTTGCGGCGGTCTTCGGGATCGCGGACCCGGTGGACCAGACCGACCTTCTCCAGGCGGTCGATGACGCCCGTCACAGCGCCGGTCGACAGGCCCGTCAGCTCGGCGATCCGGCCGGCGGTCAACGGTCCGCCCGATCGGATGACCAGGTCGAACGTCTTGTGGTCGGTGCCCGACAGGCCCATCCGCTCGGCGATCCGGGCGTGCCGCAGGACGGTGAACGTGCTGCCTTGGCGGCCCAATTCCGCGAAGCGGAACAGCTCCTCTTCGGTGACCGGGTAGGTCTTTTCCGTCACAGGTCCTTCTCCCGGCACGATAGTTCGGCAACTGAACCACTCACTCCGCAAAGTATCCTAGCGAGCGGGTCAGTTCGCACGTTCCGGAGCTACGCTGTGCGTAATGACGGCAGTGGATCTCGGGTTTCCTCGCGTCCCCGGTACACGAGGGTCATCTCGCGTGCCCAGGCCCGAGAACCCCCAACTTATCGACACCTTCGGCCGGGTGGCCACCGATCTCCGGGTTTCCCTGACGGATCGGTGCAACCTGCGCTGCACCTACTGCATGCCCGCGGAGGGCCTCGACTGGATGCCGGGCGAACAGGTGCTGAGCGACGACGAGCTGGTCCGCCTCATGCGGATCGCCGTCGAGCAGCTCGGCGTCACCGACATCCGGCTCACCGGCGGCGAACCGCTGCTGCGGGCCGGGCTCGAGGACATCGTCGCGCGGGTCACGGCCCTGACGCCTCGGCCCCGGCTGTCCATGACCACCAACGGGATCGGGCTGGCTAAGCGCGCGGCCGGGCTCGCGGCGGCCGGACTGAACCGGATCAACGTCTCGCTCGACACCGTCGACCCCGAGAAGTTCGTCGAGATCACCCGGCGCGACCGGCTCTCGCACGTCGTGGCCGGGCTGGCCGCGGCGCGGGACGCCGGGATGACGCCGGTGAAGGTCAACGCCGTGCTGATCCGCGGGCTCAACGACGCCGAAGCCGTGCCGCTGCTGAAGTTCTGCCTCGCCGAGGGCTACCACCTGCGGTTCATCGAGCAGATGCCGCTGGACGCCCAGCACGGCTGGAACCGCGGCGAGATGATCACCGCGGCCGAGATCCTGGAGGTGCTGGGGGCGGAGTTCACGCTGTCGCCGTTCCCGGTCGCCCGGGGTGGCGCGCCGGCCGAGCGCTGGCTGGTCGACGGCGGGCCCGGTGACGTCGGCGTGATCGCGTCGGTGACCAGGCCGTTCTGCGCGGCGTGCGAGCGGACGCGGCTGACCGCGGACGGCGCGGTGCGCTCCTGCCTCTTCAGCAACGACGAGACGGATCTGCGCTCCCTCGCGCGCGCGGGTGCGCGTGATGAAGAGATTGCGGACGCCTGGCGCGCGACGATGTGGGGCAAGCTCGCGGGACACGAGATCAACGACGCCGGGTTCGCGCAGCCGATCCGGCCGATGAGCGCGATCGGCGGCTGAGATGTCGACTCTGACCATCGTGGTGCGGTACTTCGCTTCGGCGCGGGCCGCGGCGGGTGAAGAAGAGGAGAAGGTGCAGCTGGCCGCCGGCGCGTCGGTCGGCGACGCCGTGGCCGAGCTGCGCCGGCTCCACCCCGCGGACCTGCCGCGGGTCCTGGACGCCGCCAGCTACCTGCTCGACGGCTTCGCGGTGCGAGACCTCACCCGCCCGCTGCAGGACGGCGCGGAGCTGGACGTCCTCCCGCCCTTCGCCGGCGGCTGACACCCCGGGGGCCCGTGTCGCCCCTCCAATCACACGTGATGCCCCCTCAATCACGGGTGATACCCCTTCAATCACGCCCGAAGCCCGCCTGATCACGCGCGAGGCCCCTCCGATCACGCCCGATGCGCGGCTGATCATGTCCCGCCGGCCGTGCCGTCCGCCCAGGTACGCGAGCCGACCCTCCGGGTACGCGAGCCGACTGCCTGGGTACGCGAGTTCGTCCTCTCTATATAGAGGCCGACCGTTCGAGTACGGCCGCCGACCGCTCGGCGACGTCGTTCCGGGCCCTCGGCGTGGCGCGTCACCGGATCCGGGTGTTCGCGAGAAGCTGATCGCGTCCTCACCGCCACGCCATCCGGTGACGTGTTTCGCCTGGTCCGTCGCGGTGTGTTGGCCCACCTGGGCGTCGGCACCGGCCGGAGTCGCTCCAGGTGTGACTTCAAACCCCACGAAGAGGTGGGACTGCTGTGACTCAAGGGGCACATGAGGCACAGTTGTCAAGTCTGGCGTCCTCTCGCGAGTGGTCATAAGATGCGCGCTTCAATCGCTGCCACGACGTCGCGAATGGGCCATTCGCTGCGCAAAACACGTGATGCAAGCCTCACGATCCGTGTTTTATCTCGACTAGGAAACGACCAGGTAACGGCCCGCCGACCTGCGCAAACACCCACATCGATGCGGGTTGCGTGCTGTTACTGTGACGTAGGTCACGGCCCGAATAATTTCCGATCACGGCTCTCGTTACGTACCGTCGCTTTTCGGTTGGCCCCGACCAACCAGCACGACCGGGAATCCGTAGCGCCTAGCCCTGTCCGACGGATCCCCGGACCCATACCCCGAGCGAAAGCATTTCCGGACAGGGACGAGGGGACGACGAAGACGCGCCGTGCGTCGGACTCGTCTGCCGGCCTGAGACGGCCGGCGCCAGGACCCCGATCCTGACCCTCAGCACAGGCTCGTAGGCGCAGGGAGCGAGATACACTCAGATGTCTTACCGAGGCAAGCACCGCAAGATGTCCGCTGCTACCCGCACCGTCGCTCGCGTCGCCATCGCGGGCATTGCGGTCGGCGCGCCCCTCGCTATCGCCGCGACCCCCGCGTCGGCGACCAACTGGGACGCCGTCGCGCAGTGTGAGAGCAGCGGCAACTGGAACACCAACACCGGCAACGGCTACTACGGCGGCCTGCAGTTCTCGCAGAGCACGTGGAAGGCCTACGGCGGCACCGGCAGCGCGGCCAACGCTTCGCGCGAGCAGCAGATTGCCGTCGCCGAGCGCGTCCTGCAGGGTCAGGGCATCGGCGCGTGGCCGGTCTGTGGCAAGAAGGGCGGCGGTTCGTCGGCCCCGAAGGCCACCCACAAGACCACCACCAAGCAGTCGACGCCGACCAAGAAGACCACGACCGCCCCGAAGAAGGCGGCCGCGGCCCCGGCGGCGACCGGTGTGGCCAGCTCCAACCCGTCCGGTGACTACACCGTCGTGGCTGGTGACTCGCTGTCCAAGATCGCCAAGCAGTTCAACGTCGATGGCGGCTACAAGAAGCTGCAGGACCTGAACGCGAAGTACATCCCGAACGCGGACCTGATCCTCGTCGGGCAGAAGATCGCCACCAAGTGACGATCGCGCAGTGATGCGTAGGTCCGGCCTCGAGCCGTGACACCACGAGCCCTCCACCGCCAATCCCCCGGGCGGTGGAGGGCTTGTGCGTACCCGGCGTGCGGCTGACGTCACGCCGCGCTGGATGCGGGCCGGCTGCGAGTTGAACCCGCACGGCCCTCCCGCGGGCGAACTGGCGTGCCACTGGCCCGGCTATGCGCCCAAGCTGTCGCGCGTACGCCCTCGGCGCCGCCGCGTTCAGCCCCGTCGCGTGAATTGCCCGTTGTGAGCCGTTCTGCGGCCCCAGCATGCGCGAGGCGCCCTCCGCGGCCGCCAGCACGGCCCTGAGCGCGTCCGCGGGCTTGTCCGACCCTCCCCTGGCCCTCAGAGCGTGCGGATCCTCTCCGCCTCTCTCAGCTGCATCTGCTCGCCCCGGCGTAGCACCTCGGCCACCAGCGCCAGCTGCTCCGCCGAGTAGTCCTCCAGGATGGCCCGCCCCGCGCGCCCGATCGGCGCGTAGATCTCCTCCAGCAGCTTCGCCGCCTTCGGGGTCAGCTCCACCACTGCCCGGCGGCGATCCTCCGTCGCCGTCCGGCGGGTCAGGTGCCCCGCGCGCGTCAGCCGCTGGATCGCCGTTGTCGTCGCTGCCGGGCTCAGGTGCACCTGCGTCGCCAGCTGACCTGCCGTCAGCGTTCCCGCCGCCGCGATCAGGCCGATGATCCGCAGGTCCGTCCGGTTCACCCCGAACGCGGACGCCGCTGCTTCGTCCACGACGTCGTTCGCCGCGCCGGAGGCCGCCGCTGCCTGGGTTGACCCTTCCAGCCTGCCTCGCTGGCTCCGCCCCGCCAACCGGTTCGTCCGCCTGCCGACCCGGCTGGGGCTGCGCCTCGGCACCATCCACGTCCCCGGCCGCCGGTCGGGCGCGCCGAGGCCCACGCCGGTCTCGCCGCTGACCGTCGACGGTCGTCGCTACGTCATCGCCGGCGTTCCCCAGGGCGATTGGGCGCGCAACGTCCGGGCTGCTGGCCGGGGCGAGCTCGCGCACGGACGCCGGAAGCAGGCCGTGACGCTCGAAGAGGTCACCGATCCGGACGTCCGCGCGAGGGTCATGCGCGCTTTTCCACGCGAGGTCCCGCACGGGGTGCCGATGTTCGTCCGGCTGGGTCTGGTGACCTCAGCCGACGCGGACGAGTTCGCCGCGGCCGCCGAGCGCGTCGCCGTCTTCGGTGATTACGGCGAGTTGACCCACTCGTCCGTGCCGTCGGTGAAGTGCTGGTGCTTCCAGACCGGCAGCCGCGCCTTCACCTCGTCCACCAGGTCCGAGCACGCCGAGAACGCCTGGCCACGGTGCTCGGCCGCCACCGCGCAGGCCAGCGCCACGTCGCCGATCGTCAGGTGACCGACGCGGTGGCTCACCGCCACAGCCCGGACGCCGGCCCAGCGCGTCGCCAGTTCCGCGACCACGTCCGCGATCACCTGGCTCGCGCTCGGGTGGCCCTCGTACGTCAGGTCGCGCACGCCCTTGCCGCCGTCGTGGTCGCGGACCACCCCGGCGAACGTCACCACCGCGCCCGCCGCGTCGTCCTCGACCAGGCGGGCGTGCTCCTCGACCGACAGCAGGTCCTCGGTCACCAGCGCCCGCACGACCCGCACCGAGGGCGCGGCGGCGGCGGGACGCGGGTGGTCGCCGCCGGCCAGCTGGTCGACCGCGTGGTCCAGGATGCCGTCGAGCACGCCGAGGCCGTCCTTCACGCCGCCGCTGGAGCCCGGGAGGTTCACGACCAGGGTCCGCCCCGCGACGCCCGCGACCCCGCGCGAGAGCACCGCCGTCGGCACCTTCGGCAGCCCGGCCGCACGGATCGCGTCCGCGACGCCCGGCAGCTCGTGGTCCAGGAGCGCGCGCGTGACGTCCGGGGTGCGGTCGGTCGGCGAGATGCCGGTGCCACCGGTGGTGAGTACGACGGCGACGCCCTCGGCCAGCGCGGCCCGCAGCGCGGCACCCACCGGATCGCCGTCCTCGACGACGACCGGCGCCGGCACGTCGTACCCGCGCCCGGCCAGCCAGTCGACGATGACCGGGCCCGTCTTGTCCTCGTAGACGCCCTTCGCGGCGCGGTTGGACGCCACGATCACGCGTGCGGTGCGCTTCACGGCCGCTCCCAGGTCCCGGTCTTGCCGCCGTCCTTGCGGAGCAGGCGGACGTCGTCCAGCGTCGCCGCCGGGTCGACGGCTTTGATCATGTCGTGCAGCGTGAGCCCGGCCACCGCGACCGCCGTCAGCGCTTCCATCTCGACGCCGGTGACGTCGGTGGTCTTCGCGGTGGCGCGGATCCCGACCTCGGCGTCGCCGAGGGTGAACTCGACCTTGACCCCGGACAGCGCGATCTGGTGGCACAGCGGGATCAGCTCGGGCACCCGCTTGGCGCCCATGATCCCGGCGATGCGGGCGGTGGCGAGGGCGTCGCCCTTGGGGAGGCCGTCGGTGGCCAGCAGCCGGAGCACCTCGGCGGTGGTCCGCACGGTGCCGGCCGCGAGCGCGGTGCGCGCGGTGGCGGTCTTGCCGGAGACGTCGACCATCCGGGCGGCGCCGGTCTCGTCGACGTGGCTGAGTTCACTCACAAGCCGAGGCTACTTCCGGGGACGACGACGGGTGTCGCCGCCATCGTGTGGGGTTGATCGCCGTCACCGATGACGGAGCCGGCGCGGGTAGATCGCGTCCGCCGAGCCTGCTGAGTCTCAGAACCGAGGCACCGGGAACGCCGCCGCTGGTGCCAGGCCGGACGGCTCCGCCGCGCACGCCTTGTCTCGGAGTGGGCGTACTCCCGTTGTCAGGAACCTCGTCGCCGCGTTGTTCGCGCATTCGTTGGCGCCGAAGAAGTACGTGCCGTGGCCTCCCTGGTCGGCGGTCACCATGCGGGCCCGGTTGCCGAATGCCTGCCGCAGCCGGCGGGCGCCCGTCAGCGGGGTTGCCGGGTCCCGGAGGTTCTGCAGCATCAAGATGTCCGAGGGGCCTCGGTCGCCGATGCGGACTGGGGGCTCCGGCGGGTCGGCCGGCCAGAACGCGCACGGCCAGACGTTGGCCGCCGCCGCGCCGAACATCGGGTGGCGGATCCTGTCCGTCGCCACGTTCTTCTGGTACGCGCGGAGCGACTCCGGCCAGTTCACGTCGCCGCACACCACGTGCAGCTGGCTCGACAGCAGGTTGTCCGGGTTCGGGGTCGCGCCGCCCGGTGGCTGGGGGAACGGTGCCCCCGTGTCGAGCGCGTGCCACGCCGAGGCCAGGTACGGCAGGGTCGCGTCGTAGTAGAACATCCCGAACGTGAGCTGGCGGAACAGCTTGCCGTCGACGCCTTCCGGGCTCGGGTTCGCGTCCAGCCGCGCGGCGAGGTCGAAGTACTTGGCCGCCACCTCCGCGGGTGTCCGGCCGAGGGCGAACTCCGGGTGCGCCACGGCGAACGCGGCGAAGTCCGGGAAACGGTCGTCGAAGCCCTGGGCGAGCAAGCGCGAGCCGGTGCCGTCGAGACCGCCGGGCGCCAGGTTGCTGTCCAGCACGATCCGGTCGCTGCGCTGCGGGAACAACGTCGTGTACACCGCGCCCAGGTACGTGCCGTACGAGATCCCGTAGTACGACAGCTTCGGCTCGCCCAGCGCCGCGCGGATGCGGTCCATGTCGCGGGCGGTGTTCGCCGTCGTGACATACGGCAGCATCGACGCCGTCCGCGACGCGCCGCACTGCCGCGCGATCCCCTTCGCGTACTCGGCCTGGGCGACGACGTCCGCCGGGCCGAGCGCGTACGGCGGGACGTTGCTCCGCAGCTGCGCCGGCGTCAGATCACACGTCACCGGTGTGCTGTGGCCGACGCCGCGCGGGTCGAACCCGATGACGTCGTAGGTGTCCAGCACGCTCTTCGGCCACCCGATCTGCGGCAGCAACGCCGGCAGGTCCAGCCCCGGCCCGCCGGGCCCGCCCGGGTTGGTCAGCAGCACACCCCGGCGATGAGCCGGGTTCGTGCTCTTCAGGCGCGAGACCGCGACCTCGATCTGCCGCCCGTCCGGTTTCCGGTAGTCCAACGGCACATCGAGCGTCGCGCACTCCAGGCCCGGCGCCGTGACGTCCGCCGGGCACGCACCCCACTCCAGCGCGCCCGGCGCCGCCTGCGCCACCCCCGGCACCACCGACGCCACCACGACGGCCACCACCGCGACCAGCAAAGTCCTCCGCATTCGGCTTCCCCCCAAACGTGTCGGGATCCAGCCTAGGACGCCGGAGGACCCGGGTCGTCCATCAAAAGTACGACTCCGGGTCCTGCGAAGGGAGGACTCAGCGCTCGGCGCGCACGGCCTTCCGCACGGCCTCGGCGACCGCGGGCGCCACGGCGCTGTCGAACACGCTCGGCACGATGAACGACGCGTTGAGCTTGCCGTTGTCGACGACGTCGGCGATCGCGTCGGCGGCCGCCAGCAGCATCTCGTCGTCGATGTTGTTCGCGTGCGCGTCGAGCAGGCCGCGGAAGACACCCGGGAAGGCCAGCACGTTGTTGATCTGGTTCGGGAAGTCGCTGCGGCCGGTCGCGACGACCGAAGCGTGCTGCTGCGCCTCCAGCGGGTCGATCTCCGGGTCCGGGTTCGCCAGCGCGAACACGACGGCGTCGGAATTCATCGTCGCGACCTGCTCGGCGCCGAACAGGTTGGGCGCCGAGACGCCGATGAAGACGTCCGCGCCGACGAGCGCCTCGTGCAGGGTGCCGCTGACCTGCTGCTTGTTGGTGTGCGACGCGATCCACGCCAGGTTGTCGTCGAGGTTGCCGCGCGCGGAGTGGACGATGCCATCGATGTCCGCGGCGACGATGTCGCCCGGGTTCTTGCGCAGCAGCAGCCGGATGATCGCCGAGCCGGCCGCGCCGACCCCGCTGACCACGATCTTGCAGTCCTCGATGTTCTTCTTGACCACGCGCAGGGCGTTGCGCAGCGCAGCCACGACCACGATCGCGGTGCCGTGCTGGTCGTCGTGGAACACCGGGATGTCGAGCTGCTCGCGCAGCCGCTTCTCGATCTCGAAGCAGCGCGGCGCGGCGATGTCCTCGAGGTTGATCCCGGCGTACACCGGCGCGATCGCCTTGACGATCTTGATGATGTCCTCGGTGTCCTGGGTGTCCAGGCAGACCGGCCAGGCGTCGACGTCGGCGAACTTCTTGAACAGCGCCGCCTTGCCCTCCATCACCGGCAGCGCGGCGGCCGGGCCGATGTTGCCGAGGCCGAGCACCGCGGAACCGTCGGTGACGACGGCGACGGTGTTGCGCTTGATGGTCAGCCGGCGCGCGTCCTCGGGGTTCGCGGCGATCGCCTGGCAGACGCGGGCGACCCCCGGGGTGTAGGCGCGGGAGAGGTCGTCACGGTTGCGGAGCGCGACCTTCGGCGTGACCTCGATCTTGCCGCCGAGGTGGATCAGGAACGTCCGGTCGGAAACCTTGCGGACCTTGACGCCCGGCAGCGAGTCGAGCGTCTGGGTGATGTCGTTCGCGTGGTTCTCCGACAGCGCGTTGGCGCTGATGTCGACCACGATCGAGTCGGAATGGGACTCGACGACGTCGAACGCGGTCAGCACGCCGCCGACGCGGCCGACGGCGGTGGTGAGGTCACCGGCCGCGCTGGACGAGGCCGGGGCCTCGACCCGGACGGTGATCGAATATCCGGGACCGGGAACCGGCATGGCGCTTACCCCCGCATGGGAAAAGACGGTTGGGACGGGAGCGAACCTACTCCCGTGACCGCCCTCACGAGGCCGCGATACCGGTACTGACCAGTAACTCTGCCGTTGGTTGCCGCCCCGGCCACAGTCACGGCCGCATGGCCTCGCAGCACCAGTTGCGTGCCGCTCCGGGGCGGCCTGCTTTTGGCCGGATCGGCAACTGGCGTCAGCGGTTGATCTCGGTCTCGGGGTGCACGTAAGGCACCGTGTCGAGCGGGAACGTGAGGTCACCGAACGGCGACAGCGCACCCTGGCGGTCCGACGACAGCTCGGTCACGGGGTGCTCGCCGGCCTCGCCCGGCCACGTCGGGTCGATCCCCTTGTGCTTCTTCTCGCCCTTGGCCACAACGTCCTCCACAGCCGTCCTCGATCCGTGCCACGACAGTCTGCCTGAGCCCGAGCGACCTGTCGCACCCGCCCGGTACCCTGGCCTTCTATGCCCGCGACCTCCTTGGCGGACTGGCTGCGTGCAGAGTCCGACGCAGCCCTCGAAGAGCTGCTCCGCACTCGTCGCGACCTGTCGACGCCCCCGCCCTCCGACAGCACCGTGCTGGCCACCCGGGCCGGCACGCCGGGCTCGGTCGCGCGCGCCTGCGAAGACCTCGACACCGTCACCCTCGCCGTCCTCGAAGCGTGCCTGCTCGCCGGTGCGGACCGCGACCCCGTGCCGGTCGAGGACGTCGCGAAGCTGACCGGCGCCGACCTCACCGAGCCACTGGCCCGGCTGCGCGCGCGGGTCCTGGCCTGGGGCCCGGACGACGCGCTGCGCGTGCCGCCCTCGGTCCGGGAGGCGCTCGGGCCGTTCCCGGCCGGGCTCGGCGCGTCGTCGCCGTCGCTCGCCGGCGAGGACCTCGAGGCCCGGATCGCGGAGCTGTCCGACGACGAGCGTGGCGTGCTCAACGCCCTCGCCGCGGGCCCGCCGATCGGCCGGACCCGCGATGCCGGGCACGACACCTCCGTCGAGAAGGCCAAGACGCCCGTGCAGAAGCTGCTGGCCCGCGGGCTGCTGCTGCGGCGCGACGACCAGACCGTCGAGCTGCCGCGTGAGCTCGGCGTCGCGGTGCGCGGCGGGGTCTTCGCCCCGGGCGCGCTCACCGAGCCCGAGCTGCCGCTCCACCCGCACCAGCCGTCCACTTTGGACGAGGCCGCGGCCGGCGAGGCGATGGAGTTCCTGCGCCACACCGAATCCCTGCTCCGCTCGTGGTCCGCGGCGCCGCCGCCGGTGCTCAAGTCGGGCGGCCTCGGCGTGCGCGAGCTGAAGAAGCTCGCCAAGGACCTCGAGATCGACGAGGCGCAGGCGATCCTGCTGGCCGAGCTCGCCGTCGGCGCCGGGCTCGTCGCGGACAGCGAGGCGACCGCGCCCGAGTGGGTGCCGACGACGCTGACCGACTCGTGGCTCGCGTCGCCGACCGCGCAGCGGTGGATGACGCTGGCCCAGGCGTGGCTGGAGCTGCCGCGGCTGCCGGGGATGGCCGGCGGGCGCGACGCCAAGGACAAGCCGATCGCGCCGCTGTCGGAAGAGCTGCGCCGCCCGCTGGCGCCGGTCGCGCGGCGGCGGGTGCTGGCCGCGCTGGCCGACCTGCCCCGGGGCGCCGGGGTGAAGAGCGTCGACGAGCTCGTCGCGGTGCTGGCCTGGCGGGCCCCGCGGCGCGGCGGACGGCTGCGGGACGAGACCGTCCGCTGGACGATGTCCGAGGCGTCGGCGCTGGGGATCGTCGGGCTCGGCGGCCTCACCACAGCGACGCGGGCGCTGCTCGCCGACGACCGGCCGGGCGCGGTCGAGGCCGTCCTGGACGCGCTGCCCGCGCCCGTGGACCGCGTGCTGCTGCAGGCCGACCTGACGGTCGTCGCGCCGGGACCGCTGGAGCCGGAGCTGGCGGCGGAGATGGACGCGGTCGCGAACGTCGAGTCGGCGGGCCACGCGACGGTCTACCGCATCACCGAGGCGACCGTCCGGCGGGCGCTGGACACCGGCCGGACCGCGGACGAGCTGCACGCGCTGTTCAAGGCGAAGTCCGCGACACCGGTCCCGCAGTCGCTGAGCTACCTGGTCGACGACGTCGCCCGGCGGCACGGCCGGCTGCGCGGCGGCGTCGCGGCGTCGTTCCTGCGGTGCGACGACGAGGCGTTGCTGGCGGAGGTGCTGGCCCACCCGGTCACGGCGGAGCACGACCTGCGGCTGATCGCGCCGACGGTCGTGATCAGCCCGGACCCGCTGCACGAGGTTCTGACGGGCCTGCGCGCGGCGGGGTTCGCCCCGGCGGCGGAGGGCCCGGACGGCCGGGTCGTCGACATCCGGCCGGGCGGACGCCGGCTGCCGGCGAAGGCCCGGGCGGCCCGGCGCAGCCCGGGTGAGCCGGCGGTGCTGACGTCCGACCAGGCGACGCGGATCATCTCGAACCTGCGGGCCGGGGACGCCGCGTCCGCCCGGCGCCGGGGGTCCGCGGTGCGGGCGCCGGTCGGCGGCGGGGCGGACACGTCGGCGACGCTGGAGCTGCTGTCGCGGGCGACGCTGGAACGCCGTGAGGTCTGGATCGGGTTCGTCGACTCGCGTGGAACCGCCAGCCAGCGGGTGGTCCGGCCGGTGCGGGTCGGCGGCGGGATCCTCGAAGGCGACGACCACCAGCGGTACTCGCTGCACCGGATCACCTCGGCCGCATTGGTCGAGGAATAGGGGCTAGAGCGCCCGCAGGCCGGCCAGGACGCGTTCCATGAACTCGCGGGACGAGCGGTCCCCGAGGATCAGCTCCGTCTGGTGGATCAGCACCAGCCCGATGTCGGACATGTCGCCGACCAGCACCTTCACCACGCCCAGCGGCAGCCGCAGGTGGGCGGCGATCTCGGCCACCGACCGCGTGTCCAGGCACAGGTCGCAGATCCGGCGGTGCTCGACCGACCGCACGCCGCGGTAGCGGCGCCCGTCGTCGGACGTCGAAACCAGCGCCTCGAGCGCCAGGTTGTGGTCGGACCGCGTGCGACCGCCGGTCCGCGTGTAGGGGCGCACCCGGGAGCCCACCGAAGCGGCCGGCGACGGGCTCAGGACGCGCGCCGGCGGCTCCTCCCACGGCTCCGCGCGCGGGATCCAGCGGGTCTCCGGGTCCGGCGGGGGCGTCCAGCCGGTCCGCGGGTCGATCGGCGGGGCCCACGAAGGCGGGGGCGCCGCCTGGGGTCTGGACACCGGGGGTCTCGGCGCGGGCGGCCGGGGCGCCGGGGGCCGCGGGGGTGCCGGCGGACGCGGCGGGGCCGGCGGGCGCGCGCCACGCGGGGGCGTCCACGCCGGCTCGAGCGGCGGGGGCTCCGGCTGGTAGGTCTCGTGGTCCTGCCACTCCGGCTCGGCGGGGTCGTAGCCCTCGTCGTAGTCCTCGTCGAAGTTGGCGGCGTCGGACGGCGAACCCCACTCACGGGTGTCCTCGTCCGTGTAGCCCTGCGGATCCGGCTGCGGCCGCGCCGGCTTGCGCTTGGGCATGATCGTCGACAGCGTCGACATGTCGAACTTGCTGGGCGAATCGAAACCCTCGCGCTCGGTGCCGCGGTGCAGTGCGTCCCAGCCGCTGGAGTCCGGATCGTCGAATCCCGAAATCCTCATCGTGTCCTACCCACGCACGCCGCCCTGCAGCTGCGCGCGCAGCTCGGGGGTGATCTGCTGGCCGACCCGCTCGACGAGCAGCGTCATCTCGTACGCGACCGTGCCGATGTCGCACGTCGGCGCGGCCAGCACGGCCAGTGACGAACCGTCCGAAACGGACATGAGGAACAAGTAACCGCGCTCCATCTCCACCACGGTCTGGTTGACGCCACCCGCTTCGAAGCACCGCGCGGCCCCGCCCGTCAGGCTGATCAGCCCGGACGCGACCGCGGACAGCTGCTCGGCACGCTCTTGCGGCAACCCCTCCGACGGCGCCAGCAGCAGGCCGTCGGCGGACACCAGAACGGCGTGCGCGGCGCCGGGTACCCGGCGCACGAAGTCCGTGATGAGCCAGCCGAACGAGCCCTGGCCGGATGCCGTCACTTCTGCCCCTCCTTGCTCCCGCGGCGCCGCACGCCGCACCCCGGAGTGGCCGGCACGGCCCACGCTCAAGCGTAAGCGCCCCACCGGCGGTGTCGAGCCGACCACCGGCCGGCCGCTGCGCACCCTACGTGTGCGCGCGACCGCGCTCCGCGCCGACCCGGTCCGGGTCGCGCGGGCGAAGCTCACTCCGCGGCCCGCCGTGGCGGGGTGTCCGCGCAGGTCAGCCCGGTGGACGGCGGGCCGGGCGGGCAACGTCGTCCTCGACGCCGCCGAACCGCGGTGACCGCTTCGTCCTCCGGACGGAGGCCGCACTCCCCGAAGTGGGTGAAGCGCGCGGAGTTCACTCCAACGGCCGCATCCGGTTCGGGGCGTCATCAGGACTATCCCGCGCGCAGCGCCGAATCGTGCGCGATCGCGTGCTGGACGACGGAGATCAGCACCTGCTTGGCGGAGTCACGCTCGCGCGCGTCGCAAGCCATGATCGGGACCGACGGCGCAATGGTGAGCGCGTGCCGCACGTCCTCGATCTGGTGGTGCAGAAGCCGGTCGAAGCAGTTGATGGCCACGACGTAGGGCAGCTTCCGGTTCTCGAAGAAGTCGATCGAGGGGAACGCGTCGGCGAGCCGCCGCGTGTCCACCAGCACGACGGCCCCGATGGCGCCGACCGCGAGGTCGTCCCACATGAACCAGAACCGGTGCTGACCGGGAGTGCCGAACACGTACAGCACCAGGTCCGAGTCCAGTGAGATACGCCCGAAGTCCATCGCCACGGTGGTGGTGGTCTTGTTGGGCGTGGCCGAGGTGTCGTCGTGTCCGACGCTGGCCTCGGTCATCATGGCCTCGGTGGTCAGCGGGTCGATCTCCGAAATCGCCCCGACCATGGTTGTCTTCCCCGAACCGAACCCGCCGGCGACCACGATCTTGGCCGACGAGGTCGGACCCGTCACCTGCGGCGCGTTCGCGTCGGAGTCAAATTCTCCGAAGCCCACTGAGCACCCTTTCCATGAACTCGATACTCGGGCGGTCGCCCACGGTCTGACTGCTGGAGTGCACCAGCACCAGGCCGAGACCCGCCACGTCACCAATCAACACCCGCACCACACCGAGCGGCAGGCGCAGCAGCGCCGCCACCTCGGCCACCGACCGGGTGTCGAGGCACAGGTCGCAGATCGACCGGTGCTCGGGCACCCGGACCCGGTCGAGCATCCGGCCTTGTTCGCTGGTCGAGATCAGCGCCTCGATCGCCAGATCGAGGGTCGCCTTCGTCCGGCCCCGGGTCCGGAAGTAGGGCCGGACCAGGCCCGAGGTCTCCATTTCGGTCGGCGGCGGCTCGTCGACGTACTCCTGGTGGGCCTGCCGCGGCAGCGCCGCGGCCAGCTCACCGGAGTCCGGCCCCGACGAGAAGTCGCGGTCGTTGCTGTACGCGGCGAAGTCGTGCGCGTCGTACAGCGGCCCGCTCGACCCGCCGAACAGCTCCGCTCCCGGCCCACCCAGCAGCCGGTCGCGGTACTCGCCGCTCCCGGGCTGGATCGGCCGGATCGGTTCCTGGCCGGCATTGCTGTCGGTCAGCCAGTTCGGTGGTTCTCGCACGGGGTCGTTGTCGGACGCCTGCACCCGGCGTGACCGCCATTCGCGGTCGACCCGTTCCCGGAACGACTGCCAGTCCTCCCGGCCGTCGTCCGGTTGCTCGGACCACCCGCCGGAGAAGTCGTCACCGAGCCGGCCATCGCCCCTCAAGCGCCCGTCGTCCACGGCTCTCTCCTCGGTTCCCGGGTCCTCAGCGGCGGACTGCCGAGCCCTGCAGCTGGGCCCGCATCTCCGGTGTCAGCTGCTGACCGACCCGCTCCACCAGCAAGGTCATCTCGTAGACGACCAGGCCGATGTCGCTCTCCGGCGAACCGAGCACCGCCAGGCACGAACCGTCGGAAACCTGCATGAGGAAGAGGAAGCCGTTGGCCATCTCCACGACGGTCTGTGCGACCGTCCCGCCTTCGAACACCTTGGCCGCGCCACGCGCGAGGCTGGTGAGCCCCGACGCCACCGCGGCCAGCTGGTCCGCCCGGTCCTTCGGCAAGCCTCGCGAAGCCGCCAGGAGCAGGCCGTCGGCCGACACCACGACCGCGTGGGCCGCGCCGGGCACCCGGTGCACGAAATCCGTGATCAGCCAAGCGAAGCTGCCGGCATTGTTCGTCTTGGCATGCGCTTGGCCGTTCGGCTGCGCGGAGCCACCCGGCTGCATTGCACCCGCCCGTGTCACTTTCGCTCCTCACTGCTGTCTGTGGTGTTGCCACGCCCCGGAACCCTGCTGCTTTCCAGCTGTTCGTCGTCCGGGAGTTCCTTCAACGCGTGCCGTCCCGAGGTGTAGCCCCGCTGGAAGCTTGCCATCCTGCTCCGCGCCGCGGACGCCGAGCGGGTGATCGCACCCGTTCCGGGCATACCCGCGGTGTTGTCCGCGAAGTTGTTCTGCGCCGGTGCGTCGGTCGACGGACTGTTGATCGACCCCGGCACCAGGTAGGCGTTCGGGACGCGCTTGGGCAGCCCGGCCGTGGTGATCTCCTCGTTCTTGGCCTCGAGCAGCGACTGCGCCTTGCTCCAGCCGTCGTCGGAGGCACTGTGCCAGCCGTCGTCGGGCGGGAGGAGCGGGTGCCGGGTCGCCGCGGTCGGCTGCAGCTCGTCCACCTGCTCGGGCGCCGGCTCTCGCACCGGCTCGCGCTCGTGCCGACGGGTGACCGGCTCGGCGACGACGGTCCGCTCCGCCACCGGCTCGTCGGAGCCGGTGAGCGGCGGCAGGTTCGGGTCCGCACCCTCGCTCTGCGCCGGCACCGGGTCGGCAGTCGAGTCGTCGCCCTCACTGAACCAGCGTGACAGCACCGACTGGTAGATGGGCAGCCGCCGGGTGGGTACATCGTCCTCGAGGGCCGACGAACCGACCTCCTCCGCGCGGGGCGGGGGTGGTGGCGGCTCCTCCGGCGGGACGTACCTCGGCTCGCGCTTCGGCAGGACCAGCGGCGCGAACTGCGTGTCGCCCGCCCTCGAGCTGGCGCCCTCGCCGTTCGTCGACGGCGTCAGCGGGGCCAGGTCCTCGGCGGTCGGCCAGGCCGGCGTCTCGGGCTTCGGCAGCTCGGGCGACAGGAACGGGCCTGCCGCGCGACCGCCGCTGACCAGGTCGTCCAGGCTGATCGGCTGGTCGAGCGGGACCAGCCCGCCCTGGTTCGCCACCGGCTCGTGCACCGGCGGAGGCGGGGGCGGCGGGGGTGCCGACGGCGGGGCCGGCGTGTGCCTGTTCGTGTGCGTCTGGTCGAAGTCCGAACGCGCGGCCGGGATCGGGATGCTCGGCATCGACATCGACGTCTCGGACCGGTTCGCCGGCAGCGGGGTCTGCCGCGCCATGCCCTGGCGGAGCGGCGTGAGCAGCTCGGCCGGGACGACGACGCGGGCGATCACGCCACCCTCGATGTCCTCGTTCTCGCGCAGCCGGACCTCGATGCCGTGGCGCTTGGCCAGCCGCGAGACCACGTACAGGCCCATCCGGCGGGTCACCGACACGTCCAGGTCCGGCGGCTCGGCGAGCCGGCCGTTGACTTCGGCCAGCCGCTCGTCGCTCATGCCGACACCGTGGTCGGTGACCTGGATGGCCAGCGCCTTGCGGCGGGTGACGACGGCTCGCACGATGACCTTCGTCTCCGGCTCGGAGAAGTAGGTCGCGTTGTCGAGCAGCTCCGCGAGGACGTGCACGAGGTCGTGGATCGCGAGGCCCTGGACCGCGACGTCGGGCACGATGCCGACCTCGATCCGGGCGTACTGCTCGATCTCGGACACCGCGGCACCGATGACGTCGGCGGCGGGCACCGGCTTCGGCACGGACTTGGCCAGGCCGGCGCCGGAAAGCACCAGCAGGGACTCACCGTTGCGCCGCAGCCGGGTGGCCAGGTGGTCGAGCTCGAACAGGCTCGCCAAGTGGTCCGGGTCCTGCTCGTCGGCCTCGAGGCGGTCGATGACGCCGAGCTGGCGTTCCACCAGCCGCTGCGACCGCCGGGAGAGGTTCACGAAGATGCCGTTGACGTTCTCGCGCAGGAGCGCCTGCTCGGCGGCCATCTTGACCGCCTGCTCGTGGACGATGTCGAACGAGCGCGCCACCTCGCCGATCTCGTCGCGAGAGGTGACAGGCACCGGCTGGACGGCCCTCTTCGAGGCGCCGACCGGGTCCGGGTCGTCGAGGATCGCCTGCACGGTCTCGGGCAGCCGGGTGTAAGCGATGTCCAGCGCGCTCTTCCGCAGGATCCGGAGCGGGCGCAGCATCAGGCGGGCGACGATGAGCATCAGCGCGATCGCGGCGGCCAGCGCGGCGAGCACGATGGCACCGCCGACCCAGGCCGAGTTGACCGCCGCCGTGGCGAGGTCGTCGGCGCGGGTCTTGAGCTGGGCCAGCAGGTTCGACTCGACCGCGTGCAGCTTGTCCGCCGACACGGTGCTGTCCTTGCCGAGCGCCGTGGTGTCGATGCTCGGCGCATCACCCAGCTGGGCGAAGGCGAACGCCGCGGTCTGGATCCGGCGGCGGTCGTCGACCTCCGGGCCGGAGTAGGTGTCGTTGTAGAGCTGGCGCTGGTCGTCGTCGGCGTTCGCGAGGAAGGCCGCCACCGAGGCGTCCGCACTGGAGGCCGACGCACGCGTCTGGTCCAGGAGGTCGCCGGGGAAGTTCCCGCGGAACGCGGCGATCTGCAGCTCGGCGTCGGCCCGGGTGGTGAACTCCTTGGCCTCGCTGACCGCCTGCGTGCTCGTGCCGAGGCGCAGCACGTCCCGGTCGGTGACCGCGGTGGTCACCTCGCGGCCGAGCTCGATCAGCGCGTCGAGGATGCCGGAGTAGGCGGTCATCACCGTGATGTCGGGCAGCCCGTTCGCGGTGTTGAACGCCGCCCGCAGCGGGCGCAGGGCGTCGAGGCGCTGGATACCGCGGGTGTAGCGGTCCTTGGTCGCCTGGTCGTCGTAGCTGAGCGTCCCCGCCGCGTTGCGCAGGTCGGTGACCTCTCGGTCGACCTTGGCGATCTGCGAGTCGAGGCCCGTCTGCAGCAGGGGGTTGGCCGACGAGATCCGGGCGACGGCCAGCGAGCGCTCGTTCTGCAGCTCGTGCACCACCGTGGTGACCTTGACCGCGAACGCGACCTGGTCGGCGGTGTGCTGGAACTCGGTCGCTTCCTGGGCGTCGTCGACCACGCGCAACGTGCCCAGCACGAGCGCGGTCACCGTGGGGATCAGGAGGATCGCGGCCAGTTTGGACCGCAACCTCCAGTCGCGCATGCCGGAAAAGAAACCGGCCTTCCGGCCCGGAGCATCTCCGGGCGACTGCGCAGGGGTCCCTCCTACCCCTGCGGCGTCTTCGTTCGGCACCGCCGCACCACCATCATCGTTCGTGCTCGTGAAACCCTGGTCGGTCCAGCGCCCGCCAGGGCGCATAGCGTTCTCCTCAGCCACTCGTCAGCACGCTCCCGGTGCTCCGGCTCATCGGCCGATCGGCAGGAGCCCAGCGCGAGACGCTACCCGTACGGGTGAAAAGATCGTCTTCGACGGGGGTTCCTGAACCCCGCCCGGTTGGGCGGAATCGGTTCAGCTCGAGCATCACGGTCGGGTCCCTGCGCTGGTCCTGCATCGGTCTGTTCGGTTCGGCCTAGCCCGCCCGCACGGCGGCTGAGCCCGGCCAGGCAGTGGTCTCCGCGGGGAAGTTTCTCTCAGGAAAAGCACAGCGTGCCCTGGTAAACCGAGGATCGACTTGATCGGCCATCCAGGCACTCTCTCTCACTACATCGGAGGTTGTTACCTCCCCGCAGGTGCAGAGGGTAGCGAACGCCCGGAGAAGATGTAACCCTCCCGACGCTTCGTGCACGATGTTGCACAGCGTTCGCTCAGTCGGCGCACAGTTGGTGATCCCTCAATCGAGAACCGGGCCCTACGCTGGGTGAACGACTACGGCGAGTGGAGCAGCGGGTCTAGACCAGAGGCCAATGGAGTGACCTGCACCACTCTCTCGTGTATTGATCCCACCCGTTGTGAGCGAGCTGTCACGTTCTCTACAGTGACCCGCGTACTCCCGAGAATGAGTTACGTACTTCCCCGGGATTCGGTCCACCAACCGTCAATTTTCCCAAGGAGCAGGCCTTGCTTGGAAACGCCAGGAGCAGTGGCCGGGTTCGCACTCGCCGCGCCGCGCTCGGGCTCGCCCTGACCGTCGCAGCAGCGACAGCCCTCACGGGCTGCAGCGCGCTCGGCTCGGACGACTCGAACGCCTCGTCGACCGGGGGTGGCCTGGAGAAGTCGAAGATCAAGGTCTCGATCCTGCCGACCACCGACCTGGCGCCGTTCTGGCTGGCCCAGGACGCGGGGTACTTCAAGGCCGAGGGCCTCGAGGTCGAGCAGCTCATCGCGCCGAGCGGCCAGGCGTCGATGACGAAGGCGATCTCGGGTGAGGCGGACATCGCCCTTTCGACCTACACGCCGTTCTTCGTCGCCAAGAGCAAGGGCGCCGCGGACATCTCGCTCGTCGCCGACGGCACGTCGGTGAACGCGAAGAGCAACGCGATCGTGACGGTGCCGAACTCGCCGGTGAAGACGGTCGGCGACCTGAAGGGCAAGCGGATCGCGATCACGGCCCTGAACACCGCCTCCGACATCCTCACCAAGTCGGTGATGAAGGACCACGGCGTCGACTACAGCACGGTCAACTGGGTGCCGATCCCGCTCCCGAACATGGCGGCGGCGCTGCAGCAGGGCCAGGTCGACGCGGCCTACATGCCGGAGCCGCAGCTCTCGCAGGCGGCCAAGATCGCCGGCGCGACGCCGGTCATCGACATCAACACCGGCGCCAGCCAGAACTTCCCGCTGACCGGTTACGCCTCGACGGCGAAGTGGGTGCAGGCGAACCCGAAGACCCTCGCGGCCTTCCAGCGCGCCATGCAGAAGGCGACCGGCGAGGCGATCAACGAGCGCGCGAAGGTCGAACCGCTGCTGGTGAAGTACGCGAAGATCGACCCGGACACGGCCAAGCTGCTCACCCTGCCGGGTTACGGCTCCACCCTGGACGCGCGGCGCCTCCAGCGGGTGCCCGACCTGCTGCTCCAGATGGGTGTCATCACCAGCAAGGTCGATGCCGCGACGATGATCGCGCCGCAGGCGACCAACTGACGTGACGAAACTGCTCCGCGGCCTGGCCGGCCTGGCCGGATTCCTCCTGCTCTGGGAACTCGTCGTCCAGGTCGGCCTGGTCAGCAAGACGTTCATCCCGCCGCCGAGCGTCGTCCTGGTCACCGTCGGTGACCTGCTGGGCGACGCCGACTTCATCCGTGACGTCATCGCGACCATGCTCGCCTGGCTGATCGCCATCCTCGTCGCGATCGCCGTCGGCGTGCCCGCCGGGCTGCTACTGGGCAGCGTCCCGGTGCTGCGCACCGCCACCGCCGCGATCGTCGAGTTCCTCCGCCCGATCCCGGTCACCGCGCTGGTGCCACTGGTGCTGCTGGTGATCGGCTCCGGCCCCGACGCGAAGATCACCCTCGCGGTGTACGCCTCGCTGTGGCCCATCATGTTCAACACCATCTACGGCATGGGCGAGATCGACCCGGTGCTGATGGAGACCGCCCGCGCGTGCGGGACCAGCCGGTTCCGCATCCTGTCCTCGGTCGCGCTGCCGCAGACCGCGCCGTTCGTCTTCACCGGCGTCCGGCTGTCGGCGACCATCTCGCTGATCGCCGTCGTCAGCGTCGAGTTCCTGGCCGGCTCCGAAGTCGGGCTCGGCAACTTCATCCTCGTCGCCAGTACCGGTTCAGTCCGGTTCGACCTGGTCCTGGCCGGTACTGTGGTCGCCGGGGTCCTGGGCTACCTGATCAACGAAGGACTCGAATTGCTGGGCAAGCGGCTGTTCCGCTGGAGCAGCGTCGACCGGGAGGCGATCGCGTGAGCACAGCGACTCTTTCCGGCCGGGTGGGCCGCCGGGCCGCCCGCGGTGCCGCCACCGTCGTCCGCAACTGGCTGCTCTTCGCGATCCTCGTGGTCGTCTGGGAGTTCGCCGCGCGCGCCGGCGGCAGCAAGTTCTTCCCACCGCCCACGGAGATCGCGGTCGCCGCCGCGAAACTGTGGTTCACCGGGCCCGCGTCGGACCTGTTCCTCACCGACGCGGTGTACGACAACGTGTTCCCCAGCCTCGGCCGGATGCTCGGCGGCTGGGCGCTGGCCGCGATCGCCGGCATCACGCTGGGCGTGCTGGTCGGCCGGTCCAAGAAGGGGATGGACTACCTCGGCCCGCTGTTCGCGTTCTTCCGCTCGATCCCGCCGCCCACACTGATCCCGGTGTTCGCGGTGCTGTTCGGGCTGAGCTCGGGCATGCAGCTCGGTTCGATCATCTTCGGTGCGATCTGGCCGGTGCTGCTCAACGCGGTCGACGGCGTCCGTTCTGTCGACCAGGTGAAGGTGGAGACCTCACGGACCTTCCGCACGCCGAAGCGGTACTGGGTCGCGATGGTGGTGCTGCCCGCGGCGGCGCCGAAGATCTTCGCCGGGCTGCGGGTGAGCCTGTCGATCTCCCTGCTGCTGATGGTCGTCTCCGAACTGGTCGGCGCGTACAACGGCATCGGGCGGTCGCTGATGAACGCCCAGCAGGACTTCGACTTCCCGACCATGTGGTCGTGGCTGGTGCTGCTCGGCATCCTCGGCTACGTCTTCAACACGATCTTCCTGGCCGCGGAACGGCGGGTGCTGGCTTGGCAGCCGGCCCGTCTCGGCCGCGACTGACGCTGGAAAGGCCTCTCCCATGTCAACCATGCTCGAAGTGTCCGGCCTCAGTCACCGCTACGGCGCGGGCGCGAAGGCGCACATCGCGGTGAACAACTTGTCGTTCACCGTCGAGGCCGGGCAGCTGGCCAGCATCGTCGGCCCGTCGGGCTGCGGGAAGTCGACGCTGCTGCGCTGCGTCGCCGGGCTGACGCCGTCGACCGAAGGCACGGTGAGCCTGCACGGCGACCGCGTCTCGGGCGTGCCGGACGACCTCGCCGTCGTGTTCCAGGACTACAGCCGGTCGCTGTTCCCGTGGCTTTCGGTGCAGAAGAACGTCGAGTTCCCCCTGCGGTGGCGGTCGATCTCCCGTTCGGAACGGCGGTCACGGGCCGCCGAGGCGCTGGAGCAGGTCGGGCTGTCCGAGGTGGGCGGGAAGTTCCCGTGGCAGCTGTCGGGCGGCATGCAGCAGCGGGTGTCGATCGCCCGCGCGCTGGCCAGCCGGCCGTCGCTGCTGCTGATGGACGAGCCGTTCGCCTCGGTCGACGCGCAGACGCGCTTCGAGCTCGAAGACCTGACCCGGCGGGTGCAGCGCGAGCAGGGCACCACGATCCTGGTCGTCACGCACGACATCGACGAGAGCGTCTACCTGTCCGACCGGGTGCTCGTGCTGTCGAAGTCGCCGGCGTCGATCGTGGCGGACCTGCCCGTGGGCCTGCCGGCCGAACGGAACCAGATCACCACTCGCGAGTCCTCGGAGTTCGTGACACTGCGCGGCGAAGTGGCGCGGCTGCTGCAGGGCGGCACCCCGGCGGACGCCGTCGCGGCCGCTTCCGACGCCGCGGAATGGGACCTGGCCGAGCGGGCCAAGAACGGGACGAGGTCCAAGACCAGGAGCTGAAGTCGTGCGGAGGGCCGCTTCCCCGATGGTGGTGCGCTAGCGGTCCGCGGAGTCCGGGTAGACGACGTGCGCGTCGGTGTGCCAGTCGAACAGCCGCCACTGCTCGACGTTGCGCCCCGCGCACGCCGGGAAGACCTCGATCACGACGTGGCCGCTGAGCTCCACCGACAGCGTCCCGACCGGCCCGAGTACCGCCGACTCGACGAAGCATTCGTGCTCCGTGACCATCCCCGTCAGCTGGCGGGCTTGGCGGTCGTACTTGGTCCGGTACTCGTCGAACGCCGTCTCCGCGTCCCCGGTGTCCCGGTACCGCATGTCGACCGAGCCGAACAGGATCTGTTCGCGGTGCGTCACGCGGAACGGGCACTGCGCGTGGAGGCGCTTTTCGACGCCTTCGCCCTGGAAGCCCACGATGGCCATATCGAGGGTCCGGGAGAACTCGGTGACCCGGCACCCGGCCAGCCGGGCCACCGCCGCTTCCAGCTCTTCGGTTGTCGACAAGTCAGTAGAGCGTCCTGTCCGACGCGGTGACGCGGATGTGCACCAGCGTCGGGCGGGGGTCGGCGAGGGCCGTCGTCAAGCCGGGGACCAGGCCGGCCGGCTCGGTGATCGTCACGCCCTGGCAGCCCATGCTCGACGCCAGTGTCGCGAAGTCGATGCCGCCCAGGTCGGTGCCCGGGAGCTTCGCGCCGCCGAGCGTTTCGCCGAGGATGCGGACCGCCGCGTACTCCGTGTTGTCCAGGATCAGGATCGTCACCGGAAGCTCTTGGCGTGCGGCCGTCCAAAGTGCCTGGATGCCGTACATGCTGGAGCCGTCACCGATGACGCCGATGACCTTGCGGTCCGGCCGGCCGAGCGCCGCACCGACCACGCCCGGGACGCCGTAGCCGAGGGCGCCGCTGGCGATGGTCAGGAAGCCGGTGTCGGTCTGCGTGATCGGCAGGTGGTCGTGCAGGACGCCGCGGTGGCTGGGCGCCTCCTCGACGACGATCGCGTTGTCCGGCAACAGATCCGCGAGCGTCGAGTACACGAGCTCGCCGGTGAGCTTGTCGCCGCTGGGCTTCGCGGGGCGCACGAGCGGCTCCGGCGCGGGCCGGGTGCTCCGGTCGACGACGTTCAGCAGGGCACGGACGCCGAGCTTCGGCGTCGACCGGATGCCGGTGCCTTCGAAGGCGCGGGCGAGGATCTGCTCGTCGTCGCTGACGATGAACAGCGGCGGCAACGGAGCTTCCCCGCGGCCGCGGTCGACGTGGTAGGTGAAAGCGGGCGCCCCGATCACGATGACGAGGTCGTGCGCCGAGAGCTTGTCCGAGATGGCGCCGCGCTCCGGGTCGAGGAAGCCTTGGAAGAGCGGGTGGTCCTCGGGGAACGAGCAGCGGAACGACATCGGCGCGACGTACACCCCGGCCTGGAGGCGTTCGGCGAGGGCGACGGTCTCCACGACGGCGGTGTCCTGGTCGACGGCTCCCCCGACGACGATCGCCGGGCGCTCACTCGTTTCCAGGGCGGCGGCCAGTTCGTCGATCGCCTCGGGGTCCGGCGCGAAACCGCGGATGCGCGGGCGGGAGATGACCGGGCGCTCGGTGGTGACGGTCCAGTCATCGGCCGGCACGGACACGAAAACCGGCCCGGCCGGCGCCTGCGTCGCGACGTGGTAGGCCCGAGCCAGCGCGGCCGGGACGTCCTCGGCGGTGGCCGGCTCGATCGACCACTTGACGTACGGCTTGGGGAACTCGGGCGCGTCCATGGCACCGAGGAACGGATCGTGCGGCAGGAGCGCCCGGGTCTGCTGCCCCGCGACGACGATCAGCGGCGTCCGGTTGCGGTAGGCGGTGTAGAGGCTGCCGAGGCCGTGCCCGACGCCGCCCGCGGAGTGCAGGTTGACGAGGACCGCCTGGCGCGAGGCCTGCGAGTAGGCATCGGCCATCGCCACGACGGTGGACTCCTGCAGACCCAGGACGTAGTCGAAGTCATCCGGCCAGTCGGTGAGGAACGGGACCTCGGTGGTGCCGGGGTTGCCGAACACCGTGGTGAGGCCGAGTTCGCGGAGGAGCTCGCGGGTGGCGTCCAGCACCGTGCGCTTGTTCATCGGCCCAGACTAATGCTTAGTTTTGCGAAGGAAAGCCCCAAAAACGGGAACCGGGGCCGTCGCACGGATGCGACAGCCCCGGCTCCCGGAAACTCAGCCGATCAGGCCCGACAAGCCGCTGCCCTTGAAGGAGCCCCAGCCCGTCACCTGGTCATACCCGGTCCCGGCGGTGAAACCCGTTGTGCCGTGCAGGGTGTTGTTGCCCGTCGTCACGTCGTGGAAGCCCGTTCCGTACGACGACCCGTTCCCGATCGAGTAGAACTTCGGGTTCAGGTTGCCCAGCCCGCCGCCGTGGACCTGGTTCTGCAGCGTCGCGAACGCCGCCCACAGCGGGGCCGCGCCGGACGTGCCCCACACCGTTTCCCACGAGCCCGCCGTGTAGATGTAGTAGCCCGAGCCGCTCGCCGCGTCGGCCGAGACGTCCGGGACCTTGCGGTTCGTCGTGCTCTGCGAGGACTGCCACGACGGCGCCGTGAACACCGTCGAGATGCCGCCGCCGGTCGAGCCGTTGGACGCGCCGTCGTTCCACGCCTTCTCGCTGCTGTACGCGTTCGAGGACGTCACCGTCAGTTGCGTGCCGCCGACACCTGTCACGTTCGGGCTGGACGCCGGGAAGTCGACGGCCTTCGCCGTCGAACCCGTCTGGCGGTAGCAGTCGGTCGTGCCGTCGTCGCCCGCGGCCGCGAAGTACGAGATGCCCTCCGCGGTGCCCGTCGCGATCGCGTTGCTGACGCTCTTCGCCGCGCTCGAGCCCTCCGCGGATTCACAGGCGCCCCAAGAGATCGAGACAACGTTGACCGTGTGGTCCGACGCGATCTTCTGGTACATCGCCAGTTCGCCGGCGCTGGTGTTCGGGGCCTCGTACACGTAGTCGTTCGCCGCGGCCGCCAGGGCGTGCACGACCTCGATGTCGAGCTCGACCTCGATCTGGCCGTCCCCCGGCGCCGAGTCGTAGTTCGCGCCGCTGACCGGGACCGTCGTCACCGAGCCCGCCGAAAGGCCGTACGTGCTGTCGTACTTGGTGACGTCGGCCTTCTTGTAGCCGTCGAACTCGACGAAGCCGACCTTCACGCCGCTGCCGGTCGCCGAGAGACCGCTGGTGCCGTAGGCGGTCTTGAGCACCGGCGGGGTCACGGCCTTGACGACGTTGGGCTTCGCGACGGCGGACGTGTGCGTCCGCAGGGCGTGGTTGTCCAGGCCGACGACGTTGCCGACGACGCCCGAGACGTCCGCCGGCACGGTCGGCGCGGCGTCGTTGGCGAAGAAGTCCCGGCCGGACGTCTGGTCGTGGTAGGTCCCGATCCGGGTGTGGAACGCCGATTCGAGCTGGGCCGCCGAGCCGGTGAACGTGACGGCCTGGCGGTTGCCGGAAACCTCGATCCCGGTGGCGCCCGCTTTCTCGAGGAATGAGACGGCCTTGCCGACGTCGGCCTGGGTCGGGCCGAACTCGGCATTGAACTGCGCCGGGGTCAGAAAGTGGTGGTATTGCGGCGAAGCGGGGTTCTGCACGTCCGCGAGGAACTTTTCCAGCGCCTGCTGGTTGTGCAGTTTCAGGGACAATGCCGCGGTGATCCGCTGCCCGCCCGCCACGTCGCCGGTGCGAGCGCTGCTGACGAGCGGGGCGGCGTTGTCGGCCAGGGTGACCAGGGGTTCCGTCGCCGCGGCGGCGGGGACGACCACGGCGAGGCCGAGCAACGCCGGCAGCGGCACGGCGGCCGCGACGAGCTTGCGCAAGCGCATGGGGGATTTCCTCTCGGCGGTGGGTACCGGGCCTGCGCGGAATATTCGCCACAGGTTGCCGAGAAGCATAAGAAACCGCTGACGCACCGAGGAACCTACTTTTGTCTGCCCTTTCGCGGTTCCCATTTTCATTTTCCGGACGATTTACCTTTTCATGGCAATTCGATTATCATCCGGAATGCCCGAGATCGTCGACGCGGTCGACGATCTCCCGTGCGTCCGCATTGCCGGAAAACCGGCGGGCCGCCGCCGACAGCGTGCGCAGCCGCTGCCGCGTCCGCGGTGACCGCAGGGCGATCGCCAGCTCGATCGCCTCCTCGCCGACGGCGGTGGCGACGTCGAGGTCGCCGTCCAGCGCGTGCACGGTGGCGAGCCAGATCAAGGTCAGCGAGCGACTGCGCGTCATGCCCCGGCCGTACCCGGCGATCGCGTCGGTGAGCGCGGGGATGCCGTCGCGGCCGTGCCGGATGTCGACCATCTGGGCCAGCTCGCCGTGCACCGTCCCGACCATCGCCGCCAGGTCGGTGGGCCCGAAGAACGCGTCCCACGGCGCCGGCTCGCGCCCCTCGGCTTCCGCGAACTCCTCGCGGGCGCGGCGCAGGTAGGTCAGCGCTCCCGTCACGTCGGCCTTCATGGCGTACGCCCACGCCTGGTTGGCCGACAGGATCGCCTGCGCGAGCTTGGAGTGCGCCAGCAGCGCCGCTTCCCGGCCCCGCGCGAACTCCGCCAGCGCCGCGTCGACGGCGCCGTAGTGCAGGTGCAGCCGCCCGATGCGGTAGCGGACGTTGGCCTGGAGGTCGTCGTTCTCCGCCTGGACGGCGAGCTCCAGCGCCCGCGTGAACGCGTCGAGCGCCGCCGCCGGGCGGTCCTGGTCGAAGTTCGTCCAGCCGGCCAGGTTGTACAGGTCGGCGACCGCGGTGCACAGTCTCGCCAGGACGACGGTCTTGGCCACGCCGTCCAGCAGCGCGACGGCCGCGGGCAGCCGGGACTCGACGGCCGCCCGGCAGGCGCCGCCGCCGTAGCGGTAGTCCAGGGCTCTGAGCTCGGCGACGACGTCCTCGAGCCGCCGCACGTCGGCGAGACCCACGCGTGCGCCACGCTGGTCGTCCCGCCCTCCACTGCCGTCCATGGCAGCCCTCCGTCCGTAGAGAGCTGCCGGGCAGCTCCCGCTCATTCCCCGCCAGGCCGGGCCGGAGCCCGCTCCTTCGAGGGACTGGCGCCGGGCAGTACCCCGGCGGCGGTCAGCACCACACCCGTGGCGGTTTCCGCGATCTTGACGGCGGCCAGCAGGCCGGTGAGGGCGAGCGAGCCGCCGAGCCCCAGCTTCGCGAACTCGTCTTCGGAGGTTCCGGTTCCGCGTTGACGCGGTATCGCGCCGGTCACGATTCGACCTTGCGGCTCGTTCCGGACACGCTCGGGCGATACCCGCGCGGAATCAGCCGTCCACGAGCGAAATAAATCAACCGGATGGTGGGCATCCTGGTTTCTTGATGGCTTCTCATCGAATTGACCGCGAACTGAATACGCGCGCCCACAGCGCCGCCTCCTGTGTTGGCCGAACAATTCTTTAGACCATCCGAGCGACCCGCGGCCTGCCCGCCGCCGGTACGCCACTTGCCGGAAACCGCTATCGTTTCACGACTTCCAGCCAACGATAGCCAGCGCTTACCACGCCATCAGCCGCCAAGCAGCCCAACCAGGGCCCTGCACGTGCAGCTGCACAGGCGACGGAGAACCGTCATTCGCAAGACCTGAATGCAATTTCATCGGCAACGATTCAAGGGCAGTGAATACTGGTACAACCGGCTGGCGGATCAGGCAATTGTCCGCCAACCGGCTGCGGATTTCCAGACGGTCGCCGCGCGGCCCGTACGACTTCCGCAGTTCTTCAGGATTTGACGTGGTCCACCCAGGTGCGCACCGTTTCGGCGTCCACAGAGGACTGCCAGCCGCCCGGCCGGACCGCGCTTCCGACGTGGAACCCGCGCACCCCGCCCGCGCGCAGGAGGTGCACCTGCTGCGCGCGCAGGCCGCCGCCGACGAGCAGGTCCGGGCCGCTCTCACGCTGGGCGAGCCGCTGCAGCACGGAAAGCCCACTGGCTACCCCGTTCGGGTGCCCGGCCGCGAGCACGGTGTCACACCCGAGCGCGGCCAGCTGGTCGTACGCGCGCAACGGATCCCGCGTGCGGTCGATGGCGCGGTGGAACGTCCACGGCAGGCCGTCGACCTCTTTGATGAGCGCTTCGCAGGCGTCCAGGTCGATCTCGCTGTCGACGGTGAGGAACCCGAAGACGAACTCGCGCGCGCCCGCGTCGATCAGCCGGGCGGTGTCGGCGCGCAGCCCCTCGAGGTCGCCTACGGCGAAGGAACCGTTGTCCCGCAGCATGACCCGCACCGGGAGGTCGGTCGCCGAAAGCACGTCACGCAGGGTCTCCAGGGAGGGCGTCAGGCCGTCCTGCGCCATGTCCGTCACCAGTTCGAGGCGGTCGGCCCCGCCCGCCTGCGCGCCTTCGGCGTCCGCCGCGTCCAGCGCGATCACTTCCAGCAGGGGCGTCTTCGAGCTCATGCCTCATCCGTTTCACTGGTTCCGGGTGTCGTCTCCCCTCGCGTGCCGCCCTCGCCGGAAGCCGCCTTGAAGGCTCGTCATCCGCTCGCGCACCGCTTCCGGGGAAAGAGAGAGTATCGGCCGCTGCTCCGGTACCGCTCCGGGGCTCGCCGCGGAATCGGCGGGCTGCAGGAACGGCCAGGTGTCCTCGGCGCCGTCCTCCTGCTCCAGCTCGGCCGGTGTCGGCCACTCGTAGTCGGGCTCGATCGCGGCCGGCGGCGCGACGGGCGGGAACTGCGGGTCGGTGTCCTCGTCGTCCGGGTTCGGCGCGACCGCCACCGGCGGGGGTGGCGGAGGCGGCGGTGGCAGGGCCGCGGCCAGGGCGTGCCGCGCCTCGGGCTGGACGGGCCGCGGTGCCTCGGCCACCGGGCGCGGGTCCACCGGCCGCCGGGGTGCCTCGGGGGCCGCGGACGCGTCGAACCAGCGCGACAGGACGTCGCGGTAGGCGGGCATCCGCTCGGTCGGGGCGTCGAGGTCCAGGTGCGAGTCGTCGTCCGCCGTCGGCCACTCGGGGCCGTGCTCGCGGGCCACCACCGGAGCCCGGCGAGGCGGGCCCGCCTCGATCGACGGCGGCGTCAGCTCTTCCGGCTCCGGCTCCGGCTCGGGTTCCGGCGGCGTGAGCGGGGCCAGCGGCGCCAGCAGCTCCGGCTCGGGGGCCGCGGCCGGCTCGGCGGGCGGGGGCGGCCCCGGCATCGGCGGGAGCTCGACGATCAGGGCGGTCGGCACGAGCACGGTCGCGATCAGCCCGCCGTCCTGGCCCGCGCTCAGGCTGACGTCGATGTGGTGGCGCTTGGCCAGCGTCGCGACCACGAACAGGCCCATCCGGCGCGAGACCTCGACGTCGACGTCCGGCGGGTTCGCCAGCCGCAGGTTGGTGCGGTTGATCTCGGCCTGCGGCATGCCGGCGCCGTGGTCGATGATCTCGATCTGCCAGTCGCCGTCGTGGGTTTCGGCGCTCGCGACGGTGACCGGCGAGCCGCTGGCGTAGCGCGTCGCGTTCTCCAGCAGCTCCGAAACGACGTGCACGAGGTCGTTGACGGCCTCCCCGCGGACCGCGACCTGCGGCGCCGGGCCGAGCTGGATGCGCTGGTAGTGCTCGACCTCCGAGAGCGCGGCGCCGATGATCTCGTCGGCCGCGACCGCGCCGGCGTCCTCGCGCGCCGAGTCCTGGCCGGACAGCACCAGCAGGTTCTCGCTGTTGCGCCGCATCCGCGTCGCGAGGTGGTCGAGCTCGAACAGCCCGGCGAGGGTGTCCGGGTCCTGCTCGTCGGCCTCCATCCGGTCGAGCACCGACAGCTGCCTCTCGACGAGGTCCTGGCTGCGCTGCGAAAGGTTGACGAACATCGCGTTGACGTTCTCGCGCAGCATCGCCTGCTCGCCCGCCAGCCGGACGGCTTCGCCGTGCACCGCGTCGAACGCGCGCGCCACCTGGCCGAGCTCCTCGCGCGTGAACACCGGGACCGGCGCGACGGCGAGCCGTTTCCGCAGGTTCTCCGGGGCGGGCTCGGGGTCGGTGAGCAGGTTCTGCACGGCCGCGGGCAGCCGGTGCTCGGCGACTTCGAGGGCCGTCCGGCGCAGGATCCGCAAGGGGCGCAACAGGGACCGCGCGATGACGACCGACAGCACGCCCGCGACGAGCAGGACGCCGAGCACGATGCCGCCGTCCCAGATCGCCGCCGCGCGCGCCTGCGCCGCCAGGGCGTCCGTGCGTTCCTGCAACTGGACCAGCAGCGCCTGCTGCACCTGGTGGGCGAGGTTCACCGTGTGCGTCGCCGAGACGTCCCACTGGTTCGGGTCGAGGCCGTTGAGGTTCTGGCCGTTCTCGGTGCGGGTGAGCGCGGACTCGACCATGTCGTTGCCGATGTCGACGACCAGGCCGATCACCGTGTCGTCGAACATCCGCTGCTGTTCGGGCGTCGCGAAGGTGCGGTAGTCGTTGCGTGCGGCGGCGAGCTCGGCTTCGGCGCCGAGCAGCGCGCGCGTGCGGTCGCGGTTGAGGCTGCCCGCGGCGAGCGACTCGGCCAGCACCGCGCGCTTGACCGACATCTGGTCCTTGATCCGGGCCAGCGCGTTGCCGGCCAGGCGCAGCCGCGCGAGCTCCGGGTCCGAGACGTCGGCGGCGGCCGAGTCGCTGATGTCGAGCAGGCCGGAGATCAGCTCGCTGTAGGAGCGCAGCACGGCGTCGGCGGGGAACGCCGAATGCTCCGCGGAGAAGCGGAGGCCGCCGAGGACGCGGAGCCGGTCGTCGGTCTGTTGCAGGCTTTCCGCCGCCTTGGCGTCGAGCCGGGGTTTACTGTCGGCGAGGGTCCGTTCGAACGTGCCGATCGCCTGGTCGACGCGTTTGCGCTGGCCGGTGAGATCGGCGGTGTCGCCCTGGCGGTCCTGGGCGACGAACCGGACGGTGAGGTCGCGCTCGCGCTGCAGCTCGTGCAGGGCTTCGGCGATCGTGTTGTCGACGCGGCCGCGGGTGGCGAACTCCGCGAGCTGCCGGGCGTCCCGCAGGTCCGAGTCGATCCGCAGGCCGACGAGGGCGATCACCGCCAGCGCGGGGATGAGGAGGACGGCGAAGAGCTTCGTGCCGAGACGCCAGTTACGGAGCCGCCACCGGCCGCCGGCCGGACGTGGATCCGCCGCGCCGCCACCCGTGGGGGGACGCTGATCGCGACGGGTCACCTGGTTTCCTTTTCCACCGCGGGCGGGAACCCGCGGACCTGACGACACTCGAACCTACTGAACGGTAGCCCGCCCCATGAAGATCCGAAAGCCGCGCTGGCGCGATACGGCCCTGCCCGCGATCGTATGGGGCGCGGCCCATACGATCCAGCACGAGAGCCAGATTCTCGCGGTAGGTGAGAGTTCATGATCGGACGCAGACAGGCGATTCCGCTGGTAGCGGCGCTTCTGGCGACCGCGGGGTGCAGCGTGTTCTCGTCCGGAACTCCGGCGTCTCCACCACAATTGGAACGGACCACGCTGCGCGTGGGTGTGGGCAACGCCATCGACACGGCCCCGCTGCGGATCGCCGTCGCGGCCGGGAAGTTCGGTGCCGCGGGCCTGAACGTGCAGCTCGTGGAGCTCGGCGGCGAAGACGGGCTGGCCAAGCTGGCCGCCGGAGACCTCGACGTGACGTTCGCCTCCGACATCGCGTTGTTCCGCGCCGCGGCCGGCGGAACGGCCCTGCAGCTGCAGGGCGAGGCCTACACGTCCGGCCCCAACACTATGGCGCTGGTCACCCTGCCCGGCTCGGACTACGTCGTGCCGACGTCGAAGAAGTCGCCGGAGATCGCGGTGAACATGCTCGACGACGTCGGCGCGCTGGCCGCGCGCTCGGTGCTCGGGACGGCCGGAGTCGACGTGGCGAAGATCAAGTTCAAGGAAGTGGCGTTCGACCGGATGCCGCAGTCGCTGCAGGCGGGCGACGCCGACGCGGCGCTGATGATCGAGCCGTACATCACCCGCGCCGAGAAGGACCTCGGCGCCCACATCCTCGCCGACGGCGCCCGCGGCTCGACGCTCGACTTCCCGCTGTCCGCGTACGCGTCGGCCAAGCCGTTCGCGCAGGCCAACCCCCGCACGCTCGCGGCGTTCCGCAAGGCGTTGGGCGCGGCCCAGCAGAGCGCGACCGACCCGGCCATCGTCCGCGACTCGCTCCCGACGTTTTCGGACATCGACACGACCACGGCGGCCCTGATCTCGCTCGGCTCGTACCCGGCGTCCCTCAACGGCATCCGCCTGCAGCGCGTCGCGGACCTGATGCACAACTCGGGCCAGCTCGCGAACCGCCTCGACGTCCAGGCCCTGCTCCCCGACCAGAACGGTTATTGACTTTCGGCAAACTTGCACTTGGTCTACTTTTGCACTCAGTCTACTTGAGGAGTGCCCGCATGACCGACGTCCTGATCGCCGGAGCCGGCCCGACCGGCCTGATGCTCGCCGCCGAACTCGCCCTCGCCGGGGTCGAGGTGACCGTCCTCGAAAGCCGTGAAGGACCGGGGCTCCCGCGGCCCGTCGGGCTCCAGCCCCGCACCGCGGAGCTCCTGGACCTGCGCGGCCTGGACACCAGCCCGGAGCTCGAGGGGCCGAGCGGGCACTTCGCCGGCCTGCCGGTCCCGCTCGACCACAGCGTCTGGCACACCCGCCACCCGCGAGTGCTCAACCGCACGCAGGACGACGTCGAAGCGATGCTGGCCGAGCACGCCGTGAAGCACGGCGCCGTCATCGAGCGCGACCACGAGGTGACCACGGTCGACGTCGAGGCGGACGGCGTCACGGTCGACGGGCTCCGGGCCGGCTGGCTCGTGGCCTGCGACGGCGCGCACAGCACGGTCCGGCGGCGGCTCGGGGTGCCGTTCCCCGGCCGCACCGAGACCTACGTCGCCACGCTCGCGCACGTCCGGCTCGCCGCCGCGTCCGAGCTGGTCCCGGCCCGCGTCGCGCACTTCAGCCAGGTGACGCGGCAGGCGAACGGCTACTGGTCGATGCTCACCCCGCTCGGCGACGGCGCCCATCGGTTCGTGTTCGGCTCCACGACGGCCCAGCCGGGCCGCGACGCGCCCGTGTCGGACACCGAGGTGACCGAAGCGCTGACAGCCCTCTACGGCGCCGAGACGCGCTTAGGCGAGGTGTACGGCGCTTCGCGCTTCAACGACGCGACGCGGCAGCTTGAGCGCTACCGGCACGGCCGCGTCCTGTTCGCCGGCGACGCCGCGCACATCCACCCGCCGCTCGGCGGGCAGGGGCTCAACCTCGGCGTCCAGGACGCGGTGAACCTCGGCTGGAAGCTGGCCGCGACGGTCCGCGGCACCGCGCCGGACGGCCTGCTCGACAGCTACCACGACGAGCGGCACCCGGCCGCCGGCCGCGTCCTGCGGCACACGGCGGCACAGCGCGTGTTCACCGCCCCGGACCGCGGCGAGAACGTCGAGGCGCTGCGCGAGATCGTCATCGACCTCATGCGGCAGCCGGACGGCAACCGCTACTTCAGCGGGCTGCTGTCCGGGCTCTCGCTGAGCTACCCCGGCGCGCACCGCGTCCCCGACCTCGACCTGACGACGGCGGACGGCCCGACGCGGCTTTCGGCGCTGCTGCACGACGGCCGCGGGCTGCTCCTCGACCTCGGCGACCACGCCACGCCGGCCGGCTTCCGCGGGCAGGTCCGCGTCGTCCGCGCGGCCACCGCCGACGACGGGTACCGCGGCCGGCTCCTGCTGATCCGGCCGGACGGCTACGCCGCCGACCCCGCGGACCTGGCGCGCTGGTTCGGCTAGATGTTCTCGCCCGGCGGCGCCAGGCACACGGTCCGGCGCGGCGAGCCGCCGTACATCAGCACCTTGTCGGCGGCGTCGCCGCAGACGTCTTCGCTGCCGAAGCTGGCGGTGAAGACCTGGACGCGCTCCTCCGCCGCCGGGTCGGTGCAGCTCACCTTGCCGATCAGGGCCTCGTCGTCGACGTCGCGCAGGCAGTCGCCGGTGCTGACGTTCAGGGCCAGGCAGAGCGTCCTCTCGGCGGAGCCGGTGCCGGAGATCTGGAACCGCACGTAGTCGCCGATGCTGCAGCGGGCGGACCCGCGGTAGCTGCGCTCGACCTTGTAGGCCGCGCTGTCCGTCCCGCAGCCGACGCGGTGGTAGGCGAGCTTGCTGCCGCTCTCGCGCGTCAGGTAGAGGCAGTCGCCGTCGGAGGGCGGGCCGCTGGTGCCGGCCCAGTAGATGGTCAGCGCGCCGAGCGAGCCCAGGCCCAGCGCCAGGATGACGCACGCGGCGAGCGTGATCTTCACCTTCGTCGTGAACCAGTGCGGGATCGGCCGCCGGCCGGGTGCCGCCGGCATCGGCGGCGGTGACGTCGCGTAGTCCGGCGACCGGAACGGGTTGTCGTCGAACGGTGGTGTGGTCAACGTGCCCTCCAGTGATCCCCTCGGCATGGTGTCCCACCGGCGACCCCGCGACGGGAGCGGGCCGGAGCGAGCCACGTATAACAGTAGTTGTGACTGATGGCCCGC
Organism: Amycolatopsis sp. NPDC048633; assembly: GCF_040650695.1. Lineage (NCBI taxonomy): Bacteria > Bacillati > Actinomycetota > Actinomycetes > Pseudonocardiales > Pseudonocardiaceae > Amycolatopsis > Amycolatopsis sp. NPDC048633. The sequence goes on from NZ_JBEZHS010000035.1 coordinate 52,432, forward strand.
TGATCGTCCAGTCCGACAAGACCGTGCTCCTGGAGGTCGACCACCCCCAGGCCGGCGACGCGCGCGTCGCGATCGCGCCGTTCGCCGAGCTCGAACGGGCGCCGGAGCACGTCCACACCTACCGGATCACGCCGCTGGCCTTGTGGAACGCGCGCGCCGCCGGCCACGACGCCGAGCAGGTCGTCGACGCGCTGACGACGTACTCGCGCTTCCCGGTGCCGCAGCCGCTGCTGATCGACGTCGTCGACGTGATGGGCCGGTTCGGCCGGCTGCAGATCGCCAACCACCCGGCGCACGGCCTCGTCATGTCGACCACCGACCGCGCGGTGCTGACCGAGATCTCCCGGAACAAGAAGATCAGCCCGATGCTGGGCGCGAAGATCGACGACGACACGGTCATCGTGCACCCGTCCGAGCGCGGGCGGCTGAAACAGGCGCTGCTGAAGGTCGGCTGGCCGGCCGAGGACCTCGCCGGGTACGTCGACGGCGAAGCGCACCCGATCGCGCTCGACGAGCAGAACTGGCACCTGCGCGACTACCAGCGGATGGCCGCGGAGGCGTTCTGGGCGGGCGGCTCCGGCGTCGTCGTGCTGCCGTGCGGTGCGGGCAAGACGCTGGTCGGCGCGGCGGCGATGGCTCGCGCGCAGGCCACGACGCTGATCCTGGTGACGAACACCGTCGCCGGGCGGCAGTGGAAGCGCGAGCTGATCGCGCGGACGTCGCTGACCGAGGAGGAGATCGGCGAGTACTCCGGCGAGAAGAAGGAGATCCGGCCGGTCACCATCGCGACCTACCAGGTGATCACGCGCAAGACCAAGGGCGAGTACCGCCACCTGGAGCTGTTCGACTCGCGCGACTGGGGCCTGGTCGTCTACGACGAGGTGCACCTGCTGCCGGCGCCGGTGTTCCGGATGACGGCGGACCTGCAGTCCCGCCGGCGGCTCGGCCTGACCGCGACGCTGGTGCGCGAGGACGGCCGCGAGGGCGACGTCTTCTCGCTGATCGGGCCGAAGCGCTACGACGTGCCGTGGCGCGACATCGAGGCGCAGGGCTGGATCGCGCCGGCGGAGTGCACCGAGGTCCGCGTGACGCTGACCGACGCGGAACGCCTGGACTACGCCACGGCCGAGGCCGACGAGCGGTACAAGCTGGCGGCGACGGCGCAGACGAAGACCCCGGTGATCAAGTCGATCGTGGCGAAGCACGCGGGCGAGCCGACGCTGGTGATCGGCGCGTACCTCGACCAGCTCGAGATGCTCGGCGACGAGCTCGACGCGCCGGTGATCCAGGGCTCGACCCGCAACAAGGAGCGCGAAGAGCTGTTCGACAAGTTCCGCCGCGGCGAGATCCGCACGCTGGTGGTGTCGAAGGTGGCGAACTTCTCGATCGACCTGCCCGAGGCGTCGGTGGCGATCCAGATCTCCGGGACGTTCGGTTCGCGGCAGGAAGAGGCCCAGCGGCTCGGCCGGCTCCTGCGTCCGAAGGGCGACGGCCGCCAGGCGCACTTCTACTCGATCGTCTCGCGCGACACGGTCGACACGGAGTACGCGGCGCACCGGCAGCGGTTCCTCGCGGAGCAGGGGTACGCGTACCACATCGTGGACGCGGACGACCTGCTCCGGCCGCTCTGACCTGATCGCTTTTCCGCGCGCGGCATCGCACCGAACCCGGGTGGTGCCGCGCGCGGCTTCGTCCTGCCCGTCGGCAGGTCGGCGCAGTGCCGTCCGCGGGTTCGGCGGCCACGGCGTCCCCGTTCGGCCCAGCGCATCGTCACAGGAACAACTTCCGCCACAGAAGTCTCATACATCGCGCTGACCTGCACATTTCCGGATTCACTCGAACGGATGAGCGGGCCGAACGCTGGAAATTGTCAGACCATCGAACTACTGTTCGACATGCACCAGCCGAACACAAGTTCGAGGGGACGTCCATGACGATCGCACCGCTCCGCCCCGGTACGCCCGCGCCGCCGGTCCAGACCCTGCCACCGGGATCGTGGCACGGCCGGCTGTGGGTGTCCGACCTGCCGCTGACCCGGCCCGAGCGCTACCTCGGCTGCGTGGCCGAGTTCGAGCGGTCGGGGTTGTGGCCGGTGCTGATCCCGCACGACCAGCGTTTCGCGGCGAACGGCGAGGACTGGATCGACGACCGCGGCCGCCTGGCCCCGGCGGGCCACCGGGTCGCCTCGGCGGACGCGGCGGACACCCTGTCCCGCTGGTGGGACGGCTCTTGCTGCGACGGCGCATGCCTCCGCCCGTTCGGCGCGCGCTTCCCGGGTCTGGCCAAGCGCAGCCCCCGCAGGTCCGACCCCCTGGCCGAGGCGGGCAACACAGGTTCGATCCTGTCAGCGCGCGCCCCGCACCGGCTGGGCCTGGTCCAGACCGAGCGCCCGGCGGACATCCCCGCCCTGCTGGGCTGGACGGGCATGATCAAGTGCACGGACCAGGTGGCCGAGCTGTCAGCGGTGCTACGCAGCTGGGAGGACCGTTTCGGGGCAACGCTGGTGACACTGGGGTTCGACACGCTGGAGCTGTCGGTATCAGCGCCACCACGAAACCAGGCGCGGGCGTTGACGGTAGGGGCCGAGCACCGGGCGTTCAGCCTGCCGACATTCGCGGCACAGCCGGGAAACCTGCGCGAGTACGCATCGGGGTTGGTGCAGTCGCGGCTGTGGAAGTTCTCCTGGGCATGAGCCGCAGGCGGCGGCAGCGCCGGAGGTCAGGCCGCGCGGAGTCGGGCCGGGCCGGGTCGGGTCGGGTCGGGGCAGGGGCACGGGAGCAGCGGCCGGAGCGACGGGCACCGAGCGGACGGTCGGCCAACTCAGAAAAGAGCTGGGAGGTCATCCCGTCGCCTGAGGCCGTCAAATCACTTTGAGCCAGGCCCGCAACCCACCCACCAAGGCAAGACGAAAGCGCAAGCTTGCGGGCCTGGCTCAAAGTGATAGGCCCATCCAGGCGACGGGATGACCACCCAGCGACCCACACGCGAAGGCGACATGAAAGCGACCCCGAAGGTCATCCCAGAGCCTGCCCGTCCGGCGAGGACAGTCTTTTCAACCACAGCAGCCTTCTCAACCACAGCAGCACCCGCCACCAAGACCAACCCCGCAGACCAGAGCGCGACCCGATGAGCAGGCACCACAAAGGCCCCCTCAGACGACCGTCCACAAAATCAGGTCACCTGTCCCGCCCCCCAGCCCACCTGTCCGAACAACACCACCACAGCCGAGTTTGGCCGCCCCGTCGAACGGGCATAACCCACCGCGGAAAGGCGGTGAGAGCGATCGCCGAAATCCGAATAGGCACGTCAGGATGGCGCTACCCACCTTGGCGCGGAGTCTTCTACCCGCCAGGACTGGCGCAGCGACGCGAGCTCGAACACCTCTCGCGGCGGATGAACGCCGTCGAAATCAACGGCTCCTTCTACTCGCTGCAACGCCCGGACCGATACCGAGCCTGGTTCGACGAGACCCCATCCGACTTCCTCTTCGCGGTGAAGGGCGGCCGCTTCATCACGCACATGAAGCAACTCCGAGACGTCGAGACGGCACTAGCGAACTTCTACGCGTCCGGCGTACTGGCCCTCGGCACAAAACTGGGCCCATTCCTCTGGCAGCTACCACCAAGGCTGACGTTCGACCCCGACCGGCTGGCGAACTTCTTCGCCCTCCTGCCCCGCACGACGACCGAAGCGGCCCAGCTCGCGGCCAACCACGACGACAAACTGAAGGGCACCCCCTACCTCGAAGCCGGCGCGCAAAAGCCACTACGGCACGCACTCGAGGTCCGGCACCCGAGCTTCGCCGAGCCCGCGGCGAAGGAACTCCTCCGAAGAAACGAGATCGCCCTGGTGACCGCCGACACCGCGGGCAAGTGGCCGTTCCTCGAGGACCAGACCGCGGACTTCGCCTACGTCCGCCTCCACGGCGACGAGGAGCTGTACGTCAGCGGCTATTCGGACCAGGCCCTGCGCCGGTGGGCCGACAAGATCCGGGCCTGGCACGACGGCGGGAAGCGCGACGTCCACGTCTACTTCGACAACGACGTGAAGGTCGAGGCACCCCGCAACGCCGAGACCCTGGCCGAGCTGCTCGGCATCTCCCCACCGGACGAGACACCGAACGAGACAGTGAGTGGACAGTGAGCGCCATGAGCTTGAGTAAGCACGCGGGCCGGACCGGCTTGCGTGCTGTCACTGGGGGTCGGCACGCGGGCGGTCCGCCACGCGCCACCCGGGCGGGTCAGCTCCCGGCCCCCACCAGCGCCGCCAGTTTCGCCCGCACGTCGTCCGCGTCGGGGTGACCCAGCTCCGTCAGCAGCCGCACCGAGCGGACCCAGCACTCCCGCGCCACCGCCCGATCCCCGTGGCGCAGGTGGATCGTGCCCAGCTGGGCCAGCACGTCCGCCGCCTCGTACTGCTCGCCCCGCTCGAAGAACATCGAAACCGAGTCTCGGATGCACGCGATCCCCTCGTCCACGCGGCCCAGCCCGACCAGCGCCAGGCCGCGCGTGTGCTGGGTGAACCGCGTGTCCACCGGCTCGCCGTCGGGCCCCAGCACGGCCAGCGCGGCATCCGCCAGCCGCAGCGCCTGCTCGTGGTCGCCCATCGACGTGCAGATGTCGCCCAGCGCGCGCAGCACACTCGCTTCGAACGGCCCCAGCCCCAGCTCGCGGACGATCGCCAGCGCCTGCATCCCGTGTTCGTACGCCCAGGCGTAGTCGTCGAGGTTGTGCGCCGCCATCGCCAGGTTGTACTGCGCCCGCGCCTCGCCCTCCCGCGCGCCGAGCTCGCGCTGGATCGCCAGCACCTGCTCCAGGAACCGCCGCGACTCGTCGTACTGCCGCGCGACGCCGTTGACCACGCCGAGCCCGCTGAGGATGCCCGCCTCGCCCGGCCGGTGGCCGCTCGCCTGCGCCGCTTCGAGCGCCACCGCGAACACCGAACGCCACTCGTCGAGCCGCGAGCGCGTCACGAAGTAGCTCTGCAGCAGCCAAGCCAGCTTCCAGCAGACGTCGTCACGCCGGTGCCGCGCCAGGTGGACCGCGGCGATCAGGTTGCCCGCTTCCTCGCCGAACCAGTCCAAGGCGTCGTGGTACGACGCGAAAGCCAAGCCGCCCACGAAGTCGTCGTGATCCAGCAGCCGGTAGTAGCGCTCCGGCCGCATCCGCCGTGACGCGTTCAGCGCCGACGCCAGGTACCAGCCCAGTAGCCGGTCCAAAGCGGCGTCGCGCTGCGAAGCCGAGTCGACCTGCGAAGCAACTTCGCCGGCGTACGCCCGGATGAGGTCGTGGAACTGGTAGCGGCCCGGCCGCGGCTGGGCGAGCAGGTGCGCGGCGGCCAGGGTTTCCAGCATCGGCCGGGTCGCCGCGACGTCCAGCCCGGCGACCGCGGCCGCCGCCGGCGCGGTGAAGTCGGCGCCGGTGGTCAGCCCGAGCAGCCGCAGCAACCGCGCAGCCGGCGGCTCCAGCGCCTGGTAGGAGTACGAAAGCACCGAGCGGATGTTCGTCCCTTCGCCGTCGGCGAGGTCGAACGAGCCGAGCAGGTCGGTCTCGAGCGAGTCGACGAACTCGTCGAGCGCCAGGTCGGGGAACTGCGCCGCCCGCACGGCGAGGATCCGGATCGCCAGCGGGAGCCCGCCGCAGTAGCGCACGAACCGCTCGGTCGCGCCGGGATCGCGCGCCACCCGGTCGAGGCCGATCGCCGACGCGAGCAGCTCGACGGCGTCCTCCTCGCCGAGCTCCTCCAGCGCGATCCGCCGCGCGCCGTGCGTCGCGACCAGCGCGCGCAGCTGCCAGCGGCTCGTGATCACGACCAGGCAGCCCGGCCCAGGCAGCAGCGGCCGCACCTGCTCGGTGCGGTTGGCGTTGTCGAGCAGGACCAGCAGCCGGCGTCCCGCGCTGTGCGTCCGCCAGCTCGCCGCGCGGCCGTCGAGGTCACCGGGGATCGCCTCGCACGGCACGCCGAGCGCGGTGAGCATCGCCTCCAGCGCCGCCGACGGCTCGACCGGCTCGCCGGGCCCGTAGCCGCGCAGGTTGAGGTAGACCTGCCCGCCGGGGAACCGGTCGGCGATCTCGTGCGCGAAGTGCACGGCCAGGGTCGTCTTGCCGATGCCGCCCATGCCCTCGACGGACGCGATCGGCGTCGACGTGCCCGCATCGATGGCCTCCGGCAGCAGCGCGTGCAACGCCTTGAGGTCGCACTCGCGCCCGGAGAAGACCCGCAGGTCGGCGGGCAGCTGGTGCGGCACCTGCGGTTCGGCGCCGAGCCGGTAGCGGGCCAGCCGGCCGCCGGCGGCCGCGTCGTCGTCGGCGGCACCCGTGAGGATCGCCTGGCGGGTGCGCTGCAGCGACGGCCCGGGGTCGAGGCCCAGCTCCTCGGCCAGCACACCGCTGATCCGGCGGTGGACGTCGAGCGCTTCGGCCTGCCGGCCCGACCGGTACAGCGCGACCATCAGCTGCTCGTGCAACCGCTCCCGCAGCGGGTTTTCCCTGGTCAGCCGGGTCAGCTCGGGGACGACGGTGCCGTACTCGCCGACATCGAGCAGGGCGTCCGCCCACTCCTCGCGGACGCGCAGCCGTTCTTCGGCCAGCTGCCCGACCTCGTCGCGGTGCAGCGCATCCGACTCGACGTTCAGCAGCGCCGCGCCCCGCCACTGCCCGAGCGCCTCGGCGAAGTGCGCGGCCGCTCGACGGCTTTCACCGCGGTCCATCGCGGCCTTGCCGCGGGTGGCGAGGCCGCGAAACCGGGAGAGGTCCAGCAGGTCGTCGTCGAGCTCGATCAGGTAGCCGCCGCTCTCGGTGCGGATCGCGACCTGGTCACCGAGGGCGCGGCGCAGGCGCAGCACGTACGTCTGGAGCGCGCCCTTGGAGCGGCGGCGGTCGTCGTTCCAGAGCCAGCGGCCGAGCTCGTCGACCGGCACGACCCGGTTCGCGCGCAGCAAAAGCCCGGCCAGGACGATCAGCGGCCGGCTGCCCCCGAGCGGCACCGGGTGGCCGTCTGCCGTGACCTCGGCCGGACCCAGCACGCGGAAGTCGAGGACCACGGAGTCATTCTGGCCGGAAACGCGCTGTTCGGCACCCGTTTGCCAAAGTCGGGGATGGCATGATCGGCGACGATGAAGGTCTACGCGATCCCCCTGCGCACCCGGTTCCGCGGCATCACGGTCCGCGAAGGCGTTTTGCTGCCCGGCCCGGCGGGCTGGGGCGAGTTCTGCCCGTTCGCCGACTACTCGGACGCCGAGAGCGTCCCCTGGCTGCACTCGGCGCTGGAAGCGAGCGAGACGGGCTGGCCGGCGCCGGTCCGCGACCGGGTCGAGGTGAACACGACGGTGCCGGTCGTCGGCCCCGAGAAGGCGTACGAGCTGGTCCGCGCCTCCGGCTGCCGGACGGCGAAGGTGAAGGTGGCGGACCCGCGTTCGTCGCTGACGGACGACTGCGATCGCGTGGCGGCGGTCCGCGACGCGCTCGGCCCGTCCGGCGCGGTGCGGATCGACGCGAACATGGCCTGGGACGTCGACACGGCGGTCCGCGCGATCACGGACCTCGACAAGGCGGCGGGTGGTCTGGAGTACGCGGAGCAGCCGTGCCCGACGATCGAGGACCTGGCGGCGGTCCGCCGCCGGGTGCCGGTCCGCATCGCGGCGGACGAGTCCATCCGCCGCGCGGAAGACCCGCTGAAGGTGGCGGTCGCGGGCGCGGCGGACATCGCGGTGCTGAAGGTGGCACCGCTGGGCGGCGTGCGCCGGGCGCTGGAGGTCGCGGAGGCGTGCGGGCTGCCGTGCGTGGTGTCGTCTGCGGTGGAGACGAGCGTCGGCCTGGCGGCGGGACTGGCACTGGCGGGCGCACTCCCGGAGCTGGAGTTCGCCTGCGGACTGGGGACGATCACGTTGCTGGAGGGCGACGTCTGCGCTTCCCCACTGTCCCCTGTGGACGGATACCTGCCGGTCCTGCGCCAGGCACCGGAGCCGACGGACGCCTACCCGGCGTCGGCCGACGTGCAAGCTGTGTGGGAAGCCCGGCTCAAGCGGGTGCGCGCCTTGTCGTGAGTGGGAAACAGTGTTCTGACCCTGTTTCCCACTCGCGACGTCAAGCCGCCTGCCGGGCCGAGTCGTAGGCCCGCACGAGCCACCGGTCCGCCCAGGCCCGGTCCGGCTGTTCCGGCAGCGGCGACGCGCCCCGGACCAGCCGGTCGAGCCGGTCTTCCAGCTCCGCGGCGGCCGCCACGGCTTCGTCCTGCGTGTGCTTCCCGCGCCGCAGGTCGCGCAGCCAGGTCAGCCAGGGTTCGGCGATCGGCAGCGTCATCCGGCCGGTCTCGAGCAGCTCGACACCCTGGACGCCCAGCCGCACCATGTGCATGGCGTACTTGGTGTCGAAGCCGTACTTCTCGATCAGCTCCGGCCGGTTGACCTTGATCGCGCCCTCGAGCATCCGCTGCCGCTGGGTCCGCAGATAGCCGGCGAACCTCGAGCCCGCCTGCCGTGACACGACCCGGTCCGCGTGCGCGCGCAGCTCGTGACCCAGCTCGGTGATCCGCACGATCTCGTTCTCGGGAACGAAAAGCGGCAGCAGGATCGTCGGGTTCCCGGTGAGCGCCAAGCGCATCCACTTGCGCAGCGAGTAGACGATCAGGTCCAGATCGCCGGGCCCGGACCGGACGCCTTCGGGCTGGGTGCGGAAGACGTACTGCTCGAACCGCCGCAACCCGCTGACGTACTCGGCCGGCTCCACGCACAGCCCCATTTCGTCGCGGTCGTCCTGACCGTCGACGGCGGTACCGTGCAGGCCGGACCCGACCTGGCAGCGCAGGATCGTGCCCCGCTCGGCGATCGCGGCGAACTCCGGGGTGTCGTGCTTCATGGTCCGAAGTTGTACCCGGCGACCGACCTTGCGAGCACGTGGTTTCCCCGAGGTCAAGTTCAGGGTCCGGATCCGGGCCCTTCCCGATGTTGCCGAGCACCCGCGAAAGCCACCATTGAGCCATGACGAACAGCGTGTACGCCCCCGAAACCAAGAAGCTCCGCCGCAGCACGAGCGACAAGATGCTCACCGGTGTCTGCGGTGGCTGGGCCACCTACCTCGGCATCGACGCCAGCGTGCTCCGCATCGGCATGGTCGCCGCCGTTTTCCTCTCCGTCGGGATCGCCATTCCGGTCTACGTCGCCGCCGCGATCCTGACTCCCGAAGAAGGCTCCTGACCCCGGGCGGGCGCCGGCTCGCAGGGGGAGCCGGTGCCCGCCGGATGATCGGGGGTGCGCTGATGAACGGCCCGGACGCCAAGGGGACGTCCGGGCCGTTCGGCTCAGCGCAGTACGCCGACCAGCCCAAAAGGACGACGTGAACCCCGTACGAGGGGTTAGGGTTCGCGGTCGTGGATCAAGGGAGCAGACAGGCCGCGAAGATCGTGGTCGGGATCTTGGGCGGGCTCTATCTGATCGCCGGGCTGGGGCTGACCGCCTTGGCCGCCTTCTTCGCGCTCGCCTTCAACGACACCGGCAGCGCGAGCGTCACGAAGACCGTGCTCTACACGGCCGCGGCGGTGGCGATCTGGATCCTGCTCACCGGGATCGGCGCGATCGTCGTCGCGCTGGAAGCGGAAGAAGCGAGCACCGCCTGGCTCGGGGGCCTCGGTGTGCTCGCGCTCGGCGTCGTGATCGTCGGCGCGTTCGCCGTCTGGTTCTTCACGAAACCATAGAAAAAGCCCGGCCCGCCGAAGCGGACCGGGCTTTTCCGGTGAAGCGACCGAACTCAGAAGTCCATGCCACCCATGCCACCGGACGGGTCGGCGGGAGCGGCCGAAGCCTTCTCCGGCTTGTCCGCCACGACGGCCTCGGTGGTCAGGAACAGCGCCGCGATGGACGCGGCGTTCTGCAGCGCGGAGCGGGTGACCTTCGTCGGGTCCGGCACGCCGGCGGCGAGCAGGTCCTCGTAGACACCCGTGGCGGCGTTGAGGCCGTGACCCTGCGGCAGGCCCTTGACCTTCTCCACGACGACGCCGCCTTCGAGGCCGGCGTTGATCGCGATCTGCTTGAGCGGGGCCTCGACGGCCACCTTGACGATGTTGGCGCCAGTGGCCTCGTCGCCCTCGAGCTTCAGGCCCGCGAACGCGGCTTCGGCAGCCTGGATGAGAGCGACGCCACCACCGGCGACGATGCCCTCTTCAACGGCGGCCTTGGCGTTGCGCACTGCATCCTCGATGCGGTGCTTGCGCTCCTTGAGCTCGACCTCGGTCGCGGCGCCGGCCTTGATGACGGCCACGCCGCCGGCCAGCTTCGCGAGCCGCTCCTGCAGCTTCTCGCGGTCGTAGTCCGAGTCCGAGTTGTCGATCTCGGCGCGGATCTGGTTGACGCGACCCTGGATCTGGTCGGCGTCGCCCGCACCCTCGACGATGGTCGTCTCGTCCTTGGTGATGACGGCCTTGCGAGCCTTGCCCAGCAGGGCGAGGTCCGCGTTCTCCAGCTTGAGGCCGACGTCCTCGGAGATGACCTGGCCACCGGTCAGGATCGCGATGTCCTGCAGGATCGCCTTGCGGCGGTCACCGAAGCCCGGGGCCTTGACGGCGACGGACTTGAAGGTGCCGCGCATCTTGTTGACGATGAGGGTGGCCAGGGCCTCGCCCTCGACGTCCTCGGCGATGATCAGCAGCGGCTTGCCGGACTGGATGACCTTCTCCAGCAGCGGCAGGACGTCCTTGACGGTGGAGATCTTCGAGCCGAAGAGGAGGATGTAGGGGTCCTCCAGCTCGGCTTCCTGACGCTCCGGGTCGGTGACGAAGTAACCCGAGATGTAGCCCTTGTCGAAGCGCATGCCCTCGGTGAGCTCGAGCTCGAGACCGAAGGTGTTGCTCTCCTCGACGGTGACGACGCCTTCCTTGCCGACCTTGTCCAGCGCCTCGGCGATCAGCTCGCCGATGGTGCGGTCAGCGGCCGAGATCGAGGCGGTAGCAGCGATCTGCTCCTTGGTCTCGATCTGGACGGCCATCTTGTGCAGCTGCTCGGTGATGGCCTCGACAGCCGCCTCGATGCCGCGCTTCAGGCTGATCGGGTCGGCTCCGGCCGCGACGTTGCGCAGGCCTTCCTTGACCAGGGCCTGGGCGAGCACGGTGGCGGTGGTGGTGCCGTCACCCGCGACGTCGTCGGTCTTCTTGGCAACTTCCTTGACGAGCTCGGCCCCGATCTTCTCCCACGGGTCTTCGAGCTCGATCTCCTTGGCGATGGAGACGCCGTCGTTGGTGATGGTCGGCGCGCCCCACTTCTTTTCGAGCACGACGTTCCGGCCCCGCGGGCCGAGGGTCACCTTGACGGCTTCGGCGAGGATGTTCAAGCCACGCTCGAGACCGCGGCGGGCGTCCTCGTCGAACGCGATCAGTTTGGCCATTGCGGTGTGGTCCTCCGGTATTGGGCGCCACCGCCGCGCTGCGCTGTTGGGTGTTCCAGTTACTGCAGCGGCGGCAGCAGGACTCTTCCTCGGCCAGGCTCGGTGCCCGCGACGGACGACTGGACCCGGGTGGGGGCCAGCCTCACCGTCCCGACCTTCAAGCACGCGGCCGGTGGCCGCGTGCTTGGCACTCAACGGCGTCGAGTGCCAAGTCCGTGTTTAGCACTCTGCGAGGGAGAGTGCAAGAAGGCCAGCTCAGCGCGGCACGATCAAGCGGTGCTCAGTTGCCCGGCTTGATGGAGATCGACGTCGGTGGGGCGTTCAGCGACGATGTCGGGTTGCCCTGCGAGTCGCCGGGGCCGACCGGGATGTTCGGGGCCGTCGTCGTGCCGCCGCCACCGCCGCCACTGTCGCTGAACAGGAAGATCGCGCCCACGACCAGGCCCGCCAAGACCAGGATGCCGAGAGCGATGAAGATCCACTTCTTGCCGCCGCCGCCCGACGGCTGGTGGAACGCGCCCGCGCCGCCCGCAGGCATCGGGGGGCGCAGCCGCATCGGGTCCTGGCCGTAGCCCTGCGGGGGCATCCCCGGCTGCTGCGGGTAGCCGTACCCCGGCGGCGGCCCTGGTGGCATCCCCTGGGGCGGCCCCTGCTGGGGATAGCCGTAGCCGGGCGGCGGGCCCTGCGGCGGCATGCCCTGCGGCGGCCCCTGCGGCCCGGGCTGCTGCCCGTAGCCCGGCTGCTGTCCTCCGTACGGATGCACGGGGGCCCCCTCTCCCTGCGGTGCGCTGTTCTGGTGCGGCCCCTGTTGTACCTGACCGTGGCGCTGCGGCGCGGGGATTCCCCCCGAATTGGACCCGGGTGGGCCCGGTGGGGTGTCGGACGCCGCCAGGGGGCCGAGCGCGCGGCGGGCGGCCGCGATCATCTCGACGCAGCTGGGGTAGCGGTCCGCGGGGCTCTTCGCCATCCCCTTCCGGATGACCTCGTCGATCGCCGGCGGCAGCGCGACGACCCGGGAGATCGCCGGCGGGTCGCCGTTGAGGTGGCCCTTGATCACCGTCGGCACGTCGCCCTTGAACGGCGGGCTCCCCGTCAGGCACGCGTACAGGACGCAGGTCAGCGCGTACTGGTCGGTGCGCCCGTCCAGCGGCTCGCCGCGCAGGTGCTCGGGCGCCGCGTACGTCGGCGAACCGAGGAAGTCGCCGCCGCGCGTCCGGTGCCCCGTCGCGCCGCGGCGGGTCAGCCCGAAGTCGGCGACGTACACGTGCTCGCGCGAGGTCTCCTTCTTCGTCACGAGCACGTTGGCCGGCTTGACGTCGAGGTGGACCAGACCACGGTTGTGCAGCGTGTCGAGAGCGTCCGCGACCTGGTCGAGCATCGTCAGGGTGCGCGCGGGCCCGATGGCCCCGCCGGAGATCAACCCGGCGAGATCGCCGCCGTCGACCATGCGCATGGCGATGTAGAGCATGCCGTCGAGCTCGCCGAAGTCGTAGAGCGGCACGACGTTGGCGTGGTCGATCGCGGACGTGTTGCGCGCCTCGTCGACGAACCGTTCGCGGAACTCGGCGTCGGCCCCGAGGTGGTCACCGATGACCTTCAGCGCCACCTTCCGGCCGAGCCGCACGTCGGTGGCCTTGTAGGTCACGCTCATGCCGCCCTTGCCGAGCACCCCGTCGATGCGGTAGTTGCCCAGCCGGCGACCGGTGAGGTCCCCCGACACTTCGCCTGTCACGCCCGGCAGCCTAACGTCCCTGGTTCCCAGCTTGCCGGGGGTTCGCCAATCGGGTGATCCGTGTCCTTACGAGACCTTCCGCACCTCCGCGGCTTGACTCCGCCCGTCACGCCCGGACTGGACTTCGAACTCGACGCGGTCACCTTCGTCCAAAGTGCGGAATCCATCGGCCTGAATGGCCGAATAGTGGACGAACACGTCCGGTCCTTCGGTGGATTCGATGAACCCGTAGCCCTTTTCCGAGTTGAACCATTTGACGGTGCCGACAGCCACGGCGCCCTCCCTCAGCACAAAGGATCCGCTGGCCCGAGCGGATGCCAGCGGCGGAAGTGTCAATCACGCTACCGGAATTATTCCCCTCGGCAATGGGCAATTCGTCCGAAGATCACGAGCGGGAAAGGCGGCTGTTCCGCGCTTGCACGAGCACCGTCCCGGGACCCGCGAAGTCGACCGCGAGCCCTTCACCCGTGCGCAGCGACTGCGGCCCGCCGGGATCGAGCGCCCGCAACCGGCACTGCACGGTGTCGGGGTAGGCCAGCAGGTAGTCCGGCCGGACGGTGACCAGCTCGCCCTGCCCGAGCTCGAACGCGTCGACCGGGCCGGGCGCGGCCAGCACGAGCGGCCCGGTGCCGCTGTAGTGCTCGAGGAACCCGGAGTCGGCGCCGAAGAGCTGCTGCAGCGGCGCCCAGCCCGGGTCGTGCCGGGCCGACGACGGCCGCACCAGCACGGCTTCGCGGTGCACCGACCAGCCCGTGCCGCCGCCCAGCTCGAGCGGGTAGACGTCGCCGGGGCGCAGCGGCGCGAAGTCGATCCAGCCGCCGTCCGAAGGCGCGGTGTAGACCACCGCCGCGGACTTGCCCGTGCGGACGCCGCCGCGGCCGGCCGGCGCCTCGGTGACGCCGAAGCGGCTGGCGAGCAGCGTCTCGGGCGCGGCCTGCACGGACTCGCCCGCGTCGAGCAGGATGCGGGCGACGCCGAAGCCGGGGGTGTGCCGGGTCTGGACGCGCATCAGCGGGACGGTACGTGCGAGACGATCCAGCTGACCAGAGCCGACGGGTTGCGCGTCTGCGTCATGATCTGGCCGGGACCGACGAAGTCGAACACGAGGCCTTCGCCACTCTTCATGGACTGGATGATGCCCGTCGCGACCTTCCGGATCTGGTACTGCACGGTGTCGGCGTACGCGACGACGTGGCCGGTGTCGACGGTGACCATCTCGCCCTGCTGCAGCGTGATGGTCTCGACCGCGCCGTAGCAGGCGACGAGCAGCTGGCCCTGGCCGGTGGCGTGGGTCAGGAACCCGCCTTCGCCGCCCATCAGGTTCTTCATCCCGCCCCACTTGGTCTCGGTCTGCACGCCGTGCGACGACGCGAGCCAGCAGCCGCGGGTGACAGCCCAGCCGGTCCGGCCGTCGAGGGGGATCACCTGGATGTCGCCGGGGAGGTTGGCCGCGACGTCGACCCAGCCGCCGTTCTGCGGCGCGGTGAAGGTGGAGATGAAGAAGGACTCGCCGGAGAGGAACGCGCGCCCGAGGCCCTTCATGATCCCGCCCTGGGACTGCGACTGGACCTGCACGCCGTAGCTGGTTGCCATCATGGCGCCGGATTCGACCTGGCACGGCTCACCGGGCGCCAGCATCAGCCGGGCGACGGCGAACGAGGGCTGTTGACGGACTCCGACCTGCATGCAGTGCTCCCCTACGGCGTGCTCGTGACGGGGCAGAGTCTTGCACGCCGTCCCAAGGCGGGGAGGATGGTCCGGTGATCTCCGTCGACGACTACCGCGACCGGGTTGCCGCGCTCCTGGGCACCTCCCCCGCCACCGCCCTGCCCCTCGCCGCCGCGGCCGGCCTCGTCCTGGCCGAGGACGTGCGGGCCGGCGTTTCCCTCCCGCCCTTCGACAACTCGGCGATGGACGGCTACGCGGTCCGCGCCGCCGACATCGGCGAAGTGCCGGTGACCCTGCCGGTCGCCGACGACATCCCGGCCGGCCGCGTCGACGTCGGGACGCTGGAACCGGGCACGGCGCACCGGATCATGACCGGCGCGCCGATGCCGCCCGGCGCGGACGCCGTCGTGATGGTCGAGGACACCGACGGTGGCACCGAGACCGTGACGATCTCCGCCGCGGCCAAGGAAGGCGCGCACATCCGGCACTCCGGCGAGGACGTCCTCGAAGGCACCCTCGCGCTGCACGCCGGGACGGTGCTGGGCCACTCCCAGCTGGGCCTGGCGGCCGCGGTCGGGCTCGCCGAGGTGCTGGTGCACCGGCCGCTGCGGGTGGTGGTCGCCTCAACCGGCACCGAGCTGATCGACGCGCCGGCGCCGCTGCGGCACGGCCAGATCTACGAGTCCAACAGCGTGATGCTCGCCGCGGCGGTCCGCGACCTCGGCTGCGAGGTCGACGTCGTCCGCAGCGTCGTCGACGACGTCGAGGAGTTCCGCAAGGTCATCGAGCCGAAGCTGGCCGGCGCCGACCTGCTGGTCACCTCCGGCGGGGTCAGCGCGGGCGCGTACGAAGTGGTGAAGGACGCGCTGACCGGCCAGGGCGTCGAGTTCGCGAAGATCGCGATGCAGCCGGGCGGGCCGCAGGGCTGCGGGCGCTGGCAGGGCGTGCCGGTGGTGACGCTGCCCGGCAACCCCGTGAGCGTCCTCGTGTCGTTCGAGGCGTTCCTGCGCCCGGCGCTGCTGACGGCGATGGGCCACACCGACGTCTCGCGGCGGCGGGTGCGGGCCCGGCTGACCGAGGCGATGTCCTCCCCGGGCGGCCGCCGCCAGTACCGCCGCGGGGTGTTCACGCCGTCCGACCGGGAGGTCACCGGGGTCGTCGGGCCGCGCGGCGGGCCGGGCTCGCACCTGCTCGCGGCGTTCACGCAGGCCAACTGCCTGATCGTGCTGCCGGAGGACGTCACATCGGCTGCGGTTGGCGACGAGGTGGACGTCCTGCTGCTCTGACCGGGAAGTCGCGCAGCTTCCGGAACGGCGCGAGCAGCGGGAGCGCCGCGATCAGCAGCACGGCGGCGACCCAGAGCGTCTCGCGGACGCCGATCGCCTCGCCCAGCGCGCCACCGAGCACCCCGGCCAGCGGGATCGTGCCGTAGGCGACGAGGGACGCGCTCGAGGTGATCCGGCCGAACAGCTCGGGCGGGCAGTAGCGCTGGCGGAACGTCGCGGTCAGCACGTTCGAAGCGACGACGCCTGCGCAGACGCCGAAGTCCGCGAGCACGAACAGCACCAGGCCACCGCCCGGACCGGCGAGCGGGCCGAGCAGCATCATCGGCGCCGCGAAGGCCTCGCAGAGCAGGAACGCCCTCGCGGCGCCGAAGCGCGCGCCGAGCCGGCCGGCCAGCGCCGCGCCGACCACCCCGCCCACCGCGGCCAGGGCCAGGACCAGGCCAACGAGGCCGGGCCCGGCGCCGAGCGTGCGGGACAGGAAGACGATCTGGATGGAGGAGTACCCGGTCAGCGCGAGGTTCGAGGCGGCGGCGAAGGCCATCATCGACCGCAGGTACCGGTCACCGGCGACGAACCGCAGTCCTTCGGCGATCTGGCTGCGCATCGGCGTGCGCTCGGCGGGGACGACGGTCTCGCGCACCCGGATCGACCGCACGCACAGCACGGAGATCCCGAAGCTGACCGCGTCCGCGAGGATCCCGCTGACCGGGCCGAACGCCTGCGCCAGCAGCCCGGCCAGGCCCGGCCCCGCGACCTGCGTCGCGGACTCGCTGCCCTGCAGCTTGGCGTTGGCTCCCAGGAGGTCGTCCGGGCCGAGCAGGACGGGCAGGTACGCGCGGTAGGCGAGGCTGAAGAAGACCTTGGCGGCGCCGCCGAGCAGGGCCGCGCCCAGCAGGTACGGCATCGTCAGCACGCCGAACGCGGCGGCGACCGGGACGCTGGCGAACACGGCCATCGACACGGCGTTGCAGACCAGCATCACGGGACGCTTCGGCAGCCGGTCG
Source organism: Amycolatopsis sp. NPDC048633 (assembly GCF_040650695.1). Classification (NCBI taxonomy): domain Bacteria; kingdom Bacillati; phylum Actinomycetota; class Actinomycetes; order Pseudonocardiales; family Pseudonocardiaceae; genus Amycolatopsis; species Amycolatopsis sp. NPDC048633. The sequence continues at coordinate 69,494 of NZ_JBEZHS010000035.1, forward strand.
ACCCAGGCGCCGGCCGGCAGCCCGATCACCAGCCACGGCAGCCACGCGACCGCGGTCAGCACGCCGACCTGGAAGGTGCTCGCCTGCAGCGTGAGCACCGCGACCAGCGGCAACGCCGTGCTCGCGACCATGCTGCCGAGCATGCTCGTGGTCTCGCCGGTCCAGAGCAGCCGGAAGTCCCTGTTCCCCCAGAGCCCCTTCACGGCTTGCCCAGCGAAGTCCGCGCGGCGAAGAAGACCGGACGGCGTTCGACGCCGTCACCCGGTTCGGTCCGGTTCTCGAACTCGGCCAGCAGCAGGAGGACCCGCTCGTTCAGCTCCTCGAGCTCGCCGGCGGACAAGCGCATCCAGGTGTCCGTGCTGGACGCCACGCCCCGCCACTCCGGCGGGTAGGTGTCGCGCGTCGCGATCCACTCGCGCGCGATCGCCATCTGATGGTCGAGGGTGAGCACCTCGGCGGCCTCGGCCACCGGGTCGTCCGGGAAGTCCGCGGCCGCCCACCGGAGCGTCTTCGCGGAGCGCTTCCACCAGCGTTCCCGCTGGTCACGCGCCAGCTCGGGGGCCTCCTCGACCAGCTTGGCCGCGGCCAGCACCTTCATGTGGTGGCTGATGTTGCCGACCGCCTGGTCGGTCTTGCCCGCCAGGATCGACGCCGTGGCCGGCCCGTCCAGGTGGAGCAGTTCCATCAGCCGCCGCCGCAGCGGGTGCGACACCGCCGCCAGCACCTTGGAATCCCGGATGTTCCGGACCTCATCGCTCATGACGCACAAGAGTAGTTGTACAACAGCTCTTGTGCAATAGCTCTTGTGCATCCGCTCGCGTAAGCTCCCGCCATGGGTTTCGTCGCATGGGTGATCTTCGGGGCGATCGTCGGCTGGGCCGCGAACCTCGTCGTCGGCGGCCGCGACCGGCGCCGGCAAGGCTGCCTGGTCAGCGTGCTCGTCGGCGTGATCGGCGCGGCACTGGGCGGGCTGGTCTACCGGCTCGCGACCGGCCAGGCGAAGACGTACGACTTCGACTTCCCCAGCTTCGGCGTGGCCATCCTCGGCGCCGTCGTGCTGCTGGCGATCCTGCGGCTCGTGAGCGGTCTCGGCCGTCGTCCGAGCGACCGTTCGTAACTTTTGCCGGACGAATCGTGGCCGGTACCGCTCCGGCGGCTAAACTGTTTCCTCACGCGCATCGCCCGGTGGCCGGGTGCCTGCGCCGTCGGGGGGCGCAGGCGCTCGGCCGCACTTCTTCGCCTCGATGACGACGTCGACGGCGCGCAGCGGATCCACCAGGGACGGAATCGGCACTTCGTCGATCTCCGCGCGCCAGGCGCCGAAGAGCTCGTCGAGGCGAGCGTCGGCGGGATCGCGGTGATCGGTCATCGTCCCCTCCCAAGGGCCGCGGCAGCGCCCCGAACGGCGTCAACTACTTAGAGTTGTCGGCGAATTCGACCTTCCGTTACCGGGATGTGGTCGTTCCCACCCGGTGCGGGGACACCCTCGCGGAGGAGCCACCCAGGGGCGCGCGGACACGTTCACCTGGGGCAGCGGTAGCGTGGTGGCGCCCGTACGCGGCCGCCGGACCCCGGCGCCGACCCGATCTTCCGACACGAAACCAGGGGACCCGACCATGAGCGGCACCCGGCCGGAATCCGCCGGCAATCCCGTCGCCCACGCTCTCCAGCTGGCCCGCGAGACGCTGCCGCCGATGCACCCGGCCGGTCGCCCGTTCGTGGCGGGCGGCGCGGTCGCGACGCTGGTCGCCCGCCGGTTCTCCAAGCGCCTCGGCGTCCTGGGCGCGCTCACGACGGTGGCGATGGCCGCCTTCTTCCGCGAGCCGAAGCGGGTCCCGCCGCCGCTTGACGGCGTCGCGCTCGCCTCGGCCGACGGTCTCGTCTCGCTGATCGAGGAAGCCGTCCCGCCCGCCGAGCTGGGCCTGCCGGCCGAGCCGCGGATGCGCGTGTCGGTGTTCCTCTCGGTATTCGACGTGCACGTCCAGCGCGTGCCGGCGAACGGCGTGATCGAGCGCGTCGCCTACCGCCCCGGCAAGTTCCTCTCCGCCGACCTGGACAAGGCCAGCGAGGACAACGAACGCAACTCCGTGCTGATGCGCACCGAAGACGGCCACGAGCTCGTCGTCGTGCAGATCGCCGGGCTGGTCGCGCGCCGCATCCTCTGCGAGATCCGCGAGGGTGACAAGGTCGGGGCCGCCTCGACCTACGGCATCATCCGCTTCGGCTCACGGGTCGACCTCTACCTCCCGCCGGGTTCGCGGGTGCTGGTCAGCAAGGGCCAGCGCACGGTCGGCGGCGAGACCGTGCTCGCGGAACTCCCTGCCTCGCCTGCGAAGGGCTGATCGATGGTCCGCGTGACCACCCCCGGCGTCCGGCTGCTCCCGAACGCCATCACCGTGCTCGCGCTGTGCGCGGGCCTGTCGGCCGTGCAGTTCGCGCTCACGAAGAACTTCGCGATGGCGATCGCCTCGATCGGCATCGCGGCGGTGCTCGACAGCCTGGACGGCCGGATCGCCCGCCTGCTCGACGCGACGTCGAAGATGGGCGCGGAGCTGGACTCGCTGTCCGACGGCATCTCGTTCGGCGTCGCGCCGGCGCTGGTCATCTACGTGTGGCAGACCGGCGCGGACCGGATCGGCTGGGTGGCGTCGCTGATCTTCGCCGTCTGCATGATCCTGCGGCTGGCCCGCTTCAACACGCTGCTGGACGACACCGAGCAGCCGGCGTACGCGAGCGAGTTCTTCGTCGGCGTCCCGGCGCCCGCGGGTGGCCTGCTGGCGATGCTGCCGCTGGTGGCCTGGCTGCAGTGGGGCAGCGGCTGGTGGTCGTCGCAGTGGGTCGTGTGGGCCTGGACGGTCGCCATCGCCGCGCTGCTGATCAGCCGCATCCCGACGCTGTCGCTGAAGACGGTCAAGGCCCCGGCGAAGGCGATCGCGCCGCTGCTGCTCGGCGTCGCCCTGCTGGCGGCGGCGATCATCCAGTTCCCGCTGGTCGCGCTGATCGCGGCGATGATCCTGTACCTGGCGCACATCCCGTACTCGGTCTACCGGCACCGCTGGCTGGCCGCGCACCCGGAGGCCTGGACGGTCCCGCCGCGCGAGCGCCGCGCGATCCGCCGGGCCTCGCCGCGCCGCCTCGGCCTGCGTCGCCCGCTGCGCCGCCGGGTGGCAGGCGCGGCAATGCGCGCGGTCCGCCTCCCGCGCACCGGCGAAACGGTCCGCACCCCCCGAGGCAGCGAAAACGGCCAGGGCCCGCGGCGCCGCTCATGGCGCCAGATCGGCCTCCGCCGCAAGTAACCGGCCGTGTCGCCCCTCCAATCACGTGTGATGCCCTGCCAATCACGCGAGTCACGCCCCCAATCACGCGAGATCGGTCCCTGATCACGCGGGTCACGCGCCGGATCACGCGAGCCGACCCTCCAGGTACGCGAACCGACCGTCCAGGTACGCGAGTTCGCCGTCCAGGTACGGGAATCGCTCGTGATCCGGTGGGCATCACGCGTGATCAGCCGGGCATCAGGCGGGTTCCACGGCCTCTTCGTCGGCCGGGCCATCGAGGACGAACTTCGCGGCCGTGAGCCGGGACCGCAGCTCGGTGACGTCGATGTCACTCGCACGGCCGCGCATGGCCTCGCCGATGTGCGCGGCGAAGCGGTCTTCCAGGTCCTGGACGAGCTGGCCGGCTCCGACGGCGCCCATGAGTTCGCCGACGCGGCCGAGCTTGCCGGTCCTGATCATCGTCTCGCGCGCGGCGGCGTTCCGGGATCGATCGACCCGGATGCGGAGCGTGCAGATGCTTTCGAGGTACAGCCGCGCGAGGTCCTTCTCCTGCTCGGTCAGGAACGGCGCCCGGCGGATCAGGAAAAAGTTGAGCTCCTGCAGGTGCCGGTAGAACTCCTCGGAGCCGAGCACGGCGATCCGCGCCGCGGTCGCGTGCTCGTTCAGCACCGACCAGAGCTCCTTGAGGGCCTCGGCCCGCTCGGCCTGGTAGTGCTCCGCCGCGGTGGCGGCCCGCTGCCGACGCCACTGCCAGTGCGCCAGCGACGCCACGAGCAAGGCGACCGCCGCCGCGATGATCGCCGACACGACACTGGCCATCGCGGACCCCCCACAGCGCAGGAACGCCCAGTCTATCCGCGCCGCAAGCCCCCGATCAGCAGCTCCAGCTGGTATTCGAAGTCCTGGACGCAGTCGCCGGACTCCAACGCCGGCAGCGCCCGCCGCAGGCTCGGCAGCTCCTCGGACGTCACCATCCGCCGGAAGTACGCGACCACCGGCTCGGCCCGCTCGGCCCGGGTCCCGGTGCCGGCCGTCCCGGTGAGCACCGAGCCGAACAGCATCCCCAGCAACGACCGGTAGCTCCGCGCCGCGGCCTCCTCGGAAAGCCCCGCGTCCAGCAACGCGTGCAGCAGCGCGTCGATGACGCGCAGGGCGCCGGCCGAACGCGGGTTCGCGTCCTGCGCCGCCAAGGCCCGGACCACCACGGGGTGCCGAGTGAAGCTCGCGTGCAACCCGGAGGCCAACAGCCGTACCCGCGAATCCCACGGCAACGCGGGATCAGGAAGCGAGACCTCCTCGAAGACGCACGCGGTGAGCCCGTCCAGCAGGTCGCCCTTGTTCGAAACGTGGTTGTAGAGCGACATCGCCTCGACGCCGGCCGCCGCCGCGACCTTGCGCATCGACAGGGCGGCGAGACCCTGCTCATCAGCCAAGCGCAGGGCCGCGTCCAGGACTTTCTCACGGTTCAAGACCATACTTACAGTGTACGCATACACTGTAAGTATGGACGCCGAAACCGTGCTCACCACCACCCGATCCGTGCGCCGCAAGCTGGACCTCGACCGCGACGTGGCCCCAGAGGTCCTCGACGACTGCCTGAGGGTCGCCCAGCAGGCACCGGCGGCGGGCAGCATGGCCGCGCAGTTCCGCTGGCTCCTGGTCCGGGACGCACGGAAGAAGGCCGCGATCGCCGCGTACAACCGCGAAACCGCCGAAGCGGCGTGGGCGAAGTACGGCCACCTCGTCGAAGAACGGGCCCTCAAGTCCGCCCAGCACCTCGTCCGCAACCTCGAACGCGTGCCCGTGCTGGCGATCCCCTGCATGATCGGCCGCCCGCCGGCGGACGCCTTCACCCAGTCCGCGTACTTCGGCTCCGCGTACCCGGCGATCTGGAGCTTCCAGCTCGCGCTGCGCGACCGGGGGCTCGGCAGCTCGATCTGCGGCTACCACCTGCAGGACCACGAAGCCGACGTCGCCGCGCTGCTCGGCATCCCGGACTACGTCCTGCAGATCAGCCTGCTCGCCGTCGCCCACACCACCCAGCGCGACTTCCGGCCCGCCGCGCGACCGGCGGTCCGGGACATCACCTACTTCGACGCCTGGGAGGGCTCCGCATCGCTAGGGTGAACGGCGTGAGCCACCCGCAGATCACGCTGACCGTCCGGCACACGCCGTCCGCGCTGGACACCCGCCGCGGCGTCGTCCGGCTGCACCCCGAAGTCCTCGACGCGCTCGGCCTGCGGGCCTGGGACGCCGTGCACCTCACCGGCGCCCGGGTCAGCGCCGCCCTCGCCGCGCCCACCGACGAGGCCGACGTGCCCGGCATCGTGCTCACCGACGACGTCACCATGTCGAACCTCGGCGTCACCGAGGGCGCCGAGATCGTCGTCGCGCCGGCCGAGGTCTCCGCGGCGAAGACGGTGATCGTCGCCGGGTCGCGGCTGGCCAGCGTCTCGGTCAGCCCGCACATGCTCCGGCTCGCGCTCATCGGCAAGGTGCTCACCGTCGGCGACGCCGTTTCCCTGCTGCCGCAGGACCTCGCGCCGACGCCGGGGTCCGACCCGGCCGGCCTGCGCGGCCAGCTGTCGCGGGCGATCGGCGCGACCTGGACGAACGAGCTGCTGACCGTCACGTCGGCCGAGCCCGCCGGCACAGTCGCGGTCGGACCGTCCACAGTGGTCGTCTGGCGCGACGGCGCGCGGCCGGCGCCCGAGCCCGCCGCGCCCCGGACGGCGACCGCGCTCGTCCGCACCTCCGCCGTCACCGCGGCCGAGGAGTGGATCGACGCGGAGATCGTCGAAGACGAGGTGGTGGTCGAGGAGGCCGTCGAGCCGGCCGTGCCGCTGGCCGACCTCATCGGCGCCGAAGCGACCGCGCGCAAGCTCGCCGAGTGGTTCGACCTGGCGTTCCACCGGCCCGAGCTGCTGGCCCGGCTGGGCGCGCCCGCCCACCTCGGCGTCCTGCTGTCCGGCCCCGAGGGCGTCGGCAAGGCGACGCTCGTCCATTCGGTCGCGAACGAGTCCGACATCCGCGTGGTGCCGGTGGCCGCGCCGAACCTCGCGGTGCTCGACCCGAACGTCGCGGTCTCGCGCCTGCGTGAGGCGATCCGCGGCGCGGAGGGGCCGACCGTACTGCTGCTCACCGACGTCGACGCGCTGCTGCCCGCGGCCACGCCGCCGCCGGTCGCGACCGTCGTGCTGGAGGAGCTGCGGACGGCGTTGCGGCGCGAGCGCTTCGCCGTCGTCGCGACGACGGCCCGTGCGGAAGCCGCCGACCCGCGGCTGCGCGCCACCGACCTGCTGGACCGCGAGCTCGGCCTCGCCCTGCCGGACGCGAAGACGCGGCGGGAGCTGCTGAACGTCCTGCTCCGCGACGTCCCGCTCGACACGGGCATCGACTGCGGTGTCCTGGCCGAGCGGACGCCGGGGTTCGTCGCCGCGGACCTGATCGCGCTGCGGCGGGACGCGGCGCTGCGGGCCGCGCTGCGCCAGCGCGAGGCGGACGAACCGCGGATCTCGCAGCAGGACCTCCTCGACGCGCTGGCCACGGTCCGCCCGGTGTCGATGTCCACTTCGGACAACCTGGCCACCGGCGGGCTGACCCTGGACGACGTCGGGAACATGATCGACGTCAAGCAGTCGCTCACCGAGGCCGTGCTGTGGCCGCTGCGGTACCCGGACTCGTTCGCGCGGCTCGGCGTCGAACCGCCGCGCGGCGTGCTGCTGTACGGCCCGCCCGGCGGCGGCAAGACGTTCCTGGTGCGCGCGCTGGCCGGCACCGGCGCGCTGAACGTCTTCGCGGTCAAGGGCGCCGAGCTGATGGACAAGTGGGTCGGCGAGTCGGAGCGCGCGGTGCGGGAGCTGTTCCGCCGGGCCGCCGAGGCCGCGCCGTCGCTGATCTTCCTCGACGAGATCGACGCGCTGGCCCCGCGCCGCGGCCAGTCGTCGGACTCGGGTGTCGCCGACCGGGTGGTCGCGGCGCTGCTGACCGAGCTCGACGGCGTCGAGCCGATGCGCGAAGTCGTCGTCCTCGGCGCGACGAACCGGCCGGAGCTGGTCGACCCGGCGCTGCTGCGGCCGGGCCGGCTCGAGCGTCGCGTGTACGTGCCGCCGCCGGACGCCGAAGCCCGCGCGGCCATCCTCGCGGCCAGCTCGAAGAACACGCCGCTGGCTTCCGATGTGGACCTCGCCGAGGTCGCGTCCACTCTGGACGGTTATTCGGCCGCCGACTGCGCGGCGCTGATCCGCGAAGCGGCGCTGACGGCGATGCGCGAGTCCCTGGAGGCCCGCGAAGTCACGGCGGCCCACCTGGACCGGGCCCGCAAGACGGTCCGCCCGAGCCTCGACCCCGCTCAGCTCGCGGCCCTGGAGGCCTACGCGAAAACCCAGGCCGGAGACTGAAGCCGGAACTCGCGTGATCCGGCCCGTAACTCACGTGATTGAGGCCGGAACTCGCGAGTTCCGGCCTCGATCACGTGAGTTACGGGTTCAGCTGCCCTTGTGGCCGGACTCGTAGTTGTTCGTCACGATGACGATCACGCCCGGCGTCGCGTCCTGTATTCCGGCGAAGCGGGGCTCGGCCTTGAAGCCGAACTCCTGGGCGAGCTGCTTGGCCGCCGCTTCCTCGTCGGTGCCCGGGCGGTAGTACGCCGTGGTCGCCGGGATGACGCCCTGCGAGTAGTTGCTGACCTCGGTGACGTTCCAGCCCGAGCCGGCGAAGTCGTCCTTCGCCCGCGCGGCGAGACCCTTGATCGTCGAGTTGTTGAACACCCGCACGGTGACCCACTTGTTCGACGCCTGCTGGTCACCGGGCTGCCCCGGCTGACCGGACGTCGGCTGGCCCGGCGGCGGCGAGGTCGGTGACGGCGGAGTAGGCGACGACGGCGAAGTCGTGGTGGGCGGCGACGTCGTCGGCGTCGTGCCCGAAGGCGGCTGCGACCCGGTGGAGGTACCCGGCTGGGTCGGCGTGCCGCTCGGCCCCGCTTCGTTCGACCCGTCCCCGCTCAACGCGGAGATCCCGCCGATCACCGCCGCGATGATCGCCACCCCGACCAGGGCGACGCCCGCGGCCTTCATCGGCCGGGACATTCCCGAAAACACACTCATTTCAGCTCGATCCCCAGTCGCCGGGCGCCACGCTTGCGCTGGCGGGTGGCGCGCGTCTTGCGCAGCCGCTTCACCAGCATCGGGTCGGCTTCGATCGCCTCCGGCTTCTCCAGCAGCTTGTTGAGCAGCTGGTAGTAGCGCGTCGCAGACAAGTCGAAGCGTTCGCGGATGGCGTTCTCCTTCGCCCCGGCGTGCCGCCACCACTGGCGCTCGAAGGCGAGGATCTCGACCTCGCGTTCGGTCAGGCCGGGCACGGGCTTCGGCGGCGACGGCTGCGGCTCAGCCATCGACTCCGCGGCGTCCATCCGGGTCCCTCTCAATCGGGCGTATGGCGAATCAGACCTAGCTCTTCCGCGGGCGCCATTCAACCACGGAAGCTGCCGCCGACGTGGGCATCCGCATCGGCGCGTCACGGTCTGATGCAGGTCTACCAGAAGGGTCCGACTAAACTGTGTCGCCGTGACCATCCACCCCATCGTGATCGCCGGCGAACCCGTGCTGCACCAGCCGACTCGGGAGATCACCGAGTTCGACGAGAAGCTGCGCACGCTCACCGACGACATGTTCGAGACGATGTACGCCGCCGAGGGCGTCGGCCTCGCGGCCAACCAGATCGGCCTCGACCTGCGGGTGTTCGTGTACGACTGCCCGGACGACGAAGGCGTGCGGCACAAGGGCCTCGTCGTGAACCCGAAGCTCGAGACGTCGGAGATCCCGGAGACCATGCCGGACCCGGACGACGACTGGGAGGGCTGTCTGTCGGCGCCCGGCGAGTCGTACCCGACGGGCCGCGCGGAGTGGGCGAAGGTGACCGGCTTCGACGTCGAGGGCACCCCGATCGAGGTCGAGGGCACCGGCTACTTCGCGCGCTGCCTGCAGCACGAGACCGACCACCTCGACGGCTTCATCTACCTCGACCGCCTGGTCGGCCGGCACGCCCGCGCGGCGAAGAAGATGCTGAAGTCCAACAAATGGGGCGTGCCCGGCCTGTCGTGGCTCCCCCCGCGCACCCCGGAAGACGACGGCGCCGTCATCTGACCTTGAAAGCCGTGAAGGCCTCCTTACCGGCTCTTATGGCCGGTAAGGAGGCCTTCACGGCTTTTGGCGAGGTCTAGCAGCCGAGGTAGTGGCAGCGGACGACGCGAGGCGTTTCGAGGACCGAACCCGCCTTGACGTCCCAGGCCAAGCGCACGTACTGGGCGTGCGTCCAAGCCAGCGGCGTCGCCGACGCGTTGGGCGTGCCGACCGGGAAGCCGGTCTGCCCCGACGGCGGGTTCTCGTCCCACACCTGTTCCGGCATGGTCTCCGCCGAGCTGCTCACCCGGCCGAGGTCACGCAGCCGCCGCGCGGCCGACGACGGGTCGCCGAGCGTCAGCTCGTACTCGCCGCGCTCGCCGGCGAGCAACGGCCACAGCCGCCCGAACGTCGTGCGGCTCTCGGCCGGGAACGTGTAGTCCCACGGCGAACCATCGGCCTGCTCGCCGTAGCCGTCCTTCGTGTACCGGTGCCAGAACTGGCCGGTCGGCGTCGTGAACGCGATGTCCTTGTCGGTGACCTTCACGCTGTTCTTGATCACCGGGTCGTCGGCCCGGTAGATGCCGAGGCGCACCAGGTCGAGGAAGCCCGCGTCGGTGACCGCGCGCTGGTCCATCGTCACGCTCGAGTTGCCGAGGTTGTACGTCGTCGGAGCGTTGGCGTTCGCGTCCTTCGTGAGCCGGACGAAGTACGGGTCCTTCGACAGCGGCCCGTTCGTGGTGATCGTCTGCTTCGGCAGGTCGGCCTTGAACTTGTCGGCCGCGGCGAGGTACCGGGCCGCGTCCGCCGGGGCACCGCTGTGCGAGGCGAGGTCCGCCGCGCAGACGAGCCCGGCGATCACCGAGGCGATGGTCGACGGGGACCAGCCGTCCTGCTCCTCCCAGCGCTCCTGCTGGGTGTACGGCGACGGCTGCCCGGCCGGGCCCCGGTAGCCGATGATGAAGTCGGCGGCCTTCCGGACGCCGGGCCACAGGTCGGTCCGGCCGAGCTGCTGGGCCAGCACGATCGGGAAAGCGGTTTCGTCGAGCTGGATCGACGTCCAGTACGGCACGCCGTCGACGCGGCTGTTCTGCGGCATGTGCCCGTCGGCCTGCTGCTGGGTGCCGAACATGTAGCTCACCGAGCGGTTCGCGGCGGCTGTGTCCCCGCCGGCGGCCAGGCCGGTCGCGATCTGGTAGAGGTCACGCGGCCAGACCAGGTGGTAGGTGCCGGACGGCGACCACTCCGGGTCGTTGTTCCCGAACCGCCACGGCATGCTCGGCGACGCGATGAAGGCGCCCGGGTGGTGCTTGTCCTCGCTCGCGGCGAGCGTCAGCATCGACGCCTTGTAGAGGTCGCGCTCGGCGTCGGTCTTCAGCGACGACGGCGGTTTGCTGATCCCGCGCAGGTACTGCTCCCAGCCGCGGTCGTACGCGCGGGTGGTGTCGCGGACGCCGCGTCGCTGCGACGCCTGCGCGCTGCCGAGCGCGTCGGCGGCCTTCGCGCCCATGCCGAGGGCGAGGGTGACGTGCCGGCTGCGGACGCCGTCGGCCGCGGTCTGCCCGGTCAGCAGGACGTTGCCCTTCGCGGCGGTGTCGTAGGTGTTCAGCTTGAAGGTCTTGGTGAGCTGCGTGTTCCCGTCGGACGAGCCGGCGTAGCCGACGCTGGTCCTCGTGAAAGCCGGCTTCGCGGTCAACGCGGCGGCGTTCGTCGCGTCCTGCGCGGTGACGGCGTCGCCCTTCCGCGCGGCGGAGTCGTCGGAGCCGTCGTTGGTCAGGTCCGGGTCGGCGACCGCGTAGAGCTGGTAGGGCCGCCCGGTGAGCGACTGGAAGTCGACGTCCACCAGCACCGTCGTGGCGGCCGGGTCGGTGACGTACGTCTTGCGCAGGCGCCAGCGGTGCTGGTCGTCGGTGATGGTCTGCTCGTAGGTCAGGCTGTCGTCGTCGGTGCGCCGGACCTGCTGCGACTTCGCCGTGTAGTCGGTGTCGGCGAAGCTGCGGCCGTCCGTGACGACGAAGTTCATCGACCGGACGCTCGGCGTCGACAGGTCCGGGTAGTAGACCTCGGACATCTGGCCGCCCTGAAGGGTGAACCAGACGTTGCTCGACCGGTCGTGAGCGGTGCCGAACCCGGTCTTGTTCGCGGGTAGCCAGCTGGGATGGGCCCCGGGCGCACCGGGTGCCTCGCCGCCGCCCTGAGCCGCCGCGATCCCCGGTATCAGGCCGGTGACCAGCAGCCCGGCGAGGGCGCCGAACATGAGTTTGCGCATATCAACCCCACAGAAAAGTCGCTTCTGCACCGTTACAGAAGCGACAGGCAGTGTCTCGCCGATTCTTCACGGGCGCATGGTCCGAACCGGTGAACCACTGACCGTCACTGGTCCGGTCACGCCGCCGGTTCGCCGCCGGCGAACGGACTTCCGGCTCGACCGGGCGCACACTTGTATTACCTGCAACGGTGTAATCGAGGTGCAGTCATGGACGAGGCGATGGACGCCTACTCGCGCGCCGTCAGCACGGTCGCGAAGACCGTCACCCCGCACGTCGCCGGGGTCCAGCTCGCGCGCGGCAGCGGCTCGGCCGTCGTCTTCGCCGGCGACGGCCACCTGCTCACCAACGCGCACGTCGTCGACAGTGACCGAAAAGGCGTCGCGACCTTCGCCGACGGCAGCGAGGTGCCCTTCGACGTCGTCGGCGCCGACCCGCTGTCCGATCTCGCCGTGCTGCGGGCGCGCGGCGAGACGCCGTCGGCCGCCGTGCTCGGGGACGCCGACGACCTCGTCGTCGGGCAGCTCGTCGTCGCCATCGGGAGCCCGCTCGGCTTCTCCGGCACCGTCACCGCGGGTGTCGTCAGCGCGCTCGGCCGGGCGCTCCCGGTGCGCCACGGCCGCGCCGGGCGCGTGATCGAGGACGTCATCCAGACCGACGCCGCGCTCAACCCGGGCAACTCCGGCGGCGCGCTCGCCGACTCCGCCGGCCGCGTCGTCGGGATCAACACCGCGGTCGCCGGGTTCGGGCTCGGGCTCGCGGTGCCGATCAACGCGACGACGCGGCGGATCATCGACACGCTCGTCGTCGAGGGCCGGGTGCGGCGCGCGTACCTCGGCGTCGTCGGCGTCCCGGCGCCGCTGCCGGACGACGTCGCCGAGCGCACCGGACAGGCGGCCGGGCTGCGGGTGCACGAGGTGGTCGCGGGCGGGCCCGCCGAGCGCGCCGGGCTGCGCGCCGGCGACCTCGTGCTGACCGTCGGGCGCACCCGCGTCTCGGACGCCCAGGGCATCCAGCGGCAGCTGTTCGCGGAAGTGATCGGCACCGCACTGCCGATCACCGTGCTGCGCAACGGAGCCATGGTCGACATGTACGCCACACCGGCCGAACTGGTCGGGTGAGGTGAGCGGACTTGAGTATGTCGCCCCGGCGTGGCATGGTCGGTGGCACAACACCACAACGCGGGAGCTCGCGCCATGGCGGGCTGAGAGGGTGACTGGGGATTCTCCCAGGTGTCACCGACCGCATGAACCTGACCGGGTAATGCCGGCGTAGGGAGTGAAAGTCGTTGACCACCTTGGAAAACAAGGACGTCTCCGTCACGACCGGACCCATCACGGGCTCGCACAAGATCTACCAGCAGACCGAGTCCGGACTTCGGGTTCCGGCACGCCGGATCGACCTCTCGAACGGCGAACACTTCGACGTCTACGACACTTCGGGCCCCTACACGGATCCCGAAACCGAGATCGACGTCCACAGTGGACTCCACCGGTTGCGTGCCGGCTGGGCCGACGGCCGTGAGCACAACACCCAGCTCGGGTGGGCCAAACAGGGTGTCATCACCCGGGAAATGGAGTACATCGCGGCCCGCGAGCGCGTCGAGCCGGAGTTCGTGCGCGCCGAGGTCGCGAGCGGCCGCGCGGTGATCCCGGTCAACCGCCGCCACCCCGAAACCGAGCCGATGATCATCGGCAAGAACTTCCTGGTGAAGATCAACGCCAACATGGGCAACTCGGCCGTCTGGTCGTCGGTCGAAGAAGAGGTCGACAAGATGGTGTGGGCGACCCGCTGGGGCGCCGACACGATCATGGACCTCTCCACCGGGAAGCGGATCCACGAGACGCGCGAGTGGATCATCCGCAACTCGCCGGTCCCGGTCGGCACCGTGCCGATCTACCAGGCGCTGGAAAAGGTCGACGGGGAACCGGAAAAGCTGTCGTGGGAGGTCTACCGCGACACGATCATCGAGCAGTGCGAACAGGGTGTCGACTACGTCACCGTGCACGCGGGCGTGCTGCTGCGCTACGTCCCGCTGACCGCGCGGCGCGTCACCGGGATCGTCAGCCGCGGCGGCTCGATCATGGCCGCGTGGTGCCTCGCGCACCACCAGGAGTCGTTCCTGTACACGCATTTCGAGGAGCTCTGCGAGATCCTGCGGCAGTACGACGTCACGTTCTCCCTGGGCGACGGCCTGCGCCCCGGCTCGATCGCGGACGCCAACGACCGCGCCCAGTTCGCCGAGCTGGAAACCCTCGGCGAGCTGACGCACATCGCGCGTTCACACGACGTCCAGGTGATGATCGAAGGCCCCGGCCACGTGCCGATGCACAAGATCAAGGAGAACGTCGAGCTCGAGGAAAAGCTCTGCGGCGAGGCGCCGTTCTACACCCTCGGTCCACTCGCGACGGACATCGCGCCCGGGTACGACCACATCACGTCGGCCATCGGCGCGGCGCAGATCGGCTGGTACGGCACGGCGATGTTGTGTTACGTCACGCCGAAGGAGCACCTCGGCCTGCCGAACCGCGACGACGTCAAAACCGGCGTGATCACGTACAAGATCGCCGCGCACGCCGCCGACCTGGCCAAGGGGCACCCGTACGCGCAGGAGTGGGACGACGAGCTGTCGAAGGCGCGGTTCGAGTTCCGCTGGAACGACCAGTTCAACCTCTCGCTCGACCCGGACACCGCACGCTCGTTCCACGACGAGACACTGCCCGTCGAAGCAGCGAAGACCGCGCACTTCTGCTCGATGTGCGGGCCGAAGTTCTGCTCGATGCGGATCACGCAGGACGTCCGCAAGTACGCCGAGGAGCACGGTCTGTCCACTGTGGAGGCGATCGAAGCCGGCATGGCGGAGAAGTCGGCCGAGTTCTCGGACGCGGGCAACAAGGTCTACCTGCCCGTGGTGCAGCCGTGACTCCCCCCACCGCCCTCACCATCGCCGGGTCCGACTCCGGCGGTGGTGCGGGCGTCCAGGCGGACCTGCGCACGTTCTTCGCGCACGGTGTGCACGGGCTCGTCGCGCTGACCGCGGTCACCGTGCAGAACTCGCTGGGCGTACAGGGTTTCACGGAGATCCCGGCGGACATCGTCACCGCGCAGATCAAGGCGGTGGCGTCCGACATGGGCGTCAACGCGGCGAAGACGGGCATGCTGGCGTCCGCCGAGATCATCCGCGCGGTCGCGAAGACGCTGGACGAGGTCGAGATCGGCCCGTTCGTGGTCGACCCGGTGGCGGCGTCGATGACGGGTCACGCGCTGCTGCGGGAGGACGCCCTGGAGGCGATCTGCACGGAGCTGTTCCCGCGCGCGACACTGATCACGCCGAACCTGGACGAAGTCCGCTTGCTCACCGGCATTTCCGTGGTCGACGCGGCTTCCCAGCGCACGGCCGCGGAGGCGTTGCTGGAGTTCGGCTCGCAGTGGGTGCTCGTCAAGGGCGGCCACATGCAGGGGACGCCGGAGTGCGTGGACCTGCTCTCGGACGGCCGCGAGTTCATCTCGTTGAGCGGCCCGAGGTACGAGACGGAGAACACCCACGGCGGCGGCGACACGATGGCGTCGGCGATCACGTCGTCGTTGGCGAAGGGCGCCTCGGTGCCGGACGCGGTGGCGTCGGGGAAGAAGTTCATCGAGCGGTGCGTGGCGGAGGCTTATCCACTGGGCGCGGGTGTCGGCCCGGTATCCCCGTTCTGGGTCCTGGCCTAGCGGACCGGCTGCAGCTCCCGCGTGTCATAGGACTCGCGCGCCGAGCGGATGCGGGCGAAGTTCGCCTGCGACCACGTGCTCAGCGCGACCAGGTGCGCCCCGACCTCCGACCCCATCTCCGTCAGCGCGTACTCCACCGTCGGCGGGGTGGTCGGGTAGACCGTGCGCGTCAGGAAGCCGTCGCGCTCCAGCTGGCGGAGGTTCTGCGTCAGCATCTTCTGGCTGATGCCGTCGACCGCGCGCCGCAGCTCGCCGAAGCGGTGCGGGCCGCGGGCCAGCGCGCCCAGCACCAGCGCCGTCCACTTGTTGGCCAGCAGGTCCAGCACGTCGCGGCACGGACAGCTGCGGAGGTAGACGTCCCAGGGTCCGTCCTGGTCACAGGTGGTTTCCATCAGGTACCTACTTTACGAACAAGTGCCTTCTAGCGAAAAGTGCCTACCCGTCCGAGTATAGGAGGCGACCCCGGAAAGAAGGAGAGAGCAGATGCGCATCGTGACCCAGGAGACCCTCGGCGGGCCGGAGGTGCTCCGCGTCACCGAAGCACCGCGCCCCGAACCCGGGCCGACGGAGGTCCTGGTGCGGGTGCACGCGGCCGGGATCAACCCCGTCGACTGGAAGGTGCGGGCCGGCGGCGGGTTCCTCGGCGAACCGCCATTCACGGTCGGCTGGGACGTCGCCGGCGTCGTCGAAGAAGTCGGCTTCGGCGCCACCGGCGTCCGGCAGGGTGACGAAGTCCTCGGCATGCCGTGGTTCCCACGCCCGGGCAACGCCTACGCGGAGTACGTCACCGCGCCGTCGCGGCACTTCGTGCGCAAGCCCGCCGGCCTCTCGTTCGCCGAGGCCGCCGCACTGCCGCTGGCCGGGCTGACCGCCTGGCAGGGCCTCGTCGACGTCGCGAACGTCCACAGCGGACAGCGCGTGTTCGTCGACGCCGCCGCGGGCGGGGTCGGCCACCTCGCCGTCCAGATCGCCAAGGCGCGCGGCGCGCACGTCATCGGCACGGCCAGCGCCGGCAAGCACGACCTGCTGCGCGAACTCGGCGTCGACGAGCCGATCGACTACCACGATCCCGAAGCGGGTACGTCCGATGTGGACGTCTACTTCGGACTCGTCGGCGAAGAGAGCGACCTGCGCTGGCTCCCCGCGATCAAGGAAGGCGGCCTGCTGATCGGCGTGCCCAGCGGTGTCGCCGACCGCGTGGCCCGGAAAGCGGCCGAAAGCGGAGTCCGCACGGAGCGGATCCTCGTCGAACCGGACCGCGGCGGGCTGACCGGCCTCGTCGAGTTGATCGAAGCCGGTCAGCTGAAGGTCCGCGTCGAACAGACCTTCCCGTTGGAAGACGCCGCCAAGGCGCACGAGCTGGGCGAGTCCGGCCGGGTGTCCGGAAAGCTCGTGCTGACCGTCTAACCCCTGGCGAGCACCTGCGGCAGCACCGTCGTGAGCCCGGTCCAGTCCGACGTGATCACCGACGCGTGCTGCTTCGCGAGGTCGGCGACGCGCTGGTTGGCCTGGTCGACCGTCGGGTTGTGCGCGTCGATCGCGGGCGCGACGTTCTGGCCGTCGGTCATCACGACGTAGTAGTGGTTGGCGTCGTACCACCACGGCCCGGTCTGCGTCACCCACGCGTTCGCGTCGCCGTCGAACACGACGAACCACGGCTTGAGGTCGGCGGTGTACTTGTCCCGCGGGTCACCGCCGGCCGCGCCGTGCACGGTCGGGAAGATGTTCGCGTCGCCGAGCTTGCCCGCGTTCTTGAGCCCGACCAGGTACCGCGCGTACTCGACGTCCGTCTTCAGCGTGTCGGTCGGGTTCTGCTCCTCGACCGTGCCCGGGATGATCTCCGTGATCACCCGGCCCCGCAACGCGTCCACGGACGGCCAGTTGTCCGCTTTGGCCGCGTCGTCGAGCGTGCCGTAGCTCCCGAGCAGCTCGGCCGGGCGGAACGCGACGCTGCCGAGGTGCGAGCGGAACGTCGCGTCCAGCTCGTCCGGCCCCATGCCCGTGTTGTCCGAGAAGCCCGTCTTCATCTCCAGCTTGAGCGTGATCGGCGTGTGCCCGGGGTGGGCGGCCAGCCAGATCCGGATGTCGTCGAGGCAGTACTCGAGGTTCTTGTTCTTCCCGCCGGTGTACAGCTGTGACGCCGAGGTCGCCGCGACGCAGTTGTTGCTGTTCCCCAACGGGTTCGAGTGGCTGACCTTCCACTCGTGGGTGAAGAAGTCCGGCCAGACGTCGAGCTCGATCAGCGACGACCCGGCGTCGAGCGCCCGGGCCAGGTAGTCGTAGGCCGCGGGGTCGTACGTGTTGTGCACGCCGACCGTCGTGACGTGGGAGAGCTTCGGGCTGTCCGCGTTGGCCGCGGTCGCTCCGGAGAGCACGAGAGCTGCAGTGAGGAACGCCGCCGAGAAGAGCTTCATCCAGGCTCCTTCGCCCAAGAACTGGTGAGTAGCCCACACAATGTGCCACCGTGGTGGACTGTTGATGAAGCAAAAGCGGCCGATTGGCCTAGACCAGAAGTCGGGAAAAGAATGACGACGAGCCCTCCGACGGCGTTGACCATCGCCGGGTCGGACTCCGGCGGCGCCGCCGGGCTGCAGGCGGACCTGCGCACCTTCCTGACGTGCGGCGTGCACGGCCTGGTCGCGGTCACCGCCGTCACCGTCCAGAACACCCTGGGCGTGCACGACCGCGCCGACCTGCCCCCGCACATCGTGGCCGGGCAGATCGAGGCCGTCGCGGCGGACATGGGCGTCGGCGCGGCCAAGACGGGCATGCTGGCGTCCGCGGAGATCATCAACGCCGTCGCGGCGGCGTGCGACAAGGCGCAGATCGGCCGCAACGAGAAGATCCCGTTCGTCGTCGACCCGGTCGCGGCGTCGATGCACGGCCACCCGCTGTTCGACGACGCCGGCCTGCACGCCCTGCGCGACGAGCTGCTGCCGCGCGCGACGGTGCTCACCCCGAACCTCGACGAGGTCCGCCTCCTCACCGGCATGACCGTGAAAGACCGCGAAGGCATGCACACCGCGGCCGTGGTGCTCCAACGAATGGGCCCGAAGTACGTCCTGGTCAAGAGCGGCCACCTGCAGTCCGACCCGGAGTGCGTGGACCTGCTGTTCGACGGCTCGACGTTCGTGGAGCTGCCCGGGCAGCGCTACGCGACCCCGCACACGCACGGCGCGGGCGACACGATGGCGTCGGCCCTCACCGCGGGCCTGGCCAAGGGCATGTCCGTGGTCGAAGCGGCGCGGTACGGCAAGTGGTTCGTCTCCCACGCCGTGGAGCACGCCTATCCGATGGGCGCCAAGGTCGGACCCGTTTCGGCCTTCTGGCGGCTGGCACCCGAACAGCGCTGAGTACCCGCCCGGTTACCATCGCTGCGTTTACTCATCCTTGAAACCAGCAGGGGGCGGTCTTGACCGGGCGCGAGCGGGTGGCGAAGGTCCTCGAGGACCGCCGCTTCCAGAACTTCATCATCGCGGTGATCGTGTTCAACGCGGTCACGCTCGGCATGGAGACGTCGACGTCGCTGATCGACGGCTACGGGACGCTCCTGCACACCCTCGACCACGTCGCGCTCGGCATCTTCGTTACCGAGCTGCTCGCGAAGTTCTACGCCTACCGCGGCGCGTTCTTCCGCGACAACTGGAACGTCTTCGACCTGCTGGTCGTCGGCATCGCGGTGATCCCGGCGACCGGGCCGTTCGCCGTCCTGCGGTCGTTGCGCGTGCTGCGCGTCCTGCGGCTGATTTCGGTCGTGCCGTCGATGCGCAAGGTCGTCTCGGGACTGCTCGCGGCGATCCCCGGCATGGCGTCGATCGCCGCCCTGCTCGGGCTGATCATCTTCGTCGCCGGCGTGATGGCGACCAAGCTGTTCGGCGTCATCTCCCCGGAGAACTTCGGTGACCTCGGGACGTCGCTGTTCACGCTGTTCCAGGTGATGACCGGCGAAGCGTGGCCGGACATCGCGAAGGAGATCATGATCCAGGCGCCGATGGCCTGGATCTTCTTCGTCGTGTACATCCTGGTGTCGAGCTTCGCGGTGCTGAACCTCTTCATCGCCGTCGTGGTCAGCGGCATGGAGGACGAGCTGCGCCAGGACATCCGCGAGGAAGAGGCGAAGCAGGCCGAAACCCAGGCCGCCGCGAACCAGGAGATCCTCGACGAGCTACGCGCCCTGCGCGCGGAGCTCGCCGAGCTGCGGCAGAAGGCGGCTTAGATGTCCTTGCGACCCGCTGTCGTCCTCGCGCTCCTGGCCGTCGTCCTCGTCGGCTGCACGCAGGAACCGGCGTCGACGGGCCGCGTCTCGGCCGCCGCGATCATCAGCACCGTCGAGGGCTTCGCCGGCAAGGATGCCGCCGTTTCCCACATCAACGTGCTGAGGAAGGAGGCGAAGAACGGCGAGGTCAGCTTCGTCGACCTGGCCATCGCCTGCAAACCCGGAACGCGCGACTGCCTGCTGGTGGCACCCGACGGCGCCGGATACCCGAACTTGGCGGACTTCGTCGACGACACGAAGCTCCTCGAACCAGGCGACACGATTTCCGGCGCGGGCGGAATTCCCACCCACCCGGACACTGCACAGAGCGAGACCATCACCAAGAACGACCCGGCCGACGCGGCGTGGACCGTCGTGGGCCTGTCCGCCGCCGGTCTGGTGGTGGCGGCGCTCGTCGTCTTCGTCGCGTTGTGGCTGGTCAGGCGGGCCCGCGGACGCCGTGACGCCGATCGCCTGCTGACCGAATGGGACTTGCCGCCCGAGGACTAACCCTCGTCCGCGATCAGCGCCTCCATGGCCGGGAGCGCCGCCGTCAGGGCTTCGCGGTGCTCGGGCGACAGGCGGTCGAGACGCCGGTTCAGCTCCTGCACCCGCGTCGACCGGACGCCGGACACCAGCCGCTCGCCCTCTTCGGTCGCCTTCGCCAGCCAGGCCCGGCGGTCGACCGGGTCGGACTCGCGGCTGACGTACCCCGCCTCGACCAGGGACGCGATGATCCGCGACATGGTCGCCGCGGCGACGCCCTCCTTCGCGGCGAGATCGCCGAGGCGCAGCTGGCCGGAGATCACCAGCGTCGCGAGGGCCGAGATGGCGCCGTGGCCAGGGCCCGGTACGCCGGCCTGCCGCAGTGACCGGGACAGCCTGCCGACGGCGAGGTACAACCTGCCCGAGACGTCCTGGACCGATGTGCTCGTCACGGCTGGCTCCTTCTGCCTCACGCGTGCGCGGGTGCGCCGGAAAGTGCCGTCAACCTTACGGGTTCGCCGTGCACGTTCGGCGTTAAGCCACCCCGGTTCACCGGGGTGGACTCGACGCCTGGGCCCAGAACCGCTGCGGCACGCGCCCCGCGCTGCGGGCCAGGTGGCCGGCGACGACGGCCGAACGCATCGCCGCGGCCATCCGCTCGGGGTCCGTCGCCCGGGTGACGGCGGTGGACAGCAGGACGGCGTCGCAGCCGAGCTCCATCGCCAGCGTCGCGTCCGACGCGGTACCGATTCCGGCGTCCAGGATCACCGGGACGCCCGCCCGCGAGACGATCAGCTCGATGTTGTGCGGATTCCGGATACCGAGGCCGGTGCCGATCGGCGCGCCCAGCGGCATCACGGCGGCGCAGCCGGCCTCCTCCAGGCGCAGCGCGAGCACCGGGTCGTCGTTCGTGTAGGCGAACACGGTGAACCCGTCGGCGGCCAGCCGCTCGGCCGCGTCGAGGGTTTCGAAGGGGTCCGGGAGCAGTGTCCGGTCGTCGGCGTGCACCTCGAGCTTGACCAGATCGGTACCGAGCGCCTCGCGCGCCAGCTGCGCGGTGAGCACGGCTTCGGCGGCCGTGCGGCAGCCCGCGGTGTTCGGCAGCAGCTCGATGCCGAGCCTTTTCAGGAGCTCGAGGACACCGGAGCCGCCTTCGGCGTCGGCGCGGCGCATGGCGACGGTCGTCAGCTCGGTGCCGGACGCGACCAGCGCACGTTCGAGCACGGCCAGGTTCGCCGCGCCGCCGGTGCCGATGATCAGCCGTGACGTCAGCTTGGAGGTGCCGATGACCAGCGGTTCTTCGTCCATTTCAGCCTCCCTGGACCGCGGTGAGCACGTCGACGCCCGCGCCCTTGGGCACGGCGGTGGCCGTCCAGTCGCTCCGGCGGACGACGACGCCGTCGACCGCGACGGCGATGCCGGGCCGCGGCCCGCCGGACGCCTCGAGGACGTCGGCGACGGTCGCGCCGTCCGGGAACTCCGTCCACTTCCCGTTGAGCTTGATCTCCATCACACGTGCTCCTTCTGGTGCAGGCGGGCGGGCGAAGCCGCTTCGACGCCTTCGGGCGGCTTCTCCCCCTCGAGCCAGGCGACCACGGCGTCCGCGGTCACGGGGGCCATCAGCAGGCCGTTGCGGTGGTGCCCGGTGGCGGCGAAGACGCCGTCGTCCAGGACGCCGATGTAGGGCAGCACGTCCCGGCTGCCGGCCCGCAGGCCCGCGGCGGTCTCGACGAGCTCGTACTCGGTGATCGCGGGGAAGACGCGTTCGGCGCCCTCGATCAGCTCGCGGACGCCGCGCGCGGTGACGGCCCGGTCGAAACCTGCTTCGTACTGCGTCGCGCCGAGCACGAGCTCCTGGTCGCCGCGGGGGACGAGGTAGATCGGGCGGCCCTCGACGACGGCCCGGACGGTGCGCGTCGGTGGCGGCAGGCAGCCGCGGCGGGGCTTGAGGCGGAGGATTTCGCCTTTGAGCGGGCGGACGGCGTCGGCGAGCTGCGGGTGCAGCCGCCCGGTCCAGGCGCCCGCGGCGAGCACGACGGCGTCGGCGTCCGGGATGCGTTCGACGCGCTCGCGGACGAACCGGACGTCTCGTTCCTGACAGGCCGCGTACAGCGCGTTGAGCAGTTTCCGGTTGTCCACGGCCAGGTCGCCAGGCACGTGGAGTCCACTTCGGACGGACCCGGTGCCGGGTTCGAGCCGCTTGACCTCGCGGCCGGTGAGCCGTTCGGCCGCGCGGCCGATCGAGTGCAGGTGACCGGCGAGGATGTCGAGGTGGCCGGCGTCGGCGCTGTCGAACGCGACGACGAGGGTCCCGTGTTCCGCCAGGCCCGGGTCGACGCCTTCCTGGGCGAGGTCGCTCGCGAAGCCGGGCCAGCGGCGTAAGGACTCTTCGCCGAGGCTGAGGACGTCCTCCTCGCCCGGCCAGGCTTCGGTGACCGGGGCGAGCATGCCGCCGGCCAGCCAGGACGCGCCGCCGCGGACGGGTTCGGGGTCGTAGAGGGTGACGTCCCGGCCGGTTCGCGCGGCGCGCCACGCCGCGGACAGGCCGATCACGCCGCCGCCGACGACGGCCAAGGTGTTCGTCATGGGAATCACGCTCCCTGCGCCGGCATGACCCGGATCAGGTTCCACGGTCGGAGCGGCAGCTCCCTCTCAGCCCGTGCCTCGGGCTCCCGTGCGGACAAGTCCACCCTACTGTGCCGTTCGTTGATAATCCAACCGCAGTCACGGCCGGATGGCTTTCGCGACAACGGCATGTACCGCTCGACGGCCGGCCTGCTTTGGTCGGATTGTCAACTTGCCAGGTACGGTCGCCGCTATGCTCGCCCTCTCCGGTGACAAGATCCGCGCCCGCCTCGACAGCGCGCGCCTGTACCTGTGCACGGACGCCCGCACGGCCCGCGGCGACCTGGCTTCGTTCGCCGACGCGGCGCTGGCCGGCGGCGTCGACATCATCCAGCTGCGCGACAAGACCGGCGCCTTGGAAGCCGCGGGAGAGATCGCGGCGCTGGAGGTGCTGGCCGAGGCGTGCGCCCGGCACGGGGCGCTGCTGTCGGTGAACGACCGGGCGGACGTGGCACTGGCGGTCGGCGCGGACGTGCTCCACCTGGGCCAGGACGACATCCCGGTACCGCTGGCCCGCCGAATCCTGGGTGACGACGTGGTGATCGGCCGCTCGACACACTCCCTTGACCAGGCCCTCGCGGCTTCGTCAGAGCCAGGAGTGGACTACTTCTGCACGGGCCCCTGCTGGCCGACGCCGACGAAGCCCGGGCGCTCGGCACCTGGTTTGGACCTGGTGCGTTCGACGGCTTCGGCCGCACCGGAGCGGCCGTGGTTCGCGATCGGCGGCATCGACGGCGACCGGCTCCCGGAGGTCCTGACGGCGGGAGCGTCGCGGATCGTGGTGGTCCGGGCGATCACCGAGGCCGAGGACCCCGAGTCCGCGGCCCGCGAACTGCGCGCCCGCCTGGCCTGACAGCCCCCGCCCTCCCTGGGGGGCGTCCCCTGTCCAGTCTATCGGTCCCTGGCCTGCAAAAACGGCTCCGCGCAAAGTTGTGGACAACTTCGCGCGGAGCCGTTCGCCTGTGGACAAGTGGCTGCTAGGGCGTGGGAGTCGAAGCCGCGCCCTGGCTGGTGGGCGGGGCCGCCGAGGTCGACGGCGGCTGGGCCGTCGTGCTCGGTGTGGTCGGGGTCGTGGTCGGCGAGTCCGCCGAGGTCGTCGGCGGGGTTGTGGTCTCGGTCGTCGACGGGGTCGGCGTCGGCGAGTCCTGGGTGTCGTTCGTGCTGGTGGACGGTGTCGTCGAGGGCGTCGTGTCGGGGTGACCGCCGCCGCCGAAGATCTTGCCGATGCCCGAACCCGTGCCGCCGCCGATCTGGGTGCCCGTCGCCGACTCGAAGCCCACTATCGCCAGGATCGCCACCGCGAACGCCGCCACGCTCGTGCCGATGATCAACGGCCAGCGCAACTTCCGCAGCCGCGACGGTTCCTCCTCGGGCGGGCCGTCCTCGGGCCGGGGCAGCTGGACCGTCGGCTGCTCGGCCAGCGCCACCTCCGCGCCGACGCCGGGGCCGCCACGCCGGCGGATGCCGGACGTCGCCAGCTGCCGCGCCTTCGCCGCCGCCGCGCGCGTGCGCTGCAGCGAGCGCAGGTAGAGCTCGCCGCCGACCGTCGTGATCACGCTCGCCACGCCCGCGCCGACCACGGTGCCGGCTACGCCGAGCGTCGACCCCAGCAGCGCCGCCGTCACCGCCGCGAGCGCCGCCGCCATCACCTGCGCGATGCGCAGACCTGACTTTTCTTCCTTCGCTTCGGAAGCCGCTGCGTTCTCCTTGCTCATGATCCCGATCCGGTAGTAAGTCTTCTCCCCTGTCCAACGTCTAAGGCGCGCGAGGAACTCCCCCCGTTGCCCCGACGTGAGAAGGACCACTCTGACTGTCCACAATAGACAGTATCGGGCGAACATTTTCTTGACATAATCAGCACATGGAACTGGTGACGATCTCTGACATCGAGGCCGCGGCGAAGCGCGTCCGAGGTGTCGCCGTGCATACGCCCCTGCTGCTCCAGACGTGGGATCCCCGCGGAACCCTGTGGCTCAAACCCGAAAGCCTGCAACCGGTCGGCGCGTTCAAGGTGCGCGGCGCGTTCAACGCGATCGGCGCCCTCGACGAGCAGCGGCGCTCCCGCGGCGTCATCGCCTACTCGAGCGGCAACCACGCGCAGGCCGTCGCCTACGCCGCGCAGCAGTACGGCGTGCCCGCGGTGATCGTCGTGCCGGACGTCGCGCCGCGGATCAAGGTCGAGGCCACCCGCGCGTACGGCGCCGAGGTGATCGAGGTGCCGATCGGCGAACACGAGGGGAAAGCGCACGAACTGGCCGCCGAACGCGGGCTGACCCTCGTCCCGCCCTACGACGACGCGGCCATCATCGCCGGGCAGGGCACCGCGGGCCTCGAGATCGCCGAGGACCTCCCCGACGTCGAGGTCGTGCTGGTGCCGGTGAGCGGCGGCGGGCTGGCCTCCGGCGTCGGCACCGCGATCAGGGCCCGCGCGCCGCGCGCGAAGGTCATCGGCGTCGAGCCGGCGCTGGCCGGCGACACGACCGAGGGCCTGCGCCTGGGCCGCCAGGTCGACTGGCCCCAGGCCGACCGCGCCCGGACGATCGCCGACGGCCTGCGCGCGCAGCCGTCCGAGCTGACCTTCGCGCACCTGAAGGAGGTCGTCGACGCGATGGTCACGGTCACCGAGGACGAGATCCGCGAGGCCATGCGCACGCTCGCCCGGAAGGCCCGGCTGGTCGCCGAGCCCAGCGGCGCGGTGGCGACGGCGGCGTACCTGTTCCACGCGGACGAGCTCCCGGCCGGCCGCACGGTCTCGATCGTCTCGGGCGGCAACGCCGACCCGGCACTGTTCGCCGAGATCCTCGCGGGTTAGGACTCAAGCGCCCCAATGTGGCGTTGGTTGCGTCCAACGCACCGAACGCCACATTGGGGCGCTTACGAGCCGGCGACCGGGGCGCCGCCGCGGACGTGCGTCGGCGGGCCCTCGACGCCGCAGTGGTAGCACTCGCCCAGGTGCGGGGACTCGTCGGCGGCAGGGGGCGGCGGAGTCGGTGGCGCGAGGACGCCGTTGTGGATGCCCAGCGCGATCAGCCCGCCGGCGATCGCCAGCGCGGCGCAGATGATCAGCGCCGTCCGCCAGCCCGCGGTGAGCGCCACCGGGTCGGCGTACGCCTCGCCGGTCAGGCCGGCCGCCGCGGGCAGCACCGCCACCGCCAGGAGACCGCCGGACCGGGCGATCGCGTTGTTGACGCCGGACGCGACGCCGGCGTAGCGGTCCGGGGCCGCGGCGAGCACCGTCGCGGTCACCGGGGCCACGACCGTCGCCAGGCCGAGCCCGAACACGACGACCGCGGGCAGCACCGTGCCGAGGTAGGACGCGCCGGGCGCGATGCGCAGCATCAGCAGCATCCCGATGCCGACGACGATCGGGCCCACCACCAGCTGCGCACGCGGGCCGATGCGCTGGGCGAGCGCGCCGGAGCGGCCCGAAAGCAAGAGCATGATCACCGTCAGCGGCAGCCCGGCCAGCCCGGACGCCGTCGGCGAGTAGTGCAGCGACACTTGCAGCTGCATGACCAGCAGCATCATCACGCCGCCGAGCGCCGCGTACATGGCGAAGGTCAGCGCGTTGGCCAGGGTGAACGTCCGGTCGCGGAACAGCATCGGCGGTACCAGCGGCTCGCGCGAGCGGTGCTGGACGGCGACGAACGCGGCCAGTCCCGCGATCCCCAGCAGGCCCGCGACCAGCACGATCGGGTCGCCGATGCCGCGGGCCGGTGCCTCCACCAGCGCGCCGGTGACCCCGGCGAGGCCGAGCGCGCCGAGCGCGGCGGCGCCGAAGTCCGGGTGCCCGGTCGCCTCGGGGTCGCGCGACTCGGGGACGAACTTCCGGGCCATCAGCACGACCGCGACCGCGATCGGGACGTTGATGAGGAACGCGAGCCGCCACGACCAGACCTGGACGAGGAAGCCGCCGAGCAGCGGCCCGGCGGCCGCCGCGATGCCGCCGAGCCCGGACCAGGCGCCGATCGCGCGGGCGCGGGCGTCGTGCGCGAAGGACGACTGGAGGATCGCGAGCGACCCCGGCGTCAGCAGCGCGCCGCCGATGCCCTGCAGGATCCGCATCGCGACCAGCATCTCGGTGGACACGGCGGCGGCGCACAGCCCGGAGGCGATGCCGAACCAGACGACGCCGATGAGGTACATGCGGCGCCGGCCGTACCGGTCGCCGAGCGAGCCGGCGACCAGGATGAGCGCGGCGAGCGCCAGCAGGTATCCGTCGAGGATCCACTGGAGCCCGGCGACGGAGGCGTTCAGCTCGGCGCCGATGCGGGGCAGGGCGACGTTGACGATGGTGCCGTCGAGCATCGCCATGCCCGATCCGAGGATGGTGGTGGCGAGCACGCCGCGGGCGGCGTGCGTCCCCCATCGGATCCCGGTGTCTTCGGTGGCAGTCACGTGCTTACTCCACCGTCAGCGGAGATCCGCGTCAACCGGGCTACGGCAGCAGCGTCGTGACGAACTTGTACCGGTCGCCGCGGTAGACCGAGCGGGCGTACTCGACCGGCTTGCCGTCGGTGGCGAACGAGTGCCGGGTCAGCCGGAGCACCGGCATGCCGACGTCGGCGCCGAGCATCTCCGCCTCTTCCGGGCCGGCGAGCGACGTCTCGATCGACTCTTCGGCGCGTTCCAGTTCCACTCCGTAGTACTCGCGTAGAACGGCGTACAACGAACCGCCCGCCGAGACGTGCTTGCGCAGCCCGCGGAATCGGCCGGCCGGCAGGTGCGAAGTCTCCAGCGCCATCGGCTGCGAGTCCGCGAGTCGAAGCCGTCGAAGGCGAAGAATTTTCGCACCAGTACGGATTCCGAGCAGTTTCGCGAGATCGCCCTCGGCGGGAAGCTCTTCGAGCTCCAGCAGCTTCGAAGACGGCTTCAGCCCCTGCCGCCGCATGTCCTCGGTGTAGGACGACAACTGCAGCCGCTGCGCGAGCTTCGGCTCGGCCGCGAAGGTGCCTTTGCCCTGCACACGGTGCAGGCGGCCCTCGGCGGTGAGGTCGGCCAGCGCCTGGCGCACCGTGGTGCGGGAGACCGTGAACTCCCCGGCGAGCGCGCGTTCGGTCGGGATCGGCGACCCCGGTGGCAGCACGTCCAAGAGGTCGAGGAGGTGCTGTTTCAGCGCCCAATACTTGGGCTCGCGCTGCCCGCGCAGCCCGGCGACGGCGCCCGCCTCGCCCGTGGTGGTGGTCTCCAACATGCCCGACTCCCTATGTCTTCCCTCATTGCGCGCCACGTCCCCGTAAGAAACGTACCCTTTTCCCCAAACCCGCCGCCCCACTAACATTGGTCTAGACCTGACCGACGCCGCCTGAGTCCGGTACATAATGCCGGAGGTGGAGAGGAAAATGATGACCGAACAACGGCCCGGCGAGCACATGGCCGCGGAGATCGCCCAGCAACCGGACGTCCTGGCCGGACTGGTCGAGCGTCAGGCGGAAATCGCCGGGGTGGCGGAAAAGATCTCACAACGGCCCCCGCGCTTCGCTTTGCTCGCCGCGCGTGGATCGAGTGACCACGCAGCGTTGTACGCGAAGTACCTGATCGAGGTAATGCTCGGCCTTCCGGCTGGTCTTGTCTCCCCGTCCACGGCGACGCTGTACGGCGCGCGGCCCGATCTGCGGGACGTGCTGTTCGTCACGGTCAGCCAGAGCGGCGGCTCGCCCGACCTGATCGAGGTCACCGAAACGGCACGCCGCCAGGGCGCGCTGACGGTGTCCGTCACCAACACGCCGGACTCGCCGCTGCGGGAAGCGTCCGAACTGGGCGTCGACATCGGCGCCGGCGTCGAGAAGGCCGTCGCCGCGACCAAGACGTACTCGGCGACGCTGATGGCGCTCTACCTCCTGATCGACGCGGTGCGCGGCGGCAAGGCGGCCGACGCCGAGAAGATCGGCGAGCTGGCGCAGCAGACCCTCGACGGTGCCGCCGAGGGCGTCCAGCGCGCGGTCGACCGGTACCGCTTCGTGGACCGCGTCCTCACCACCGGCCGCGGCTACTCCTACGCCACCGCGCTCGAGGGCTCGCTCAAGCTCGCCGAGACCAGCTACCTGGCCGCCCGCGCGTACAGCGGCGCGGACCTGCTGCACGGCCCGGTCGCGGCGGTGGACGGCGAGACCGCGGTGCTCGCGGTGACCAGCGCCGGCCACGGCGGCCGCGCGATGCACGAGGTCCTCGAGGCCGTCGGCAAGCGCGGCGCGGACGTCCTCGCGGTCGGTTCGGCCGCCTCGGAGGTGCCGGCGGCGCTGCGCATCGACGTCGCCCCGACGGCCGAAGAGCTGGCGCCGATCCTGGAGATCCTGCCCATCCAGCGGATCGCGCTCGGCCTGTCGCTCGCCCGCGGCGGCGACCCGGACAGCCCGCGTGGCCTGCTCAAGGTGACCAAGACCCGGTGACCTTCGCGATCGGCGTCGACGCCGGCGGTACGTCGACCAGGGCCGCACTGGTCGACGCCGCCGGCGTCGTGCTCGGCACCGGGCGCGGCGGCGGCGCCAACCCGAACGCGCACGAGCCCGAGGTCGCCGCGGGCCGGATCGCGGACGCGATCACCGAAGCACTCGGCACGCACGATCCGGGCGACGTGCGCGCGTGCGTCGTCGGCATGGCCGGGGTCAGCAAGCTCAGCGACGTGCGCGTGGCGGCGGTGTTCGACGCGGCGTGGGCGCGGATCGGGCTCACCGGCGTGCGGGTGGTGGCCGATGCCGAAGTGGCGTACGCGTCCGCGACGTCGGCGCCGGACGGGACCGTGCTCGTCGCCGGCACCGGTTCCATCGCGGGCCGGATCCGCAAGCGCCGGCTGGCCGGCACCGCGGGCGGCTACGGCTGGCTGCTCGGCGACGAAGGGTCCGCGTTCTGGCTCGGCCGCGAAGCCGTCCGATCCACTTTGGAGGCTCTCGGGCGCGGCCTGCCCCTCGACGGGTTGCCGTCGGCGGTGCTCGGCGCCGCGCTCGGACCGTCCGGTTTGGACGTCCGGACGGACGCGGAGCGGCTCACCGCGTCGCGCGCGTTGATCACGACCGCCAACGCCGAGGCGCCGGTCCGGCTCGCCCGGTTCGCCCCTTTGGTGAGCGCGGCGCACGACGCGGGCGAGCCCGGCGCACGCGAAATCGTCACCCGTGCGGCGGAACTTCTGGTCGCGAACGCCCTCGCCGCGCGCGAACCCGGCGAGTCGACCCCGGTCGTGCTCGTGGGTTCGGTTCTCACCGGAACCAGCCCCGTCGGCACGCTCGTGCGCCGCGGGCTGGCCGGGCTCGAGGTGCTGACCAGCTCCGATGGGGTGCTCGGGGCGGCCTGGCTCGCGGCTGTGGACGCCTTCGGCGAAGGGGTGGTTAGACCAGTATTTCCCTAAAAAATTGAGTAAAACGCGACGCGAAGACGCCAAAACGTCGACTGAACCCCGGTAGTCCGGGTAACGTAGTCACTGGCCCCCGGACCCTCCCCCCTCGCCGGGGGCCGCCTTATGTCCCGGGTACGTCGTCCGGGCGGGGTTCGGGAGCCAGGCGCAGGCCCGGATGCTCCGGCGGCAACGCCCGGTAGAGCACCCAGCCGCTCACCGCGACGGTCAGCGCCACCAGCGGCCACGACAGCACCGTGCGGGCCACGCCGAGTGCGATCACCTGGCCGGACCACCACAGCAGGCCGTACACGACCACGCGCAGCACGTACTGGCCGAACACCCACACCCAGCTGGCGCGCGAGTACGCCTTGAGCAGCACGGGGTCGCGGCGCCAGCGCGTTTTCTGGCCCAGCAACAGGCCGACGACGACGCCGAGCAGTGGCCAGCGGATCACGATGCTGGCCGCCCAGAGCAGCGCGCTGGCCACATTGGACATCAGCTGCAGCAGGAAGAAGTCCTGGGCGCGGCCGGTGTGCAGGGCGATCAGCGCGGCCGCGACGACGCCGGCCAGGCTGACAACCAGCGCGCGGATCTTCCCGCCGCGGACGATCCGGTAGACCCCGAGGGCCACGGCGACCGCGATGGCGGCGCCGGCGCCCCAGGCGATGGACTGCCCGGCCGCGAGCCAGCCGACGACGAAGCCGGCGGGCGGGATGCTGGCGTCGAGCGCGCCCCGGCGGCCACCGAGGATCTGCGCGAGTGACTCACGGGGTTCTGCGGACACGTGTCCAGCGTGCCGGATGGGGCCGGGAAGGCCCCAAGCAGGGAGATTTACGCCACAAGAGTCTGGTGATTGCCTTCGAGTGTGCTGTCTCACGGCATGCGGAAGGTGAAGACTACGTAATAGAGAGGCGGAGAAGGCCGACAAGATAAGACACTGTTACCGCCGGCTGAACGCTCGAGGTGGCAGCGGGGGTGGGGCCCCGATGGTTAGTTGAGGTGTACAACTACATGTCGGGGGTCGGTCGCAGGACGGGAAGGGGACCCAGCGTGTACGGATTCGACAGCTATGTGGCGATCGGGGACAGCTTCACCGAGGGGCTCAACGACGGGCTGCCGGACGGCTCGTTCCGCGGCTGGGCCGACCGGCTCGCCGAGATCCTGGCGGCCGGGCGACCCGGCTTCCAGTACGCGAACCTGGCCCTGCGGGGCAAGATGCTCGACGAAATCATGGACGAACAGCTCCCGATCGCCCTGGAGCTGAAGCCCGACCTGGTCACGCTGTGCGCGGGCGGCAACGACATCATCGTCCCGGGGGCGGACGTGGACGCGGTGGCGGAGCGCTTCGAAGAGGGCGTCGCGAAGCTGCGCGAGGCGGGGATCCCGGTGCTGATCTTCAACGGCCCGGACACGAAGGTCCTGTCGGTGATGTCGGTCCTGCGCGGCAAGGTGGGGATCTACAACACCCACCTGTGGGCGATCGCGGAGCGCCACGGCGCCCGCATGGTGGACCTGTGGGCGATGGGCCCCCTGCACGACCGGCGCGCCTGGAGCGACGACCGGCTGCACTTCTCGCCCGACGCCCACCGGCGGATCGCGATGAAGTCGGCCGAGGTCCTGGGAGTCCCGCTGAAGGACGACTGGCGCGAGCCATGGGCGCCGGAAGCGGTCCCGAGCCGCTGGATCGACTCGCGGCGGTCGGACTTGACGTGGACGAAGGTGCACTTGCTGCCCTGGATCCGGCGCCAGCTGCGGGGCGAGTCCATGGGGGACGGGTTGTCGCCGAAGCGGCCTCAGCTCGCTCCGTTCGTTCCGCTCGAGGTGCTGGACGCGCTCGAAGTGCCGGACAACGCTCAGGCTCGGCAGCAGGCCAGCTGAGGTCCACTGCGGTCCGCTGGTCGTGAAGGCCACCTTGAGGGAATTGAAGTCCCGCAAGGTGGCCTTCACGGCTTTCGGAGCCCGCCCGGGACTCAGCGTCGGCCGGTGGCGCGGACGTCCGGCTCGCCGGATTCCTCGACGATCCCGAACGCGGCAAGCCGCCCCCGGGCCCCACAGGCATCCCCCGCCGCTCCGAGGCAGGGTCCCTGGCGCGCTCGGCCGGAGTTCGGTGTCGCGAATGAGTCATTGGGGACCTCCGGCGCCCCGAATGAGTCATTCGCGACGTTCAGTTCGCCGGCGAGCGGGTGGGGACTCGCTCCGCGGCAGCGGTCATGAACGACCCTTTCACCTCGTCTGACGAGGTGAAAGGGTCGTTCATGACGTCCGGACTGCCGCCGCCCCGCTCGCT
>NZ_JBEZHS010000036.1:0-98760 GCF_040650695.1 Amycolatopsis sp. NPDC048633
GTCAGCACGAGCAGAGCCCGCAGCAACGTGGTGGCGTGGCGAGGGTGCAAGCGGAGTTTGTCGAGGATGCGCCAGGATTTGAGGGCGGCGAAGCCACCCTCCACCGCGCAGCGCATCGCCGAGAACACCGCATTGGCCCGCAACTGACCCACAGTCAACGGCCGGTTCGCTTCGGCCTTGTAAGGAGTGAGCACGACCTGCTCACACACTCCGCCGCAACGGTCGCAGCCGCGGCTGTTGCGGACGTCTGTGTGCCAGCCGTGGAACCCCTTGTCCCCGGCCGGGGACAGGCCATAGTCGTGCAGCCGTTCGCGTAGGTGTAGCCGGCGGGCGGCGGTGATGTCAGCGGTCCGCCCGGGCAGCACCCCCGAGACCCACATCAGCCGGCCTGTCTCGTCGGTCACGCCGAGCACGACCAGGCCGTGGTGTTTGTGTTTGCCGCTGTAGTTGGCCCGGTTGGCGCGGCCGGTGCGGCGACGGGTCCGCATCAGGGTCCCGTCCACCAGCGCCACGGCCGCGCCCTGGGCGGCCAGCCGGTGCAGGACCCGACCCAACCGGCAGGCGCGGGCGGCGAGCAGGGTGAGGACTTCCAGCACCCAGCGCCGCACCGTGGAAGCCGACACACCCTGGCCTGCGCCGATGTGGGCCAAGCGCGGGTCGTCGCGCAGCACGGCCAGCACGACCAGGGCCTGCTCGCCGGGGCTGGCTTTGCGCCAGCGGGACCGCAGCCGGCCTCGGTGGGCGCGGATCAGTTCGGCGACCATCTGCAGGGTCTGTCGTGAGAGGGGGAGGGTGACCTGGTAGGAAAGGGGGCTGAAGCCCTCGGCGGGTTGTTGACTCACATCTCGATCTTGCCGAGGGCTTCACCTATGCCCGGGCCATCACGCTGGTCCGCGTGTCGTTTCTTGCCACAGCACCTAATCAGGCCGCTCTCGGCATCCTGACCAGCCACAACCACGATGAAACAACCCCAATGTGGCCTTCGGTGCGTTCAACGCACCGAAGGGTCCCTTGGGTGCGCTCAACGCAACCAAGGCCACATTGGGGCGCTTTACTCGCGCTCGATCTTGCGGAGCCCGGCCTCCGGCGTCCACCACTCCACGACCAGCAGGGTCGCCTCCGGGTTCAGGTGCGTGTGGACCACCTCGGTGACGTCGACGCGGAAGCCCTCACCCGTGTCGAAAGCCCGGCCGGCGATCTTCGCCTCCCCCGGCCAGTCCGCCTCGGCGCCCTCGACCGGGTCGACCGTCGCGCTGTGCAGCGCCAGCCGCGGGTCGCGCTTCAGGTCCGCGCCCTTGCGGGCGTTCGGCATCGAGCCGAACGTCAGCTCGCCGTCGGTGAACTTCGTCTCGATGCCGGAGATCCGCGGTGACCCGTCGGCCCGCAGGGTCGCGATCGTCTTGTGCCGGTGCGCGTCGAACAACCCCTGCACGCGCCGAGCGAACTCCGGTTCCGCCGCTTCGAACTCACGCCACGCCGTCATGCGGTCATGATGGCAGCCAGCGCGCGTGGACCGCCGCGGGTTTCCGGAACACCAGCCCGGACGGCGCGGCCGGCTCCGCCAAGGCGATCCCCGGCAGCCGGTCGAGCACGGTCTCCACGGCGATCCGCGTCTCCAGCCGGGCGAGGTCGGCGCCGAGGCAGAAGTGCGGGCCGTGGGCGAACGCCAGCTGTTTGCGCAGGTTCGGGCGGCGCGGGTCGAAGACGTCCGGGTCCGGGAACACCGCGGGGTCACGGTTGGCGGCCGTCAGCGAGACCGTGACGAGATCGCCCCGCGCGATCGACGCGCCGGCGAGCGAGACGTCGCGGGTCGCGTACCGGTCGACCACCGCCGCCGCGGGTTCCAGCCGCAGCGACTCCTCGATGGCCGCCGGGATGAGGGCGCGGTCCAGGTGGACCGGCTCGCGCAGCAGGTGCAGCAGCAGGTTGGCGATCATGCCCTCGGTGGTCTCGATACCCCCGAACATCAGCACCGCCGCGTTCGACACCACCTCCGGCAAGGCCAGCACCGAGGCCGCCTCGGTCAGCAACGAGCGACGCCCGATCGAACCCTCCAGGTGTGCCCGCAGCTCGTCGAAAGCTTCCGCGCCATGAGAACCCGGCTGACGGCCCGCCGAGATGTTGTCCACTGTGGACACGATCGCGTCGTACCAGGCCAGCACCCGCGCCGCGTCGGTACCGTCCAGGCCCAGCGCCTCGGCCACCACCGCGACCGACAGCGGCCCGGCCAGCGCCCGCCGCAGCTCCGCCTGCCCGGCCGCGGCGAACCCGTCGACCAGCCGGGTGCATTCGGCGCGGACGAACCCGGTGAACCGGTCCTCGATCTCCCGGGGCCGGAAGTGCCGGGAGAACGGCGTCCGGTGCCGGGCGTGCTCCCCGGCGTCCAGCGAGAGCATCGACGGGCCGACGACCCGGGCCGTCGAGAAGCGCGGGTCGTCCACGGTGAACGTCGCCGCGTCGCGCATCACCTGCACCGCCAGGTCGTACCGCGTGACCAGCCAGCCGTTCAACGCCGGCAGCCAGGCCACCGGCTCCTCCGCCCGGAGCCGGGCCAGTAGCGGGTACGGGTCGGTCGTGAGCTGCTCGATCACGCCCGCAGCCCCTCGATCAGCAGCCCGACCAGGCGGCGCGCGTCGTAGTCCGGGTTGTCTTCCGCGCCGACGCACAGGTTGCCCACCCCGCGCATCAGCTCCAGCGGTCGCACCCGCGAGGTCAGCTCGGCCGCTTCGAGCAGCTGCGCGCACACCGGGACGAGCCGCTCCAGGAAGTACGCGTGCAGCGTGTCGAAGCCGTCGCCCTGCAGGACGCCGGCCAGCCCGTGCTTGGTCACCAGGAAGTCGACGAACAGGTCGATCCACCGGGCCAGCGCCGCGTGGGGGGAGTCCGCCGCCGCCAGCAGCGCGGGTCCGGCCGAAGCGCACTCCTCCACCTGGTGCCGGTAGACGGCGATGATCAGGTCGGCCCGCGTCGGGAAGTGGCGGTAGATCGTGCCCATCCCGACGCCGGCCTTCGCCGCGATGTCGCGCACCGGCGCGTCCACGCCCGACGCCACGAAGACCGCGGCCGCCGCGTCGAGCAACGTCTTCTCGTTGCGCCGGGCGTCCGCCCGCTTGGGCTTGCTTTCGCTCACCACACCTCCCGGGGTTGCTAAACGGAACACTGCTCCGTATCGTTAGCGGAGCAGTGTTCCGTTTGCCATCTTGTCACGGAGGCCACCGAAATGCAGTACCGCACCCTGGGCCGCACCGGCATCCAGGTCAGCACCCTCGCGCTCGGCGCGATGAACTTCGGCGCGATCGGGCGCACCACCCAGGACGAGGCCACCGCCATCGTCGACGCCGCGCTCGAAGGCGGGATCAACCTCGTCGACACCGCCGACATGTACGGCCAGGGCGAGTCGGAGGTCATGGTCGGCCAGGCCGTCAAGAACCGCCGCGACGACCTCGTGCTGGCCACCAAAGCCACCATGCCGATGGGCGACGAGCGCAACCACCGCGGCAGCTCACGCCGCTGGCTCTTCAAAGCGCTCGACGACAGCCTGCGCCGGCTCGACGTCGACCACGTCGACCTCTACCAGGTCCACCGCTGGGACCCCACCACGAGCGACGAGGAAACGCTTTCCGCGCTGACCGACCTGCAGCGCGCGGGCAAGATCCGCGCCTTCGGCTCGTCGACCTTCCCGGCCTACCGCATCGTCCAGGCCCAGTGGGCCGCGCGGGAGAACCGTCTCAGCCGGTACGTCACCGAGCAACCCAGCTACTCGATCCTGCAACGCGGCATCGAGGCGCACGTCCTGCCCGTGGCGCAGGAGTACGGCCTCGGCGTGCTGGCCTGGAGCCCCCTCGCCTCGGGCTGGCTGTCGGGCGCGGTCCGCGCCGGGCAGGAGATCGCCACCAGCCGATCGAAGGTCCTGCCGCAGCGCTTCGACCTGACCGATCCCGTCAACCGGGCCCGCCTCGACGCCGTCGAAAAGCTGGCCAAGATCGCCGAGCAAGCGGGTCTTTCGCTGATTCAGCTCGCCCTCGGCTTCGTGACCGCGCACCCGGCCGTGACCAGCGCGCTCATCGGCCCGCGCACGCTCGGCCACCTGAATTCGCAGCTCGAAGCCGCCGACACCGTCCTGCCCGCCGACGTGCTCGACGAGCTCGACGCCGTCGTCGCGCCCGGCGTAGACCTGGCCGCGCACGAGAAGTTCGACACCCCGCCCGCCCTGCTCGACCCGTCCCTCCGGAGGCGTTGATGACCCCCAGCTTCGGCATCATGACCGCACCCATGAACGTCGGCTACGACGAGATCCTGCGTGTCTGGCGCGAAGCCGACACCGTCCCGGAGATCGAGCACGCCTGGCTGTTCGACCACCTCATGCCGATCGGCGGCGACCCGGACGGCCCGATCTTCGAAGGCTGGACGCTGCTTTCGGCGCTGGCCGCGCAGACCGAGCGGCTGCGCCTCGGCCTGCTCGTCACCAGCAACCGCTTCCGGCCGCCCGCGGTGCTGGCGAAGATAGCGACGACCGTGGACATCGTGTCCGGCGGCCGCCTCGAC
The DNA here is from genome assembly GCF_040650695.1 of Amycolatopsis sp. NPDC048633. Taxonomy (NCBI): domain Bacteria; kingdom Bacillati; phylum Actinomycetota; class Actinomycetes; order Pseudonocardiales; family Pseudonocardiaceae; genus Amycolatopsis; species Amycolatopsis sp. NPDC048633. The sequence continues at coordinate 4,546 of NZ_JBEZHS010000036.1, forward strand.
TTCGGCATCGGCGCGGGCTCGCGCCCGAGCCATCCCTTGGCCCGCCGCGAATACGACGGACACGGCCTGCCCTACCACACCCAGGACGACGCCGTCGCCGCGCTCGCCGAGGCTTGCACGGTCATCCGTCGCTTGTGGACCGACGATGAGCCGTTCGACTTCGACGGCGAGCACGTCAAGCTGAAGGGCGCCTTCGGCAACCCCAAGCCGGTGCAGCGGCCGCACCCGCCGATCATGATCGGCGGCCGGGCGAGCGCGACGCTGCGCGTGGTCGCCGAGCACGCCGACCTGTGGAACATCCCGGGCGGCGGCGACATCGACGACCTCGCCGGCCGCAGCAGGCTGCTCGACCGCTACTGCGCCGAGATCGGCCGTGACCCGGCGGAGATCACCCGTTCGATCTTCCTGCCGGTCGACTACGACAAGCCCGAGTCCACCCGCGAAAAGATCGAAGAAGCCGTCGGTGCCGGCTTCGGGCACTTCGTCCTCGGCCTGGCGAACCCCTATCCGGATGGCGTCGCGCAATGGGTCGCCGACGAGCTCATCCGCTGAGCTACTTGTCGACTCCCTCGTAGGTTCCCTGCGTGAACCGGCGTGAGAACACGAAGTACACCACCGCGACCGGCACCGTCATGAGCAGCGCGGCCGCGAGCTTCAGCGGGAACTGGTTGCCCTGGCCCAGCTCGCCGGACACCAGGGACGCCACGCCCGAGGTCAGCGTGTTCAGCGCCGGGTCCTGCCGCGACACGATGTAGTGCGGCAGCTCGTTCCAGGAACCCTGGAACGACAGGATGGTCACGGTGATCAGCGCGGGCTTCGACATCGGCAGCACCACCGACCAGAACGTGCGCAGCGGGCCGGCGCCGTCGATGCGCGCGGCCTCCTCCACACTCACCGGCACGGTCTCGAAGAACTGCTTCATGATGAACACCCCGGCGCCGTCGACGAGCAGCGGGATGATCATCCCCGAATAGCTGTCGTACATGCCGAGCTGGTTCAGCACCAGGAACTTCGGGATCAGCAGGACCACGCTCGGGACCGCGATGACGGCCACGACGGCCCCGAAGATCGCGTGACGGCCGCGGAAGCGCAGCCGGGCCAGTGCGTACCCGGCGAGCGAGTCGAACACGACGCGGCCGACGGTGATCGTCACCGAGACGAACACCGAGTTCGCCGCCCAGCGCGGGAAGTCCTGCTCGGCGAGCGTCTTGAAGACGCTGAAGGACCACTGCTGCGGCCAGGGCAGGAGCGGGTTCGCGGTGGCGTCGGCGTCGGTCTTGAACGCCGTCGCGAGCTGGATGAGGAAGGGGTAGATGTACAGCGCCGCGACCAGCACGAGCACCGCATAGCCCAGCCAGCGGCGCTTCATCGACGCTCCCGCAGGGCCCAGCGCTGCACCAGCGTGAAGGCCACGATCACGAGGAACAGGAGGAACGCGATCGCCGCGCCCTGGCCCCACTGGTGGCCGATGAACGACGTCGAGTACGAGAGGTACGCCGGGGTGAGCGTGGTGTTGGCGGGGTTGCCGCGGCTGAGCACGTACACCTGGTCGAAGACCTGCCAGGTGCCGATCAGGCCGAGCGTCAGCACGAGGAACAGCGTCGGGCGCAGCTGCGGCAGCGTGACGCGCCGGAAGCGCTGCCACGCGGTCGCGCCGTCGATCAGCGCGGCCTCGTCGACCGACGGCGGCAGGTTCTGCAGCGCCGCGTAGAACATCAGCATGAAGCCGCCGGTGGAGGTCCAGATGACCAGCACGATGATCGAGCACATCGCCACGCTCGGGCCGGCGAGCCAGTCCCACCAGGACAGTCCGAGGAAACCGTGCCCCGCCAGCGCGGACGGCGGGTTCGCCGGGTCGCCGAGCGCGAGGTGGAAGATGCCGCGCGGGTCGGCGAACCAGCTGGGACCGTCCACTCCGAACAGTTTCAGCGCGGCGTTCACCGTGCCGGTGCTGGAGAACAGGAACAGGAACACGACCGAGATCGCGACCGAGCTGGTCACGGTCGGGAAGTAGAAGGCCGTCCGGAAGAACTGGCGGCCCTTCAGCTTCTTCTTGTGCAGCACCAGCGCGAGGAACAACGCGAACGCCGTCTGCAGCGGCACGACGAACAGCACGAAGTAGCCGTTGTTCCGGACGCTGGTGGCGAAGTTCTGGCGCGTCAGCCCGGGTTCGGTCAACAGCGCGGCGTAGTTGTCCCCGCCGACGAAGGTGACGCGGGAGGAGAACGGGCTGCCGTTGCCGGTCCAGTCGCTGACGCTCACCCAGAGCGCCATCAGGATCGGCAGCACCATGAAGAGGCCGAGCACGACCAGCGTCGGGGTCAGGAAGAGCCACCCGGCCCGGCCCTCGCGGCGCAGCGGACGCCTTCCCCGGGTGCCGCGAGGCGGTGCGGTACCCGGGGCGGGCGGAATCGTGAGCAGCGTGCTCATGGTGTCACTGCCCGAGCGCGGCGGTGGTGTTCTGCTGCAGCTGCTGCAGGATCCGCTTCGGGTCGGCGCCCGGCAGCTGCTGCAGCTGGGCGTCGAAGTCGGTCAGCACCGGGTCCATCTTGGTCACGGTCACCGGGCCGTGCGCGTGGTCGGCGCCGGCGACGAACGCCGACTGGGCCGGGAACTTCTGCTCGTACTGCGCCCGCACGGACTGCCGCGACGGGATCACGCCGAACGCCTCGGCGAACGCGAGCTGCTGCTGCGGCTGCATGAACGAGTCGACGAGCTGCTTGGCCTGCTCCTGGAACTTGCTCTTGGCGGCGATGCCCCAGCACTGCGTGAACGACAGCGTCCCGGGCCCGGCCGGCCCGGCGGGCAGCGCGACGACCCGGTACTTGACGTCCGGGTAGTCCTTCTTCATGCCGCCGACCATCCAGTTGCCGTCGATGCTCATCGACGCCTTGTGCTGGCCGAACGCCTCGCCGGAGTCGCCCGCGCCGATCTGCTTCGGGTACTTGGCCACCCCGGACGAGAGCAGGTCGCGGACGTAGGTCAGGGCCTGGAGGTTCTGCGGGGTGTCCGCGGTGGCCTTCTTCTGGTCGGCGTCGACCGCCCAGCCGCCGGCCTGGACCAGGAACGCGCCCATGCGGTCGCGGGTGTCGTTGAAGACCAGCCCGGTCCGGCCGCCGGTGGTCAGCTTCTGCGCGACGGCCTTGAGCTGGTCCCACGTCTTCGGGAAGTCGGCGTCGGTGAGCCCGGCCGCGGCCCAGTCGTCGGTGTTGATCGCCAGCGCCAGCGTCGAGAAGTCCTTGGGGGCGCAGTAAAGCTTGCCGTCCTGGGTGAACGTCGTGCGCAGGGTCGGGTAGATGTCGTCCTTGTAGGACAGTCCGTCGCCGTACGGGAGCATTTCGGCGGCGTAGCCCTGGAACTTGGTGGCGTCGACGGCGAAGACGTCCGGTGGGCTCCCCGCGGCGAAGCCCTGGCTCAGCTGCTGCGGGAGGTCGTTGGCGGAGACGACCTCGGCCTTGGAGCCGTCTTTGCCCCAGGCCGCGGCGGCGTCCTGCATGGCTTTGAGCTCGGCGCCGCCACTCGCGGCGATCATCACCTTGAGCGTGGCGGGCCCGGCCTGCTGGGTGGCGGGCTGGGACGAGTCGTCGAAGCCACTGCCGCAGGCGGAAAGCGGGAGCAGCAGGCCGGCCGCCGCGAAGGCGGCCACAGTTCGGCGGGGAAGCATCGATCCTCCTTGATCGCGCGGGGACTCAGGTACTGCGGAGCACCAGGTGCGGGGTGAAGAGCGTGGTCGCGGGTCCGGCCGGAGCTTCGCCGCGCAGGATGGCCCGCAGCTGCCGCACACATTCGGCGGCGACGTCGGCGATGGGCTGGGCGACGCTGCTCAGCCCGAGCACGGACGCGGTCGGGGTGTCGTCGAAGCCGATCACGGCGGCGTCGGCACCGGGCCGGATGCCGCGGTCGCGCAGTTCGGCGGTGACGCCGAGGGCGAGAGAGTCGCTGGCACAGACGAACGCGGTCGGGGCGCCGGTATGGCTGCTCTCGGCCGGCCCCCCGCCGGGCAGGCTCGCCGAGCGGTCGCGCCCGGCCGGCCCGCTCGCGTCCAGCAGCCGGACGGCGGCCGAGCGGCCACCCTCCACCCCGTCGTACACCGCGGCCTGCGGGCCTTCGCCCAGCCCGGCCGCGGCGAGCCCCGCCGCCCAGCCCGCGCGGCGGTCGTCACCGCTGCCGGAACCCTCGGGCCAGCCGACGAACGCGATCCGGCGGTGGCCCTGGCGCAGCAGGTGGTCGGTGGCCAGCCGGGTGCCGGCGGCGCCGTCGACGTCAACCCACGGGTGGGTGTCCTCCGCGCCCCACGGGCGGCCGAAGGTGACGAACGGCAGCTCGCGCTCGAGCAGCCAGCGGGTGCGCAGGTCGTCGTGGTGGGTGTTCGTCAGAACGAAACCGTCGATGCCGACCGAGGCGATCAAGTCCGCGTACGCGCGGGTCTCGGCCTCGTCGTCGGCCGCGGTGAACAGCATGATCCGGTGGTCGTAGCGCTCGGCGGTCGCGGTCAGCGAGTGCAGGAACTGGTCGAGCACGACGCCGCTGACGCCGTTGCCCGACGGCGGGATGCACAGCCCGATGATCTGCGAGCGCGTGGTGCGCATCTGCCGCGCCGCGGTGTTCGGGCGGTAGCCCAGCCGCTCGATGGCGGCCTGGACGCGTTCCCGCGTCTCCGGGCTGACCACCTCGGGCGAGTTGATCACGTTGGACACGGTCTGGCGCGACACCGCGGCCGCCTCGGCCACCGAGTTCAGCGTGGGCCGTCCCATTCGAGCCTCCGTTTTGAACGTTCAACTGGCCGACACTCTGAACCCGTGGCGCTGAGCTGTCAAGACCGCGAATAGAGTTGACATTCTTTCGTTTGATCGATCCAATCGTGGTCATGGCCGACCTCCAGCCCCTCCTCCACGACCTCGCGATCGCGCTGCACGCGCCGACCGTCGTCCTGTCCGGCCGGGACGGGCAGATCCGCGACGGCGGCACGCAGGGTCTCCTGCACGGGGACCTGCGGCTGCTCAGCGAAGCCGTAGTGACGGTCGACGGGGACGAGCCGGAGGCCATCGCGAGCGACGAGCCGGGCGCCGGCCGCGCGCGGTTCACCGGGCTGCTGCGCCGGCTCGGCGCCCCCGGGCCCGACCCGACGGTGTGGCTGCGACGCGAGCGCCGCGTCACGGCGTCCGGGATGACCGAGGAGCTTTCGCTCGTCTCGACGGACGGGGTGAGCCGCCACTGCGTCGTCGAAGTGGTGCTGGCGGCCGACTTCGCGCCGATCGACGAGATCAAGTCGGGCGGCCGCCGCGCCCCGGTGACCCCGGACGGCACCCGGTGGGCCGCGGACTCGGCCGTGTCCGAGGTGACGGCCGAGGGCGCCGAAGTCGTCGCCGACGGCCCCCGCGTCCGGCTGCGCTGGCCGGTCGAACTGGCCGGCACCACGACTTTGCGCTGGTCACTGGCGGTGTCCGACGAGCGGGCCCTGTTCGTGCCGGCCGGCACGCGGCTGCCGCGGCCGGAGGTGCACGCCGACGACCGCCGGTTCACGGCGTTGCTCGACCGCGCCCTCGACGACCTCGACGGCCTCCTGCTCGCCGAGCACGATCACCCCGGCGACGCGTTCGCCGGCGCGGGCGCACCCTGGTTCCTCACGCTGTTCGGGCGCGACAGCATCTGGGCCGCGCGGCTCGCGTTGCCGCTGTCAGTGGACCTCGCGGGCGGCACGCTCCGGACGCTCGCCCGGGCGCAGGGCACCCGGCACGACCCGGCGACCGGCGAGGCGCCGGGCAAGATCCTGCACGAGCGGCGCCGGGACGTCTTCGAGACGATCGGCGGCGCCGCGCTGCCCGCCGAGTACTTCGGGACCGTCGACGCGACCGCGTTGTGGGTCTGCCTGCTGCACGACGCGTGGCGCTGGGGCCTGCCCGAAGACGAGATCCGCGACCTGCTGCCGACGCTGCGGTTCGCGTTGTCCTGGATCACCGGCGCGGCCGACTCCGACGGTGACGGGTTCGCCGAGTACCGCGACGAAAGCGGGCACGGCCTGGCCAACCAGGGCTGGAAGGACTCCGGCGACGCCGTCCGCTTCCGCGACGGCGAGCAGGCGAAACCGCCGATCGCCCTGAGTGAAGTCCAGGCGTACCAGCACGAAGCGGTCGTGTGCGCGGCTTCGTTGCTGACGGCGCTCGGCGAGCCCGCCGACGGTCTTTCCGAGTGGGCCGCGGCTCTACGAGAGCGCTTCCGCGACCGGTTCTGGGTGTCCACTTCGGACGGCCACTACCCGGCCTTGGCACTGGACGGCGACAAGCGGCCGGTGGACGCCCTGACGAGCAACATCGGCCACCTGCTCGGCACCGGACTGGTCTCCGATCCGGAAAGCGCGGAGATCGGGGCGCTGCTGCTGGATCCGCGACTGGCGCCAGGGTTCGGCCTGCGCACGATGAGCTCTTCTTCGGGCGGCTATTCGCCGCTGAGCTACCACTGCGGCTCGATCTGGCCGCACGACACGGCGATCGTCCTCCGGGGCCTGCAGCGATCGGGACAGGGTTCTCGCGCGGCTTCCTTGGCCGCGCAACTGCTTTCGGCCGCTCCGGCGTTCGACTACCGGTTGCCGGAACTGTTCTCTGGTTACAGCCCCTCGGAGACGTCGTCGCCCCTCCCCTACCCGGCGTCGTGCCGCCCCCAGGCCTGGTCGGCGGCGGCTGCCATGAGCCTCCTCATGGCATTCCTCGGCTTGGACGCCGACGTCCCCGCGCGGACGGTGACCCTGGACCCGCCCCGGCCCAGCCCGGTCGGGGCGCTGCGGGTCCGGGGGCTGCCGCTGGCCGGGTCCACTTTGGACGTGGCGATCAACGCCGCCGGCGAAGTGACGGAACTGCGGCTGCCGCCGGGTTTCTCACTCCTTCCGGAACAGCGCCACGAGTAGGAACGGCTGGACCGTCGCCTGAAATCGGGTAGCCACTTCGGGCTCGTCTACTCGCCCCGGGGACCGGCGACCCGGACGTCCCGGTTCACGCTTCGACGCGCTCTCGCACGGCCTTGAGCTCTTCGTCGACGACCGCCATCTGCGCGTCGACCGCCGCCGGTTCGGTTTCCTCGGGGAAGAAGAGGCTGAAGATCAGCTCGGCGCCGGTCAGGTTGGGCACCACGCGGGCGAAGAGGCCGAGGTTCGGGTCGTCGGCGCTGACGAAGTCGACGACGCCGTGGTCTTTCGCGACCTTGACGACGACCTGCCGCGCCCCGCCTTCGCCGGGGATGCGCCAGACGTCGTCGTGGTCGTGTTCGACGGCCGGCGCGAACCCGGGCGCCCACTCGGGGAGGTGGCGGGCGTCGGAGAGGTAGGCGACGACGCTTTCGGGCTTCGCGGTGAGGGTGATCGTGCGCGTCTCGGCGCGCCCCGTCTCGATTGATGTCATGATGGAAACGATACGCACATGCGTATGATTTGTCCACGCGTAAGATCCCCCGGGTGACGGAGGACGACGACCTGGCGGCCCTCTGCGCCGGGGCGGGCCGCGCGCTGGCCGAGGCGGAGGGGCCGGTCCTGGCGGAGCACGGGCTGTCGATGTGGCAGTACGCGGTCCTGGCGACCCTGGCCCACGGCTCGGCGTCCAGTCAGCTGGCGCTGGCCCAGGAGATCCACTACGACAAGACGCGGTTGATCGCGTTGCTGGACGGGCTGGTCGCGGAGGGGTTGGTGACCCGCGCGCCGGACCCGTCGGACCGACGTGCGCGCATCGTCCGCTTGACTCCGGCGGGGATCCAGCGGCACGGGGCGGTGCGGGACGCGATCCGGGTGGTGGAGGAACGGAAGCTCGCGGGGTTGAGCCCGGAGGTGCGGCGGGTGCTGCGGTCGGCTTTGACGCACCTGGCGAACACGGACTGACCCGGCAAAGTCGGCTGCCGACCCCGCGCCGGCGCGCCTCCGATGTCGTGAACGACTCGTTCACCTCGTCCGACGCCATGAACGAGTCGTTCACGTCATCCTCAGCCCACCGAGCAAAGAGTCCCGTTCACCCTGAACGCCGTCGGCAGGATGTTCGGCCCGCCATAATCCGCGACGAACCCGACATCCGCCCCCGACGCCAGCGGCGCCGACGACGTCACCTTCACCTCGGAACCGGACTGGGTCCACGTCCCGTTCCAGCCGCTCGTCACCCGCTGCCGCGCGGTCGGCCACGTGAACGTCAACGTCCAGTCCGTCGTCGGGTCGGTGGAGACCACGTGGATCCCGCCCACGAAACCGCTCGCCCAGTCGTTCACGTCCGTCATCCGGACCGTGCAGCTGCTCGCGGACGGCGCACCGGTAGTGAGAGTCAACGGCGGCGACGCCCACGAGACGTTCCCCGCCCCGTCCCGGGCCAGCACGTTCACCGTGTACCGCGTTCCCGGCACCAGGTTCCCGACCGAGAGCGACGTCCCCGTCGTCTCACCCCACTGCTCACTGACGACCCCCGCCTGCCGGTACACCTCGTACTTCACGCCAGGCGCCGACGGCGGCCAGCTGATCGTCGCCGTCGTGTCGGTCGTCGTCGCGGTCGGCTGGCCCGGCGCACGCAACGCAACCGAAGCCGCCGCGGGATGCAGCACCACCGTCGTCAGCGAATACGGCGGCACCGTCCGGTCCCACGACGACGCGTGGGTGATCGACGTCGCGCCGTTCGTGAAGGTGAACACGTCAGACACCGAAGCACCCGCGTAGTCCAGCGTCACCGCGCGGGCCTCGGCAGGATCCTTGTTCACCAGCAGCACCGCGAGATCCCCGTCCGGACGGCGGACCGCGTGCACGTCGAGCAGCGGGTCGTCCGCGCCGGCCCGGACGAACTGGTCGCCGGGACGCGCGAACGTGCTCAGCATCTTCAACCCGTAGTACGGCGCGAACGGGGTGTTGAGCGCGGGCTCGCACCCGCCGTCGAGACAGGTCGCGCTGGACAGCAGGCCGAAGTCGCCGTAGTCCGGATATCCGGCCACTGTGGACAGTGCGGTCGCCCCGTTGTGCGTGTCCCACCAGTCGACCGTGAACACGCCGTTCTCCAGCATGGACGCGTACGCCTCGGCCGCGAACAGCGCGCCGGGCTGGGTGTTCATGCCGATCGGTGTGTTCGTCTCGGTCAGGGCTATACCGAGCGGCCGGCCCGCGTACCGCGTGATCTGGTCCCGCGCCAGGTAGATCATGTCGCTCACCTGCTCGGTCTTGGTAAGCGCTTCCGCGGCCGTCGACCCGCCCGGATACCAGTGCAGCACGGCGAAGTCGACGTGCGGGCCCGCGATCGACAGCACCGTCTGGTTCCACGTGCCGGTGTCCCCGGCGCCGACGATGCCGTCCGGCCAGTTCGCCGGGGTCGTGAGCACCGCGCCGATCTTCACCGACGGGTCGACGGCCTTCATCGCGTCGGCGTAGGCCACCACGCCCGCGGCGTACGCGGCCGGGCTCTTGTCCTCGTGGTTGTCCGCCTCCCAGTTCGCGCCGTAGTGACCGTTGCCGTAGAGCTCGTTGCCGATCTCCCAGTACTTGACGCCGTAGCCCTTCGTGACGTTGGCGTACCGCACCCAGTCGGCGGCTTCCTGCGGCGTCCCGGTGCCGTAGTTGGCGATGACGATCGGCTGGGCACCGGCCCGCCGGACGCCGCCCATGAACGTGTCGAAGTCCGTGCCGGGCGCCACGTAGCCGCCCGGCGCGGTGTTGTCCTTCCAGTGGTAGATGTCGCCGTAGGAGCCGCCGGGGTACCGCATCGTGCGGACCCCGGCGCCGCCGAGCAGGTCGGCCACCGCATCGGTGCCCAGCTGGCTGTCCCACACCGCGTGGTTGACGCCGAGGGCGGTGTCCGGCACGGTGGCCAGCCCCGCTCGCGCGTCGACCGTCACGGTCGCTTCGGGCGGGACCGCCGCGGCCGCCGCCGGCACGGCCGCCACGAGCACGGCGGCCACCGGCCACGCTGCCCAGCGCAGACGTCGAGCTGTCATGGATCGTCCATCCTCACTCGTCGAGACGCACGGATGGCTGAGAGCGCTCTCAGAGCAGAGAACCAGTGCGCGGCCCGGAAGTCAACGAAAGTCCCGCGACGGCCCGGGTTTCATCCGCAGTTCGAGTCTTTCGAGGCGGTCGGCGACGAGCGTGACGACGCCCTCGGCGGCCTGCACCTGCCCGCGGACCAGCAGCGCGGCACTGGTGCGGGCGACCAGGCGCTGCCGCTGCCACAGGCCGGGCGAGACTAGGACGTTCGCCATGCCCGTCTCGTCCTCGAGGTTGAGGAACGTGATCCCGCCGGCGGTGGCCGGGCGCTGCCGGTGGGTGACCGCGCCGCCGACCCACACCCGCGTCCCGTCCTCGACCCGCATGAGCTCGGCGACGGTGAGCGCGCCGCGCTCGGTGAGCAGCTCGCGCAGGTACTCGACGGGGTGGCTGCCCGGGGAGACGCCGGTGGCCCACAGGTCCGCGGCGGTGACCTCCAGCCGCGTCATGCCCGGCAGCGCGGGCGCGTCGAGGCCCGGGGCCAGGCCCGGTAGGTGTCCGGGCCGGGTGGCCGCCGCGGCGCCGGCGGCCCAGAGGTCCTGACGCCGGTCGCCGCCGAACGCGCCCGCGGTGGCCAGGGCTTCGACGGCGTTCTTCTTCAGCTGGACGCGGCGGGTGAGATCACCGGCACCGGCGTACGGGCCGTTCGCGTCACGCTCGGCGACGATCTCATCGGCTACGGAGTCGCCGAGGTGCCGGACCCCGGCGAGGCCCAGGCGGAGCGCGACGCCGCCGGTACTGCCGGCGTCGGGTTCGAGGGTGGCGTGCGCCAGGCTCGCGTTGATGTCCGGCTCCCTCACCAAGACGCCGTGCCGGCGCGCGTCGGCGACCAGGGACTGCGGGCTGTAGAAGCCCATCGGCTGGGCGCGCAGCAGCCCGGCGCAGAACGCGGCCGGGTAGTAACGCTTGAACCACGCGCTCGCGTAGACCAGGAGCGCGAACGACATCGAGTGCGCTTCGGGGAAGCCATAGCCGGAAAAGGCGTGGATCTGCTCGAAGATCCGCGTCGCCAGCTCGCGGTCGAGGCCGTTGGCTTCGCAGCCGGCGAAGAACCGCGCCATCAGCGCCTTCATCTTCGCACTGGACCGCTTGGCGCCCATGGCGCGGCGGAGCTGGTCGGCTTCGGCCGGGGTGAAGCTCGCGACGTCGACGGCCATCTGCATCACCTGCTCCTGGAACAGCGGCACCCCGAGCGTCCGGTCCAAACTGGACGCCAGCAGCGGGTGGGCGTGCTGCCATTCCTCCTCTTCGCGGCGGCGCCGGATGTACGGGTGCACCGAACCACCCTGGATCGGCCCGGGCCGGATCAACGCGACTTCGACGACCAGGTCGTAGAACTTCCTCGGCCGCAACCGTGGCAGCGTCGCCAGCTGGGCGCGTGACTCCACTTGGAACACTCCGACGGCGTCGGCTTCGCAGAGCATGTCGTAGACGTTCGGGTCGGCGAGGTCGAGCTTGCCCATGTCCACAGTGGAGCCGTGGTGCTCGGCGACGAGGTCGATCGTGTAGTGCAGCGCGGACAGCATGCCGAGGCCGAGCAGGTCGAACTTGACCAGGCCGACGGTGGCGCAGTCGTCCTTGTCCCACTGCAGGACCGATCGGTCGGCCATGGTCGCCCATTCGACGGGGACCACTTCGGACACCGGCTGTTTCGAAATCACCATGCCGCCGGAGTGGATACCGAGGTGGCGCGGGAAGTCCTCGATCCGGGCGGCCAGGTCGAGGACGTCGGCGGGGATTTCGCCGGCCGTCTGCTGTTTGGTGCCACCCCAGCGATCGACGAGCTTGCTGTAGGCGTCCTGCTGGCCGGAGCTGTGCCCGAGCGCCTTCGCGGCGTCGCGGATCGCCGAGGGTGCGCGGTAGGTGATGACGTTGGCGACCTGCGCGGCGTGGAAGCGGCCGTGCTTCTCGTACACGTACTGGATGGCCTCCTCGCGGCGGCCGGACTCGATGTCGATGTCGATGTCCGGCGGCCCGTCCCGTTCCGGCGCGAGGAAGCGTTCGAACAGCAGGTTCCACTTCACCGGGTCGGCGTGGCAGATTTCCAGCGCGTAGCAGACCGCGGAGTTCGCCGCGGAGCCGCGGCCCTGGCAGAGGATGCCGGCTTCCTTGCAGAACCGGACGATGTCCCACACCACCAGGAAGTAGCCCGGGAAACCGAGTTTCTCGATGATGGCGAGTTCGTGGTCGAGCTGGGCGTAGGCCTTCGGGTTCTCCTCGCGCGACCCGTAGCGTTTCGCCGCGCCGCGCCGGGTCAGCTCACCCAGGAACGACATCTCGTCGTGGCCGGCCGGCACCGGGAACGGCGGCAGGTCGGGGGCGACGAGCTTCAGGTCGAACGCGACCTCGACGCCCAGGACGGCGGCGCGGCCGACCGCACCGGGATAGCGGCGCTCGAAGCGGCGTCGCTGCTCCATCCCGGACCGCAGGAACGCCTGCCCCGACGGCGGCCGCCAGCCTTCGAGGTCCTCGGCCGAGCGCCGGGCCCGGACGGCGGCGACCATGTCGGCCACGACGGCGTCCTCCGGGCGGGCGTAGTGCGCGTTGTTCGAGACGACGGTCGGCAGCCGCAGCTCCTTCGCCATCGCGGCGAGGTGGTCGTTGGCCGCGTCGTCGAGGGGCTGCCGGTGGTCGATCAGCTCGACGGCGAGGTGCCGCGGCCCGAACCAGTCCGCGAGCCGGCCCAGCTCGGCCCGCGCGGCCGCCGGCCCGTGCTCGGCGAGCGCCCGGCGGACGGGCCCCTTGCGGCAGCCGGTGAGCACGACGACGTGCCCGGCCAGCTCGTCGACCAGCTCCTCGAGGTCGTAGACGGGCCGGCCCTTCTCGCCGCCCGCGATCTGCGCGTGGGAGATGACCTTGCAGAGCCGGTGGTAGCCCTCCTGCTGCCGGGCGAGCACCAGCAGGTGCGACCCTTCCGGGTCCGGTTCGCCGGCCTGCGGCCCGGGCAGGTCGAGCGACAGCTCGGCCCCGAACCCGACCCGGACGCCGAGCTCCCGGGCGGCGTCGTTGAACCGGACGGCGCCGTACAGGCCGTCGTGGTCGGTGAGGACGAGGGCGTCGAGCTCGAGCCGCGCGGCCTCCTCGACGAGCGTCTCGGGATGGCTCGCGCCGTCGAGGAAGCTGAAGTTGGAGTGGACGTGCAGCTCGGCGTAGGGAGCACGGATCCGGTCGCCGGCGTCGTCCCGCGCTCTCCGGTCCCGCAGATCTTCGGGCGCCCCCGCGTACCCTTCGCGCTTGCGCGACCACGCCGGGGCATCGTTGCCGTCGCCGGGAACGGGCGGCCGCCCGGAGGCGATCCGCTCCACTTCGGACCACGGCACGCTCGGATTGTTGAACGCCAAAATCGGCTCCCCACAAGGAGTTCGCTGAGGGGAAGCCAGCGACTACTGTTCGAACACACGTACGACTGCGGTGGCTCGATCCTGAGCCGGGAGCCGCCTGGTGTCAACTCGGGAGTCGCATCGGTCACAAAGGACTAGTCGTAAATTCCTTCGACTGTCCACTGTGGATCGACGCCGACGGTGACTTCGAGCAGCACCGCCAGATCGTCGTCCTCGCCTTCCAGCACCACCTGGACGCGAGCCTTCGGCCGCGCGCCGCGCTTGGCCGGTAACGACGGGTGCACCATCCAGGGACCCGCCGACCCGAGAACGCGGCGCGGCGGGCGGCCGTCGACCGCGACCGTGGCCGGCGGGTAGCTGAGCTCGCCGCGGTCGGTGCAGCGGACCGCGTCGCCCACCGCGTCGAGCACCAGCGCCGCCGGGGGCCGGGGCGGCACCCGGGCCGGGGACGGCGCGGGCAGGCGGCCCGGCCACGGCCGGTCCTCGACCACCGGGCGCCGCGGCTCGCCCCACGGGACCAGGCGGACACGCTCGGCCGGGCCGCGGCCGCCGTCGAGCAGCGGGGTGAAGACGGCGTCGGGTCCGAGGAGGCCCTGGATGCGCACCAGGGCGCGGCCGGCGCGCTCGGCGGCGTCGGCGTCGCGGCCCATCGAGCCGAGCTGCAGCTGCAGCTGCAGCGCCTGCCCGCCGACGACCTCTTCGGGATCGAGGCGCAGCCGGACGATCCCGGCGGTGGGCCGGTCGCGGGTGGTGAGCCAGCCTTCGCACTGCCAGCGCACGCGGTCCGCCGTCGCGCGGGCGGTCAGGGGTTCGGCGCAGCGCCAGACGCGTACGCGTTCTTCGCCCGCTTCGGTGACGGCGACGATCGCCAGGCGGGTGCAGGCGAGTCCGTGGTTCGCGAGGCCGGCGAAGAAGCGTTCGCCGAGGGTTTTCGCGACGAACGCGGCTTCGTCGATTCTCCTGAGGGGGTCGTCGAAGGTTTCGGTGACGGTCAGGTCCGGCGGCAGGGCGCGCCGCAGCGGCGGGCGTTCGGCGAGGCCGCGGGCGAGCCGGTGGGCGGTGACGGCGTCCCGGGAGAAGCGGCCGGCGACGTCGCGTTCGGCCAGGGCGGCGAACGCGCCGAGGGTGCGCAGCCCGAGCCGGCGGAGCGTGTCGACGAGCTCGCCGCGGTCGTCGCCCGGCTGGTTCAGCTCGGCGATCGAGAGCGGCGCGAGGAACTGTGCTGCCTGCCCGGGCGCCACCAGCGCCGCGCGGCGCGCGGCGAGGATCGCGGCGAAGAGGCCGTCGGCGATCCCGACCTGGCACTCGACGCCGGCGTTGGCTTCGACCTCGTCGATGAGGAGCTCGGCGAGGGCTTCTTCGCCGCCGAAGTACCCGGCGGCACCGGTGACGGGGACGGCGACGATGCCGGGCCGCACGACCTCGACCCCGACGGCCTGCGCTTCGACGGCGGCGGCGACGGGTTCGAAGAGCCGGGCGTCGCGGTCCGGATCGTGCTGGTGCACCACGAGTCCGGGACAGCGGGACTGGGCGTCCCGCCGGCGCATCCCGCGCCCGACACCATTGCGGCGCGCCTCGGCGGAGCAGGCGACGACCCGGTTGGCGGAGAAGACGGCGGCGGGGGTGAGGGGCGGAGTCCCGCCGGCGGCCCCGGCGGCGACGACCGGCCAGTCCGGGCACCACAGCACGAGCAGCCGTGGCGGACCGTTCATCCCGCGGCCGCGGGAGGGAAACCGGCTGTGGCGAACGGCTTCCGGGTCATCGCCCGGCCCGGGCAAGGTGCCCGACCGGCATGCACAACGGCGGCGCGGCTCATCGCGCGACCGCGGCAAACCCGCCGCGGAGGCCGGCTCGAAGAACTGCTGCGCACCACTCATCGCGTGGTCCGATCAGCTCGCGGCACCCAGCCCGTCGTCGCGCGGTCCTGGCTGGCTCAACCGATCCCGGCGCCACGGCTCACCCGGCCACCTCGGCCAGCCGTCGCTCCGGCGGCTCGCTCCCCGCGATCCCTCCGCCCGGCCCCGGCAGCTGCAACCGGACCGACGACGGCCTCGCCGCCGCCCCGCGGCCGCGGCTCGTCGCCACCACTTCGCGCGTCCGCAGGTGGCCGTATCCGTCCTGCGTCAACCCTTGCCAGCGACGATCCGAGACCCGCAGCTCCAGGTCCGCGCCCGGCCACGGGCCCACCGTCAGCAGGACCGTTCCGCGGTTGCGGACCCGGCCCGCCAGCCGCCGGGCCAGCTGGGGCTGGACCGCGACCGGTCCGAGCACCACCAGGTCGAACCCGTCCACCAGCGCCGACAGCACGCCCGTCAGCTCCGCGCCCGGGTGCGGCACCAGTGCGAGCCGCTCCAGGTCGACGCCGAGCTCCGCCGCCGCGGCCAGGCCCAGCTCGGGGAGCGCCGTCACCGCCGCCCATGACCCGTCGCGGGTCGCCGCCGCCAGCAGGGCCAGCACCAGGGACATCGCGCCGCCCACCGCGATCGTGCTGCCGCGGCGCAATCCGCCTTCCGGCAGCAACCGCGCCAGCGGCGGGAGCACCGTCAACAACTCAGGAGAACCCGAACCCGGACTCAGCTGCGCCGCCGTACCGACCCCCGGGATCGCCGTGAGCCCGGCCAGCGCCTCCGGCACCGCCACCACGCTCACCTCCAGCACCACGTACTCGCACCGGGCGAACCCAGGAACTCATCGAACACTTGTTCGCATAGTGCGAGACGAGCGGCCCGCTGTCAAGCCGGGGGTCACCCCGGCGGGGCAGGTGCGTTCCGGCACACTGGAGCGCATGACCCGCACGACCCCGGGCATCGACGCCGCGAGCGTCGACACGCTGACCGACGCGGTCCTCACCGCGTCCCGGCTGCTGGTGGCGGTGTCCGTCCGGTCGATCGCCGCGGCCGAGGGCAGCTTGACCCTGCCGCAGTTCCGGCTCCTGGTGGTGCTGCACACGCGCGGGCCGCTCAAGCACGCGACGCTGGCCGAGCACCTCGGGGTCACGCCGTCCACCGCCAGCCGCATGGTCGACAGGCTGGTCGCCGGCGGCCTGGTCGATCGTCAGCACAGCCCCGTTTCCCGCCGCGAGATCGTGCTGGAGATCACCCGCGAAGGCGCCCGGATCGTCCGGCAGGTGACGACCCGGCGGCGCAAGGAGATCGCCAAGATCGTCGCCCGGATGCCGGCGGAGAGCCGGCAGGGGCTCGTCGACGCGCTCACCGCGTTCGCCGAAGCCGGCGGGGAACCGCCCGCCGCCGCGGCCCCCGAAGCCATCTGGGGCTGACGCTCAGACCACGCGGCTCACGATCCACGCGTGCGTGCCGACCTGCCGCACGCGGGTGAACCCGAACTCCTCGAACAGCTCGACGGTCGCGCTGAACAGGAACCGGCCCGGCGCGTCCCGGCCGGCCGTCACCTCGGAGACGGCCTCGACGAGCCCACCGCCGACCGCGGCCAGCTGCGCCAGCGCCCCTTCCAGCGCCGCCCGCGCGACGCCGTCGCGCCGGTGCTTCCGGTCGACGAAGAAGCAGGTGATCCGCCAGTCCGGGCGCGGCGGCGCGGCCTTCTCGTACTCGCGCCGGTGCTTGATGCGGGGCAGCTCGTCCGGGCCGCCGTACTGGCACCACCCCTGCGCGACGCCGTCGTCGTCGAACACGAGCGCCGCGTGCGCGCCACCGGTCCGGACCCGCTCCTCCTTGAGCTCCCGGCGGACCTTCCCGCGCACGGTGCCCTCCGGGTGGAATCCGAGGCACCAGCAACCGCCGAAGACGCCGTTGTTGCGCTCGGCCAGCTCCGCGAACGCGTCCCACGTCGAAGCGTCGAGCGGTCCGGTGGTGTAGGTCATCCGCGGGATCCTGCCCCCATTTCCGCGGTGGTGTCGAACGGCGACGGGCCCGTTCGTAGCCAGGGTGAGAGACCCCCACCTGAGGAGGACACCATGACCGCCACCTACACCTTCGACGTCTTCTCCAGCCTCGACGGCTTCGGCACCCACTGCGGCGACTGGGGCGGCTACTGGGGCAAGCAGGGCCCCGAACTGCTCGAGCACCGGTTCGCCCAGTTCAGCGAGCCGCAGCGGATGGTCTTCGGGGCCACGACGTACCGCGAGAACGCCGAGCTGCTGCCCTCGATCGTCGCGGAGCCCGGCAGCTGGGACCAGTGGCTCGTCCGCATGAAGGACCTGCCCGCGACGATCGTGTCGAGCACCCTGCGGGGACCGCTCGGCTGGCCGGACGCCACCGTCGTGAGCGGTGACGGTGTGGACGTCGTCGCCCGGCTCAAGGAAGAGTCCGACGTGCCGTTGCGCTCGAACGGCAGCCTGTCGCTGAACCGGGCGCTGCTGGCCGCCGGCCTGGTCGACCGCGTCCAGGTGACGATCTTCCCCGTCATCACCGGCCGGACCGGGACCAACCCGGTCTTCGCGGGCGCGGAGGACTTCGACCTCGAGCTGCTCGAGAGCCGGACGCTCGACGGCCACACCCAGGAGCTCGTCTACCGGCCCACCCGGCACGGCCTGTGACGCGGATCCCTGTCACGTCCCCGGCCGCCCCCTCGTCCTGGGGGTGAAGCGAGAAAAGAGGACGAGATGCGCCGGATCCTGATCGTCGGCGGTGGTTACGCCGGTTTCTACGCCGCCTGGAAGCTGGAAAAGAAACTGAGGAAAGGCGAGGCCGAGGTCGCCCTCGTCGACCCGCGGCCCTACCTGACCTACCAGCCCTTCCTGCCCGAGGTCGTCGCCGGGGCCGTCGAAGCCCGGCACGCCGCGGTGTCGCTGCGGCGGCACCTGCGACGCACCCGCGTCATCGCGGGCACCGTGACCGCCATCGACCACGCGCACCGCGTCGTCACCGTGCGGCCCACCGACGGCGACGCCTTCGAGCTCGGTTACGACCTCGTCGTCGTCACCGCCGGGGCCGTCACCCGGAAACTGCCCGTGCCGGGTGTCGCCGACGAGGCGATCGGCCTCAAGCACGTCGAAGAGGCCGTCGCGATCCGGGACCGGCTGCTCACCTCGTTCGACCGCGCCGCGGCGCTGCCCGACGGCCCACTGCGCCGCAAGCTGCTCACCGTCACCTTCGTCGGCGGTGGTTTCTCGGGCGTCGAGGGCTTCGGCGAACTGCTGTCGCTCGCGACGGCGCTGCTCAAGCACTACCCGGAACTGCACCGCGACGAGCTGCGGTTCCACCTCGTCGAAGCGTCGGGCCGGATCCTGCCGGAGGTCACCGACCGGCCGGGACGCTGGGTCGTGCGCGAGCTGGAACGGCGGGGCGCGCGCGTCCACCTGGACACGCTGGTGACGTCGGCGACCGGCGGGCACGTGACGCTCTCGACGGGCGAGGAGTTCGACTCGGAGCTGATCGTGTGGACGGCCGGCAACGGCGCCAACCCCGTCGTCGGCCAGCACACCGACCTGCCGGTCGACGAACGCGGCCTGGTCGTCGTGCGGCCGGACCTGCGTGTCGAGGGCGTGGCCGATGCCTGGGCGGCCGGCGACGACGCCGCGGTGCCCGACCTCGCCTCGCCGGTGCCGGGCGCGCGCACGGTGCCCAACGCGCAACACGCCTACCGGCAGGGAAAACTGCTGGCCCGCAACATCATCGCGACGCTGCGCGGCCGGCGGCCGAAGCCGTACGTCCACCACAGCCTGGGCGCCATTGCGACGCTCGGCCTCGGGCGCGGCATCTTCCAGTACCGGCGCCTGGTCGTCACCGGCCTGCCCGCGTGGCTCATGCACCGCGGCTACCACGTGCTGGCGGTGCCGAGCTGGGAACGCAAGGTCCGTGTGCTCACCGTGTGGCTGACCGCGGCGCTGTTCGGGCGGGACATCCTGTCGCTGGCTTCGGTGCAGCACCCGCGCGACGCGTTCGTCAGCGGCGGCGACCGTCCGGAATGGAACGAAGAACTCCCCGCCCCCTTCAAGGTATAGCCGAACCCGGGGCTTGCGGCAAGGCGGGGGTGATCCCGCAGAATGGCCCGCCGAAGGCTGCAACCTGGGAAAACGGGGGAACGCGGAATGCGTGTTTTGCTGACGACGTGGGGATCGCGCGGGGACGTCGAACCGCTGGCGGGACTGGCGGTGGCGCTGCGGGAGGCCGGCGCGGACGCGGTGGTGTGCGGGCCACCGGACGAGGACTTCGTATCGCTGCTGGCGCGGGCCGGGGTGGCGCACGTGCCGCTGGGCCCGTCGGTGCGGTCGGTGGTGACCCGCGAGCGGCCGGACCCGTTCGCGCTCGCGGACGAGCTGGTCACCGCGCGGTTCGCCACGCTCACCGAGGTGGCTGCGGACTGCGATGTGGTGGTGGCGCAGGGACTCCTGCCCGCCGGCGCGCGGGACGTCGCCGAGCGGGCCGGGATCCCTTACGTGTACGCGTGCTACCACCTGCACGGCCTGCCGTCGCCGCACTTCCCGCCGGGGGCCCGGCCGGGCACGCCGTCGCCGGCGGGCGAGACCGACAACCGGGTGCTGTGGCGGCAGGACGCCGAGCGCGTGAACGCCTTGTACGGCCCGGCGCTCGACCGGAACCGGGCGGCGATCGGGCTGCCGCCGGTGGACAACGTCCGCGACCACGTCTTCACCGACCGGCCGTGGCTGGCCGCGGATCCGGTGCTGTGCCCGACGGACCTCGACGTGCTGCAGACAGGCGCGTGGCTCCTGCCCGACGAGCGTCCGCTGTCGGACGAGCTGGAAAAGTTCCTCGACGCCGGCGAGCCGCCGGTGTACGTCGGCTTCGGCAGCATGGCCGCGTACGCGCCGGAGGGCATCGCCCGGGCGGCGACCGACGCGATCCGCGCGCACGGCCGCCGGATCGTCCTGGGCAGCGGCTGGGCCGGCCTGACGGCGGTCGACGACGCCGAGGACTGCTTCGTCGTCGACGAGGTCAACCACCAGGCGCTCTTCCGCCGGGTGGCGGCGGTCGTGCACCACGGCGGCGCGGGCACCACCACGACGGCCGCCCGGGCCGGCGCGCCCCAGGTGGTGGTGCCGCGGATCGCGGACCAGCCCTATTGGGCGGAGCGGGTGGCCGAACTGGGCATCGGCGCGGCCCACCCGGACCCGGTGCCGACCGCGGAGTCCTTGTCCGCCGCGCTGGCCACGGCGCTCGCGTCCGAAGCCCGCGTGGACATCCGTACCGACGGCGCAATGGTGGCCGCGAAACGGCTCGTCGAACTGGTCTGAGCGAGCGGGCCTCGCCGGGAGTTCCGGCGAGGCCCGCCCTACCTCAGCCCGCGAACGGGCTCGCGTCGATCGCGCAGGTCTTGCCCGCGGCCGGGAACGTCCCGGCGATCAGGTAGTCCCGCTTCACCTGCTCGGTGCACGTGCTCGGCACGTACATCGACGAGTGCCCGTACCCCTCGGTGACGAACACCCGGGCGCGCGCCAGTTCCGCGGCGCCGTCGCGGGCCCCGGCCAGCGGCGTCGACGGGTCGTAGCGGTTGTTCAGCACCAGGATCTCCGCCGACGTCGGGCGGTTCCACGGGCCGGTGTACCGGTCCGCCGCCTTCGCCTTCCAGAACGCGCAGCTCATCATGTCCAGCACCGCGATCCGGCCGAAGTACGGGACCCGCTGGTCCTCGGACTCCGCGTACCGGCTGTAGATCGCCGGATCGGTGGGCACATCGCTGTCACTGCACTGGATCGCGTTGAAGGCCTCAGTGCGGTTGGAGGTGTACGGCTCGCCTGCCTTGACCGCGGCGACCGTGCTCTTCGCGTCGTACAGACGCTGCAGCAGCGACGCGATGTCCGGCCAGCCCCGCGAGTCGGACAGGTCCGCCGCCGCGTTGATGATCCCGGAGTACGTCCACGTTTCGCCGTCCGTGGTGATCGGCGCCTGCTTGGCCCGCGCGGTGATCGCCGCCCACTTCGCCTTCGGGTCGCCCGAGGAGAACGCGCACTTCGGCCCGGCTTCCGTGCAGAGGCGCAGGAACTGGTCGAACGTCTGCGAAATGCCGGTGGCGACGTCCTGCCGGGTGTCCAGCGGGACGCTCTTGCCGCTGCCGTCGTGACCGGTGGCGTTGCCGACGAAGTCCATCGTGCCGTCGAACACCATCGCGCGGATCCGGCCCGGGAACAGGTTCGCGTAGGTGGCGCCGAGCTGGGTCCCGTAGGAAATGCCGTGGTAGGTCAGCTTCGCGTCGCCGACCGCGCGGCGCAGCAGCTCGAGGTCCCGCGCGGTGTCGGCCGTCGAGACGTGTTCGAGGATCGGGCCGGCGTTCGCCGCACAGCGATCGGCGAGTTCCTTCGACTTGGCGTAGAAAGCCGCGTTGCCGCTCGGGTCGCCGGGCATCTCCGGGAACGAGCCGAAGAACGACTCCTGCTCGGCCAGCGAGCCGAAGCACCGGACCGCGGTGCTGTTCCCGATCCCGCGCGGATCCCACGACACCACGTCGAACCGCGCACGCAGCTCGTCGGAGAACAGCCACGGCCACTTCCCGCGCTCCCGCAGCCGCTGCAGGCCGGACGCGCCCGGGCCGCCGAAGTTGACGAACAGCGTGCCGATCTTGTGCGTGGGATCGGTGGCCGGCAGCTTGATCAGCGCGAGGTCGATCTTCGCGCCGGCCGGCCGGTCGTAGTCCAGCGGCACCTCGGCGGTGGCGCACTGGAAGCCGTCTTCACAGCCGGTCCAGCTCAGCTTGGGTGCCGGAACGCTGTCGACGGAGGCCGAAGCCACGGCCGGGCCGCCCACGACGGCCATCGAGACGCCGAGCGCGACGACCAAGCCGCGCACGATGCCTCCCCCAGGAAAACAAGGCACGAAGAACCCTTTCGTCGGAGGGAAACGATCACCTCCACAGACGGCCGAGGGGGTGGGGAGGTTGGCAGCGGAGCCGGAAAAGATCTCGGACGGGCGGTTCGCGGCGTTCGCCGGGTCCGGTCCGCACGTCATGAACGACTCTTTCAGGGCGCCGGACGCGGTGAACGACTCTTTCATGACGTGCGGACCAGCTGCCCGCGCGACCCGCCGGCGCCGGGCGGGCAGCGCCGCAAAGACCCTCTGGCGCCGACTTCTCCTCCTTAGCTATAGTACTAGTCACCTAGTTAAATGGAGTTGCCGATGATCGAGTTCCATCTCGACGCCCGGTCGGGGCTGTCGCCGTACCAGCAGCTGGTCCAGCAGGTGCGGCACGCGCTGCGGCTGGGCATGCTCGCCAAGGGAGACCAGCTCCCGAAGGTCAAGGACGTGGTCGCCGACCTCGCCATCAACCCGAACACCGTGCTGAAGGCCTACCGCGAACTCGAGCACGACGGCCTCGTCTCGGCCCGGCCCGGCGTCGGCACCTTCGTGACCGCGACGCTGAACGGCGGCGCCTCCTTCGCCGCGCTCGGGCCGCTGCGGCAGGACCTGCGCCGCTGGCTGGGCAAGGCCCGCAAGGCCGGGCTCGACGAAGAGAGCATCGAGGCCTTGCTGATGTCCACGTTTCGCGACTCCGCCAGAGAGGACATAGCGTGACCGTCCTGCGTGCCCAGGGACTGGGCAAGAAGTACAAGCGCAACTGGGCGCTGACCGGCTGCTCACTGGAAATCGAAGCCGGTCACGTCACCGGGCTCGTCGGCCCCAACGGCGCCGGCAAGTCCACCCTGCTGAACATCGCGTCCGGCATGCTGGAGCCGACGACCGGCACCATCGAGGTGTGCGGCGGCGTGCCGGGCAGCGGCCCGGACCAGCTGGCGAAGGTCGGCTACGTCGCCCAGAGCACGCCCGTCTACACCGGGCTGACCATCGAAGAGCACCTGCGGCTCGGCGCGCACCTCAACCCGCGGTGGGACGACTCGCTCGCCACCAAGCGGGTCGAACGGCTCGGGCTGGACCCGAAACAGGCCGCCGGCAAGCTGTCCGGCGGCCAGCGCGCGCAGCTCGCGCTCACCCTCGGCATCGCCAAGCGGCCCGAGCTGCTGCTGCTCGACGAGCCGGTCGCCGCGCTGGACCCGCTGGCACGCCGGGAGTTCCTGCAGGACCTGATGGAGTCGGTCGCCGAGCACGGGCTGTCCGTCGTGATGTCCTCGCACCTGGTCAACGACCTGGAACGGGTCTGCGACCACCTCGTCGTGCTGGTGGCGTCCGAGGTCCGGGTGATGGGCGACGTCGACGAGCTGCTGGCCTCGCACCACCGGCTCTCCGGGCCGCGCCGCGAAGTCGACTCGCTGCCGGCGGACCAGCACGTCATCTCCGCGAAGCACACCGACCGCCAGACCACCGTGCTCGTGCGCACCGAGGCGCCGATCCTCGATCCCGCGTGGACGGTCGCGCAGCTCGGCCTGGAGGACCTCGTCCTCGAGTACATGAGCAACCCCGTCGCCACCCGCCCCGCCCTGGAGGTCCTCCGATGACCTGGCTGACCTGGCGCCAGTTCCGCCTGCCCGCGCTGTCCGTGTTCGCCGCGCTGGTCCTGATCGGCGTCGTGCTCGGGATCACCGGGCCGGAGCTGGTCGGGCGCACGAACTTCTCCGACCAGGACACGATGTTCGGCGGGACGATCCTGGTGCTCTACCTGCTGCCCGCGGTGATCGGCGTGTTCTGG
The DNA here is from genome assembly GCF_040650695.1 of Amycolatopsis sp. NPDC048633. Lineage (NCBI taxonomy): Bacteria > Bacillati > Actinomycetota > Actinomycetes > Pseudonocardiales > Pseudonocardiaceae > Amycolatopsis > Amycolatopsis sp. NPDC048633. Next base: position 28,387 of record NZ_JBEZHS010000036.1, read on the forward strand.
GGCGTCCCGATGATCACGCGCGAGCTGGAGAGCGGCACGCACAGCCTGGTGTGGAACCAGACCGTCACGCGCAAGCGGTGGCTCGCCACGAAGCTCGGGTTCGGCCTGCTGGCCGCGATGGTCGCGGCCGGCCTGCTCGGCTGGGCGGTGTCGTGGTGGGCGAGCCCGATCGACACGCTCGCGGCCGCGCAGACCGATCGCGGGATGCTCTCGCGCATCGCGCCGGTGGTGTTCGGCGCGCGCGGCATCGTCCCGATCGGCTACGCGGCCTTCGCCCTCGCGCTCGGCGTCGCGGTCGGGATGCTGCTGAAGCGGACGGTGGCCGCCATGGCCGTCACGCTCGTCGTGCTCGCCGCCGTGCTGCTCCTGGTGCCGAACTTCGTGCGGCCGTACCTGCTGCCGCCACAGCAGATGACGATCGCGATCGTCGGCGAGGACATCACGAACATCAGTGGCGACGAAACCGGCGCGGTGCAGGAGATCGGCGTGCGGAACCCGGCCGGCGCGTGGGTGCTGGCGAACGAAACCATCGACCCGAACGGGAACGTGGCGTCCCCGCTGCCGGACTTCGTGCAGAACTGCCTGCCGCGGCCGGGTGGGGGCCCGCCGGAACGCGGCGGCCTCGAGCAGTGCATGGCGCAGCTCGGCGCGCACGGCTACCAGCAGCGCCTGACCTACCAGCCCGGCTCGCGGTTCTGGCCGCTGCAGTGGCTCGAACTCGCGCTGTTCCTCGCGATGACCGCCCTGCTCACCTGGTTCAGCTTCCGCCGCGTCCGCCACCTGTCCTGATCCCGATTCCTGGGGGAATCATGCGCACTCTCGCAGTAGCCACCGCTTTGACCCTCACGCTGGCCGCGTCGCCGGCCGCTTCGGCGGCCACGACGCCTTACCTGCCCCGCCCGACCGGCCACCAGCCCGTCGGTGTCACCTCACTGTCCCTCAAGGACATTTCACGGCCTGACCCGTGGGTGCCGACGGTGCCCTACCGGGAGCTGATGGTCTCCGTCTTCTACCCGGCGACCTCGGCGAACGGGCCCAAGAAGCAGTACATGACGCCGCTGGAGTCCGAGCGCAACCTCGAACGGGAAAACATCCCGGGGCTGCCGCTGGACGTCATGAGCACCGTCCGGACGAACGCCGTCGTCGACGCGAAACCGGCCGGGCGGTGGCACGACCTGCCGCTGGTCGTGCTGTCGCCGGGCTGGACGCAGCCCCGCGCCACGCTCACCGCACTGGCCGAGGAGCTCGCCAGCCGCGGTTACGCCGTCGCGGCGATCGACCACACCTACGAGAACCGTGCCACCACGTTCCCCGACGGCCACGTCACCGGCTGCGCCGCCTGCGAAGTCGACGACCAGCCCGGGTTCTGGGAGAAGTTCGCGCAGGTGCGGACGAAGGACACGTCGTTCGTGCTCGACGAGCTGCTGCGTTCGAAGAAGTGGGGCGCCCTGATCGACCCGCAGCGGATCGGCATGACCGGGCACTCCGCGGGCGGCGCGATCACGACGCAGGCGATGCTGGCCGACCCCCGCATCCGCGCCGGCGCCGACATCGACGGGAGCATCCACGTCCCGCTCCCGGCGTCCGGGTTGTCGAGGCCGTTCCTGTTCCTGGGCAGCATGGACGAGTACACGCCGGGCCAGCCGGGTCCGTACGACGACTGGGAGACGGACTGGACGCACCTCACCGGGTGGAAGCGCTGGCTCATGGTGTCCGGCACGGCGCACAGCTCGTTCACCGACCTCGGCGTGCTCGCGTCCCAGCTGGGGGTCGACATCGGCGCGTCGATCGACGCGTACCGGGCGCTGGCCATCACGCGGAACTACGTAAGCGCTTTCTTCGACGAGAACCTGCGCTGCCGTCCGCAACCGCTGCTGGCCGCGCCTTCGCCCGCCTACCCGGAAGTGACGTTCATCGGATGAAGAAAGCCATTCTCCTGACCGTCACCGCGCTCGCGCTCGGATCGGCCGCACCCACCTCGGCGTCTCCGGCGCTGTCGCTGGCCCGGCCGACCGGCGCGCAGCCGGTGGGCACCACCTCGCTGTACCTGAAGGACACCTCGCGGCCGGATCCGTGGGTCACGACGGTGCCCTACCGCGAGCTGATGGTGTCGCTCTTCTACCCGGCGGTTTCCGCGCAGGGGCCGAAGAAGCAGTTCATGACCGAAGCCGAGGCGGCCGCGGTGTTCGAGGAGGCCGGCATCACCGGCATCCCGGCTTCGGTCATGACGACCGTGCACACCGACGCCGCGGTCGACGCCCGGCCGGCCGGGCGCCACCTGCCGCTGGTCGTCCTGTCCCCCGGGTTCAAGCGACCGCGGGCCGAGCTGACGTCGCTGGCCGAGGACCTGGCGAGCCACGGCACGGCCGTCGTCGTGGTCGACCACACCTACGAAAACGTGGCGACGACGTTCCCCGACGGCCGGGTCACCGGGTGCGCGGCCTGCGGCAGCTACGACGACGCGTTCTGGAAGAAGCTGGAACGCGGGCGCGCGGCGGACGTGTCGTTCGTGCTGGATTCCCTGACCCGCTCGCCGAAGTGGGCTTCGCTGATCGACGCGTCCCGGATCGGCATGGCCGGGCACTCGGTCGGGGGCGCGAGCGCGATCGACGCGATGGTGACCGACCCCCGGATCAAGGCGGGGATCGACATCGACGGCACCACGGACGACCCGCTGCTCGCGCCGGGGCTCGACCGGCCGTTCCTGTTCCTGGGCCGGGCGAACATGTACACCCCGGGCACCGGCGTCGAGTCGGACAGCTGGCACCAGGACTGGGCGCAGCTGAAGGGGTGGAAGCGCTGGCTCGTCGTCGCGGGCATGGCGCACCCCTCGTTCACCGACATAGGTTTGGTGGGTGAGCAGCTCGGCCTCGACTTCGGCGCGACGACACCGGCGGCGCGCGGGCAGGCCATCACAGCGGCGTACGTCCGGGCGTTCTTCGACCAGCACCTGCGCGGACAGTCCCAGCCGCTGCTCGACCAGCCGTCTTCCCGGTACCCGGAGGTCAGCTTCGCCATGACGTCGACGCCCTACCTGCCCGCGCCGACCGGGAACCGGCCGGTGGGCAGCACGCAGGTGTACCTGAAGGACGCTTCGCGGCCGGACCCGTGGGTGCCGTCGGTGCCCTACCGGGAGCTGATGGTTTCGCTCTTCTACCCGGCGACGTCTTCGCACGGGCCGAAGACGCGGTACCTGACCGCGGCCGAGTCGGCGGCACTGCTCACCGGCAGCGGCCTGGACGTGCCGCCGGACCTGCTCACCAAGGTGGTGACCCACTCGGTCGCCGACGCCCGCCCGGCGGGGTCCCACCTGCCCTTGGTGGTGCTTTCGCCCGGCTACACGAAACCCCGCGCCACGCTCAGCGCGCTGGCCGAGGACCTGGCGAGCCACGGGTACGCCGTCGCGCTGGTCGGCCACACCTACGAAAACAGCGGGACGAGCTTCCCCGACGGGCGGTTCGCGGGCTGCGCGTCGTGCGAAGTACCGCACGATCCCGCGTTCTGGACGAAGCTGGAGCTGGGCCGGGCCGCCGACGTGTCGTTCGTGCTGGATTCCCTGACCCGTTCGCCGAAGTGGGCTTCGCTGATCGACGCGTCCCGGATCGGCATGGCCGGGCACTCGGCCGGCGGGGCGAGCTCGCTGCCCACGATGGTCGCCGACGCGCGGGTGCGCGCCGGGATGGACATCGACGGCACCACCGAGGTTCCGCTCACCGCACCGCTTTCGCGGCCGTTCATGTTCATGAGCCACCAGCTGGCGCCGACCGCCTGCGCGCCGAACGTGCCGTGGGAGCGGGATTGGGCGCAGCTGTCGGGGTGGCGGCGCTGGGCCGAGGTGGCGGGCACGAAACACGCGTCGTTCACCGACATCGGCCTGTTCGGTGACCAGCTGGGCGTCGACGTCGGCACGACGACCACGGCGCTGCGCACCCAGGAGATCACCCGGACGTACGTCACCGCGTTCTTCGACCAGCACCTGCGGGGCGAGGCGCGGCCGGTGCTCGACGAGCCGGGGTATCCGGAAGTTTCGTTCTGCCATTGAGACTCGGCGGAAGCGGCACGCGTTGGGGGTGTGCCGCTTCCGCCGGTTCGGTCAGCGCAGCCCCACGATCGGCAGCTGACCCGCCATCCGCCGGCGGGCGGCGGCGCTGCCGTCGTAGCGCCACCCCAGCAGCTTGCTCAGCACCCGCCGCAGGATCGGGGCGACCAGGCGGTTGCGGTGCTCGTACGCGGCGAGCACCGCGACCGCCTCGACCTCGTCCAGCACCCGGTGCGCGGGCACGAACCGGCGCCGGCCCACCACCACGTCCACCGGCGGCCGCGCCCGGATGTTGCGGTACCAGTCCGATCCCGCGCCCAGCCCGGCGACGACGAAGAACTCGCCGCCCTCGACGCCGACCACCTCCAGGACCGTCCGGTAGGTCCGCCCCGACCGGTGGCCGACGTGCGTCAGGCACAGGAACCGCCGGCCGAACACCCACCCGAAGCCGTGGTCGTACACCCGCACCGGCGCGCGGAAGACCGCCCGCATGAACGGCCCGGGCCGCACCGCCCTCATGACCGGACCAGGCGGCGCAGGACCGCTGCCGACGTCGCGGGCGCCGGGCTCAGGGCCCGGTGCAGCAGCAAGCCGTCGACGGTGGCGGCGAGCACCGCCGCGGTCGCGTCGGGGTCGGGGACGCCGTGGTCGCGGAACCAGCCGCCCAGCCGCGTCCGCAGGCCGTCGAGGACCTCCGCGATCCCCCGCCGCAGCGCCTCATCGCGCGTCGCGGCCAGGGAGGCCTCGATGACCAGCAGGGACATCGGGTCGGTACCGGTGTAGCGCTCGACGGCGCCGGCCACCGCGTCGACGGCCTCTTCGGGCGTGCGCGCCTGCTCGAGCATCGGCTCGAACTCGCCGGCCACGCCGCGCATCGCTTCCAGCACGGCCTCGACGAGCAGTGCCTGGACCGACGCGAAGTGGTAGTGCACGACGCTCGGCGTGACGCCCGCGCGCTCGGCGAGAACCCGGGTGCTGACCGCCGGCCAGCCCCGCTCCGGGACCAGTTCGAGCGCGGCCGCCAGCAGCCGTCGCCGGACCGCTTCGCCGCGCGCGGCCGCTGGTGAAGTCATGGGAGCTCCGATCAGGGCAGTCGTCCTGTACGACTGCCCTGATCGTAGGGCCGGCGCCAACCCCGGCAAAGCGGGTAGATCAGATGTTTTGCCTGATCAAGCCGATACTGGACCGGTGAACGAGACGCTGTCGCTGCTCATCGGGCTCATCAACGCGATCGCGGCCGCCGTCGGAGCCTGGATCGCCGTGGCGCAGTGGCGAGCCTCGCGATCCAAACCGCCGATCGCCGCTCCGCCACCGCGGGCACCCGCCGTGACACCTCGGCTGCCCGCGCCGCTGCGCGCCCCCGTCGCCGCCCGGCAGGACGGCCGGATCCTCGCCCGCACCGCCGCCGTGGCGGTCGCTTTCGGAGCGGTCGCCGCCGTGTTCTCCGCGCTGACCGACCTCGTGTACGGGGTGGAGCAGTCGTCCGACGGAGAGCACGGCGCGCTCCTCACCGTCCTGGCGAGCGTCCTTTACCTGGTCGCCCTGGTCGCCTTCCTGCTCGGGCTCTTCGTGCTCGTCGCGGGCCTGGTGAAGCGACGCAAGCGCGTGGTCCGGCTGGGCCTGCTCGCGGTGCTGCTGAGCCAGACGCTCTGGCTCGCGATGTGGCTGACCTCGTTCATGTAGCCGGCGTCAGAGCTTCCCGCCGGCGACCGGCGGCATGGCCGGCGCGTCCTCGACGCCCGTGGCCGCCTCGCGGTACAGGTGGTTCTCGACCTCGAAGAGGTTGTCCGCGGCCCGCTCGACGACCGTGAGCAGCGTGGACATCTGCGACACCTCTTCGACCTGCTCCTTGAGGAACCAGGCCACGAACTGCTCGCCGAGGTAGTCCTCCTCCAGCCGCGCGGCCTTCGCCATCGCCTCGATGTCGGCGGTCACGGCGCGTTCCTGGTCCAGGGCCAGCTCGATCGCCTCGTGCGCGCTCGAGAAGTCGTTGCGGACGTCGCCGCTGCCCGGGATCGCCACCGGCTGGCTCCGGTCGAGCAGGTACTGGACCATCGCCAGCGCGTGGTTGCGCTCCTCGATCGACTGCCGGTAGAAGCGTTTCGCCAGCCGCGGCAGGTCACGCGCGTCGAACCAGACGGCGAGGGCGACGTACTGCTGCGCGGCGGTGAACTCGTGCCGGATCTGCTCCTGCAGGAGTTCGGAGAACTTCGAACGCTCGGTATCGGCCATGCCCCACAAGGTACGGCGCCGGGCCGCCCGCGCGCACCCGTCAGCCGCCTCACGTGCGCGGCTGGTACTGCTCCACCCGGATGCTGTCCTTCACCGCGTCCAGGAACTCGTTCCGGGCCGTGTTCAAGGCCCGGTACTCGGGCTTTCCGGGGTTGATCAGCTCGTGCCACAGGGAAACGACCACGCCGCTGCGGTCTTCCAGCTCGTGCGCCCGGGAGATCAGCGCCGGCGTCCCGATCACCTCCAGCATCGCGACCTGTTCCCGCATGCCCGCGAGCGCGTCGGCGCCGGCCTGGTACCGCACGCGGCGGTCGTCTTCGTCGGTCAGCACCTGGTGCCGGAAGGCGGTGATCCGGGCGAGCTGCCGGGTGATCTCGAGGTAGGTGTCGCGCACCTCCCGGTCCCACCGGCGGCGGTCTTCCCGGTTCAGCTTCCGGCGGTCGCTCAACGCGATCGCGAGGAACGCGAGCAGCGCGCCCGCGAGCAGGAAGCCCCCGGCGATCACCGGAACGCCCCACCAGGGCACCGGCTCGACGAGGGTGAGTGCGGTCGGCACCGGCGAGATCATGCGGGCACGATACTCGCGAAATCCGGGAAAAACGCCCGCCGATCGCGTCCCGGCTACGATCGGACTCGTGCCGAGCCACCTCCCCGACCTCTCCGGCACGGTCACCTGCGTCACCGGTGCCGCCGGCACGATCGGCCGCGGGATCGCGCTGCGGTTCGCCGAGGCGGGCAGCGCGGTGGCCGTGCACCACCGCCGTCCCGGCGCGGGCGACGACGTCGTCGCGGCGATCGAGGCCGTGGGCGGCCGGGCCCGCGCCTTCTCCGCCGAGCTCACCGACGAAAGCGCCTGCGACGCACTGCTCGAAGCCGTCGCGGTCTGGGGCGGACGGCTCGACGCGCTCGTGAACAACGCCGGCGTCCAGCCGGTCGAAGCCCTCGCGGACCTGACGGCCGAGCGCTGGCGCGCGATGCTGGACAGTACGCTGACCAGCGCTTTTTCCTGCACCCAGGCGGCATGCCGGCTGATGCGCGAGGGCGGCAGCGTCACGCACATCGCCTCGATCGAAGCCCGGCAGCCCGCGCCCGGGCACGTCCACTACAGCGCGGCCAAGGCGGCGCTGGTGATGCACGCCCGCGGTGCCGCGCTGGAGTACGGGCCGCGCGGCATCCGCGTCAACACGGTGTCGCCCGGGCTGATCTCGCGGGCGGGACTGGAGCAGGACTGGCCCGAAGGTGTCGAGCGGTGGCAGCGCGCCGCCCCGCTGGGCCGGCTGGGCACGCCGGCCGACGTCGGCAACGCGTGCGTCTTCCTGGCTTCCCCGCTGGCTTCCTGGATCACCGGGCACGACCTCGTCGTCGACGGCGGAGTGACGGCCCGTCCGACCTGGTAACGTGGAACACGTTCTAGTTTTTGGGGGGCGCGATGACATTCCCGATCGTCGACGGCGTGCCGCCCGGGCGTGCGCTGCTCGGGTCCCGGATCCGCGAGCTGATCGACGCTTCCGTGTGCGCGGGCGAAGACGCCGACCTGGCCGCCGCCGCGAGCCGGGTCGAGGCGGTCACCACCGCCCTGCGCGCCACCGCCGGTTCGCCGCCGTTGCTGCTGGCCGCGCTCGAAGGCGGTGGCCACCTCAGCATCAACAACCCCCTCGAAGGCCCCGGGAACCCGCTGGCTCCCCCGCTTTCCTGGACGCACATCGGGCCCGACGAGGTCCGCGCGGAGGTCCTGCTCGGCGCGGCGCACGAAGGACCACCGGGCCGGGTCCACGGCGGCTGGGTGGCGGCGGTCCTGGACCACGTCCTGGGCCGCGCGACCGCGGCGGCCGGCTATCCCGGGATGACGGCGTCGCTGACGATCGACTACCACCGCGGCACGCCGTACGCCGTGCCGCTCGTCGCGGAGGGCAGGCTGGAACGCCGCGACGGGCGGAAGCTCCACGCGACCGGGACCCTTCGCGCCGGGGACACGGTCTGCGCCAGCGCGAAAGCGATCCTGGTGCACTTCAGCGCGGACCGGTTCCCGGTGTCCACAAGGGACTGACCGGTCGCCCGGTGCAGTGAATGACTCATTCCTTGCGCCGGACGCCAGGAATGAGAGTCATTCACCGCGTTCCGGTCAGGAGACCGACGTCGTGTGGCGGGGCGCCTCCGAGCTCGACGAAGCCATCAGGACCGCGCAGATCGGCACCGCCATCGCCAGCGCCGCCAGCACGAACACCGGGAACAGGAACGAGAACACCTCCGTGCCCGACGGGTCCGGCGCCGCCGGGTCGAGGTGGAGGCGGACCGCCGCCATGCCCGTGTAGTGCATGCCGGTGACCGCCGCGCCCATCACCAGGCCCGCCGCCAGCCGGGGCAGGAGCTTGTCGAGCCCGACCGTGAACCACAGCGCCGCCGTCGCCGCGACGACCGCGATCACCACCGACAGCGCCACCAGCGTCGGGTCGTAGCCGATCGTGCCCTTGATCTGGACCGCCCACATCCCGGTGTAGTGCATGACGTTCACCGCGAGCCCGGTCAGCAGCCCGCCGAACAGCAGCCGCTTCCACGCGAACCGGTTGCGGACGCCGAACACCAGCAGGCCGCAGAACACCGCCGCCACCGACAGGACCGCCGAGAGGGCCGTGCGCAGGATGTCGTACCGCACCGGCAGCCCCGGCGTCGAGAAGCCGAGCATCGCGATGAAGTGCATGACCCAGATCCCGACCCCGCCGATCGACACCGCCGCGAGCGCGAGCCAGGTCAGCCGCGTCCGCGCGTTGTCCGTGGACCGCGCCTGCAGCGTGCAGGCGAGCCCGAGCGCGCAGCCCACCACCGAAGTCAAGTACGCGAGCACGACGAGCCAGTTGCCCATCGCGAAGTCGTCGTGGTCCATGTGCATTTCCGTGCTCCTGTCAGGCTTGTTGCCGGCGCGGCGCGTGCAGCGCGGCCAATGCGTGCTCCGCCGCGGCGATGAGGGTCTCTTTCGTCGACTCCGGCGAACGCGCGTCGCACGTGATCACCTGGACCTCGGCCGGGATCTTGAGGGCCTCGCGCACCTGTTCCGGCGGGTGCTGGCGGGTGTCCGCGAACTGGTTGACGGCCACCAGGAACGGCAGCCCGCGCGACTCGAAGAAGTCGATCGACGCGAAGCAGTCCGCCAGCCGGCGCGTGTCGACCAGGACGATCGCCGCCACCGCGCCGGTGACGAGGTCGTCCCACATGAACCAGAACCGGTGCTGGCCCGGCGTGCCGAACACGTAGAGGACCAGGTCGTCGGCCAGGGTGAGCCGGCCGAAGTCCATCGCCACGGTCGTGGAGAACTTCCCCGGCACCGCTTCGGTCCGGTCGACGCCGACGGCCGCGGCCGTCATCACGGCTTCGGTGCGCAGCGGGTCGATCTCCGAGACGGCGCCGACGAAGGTCGTCTTGCCGGCTCCGAACCCGCCGGCGACCACGATCTTGGCCGAGGTGATCCGTTTTTCAGAGTGCGCGTAGTCCACTGAGGACCCTTTCGAGCAGGTCGTTGCGTTCGTCGAAGGAAGCGTCCGCGGTGAGCGTGTCGCGGATCGACACCTGGCCGGCGACCAGCAGGTCGCCGATGAGCACCCGGGCCACCCCCAGCGGCACGCCCAGGTGCACCGCGACCTCCGCCACCGAGCGCTGGTGCAGGCACAGCTGCGTCACCGCGGCCAGCGGGTTGGTCGGGCTGAAGGGCGCCGTCCGCCCCTCCCGCGTCGTTTCGACGAGGGCTTCCACCGCCAGGTCGACCGTCGGCCGGGTGCGACCGGCGGTCCACGAGTACGGGCGGGCCAGCGAAGCCGCGTGCCGCCCGCCTTCGCGGCGACGGCCTTCCGTCACCGGCTCGCCCCCGGGGCAGCCGCGGGCCGCGCGGGAGTCTCGACCATCTTCCCGACCCGGTCGACGAGCAGCGTCATCTCGTAGCCGACCAGGCCGATGTCGCAGCCGGGGTTGGCCAGCACCACCAGGTTCGAGCCGTCGCCGACGTTCATCAGCATCAGGAAGCCCTGCTCCATCTCGATGACCGACTGCACGACCCGGCCGGCGGTGAACAGGTCGGCCGTGCCGAGCGCGAGGCTCGCGAGGCCGGACGCGATCGCCGAGAGCTGGTCCGCGCGGTCGCGCGGCATCGTTTCGTTCGCCGCCACGAGCAGGCCGTCCGCCGAGACGAGCGCGGCGTGCGCGACGCCGGGCACCTCCTGCGTGAACGCCGACACCAGCCAGTTCCGGGACTGGTCGACCACTTCCGCTCCTTCCTGCCGCGCGCTCGTGCTCATGACGGGCCCTTCGGGTCGGTCGCGACCCGGTGCCGGGCCGCGCGCATGCCGCTGTAGTGCCGGGAAAGGTTGTTCCGCACCGCGGCCGGGTCCCGGAACGACGAGTCGGCCGGTTGCGGCTGACGCGGGGCGACCGAGCCCGGGGCGAGCTGGGCGCCGGGCTGCCGGGTGGGCAGGCCCGAGTCGGTGAACTCGAGGTCGTCCAGCGTCCCGACCGCGGCTTCGGCGGCCTGCCGGACGTCGTCGGCCGGGGTCGTCCACTCACCGGGCCGCGCCGGTTTCGCGGGGGTGTCGGCGAACCAGTGCGAAAGCATCTGGTCGAAGATCGGCGTCGGCATCGGCGCGTGCTCCACGACAGCGACGGGTTCTTCGACGGGCCACCGGGGTTCCAGCTCGTGCCGGGCGGCGCCGTTGACCCCCGGGGTCAGTGCCGGCAGCCCGGGCCGGGCCGGCAGGTCGACCAGGATCAGCACGCCCGGGACGTGCACGCTGGCGGTGATGCCGGCGCTCGCGGTCCGCGTGGTCGTGGGCCGCAGCCGCACGGTGATCCCGTGGGAGGCGGCGAGCCTGCTCACCACGAACAGGCCCATCCGGCGGGTGGTCTCCGGGCTCACCGAGGCGCCGGCGGCGAGCCGGGCGTTCGCCGCATCGAGGTCCTCGCGGGTCATGCCGAGGCCGACGTCGACGACCTCGATCAGCACGCCGCCGTCGAAGCCGCGGTCGGCGGTGAGCACGACCTGCTCGTCCGGCGGGGACGACCGGATCGCGTTCTCCAGCAGCTCGGCGAGGATGTGCACGACGTCGGCCGCGGCCTCGGACTGCACCGAACCGCGGGGTGCGTTGCCGAGCGTGATCCGCTGGTAGTCCTTGACCTCCGACGTCGCGGCCCGCAGCAGCTCGACCGTCGCGACCGGGCCGACCTCGCGGCGCACCGGCCGGCCGCCCGCGAGGACCTGCAGGTTCTCGCCGTTGCGCCGCAGCCGGGTGGCGATGTGGTCGATCTGGAAGAGCTCGGCCAGCCGCTGCGGGTCCTGTTCGTCGGCTTCGAGGTCCTCGATCACCGACAGCTGCAGCTCCACCAGCGACTGGCTGCGCCGCGACAGCGTCATGAACATCTCGCTGACCTGGATGCGCATCTCGGCCTGCTCGCCGACGGCCAGCCGCACCGCCTGCCGGTGCATGTCGTCGAAGGCGCGGGCGAGCTGGCCGATCTCCTCCTCGGAGTCGACGGGGAGCCGCTCGGTCGCCTGCCAGTCGACGTCCTCGCCGCCCCGGATCCGCTCGATGGTGCCGGGCAGCCGGCGGCGCGCGGTGTCGAGCGCGGCCGCGTGCAGCCGCCGGATCGGGGCGACGACCGAGCGGGCCACGGCGAGCGCGATGGCGAGGGCGCCGAGCAGCGAGGCGATCACCAGCGCGGCGTCGCGCAGGGCGTCGGACCGGGTGACGTTGGTCCGCGCGCCGACCGCGTCCGAAAGCGTCTTCACCTGGTCGGACAGGATGGTCCCGAGCGCGGCGCGCTTGGCCGCGGGCCCGCCGGCGCCGGGGATGGTGGCGGCGGCGAACCGCGCGGCCACCGCACCGGTGGGCAACGCCCGGCGGATCTGCCCGGTGAGCACGGATTCCTCGGCGACGGCCGCCGCGAGCGAGTCCGCCGACCGCCCGTCCGGCACCTCCTGCCCGGCGAGGGTCGCCCTCAGCTGCGTCAGCCCTTTCGTGATATCGGCCGAAGCGTCGAGGTCGGCATTCCCGGCCTGGCCGACGATGCCGGGGATCACTTCACTGAGGGAGACGACGAAGTCGTGGTAGGCCGGGGTTTTCCCGCCGGCGGAACCGCCTTGCTGACGCAGTCCGGCCAATTTTCCCAATTGATCTTCCAGCGTCCGCGAAAGCTCCGGTCCCAGCTGTGCGAATTCGGCGTCGTGGCGGATGGTGGCGGCTTTCGCGTCCACCGCGGCGGTCTGCTCGGCTCCGCCGTCGTGGATCATCTCGTCGTCGACGAGCCCGGTGAGCTCGGCGATCCCTTGCACTACCGGCATTTGGTCGCGCACCCCGCTGAGCGCGCCCGCCTGGGCGAGCTCGGCCTGCACGCGCCCGCCGGCCAGCAGCAGGGCGACGAGGACGGGCAGCAACAACACGACGGAGATCTTGGTGCGCAGCCGCCAGGTGCCGGGATTCCACGACGGGGCGGAACGACGGCGAAGCGGTTCGTCTTCTTTCATCGGTGGCTTGGCTCGATTCGTACCGGTGGCCCGAGAACGATTTACTGGATTTTTTCCGCTGAATTCAGAACGGAGACATAACCCCGGCGACGGCGGCGCTGTCAAGGAACACCGGCCGTTTCCCCCGTACGCACCAGCTACGCAGGGTGAGCCTCGACAGCCCGGATTTTTACCCTCGCGGAGGGTGAGCGACCCCAAGACATCGTGCGGAAAACCGTGCGGAGTCCGTGAATTTCCGCCCTCGCGACCGGCCCGGGCGACACCTTGTCGGGGGACGGTCCGTGCGCGGACCGTGGTCACCGGGGCCCGGACCGTCCATTTCGGACTACCGTGGCCAGGCCGACCCCCAGCCGGCCCGCACCACCCGTCGCCGGGTACCGGCCAGAACGTGCCAGGGGCGCCCCGGCAGCGTCAACCGGCCCTGGGACCTTTCGCGCCTGCGCGAAACGTCACAGCTCCCGGGGTGGGGAGACCCCACCCCACCAGCGCTATTCTCGGCCCGGAAAGGGCGGTGCGTCGATGCTGAAGATCCACTTCACGGATGCGGACCTGGCGAAGGTGACCATCGCCGGGGACGCCGATCCGATGTGGGAGCTGCTCATGAGCAGCTACCGGATCCGGCGTCCGGAGGGCGAGCCGTTCTTCGGCCGGTGGCGCCGGGGGTCGCGCTCCGCGGTCCCCGAGTCCGGCCGGCTGCTGATGTCCGCCGTCCCGCCGTACGGGTACTGCCCGGACTTCATCACCCCCGCCGGGCGCGCCACGATCGGCGAGGGCGTCTCGGCGGTGCTCGAAACGCCTCCGGCGGCCCTGGCCGCCGACGTCGCCGAGCTGGCGGCGCAGGGCACGCGCGTCGCACCGTGGCTGCGCCGGATGGCCGGCGGCGAGACCCGCGAACTGCACCGGCTCGGCACGTCCCTGCACGACTACTACCGCCAGTGCGTGGCCCCGGACTGGGCGACGGTCCGCCGCGTGGTGGCCCGCGACCGCCGCCGGCTGGAGTCGAACCTGGACCGCGGCGGGCCGCAGCTGCTGCTCTCGACGGTGCACCCGGACGTCACGTGGTCACCGCCGGTCCTGCGGGTGCGCTTCCCGATCGAGCAGGAGCTGCACCTGGACGGCCGCGGCCTCCGCCTGATCCCGACGTTCTTCGCGCACGGCATGCCGACGACCTACAAGGACCCGGGCCGCCCGCCGGTGCTGGTCTACTCGATCAGCCACACCCGCTTCGACAGCGACGCGGAGCCCGGGCCGTCCCTGGCGGCACTGCTCGGCCAGACGCGGGCGCGGGTGCTGATGACGGTCGCGATCACGCGGTGCAACACGAGCGAGCTGGCCGAGCTGACGGGCGTCTCCCTGGCGACGGCCAGCCAGCACGCGTCGGTGCTGCGGGCCAGCGGGCTGATCACGAGCGCGCGGTCGGGGAAGTCGCAGATCCACGAGGTCACGCCACTGGGGCTGGGCGTCATCCGGGCCAGCTGACCCCGGTCGCGATGCCGTGAATGACTCAGTCCTGGCGCCGGACGCCAGGAATGAGTCATTCACGGCGTTTCGGACCTGGGCTTGCGCACCCCGCCCGCCAAAGCGAACAATCATTCGCTATGGAGTCCAGAGCCAGCTTCACCGCCGAGACGATGGCCCTGCAACGGGCGTTCGAATCCCACCGCCCACCCGGGCGCCGGCTGTTCGACGACCCCTACGCGACCGCCTTCCTCCGCCCCTCGCTGCGCGTCCTCGCCGAAGCGGCGAGGTTCCCCGGCCTGAGGCGCCTGGCCACCGGTCTCTACGACGCCGCCGCCGGGCCGGGGCCGCGCGCCTCGGGCATCGCTCGGACCAAGGTCATCGACGACGCCCTCGCCGAAGCCATGACCGGTGACACCCAGTGCGTCCTCCTCGGCGCCGGCTACGACACGCGCGCCCACCGGCTGGCCGCGCTCGCCGGCCGGGCCGTCTTCGAGGTCGACCACCCCGCCACCCAGGCCAGGAAGCGGGCCGTCCTGGGCGCGGGCCCGCACTACGTGCCCGTCGACTTCGAACACGACGACCTCACCGCCGGCCTCCTCGAAAACGGCTTCGACCTGGGGAAACCGAGCGTCTTCGTCTGGGAGGGCGTCACCAACTACCTCACCGCCGACGCCGTCGACGCGACCCTCGCCGCCGTGCGCGGGCTCGGCGGCGACCTCGTCTTCACCTACGTCGACGTCCGGGCCCTGCACGAGCCCAGCCCCTTCCCCGAGGCACGCCGGTGGGTGCGGGCCGTCGCGCGGTCCGGGGAGCCGTGGACCTTCGGGTTGCTGCCCGCCGAAACCGGGAAGTTCCTGGCCGAACGCGGTTTCGACCTCGAGAAGGACGTCTCGGCCCACGACGCCGGCGGCGGCTCGCGGCTCTACCGGATCGCGATCGCCCGGAGGAGCGCGGATGCCCCGCATCAGTGAAGAACGCCGCGCCGCCCAGCGGCAGCGGATCCTCGACGCCGCGATGACCTGCTTCGAGAAGGCCGGCCCGGACGGCGCGTCCATGCAGGACATCGTCGCCGAGTCGGGGATGAGCGCCGGCGCCATCTACCGCTACTTCGACGGCAAGGAGGCGATCATCGAGGCGGTCGCCGCCGACCGGCACGACCACGAGCGGGACCTCGTCGCCACGGCGATCGCGGCCGGCGGCCCGGACGCGCTGAAGCAGTTCCTGAACGCCTACTTCGACTGGGTCGCCGACCCCGAGGAGGCCCGGCGCCGGCGCGTCACCGTCCACGTCTGGGCCCGCGCCCAGCACGACGAGCGGCTCCGCCGGATCGTCACCGAAGGGCTCGCCCCGCTCGACGACGTCGCCCGCGCGCTGGCCGGCGTCGGGCTGCCGGACGGCGTCGAGCCGGACATGTTCGCCCGCGTTCTGCTCGCGCTCATCCAGGGTTTCCTGCTCCAGCGCTCGTGGGAGCCCGACCTCGACCCCCAGCGCTACCGCGACACCGTGACCAGCCTCCTCGATCACGTCTTGCCCGGGTGAGCGACGGTCGTGTTAGCCTGTCGCCGTGCAGCGCCTCATGACGTCCTCGCGACTCGTAACCCGGCGCGCCGGCTGAACCCAGGTCGCCGGCGCGCAGCGTCGTCGATCGCGTTTTCTCGGGACCTGGCCCCGATCTCATTCCTTCTTCAGCCAGGAGATCCCGCCGTGTCCACTTCCTTCGCCATTCCCGCGGCCCGCTCGGCCATGCTGCTGCGCCGCCGTATCGCCACTTACTTCGTCGGCGGCGCCGAAGAGATCCCGTCGCTCGTCCACGCACTGGACGGCCACCTCGTCCACGAGCTGTCCGTCGACATCAAGGACGGCGTCCGGGAGAGCGGCATGGTCTGCGCCGTCCTGCTCGCCGCGGAGGAGACCGAGCCCCTGCTCGACCGGCTGCGTGAGCTGCCTTCGGTCGTCTCGGCCGAACTCGCCTAGCTGCGAACGAGGGTCCGCGGGCGCATCGCGTTCGCGACCATGGCGACGCCCTCCTCGGTGAACAGCGACTCCGGGTGGAACTGCACCCCTTCGATCGGCAGGTCGCGGTGCCGGACGCCCATGACCTCCCCGGTCGACGACCAGGCCGTCACGATCAGTTCGGCCGGGAGCGAAGCCGGGTCGAGCACCAGGGAGTGGTAGCGCGCCACCGTCAGCGGGTTGCGCAGCCCGGCGAAGACGCCGCGGCCGTCGTGGGCGAGCGGCGAACACTTGCCGTGCATCGGCTCGGCCGCGTGCACGACCCGGGCGCCGAACGCCGCCCCGATCGCCTGGTGCCCCAGGCAGACCCCGAGGATCGGCACGCGCCCGGCCAAGCCGCGGACCAGGTCCACCGAGATGCCCGCGTCCGCCGGGTCGCCGGGGCCGGGCGAGATCAGCACCAGCTCCGGGTCGAGCGCGGCGACTTCGGCCACGGTGATCTCGTCGTTGCGGTAGACCTCGCACGTGCCGCCGAGGTTTCCCAGGTACTGCACCAGGTTGTAGACGAACGAGTCGTAGTTGTCGAGCACGCAGATCACGCGGCCGCCCCTTCCACCGTCACGCCGAGGGCGCGGGCCCCGGACCCGAGCTTCGCCAGGCATTCCGCGTACTCCTCGGCCGGGTCCGAGTCGTGCACGATGCCGCCGCCGGCCTGCAGGCGGATTTCGCCGTCGCACCAGACCATGCTGCGGATCGTCAGGTACAAGTCCACATGGGACACCCCGAACGAGCCGACCGCGCCCGAGTACAGCCAGCGCCGCGAGGGTTCCAAGGTGTCGATGATCTCCATCGCGCGCACCTTCGGCGTCCCGGTCATCGTCCCCGCCGGGAACGTCGCCCGGATCAGCTCGGCGGTCCCGCGCTCCCCCGACGGCTCGCCCCACACGTCGGAGGTCAGGTGCATGACGTGCGAATACCGCTCGACGGCCATCAGCCGCTCGACCGAGACGGTGCCGGGCCGGCACACCCGGCCGAGGTCGTTGCGGGCGAGGTCGACCAGCATCCGGTGCTCAGCCAGCTCCTTCACCGACGAGCGCAGGTCGTCCTCGGCGAGCCGGTCGGCGCGGCCGTCGCGGCCCCGCGGCCGGGTGCCGGCGAGCGGGCGGATCAGCGCCCGGCCGCGGATGAGCGTCAGGCACGGTTCCGGGGACGCGCCGACGGCCTCGAACTCCGGCCCTCCGTACCAGAAGTGGTACGGCGACGGGTTGATCTCGGTGAGCCGCCGGTAGACGTGCAAACCGTCCACAGTGGCCGGTGCCGTCCAAGCGGTGGACAGCACGAGCTGGAAGACGTCGCCGTCGAGGATGTGGCGTTGCGCGCGCCGCAGCGCGTCGACGTACTCGTCGTAGCCGAAGCCGAACGTCCCGGCGCCCACCGCGATGGTCCCGAGCGAGGTGACGGCGAGCCGGTCGAGGATCCGGGCGACCTGGGTGGCCGCCTTGCGGGCGGCCGCGGCGGTGGTGCCGCGGCCGATCACCTGCCCGCCGGCGACCAGCACCTCGGGCAGGAAGAACTCGTACACCGGACGCCCGCCCGCCGGGTGCCGGCTGGGCAGCCGCTCGAAGTCGCGCGCGGCGTCGTAGGCGAGGAACCCGTACCAGGCCGCCTCGGCGTCGGTGGTGCCCGGCGGGAGGTCCAGCCCGGCCAGCAGGTCCACCGCCGCCGTGAGCGGCGCGGGCCCGTCGCCGCCGGGGTGCGAGAGGACGGCGAGCTCGCCCGCGGCCAGCACCGCGTCCCGGCCGCCCGGCCCGGCGGTGAGCATGACGCGCCCGGCGGGGCGCAGGGCCGCGGCGGCCGCCACCGGGTCGACCGCCGTGGCCAGCGGGACGACGTGGCGGTGCAGCCGGCCGCCCGGCGACAGGGCGGACGTGATCATCGCGCGCCCGCCGGCACCCGGAACTGCGTCCGCTCGTGGTCGCCGACGGGCTTGCCCATGGCGTAGCGGAACGCGGCGAGCTGGATCGCCCGCGGCGGGCAGCCTTCGACGAAGATGCCCAGGTCCCGGCTCTCGTACAGGCAGTTGCCGACGAGCACGACCTCCCCGCGCAACGGCGGATGCGAAACCTGCGGCCCCGAGATGACCGTCATCTCCCCGTCCCACTCGCACAGTTCCCCGGCCAGCGCCTTCATCGCCCCGGCGACGAACCGGCTGCACGCCGGGCAGGCGTTGTCGGCGTAGACGTGGATCCCCTCGCGCGGCACGACGATCTCGACCGGCGCCTTCACCATGTCGAACGCCAGCTCTTCGAGCGGGGTGCCGAGCAGCTCGACGTCGTCCAGCGCGAGCGGTCCCATCCCCCGCTGGTGCGCGTCCCGCAGATAAGCGACGCTCTCCGGGGCGAAGCCGGCCAGCGTCCCGACGGCGACGTCGAGCGCGACGGCGTTGCGGCTCGCGGCCAGGAACCCGACCTCGCGGGCCTGCCCGTCCATCGGGTAGTTGCCCTCGATCACCGTGGTCCCGTCGCACACCACCAGGTCCTGCGGCCGCATCAGGTTGAGGTCCACAGTGGACTCGTCGACGCCGGCCATGTGCACGATCCGAGTCGTGTACCCGGGCAGCAGCCCGACCAGGTTCTTCATCGCGTTCGAGTAGACGACGCTCGCGTGCGTGCGCAGCTGCGGGACGCCGATGAAGTAGTCGCAGTCCAGGATCAGCTCCGGGACGGCGATCGGCACCCGCAGCGAAGTCGCGCCGGGGATGCCGGTGATGCGCAACGGCAGGTCGTCGAAGCTGACGACGCGGGCGTACTTCGCGGCCTCGTGGTCGCGCAGGATCTCGTAGATCGCGTGCGTGCGCTCGGCGATCACCGGGCGGGCCCCGTGCTCGGCGACGACGCGGGCGATCGCGGCCAGGAGCGCCGGCCGCACGTGGAACCCGGGCGCCGTCTGGAACAGGTTCGGCTTGATCAGCACCTCGGCACCGGCCGGCAGCCCGGACAGCGGGTCGCCGAGCAGGTCGAGCAGCCGGTCCAGGCCGTCCGGCACGCCGGCGTCGCCGTCGACGGCCGTGAGGGCGACCTGCTCAGTCATCGGTGTCCTCCATCGCGATGACCCGAGCCGGGGCGGCTTCGGCGCCGGCGACCTTGGTCGGCAGCGCGATCAGCTGGACGACCTGCTGGGTCAGCTCGTGCATGTTGGTGACGTACTCCAGCAGCGGGATCCCGGCGGCGAGCAGCGCGTGGTGCACCGGGGACTCGCCGTCGCCCGGCCGTTCGGTGAGGCAGTCGAAGCCGATGAGGCACGCGCCGTTGTCGATCGCCCACTGCGCGGCCGACGGCGTCAGGTAGGGCGGGCGGTCCCAGTAGTCGGGCCGGCCCCAGTTGTGCCGCAGGTAGTCGGTGCGGATGAGCAGCCGGTCGCCGCGCTGCCAGACGGGCCGCAGCGCCTTCTCCAGGTCGTCGCCGGTCACCTCGTCCAGCTCGCCCTTGTGGGACAGGTCGGCGACGCAGGCGCGGCCGATCAGCGTCTCCAGGGGAACCTCGTCGATGCCTTCGGTGCCGGGGTAGAAGTGCAGCTTGTACTCCATGTGCGTCCCGTTGTGCGGGAACACGTGCAGGTACGAGAAGGTGCGTTTGGTGCCGTACGGGTCGGTCTCCGGGGTCATCGAGCGTTCGCTGACGAACTTCGGGAACCAGTCGGCGGGGTAGGACGGCATTCCGTCGTAGAAGCCGTGCGTGAGGTCGACGAGTCGGGGCACCGGGGTTCTCCTTGTTCAGCAGGTGAAGAGGCAGGTGTTGCGGACGTCGGGGTTGTTGATCATGGTGATGACGGTGGTGCCGCCGGGCGCGATCGCGCGCACGCCGCCGCCCGACAAACCGGCCGGGGTCATGAACGCCGCCCACAGCGCGTACCACTCGGAGCGGGCGCCGGTCTCGGGGTCGATCACCGTCTCGAGGTTCGGCCGCACGATCTCCTGGACGAGGGAACCGGTCCGCGAGCCCGCGTCGAGGGTCTCCCGCCAGGTCCGCGCGTCGACCTCCTGGCCGATGACGACGCCCTGGCCGCCGTAGAGCCCGGTCGGCTTGAACACCAGCTGGTCCTGGCGCCGCACGCACTCTTCGATGCGCCCGGCGTCCGGGCCGGCGCCGGGTAGCCCGAGCATCCGGCACCACGGCAGCACGCGCTCGATCACGGCCTGCTCTTCGGCTGAAAAGAGCGACGCGAACTCCGACAGCATCGCCAGGGTTCCCTTGTTGCTGAACACGTTCGTCGGCGTCCACACGACGGCCTGACCGGTTTCGTGGGCGCGGAAGACCGGCTCCAGCAGCGCGTCGCAGTCCGGGTGCTCCAGCATTTCCTCGAGGCCGTAGTACCGCAGGATGACGTCGACCGCGGTGCCCTCCAGGTACGGCTTCCCGGAGCGGTACTCCAGGTCGCCGATCTCCCCGACCCGGCAGACGATGTCGTTCTCCGCCAGCAGCTCCGCGATCGCGCGCCGCTGGTGGCCGTAGGTCGTCATCCCGCCGGGGCCTTCGACGATCGCGACCACGGGCTCGCCGGCGCCGATCGTCTTGCCCGCGTTGCGCAGCGCCTCCGCGAGGTCGGAGCCCATGTCGAGGTACCCGAGCCCGTGCTCGGCGGCGAACTCGGCGACCGCCGGCACCCGCAGGTACGCCTTCGGCAGCGTGCCCACCATGTCCAGGCCGCCGAGCGCGCTGCCGATGTTGTACTCCAGCAGCTTGAACGCCGAGCCGTCGTAGTAGACGTCGGCGCGGCCGTACAGCGGCGGCGGTCCCTCGCCGAGCAGCCGGGTCATCAGCGCGGCGTGCCGGTCGTCGATGCCCAGCGCCCGGCGGAACCGGTCGAAGTCGCCGTCGAATAGCCGCCGCGGCAGGCTGCCGACGAGCTCGTAGATCGTGACGAGGTCCCGGCCGAACGCCCGGTATTCCGCCTCGTCGACCATGATCGGCCGCGGCAGCAGCCGGGGCCAGGAGAGGCGTTTGGTCTCCGACAGCTCGAGGCTCGCCCGCGCGTCGCGCAGCGGCCCGTCGGGCGCCTCGCAGCCGGCGAGGTAGGCCTCGGTGACCCGGTCAGCCCGTGTGGACATGGATTCCTCCCAGGGAGTCAGACGGAGACGGGCGTGGTGGCGGGCGTCGCGCGGCGGGCCAGGATCACGCGGTACTGCAGGATGATGACGACGCCGAAGACCAGGTAGATCCCGGCCATCCCCTGCGTGCTGACGACCGCGCTCAGGCTGATCAGGATCGAGTTGACGATCTGGCCGAACCTGATGTGCAGGTAGTACGCGGCCAGGTACCGCGGCCGCCCGTCGTCCGGGGCCAGTTCGGCCAGCAGCGCCTGCTGCACCGGCAGGTTCATCAGCTCGCCGACGGTCAGCACGACGACGGCGACGAGCAGCAGCCAGGCGTCGTCGGTGACGGCGAGAACGGCGAACCCGCCCGCGTACAGGGTGATGCCCGCGTAGAGCCGGGCGCGGTCCGGCATCCGCTTCAGGAGCGTGTTGACGACGAGCGCGAACGCCACGACCAGAACCGTGTTGACCGCCTTGAGCACGCCGAGCATCTCCACGCCGGTGACTTCGCCGAACGGGAACACGGGCTGCACGGGGAAGTCCGTCGACAGCCGGATCCCGATCGCGGTGCTCAGCTGCCCTTCGAGCGTCAGGATCAGCGTGGCGGCGATGATCAGCCGGCGGAACGTCGCGTCGGCCAGCACCACCCGGTACCCCTGGACGAACTGGGCGAACCCGGTGAGCTTGGTGGCCGGGCGGGGCGTCTCCGGCTTGGTCTCCGCCACGAGCGTGACGGTGACGGTGAGCGCGAACGCCATGCCGATCGCGCCGCCGAGGATCACCGCGCCGAAGTGGGCGCTGTAGAGGAAGGCGCCGAGCAGCGCGCCGGTGCCGAGCGCGAGGTTGATCACCCAGTAGTTGACCGTGTAGACGAACTTGCGGTCGGCCGGCGGGGTCACGTCGATGATCGTCGCGTCGTTGGCGGGCAGCGCGAGGTTCGTCCCGAACTTCACGATGGCGTAGCTGAAGTAGACCGCGAGCGCGCCCCAGCCGGAGTAGTAGGCGATCGCCATCAGCGCGAGGAACCCGGTGCCGACGACGTCTCCGATGATGAGCACCGGACGGCGTCCCCAGCGTTCGGACAGGTGCCCGCCGGCGAGCATGCCGACCACCGCGAACGCGGCGAACACCAGGATCAGCGCGCCGGCGACGGCGACGCCCACGTGGGCCGCGAGGTAGATCGCGATGAAGGTGAGGATCATCGCGTCGATCAGCTTGTGCACGAACGCGAGGCCGATCCGGACCCGGACGTTGCGGTGCAGGGCGAAGAAGGCCCTCATCGGACTTCCACCTCGATCAGGGCGCGGACGTGGTCCGCGCGGGCTTGGGCTTCCGCCGCGTCCGCGGAGCCGGTGAGGATGACGAACCCGTGGCGGGTCTTGGAGCTGACTGTCTCCGGCAGGACGTCGCCGGGCGCGAACGGGAAGCTCAGGGTGTCCACGAAGTCCAGTGCGCGGGCCTCCTCGAGGCCGGACACCTTGCGAAGAATCCCGGTGGGAAAGGCGAAGTAGGCGATGTGCCCGACGAGTCCGCCGTGTTCGGGGAGGGACGTCCGCCCGGCGAGGGCGGCGAACATCGCCCGCTTGACGTCGAAGCCGCGAGCGTGCCCGATGATGTCCGGGATCTTGTCCCCGCCCAGCCGGGCCTGGGACTCCACGATCCGCGGCCCGTCGGCGGTGAGGATGACCTCCGTGTGCGCCGGCCCGCACTGGTAGCCGACGGCGTCGAGCAGTTCGACCGCGAGGGCCGCCGCTTGCCGCGTCTCGGTCGTTTCGGGCTCACCGAAAAGATGCCCTCGCTCGACGAAGTGCGGCAGCGGGCCGAGCAGCTTGCGCGTCACGCCGAGCACGTGGTGCTCCCCGCGCACGGTCATCGTCTCGACGCTGAACTCCGGGCCGCGCAGGTACTCCTCGACCAGCAGCGGCCCGGAGTAGGCCAGGGCGGCCAGCTCGTCACCCCAGGCGGGCAGCTCGGCCGGGTCGGTGAGCAGCCGCGTCCCGCGGCTGGCCGACAGCGCGGCGGGCTTCACCACGACTGGCAGTGTGAAGCCGTCCAGCAGCGGCCCGACGTCCTGCCAGCGGTCCGCGGTGGCGAACCGCACCGTCGAGATGCCCTTGTCGCGCAACAAGGTGCGCATGGCGAGCTTGTCGTTGAGCAGGAAGACCGAACGCGGCGAGTTGACGGCCACGCCGAGTTCGTCGGCGACGTCGTGGGCGAGCTGCATGCTCTCCTCGCTGCCGACGTGCCAGACGTGCTCGGGGCCGGTTTCCGCTACCGCTTCCCGGATCGCGGCGGCGTACGCGAGGCGGTCGGTGAAGTCCACCAGCCGGAGGCCGTCGGCGAGCGCCTCGACCTCCTTCAGGTACGCGGGGGCGCCCGCGCCGAACAACCGGCCGGCCTCGGCCGGGTCCCAGATCGCGGTGATCCGGAAACCCTCCGCCCGCGCCTTGCCGAGGTATGCCTTGTAGGGCATCACCATCACGAGGTTCGGCATGTCTTCTCCTGTCCGGGCGCCGGTGCGTCCAGCCTCGCCGACGCGGCCATCAGCGGACCATCGGCGGCGCATCGGCGCGGGTTTCCACCACGATCTGCTGGGCGGCGGCCTCGGCGATCCGGCCCGCGAGGTAGGCGTCCCCGGCCGTCGCCAGGACGTGGCCCACCCGGTCTTCGTTCACCCGCAACGGATCCACCCGCCCGCCGGGCTCCACCGAAACCACGGCCTCACGGACCCCGCGCACCGCGGCGGCGATGTCCAGCCCGGTCACCCCGGTCACGACGCCGGGATCGGCGGTGAGGTACCGGATCGCCGCACCGCCCGCCGGTTCGGTGACGACGTCGCCGACGGGCTCGCCGAGGTACTGGCGGATCAGCAGCTCCATCGTGGACACCCCGAAGCTGGCGTCCATCAGCTCGGTGATCCGGTCGCCCGCCGGGCGCGGGTTGATCTCGATCAGCTTCGGGCCCGTGCCGGTGTACTTGATCTCCACGTGCGCGATGCCGAGGTCGAAGCCGACCGCCGTCGTCGCGGCCACGGCGGCCGACTCCAGCTCGCGCCGGACCGGGTCCGGCAGCACTGTCGGGAAGCTGTGCCCGAGCTCGATGAACCGGTTGCGGCCGCCGAGGATCTTGTCGGTCACCCCGAGCACGCGGACGGTCCCCGCCTCGGCCAGCACCTCGACGCTGACCTCGAACCCGACGAGGCACTCCTCGACGAGCACCTCGGGCGAGCGGGGCTGACCACGGCGGTTGGTCGCGGCCGACCGGATCGCGGTGAACGTCGCGGTCACCTCGGCCGGGGTCGTGCAGCGGACGACGTGGGCGCCGCTGGTCTCGTCCACCGCCTTCACCACGCACGGCAGCCCGATCTCTTCGGCGGCCCGCGCGGCCTGCCCGGCCGTGGTCACGACGCGGAACTCCGGCACCGGCACGCCGCGCTCGCCCCACCGCCGCCGTTGCGCGGCCTTGTCCCGCGCGATCCGGATGGCGGCCGGGTCGGGGCCGGGCAGGCCGAGCTGGCGGGCCGCCTCGGCGGCCTGGATGACCTCGTACTCGGCCACCGAGAGCAGCGCGTCGAGCGGCTTCGCGGCGTCGACCGCCTTCACCGCTTCCAGCAGCGGTTCCAGCTCGTGCGTCGGGCAGGACACGACCTCGTCGACGCACCGTTCGAGCACTTCGGTGCCGCCCGGCGTCGCGTGGTACCGGTCCAGGCTGCAGCTGAAGAAGGTGACGTGCAGGCCCAGCCCGCGCGCCGCCCGCAGGGCGTCGAACCCGGATCCGGACCGGTTCGACTCGACGAACCCGATGCGTCTCATGGCCGTTTCCTCACTCGTAGTCCAGGCCCGGCGTGCGGGCGCGCTTCAGCTCGAAGAAGTGCGGGTTGCGCGCGAGCGCCACCACGCCGTCGAAGAGGCTCACCGCTTCCTCGCCGCGCGGAATGGCGTTGAGCACCGGGCCGAAGAACCCGGTGCCGTCGACGTGGATCGCCGGCGTGCCGAGGTCCGCGCCGACCGGCGCCAGCGCCTCGGCGTGGCTGTTGCGCAAGGCCTCGTCGTAGTCGGTGCTCTCCATCGCTTCGGCGAGTTCGGCGGGCAGACCGACGTCGGCCAGCGCCTGGGCGACCACCTCGGGGAAGTCCTTGTTCCGTCCGTTGTGGATCCGGGTGCCGAGCGCGGTGTAGAGGTCGCGCAGCACGTCCTCGCCGTGGTGCTGCGCGGCGGCGACGCAGACGCGGACCGGGCCCCACGAACGGTCGCAGAACTCGCGGTACCACGGCTCGAGCTCGCGCTCCTCGTTGAGCACGCCGAGGCTCATCACCCGGAACCGCAGGGCGATGTCGCGGTGCTGTTCGACTTCGAGGATCCACCGCGAGGTGATCCAGGCGAACGGGCAAGCCGGGTCGAAGTAGAAGTCGATGGTCATGCGGGTCCTCTCAGTCCGCGGTGACGGCGTGCAGCCAGCCGAACTCGTCGGGCGCCTGGCCGTACTGGATGTCCAGCAGGGCGTTCAGCAGGCGGCGGGTGACCGGGCCGGTGGTGCCGTCGCCGATCGTCCACTCACGCTCGGGAGTGACGGCGTGCCCGACCGGCGCGACGGCACGCGCGGTGCCGCACGCGAACGTCTCGGTGACGCGCCCTTCGCGGCAGCCGCGTTCCCAGTCGTCGAGGGTGACCTGCTCTTCGGAGACGGTCAGGCCGAGCCGCCCGGCCAGCCGCAGGATCGAGTCGCGGGTGATGCCGGCCAGCAGCGTCCCGCTCAGCGGCGGCGTGACGAGCCGGTCGCCTTCGACGAAGAACAGGTTGGAGCCACCGACTTCTTCGACGTACCGGCGCTCGCGCGCGTCCAGCCAGACGACCTGGTGGCAGCCGTGGGCCGCGGCCTCGCGCTGCGCGACGTAGGACCCGCCGTAGTTGCCGCCGCACTTGATCGTGCCGGTGCCGCCGTCAGCCGCGCGGACGTATTCGGGGGACGCCCACAGCCGGATCGGCTCCGGCTCCGCCGCGGCGGGCCGGGCGGGGCTGCCGATCACGGCGAACAGGTACTCCTCGGCGGGCCGGTTGGACAGGTGCGTCTCGGCGGCGATCATGAACGGCCGCAGGTAGAAGCTGTGGCCGCGCGCGCTCGGCACCCAGGCGCCGTCGACGCGCAGCAACGCCTCCGCGGCCGCGACGAAGTCCGCCTCGGCCAGCTCGGGCATGGCCATCCGGCGGGCCGACCGCGCGAACCGGGCGGCGTGGTCGCGGGGCCGGAAGAGCACGCGCTGCCCGTCCGCGCGCCAGAACGCCTTCAGTCCCTCGAAGACCGTCTGTCCATAGTGGAACGCCATGGTGGCGGGGTGCAGGGTGAACGCGGCGAGCGGCCCGGTCCGGGCGTCGTGCCACCCGCGCTCGGCCGTCCACCGCGCGGTCACCATGTGGTCGGAGTAGAGCGAGCCGAACCCAGGCATGCGCAGCAGCTCTTCGCGCTGCTCGGCGGGCATCGGCTCGGTGCGCTCGGGCGCGAAGTCCAAGCTGGTCATGAGAGCTCCTCGCGTTCGAAGCGGGCCAGGGCCCGGTCGGCCAGCGGGCCGGCGAGCCCGGTGTAGCCCGCCGGGTCCAGCAGGCCCGGGGGAACGTCCACGTCGAGCAGGTCGGCCAGGTCGGCCCCGGTGCGCTCGGCTTCGGCGGACGCCTCGGCCAGCAGGCGCTTGGCCGCGGCTTTGCCGAGCTTCGGGGCCAGGACGGCGTTGACGCGTTCGGAGACGATCGCGCCCCGGGTGAGCCGCAGGTTCGCGGCCATCGCCTCGGGTCTCACCCGCAGCGTCTCGGCCAGGCGGGCGGCGTTCGCGGCGGCGCCGGCCGTGATGCGCAGGCCGTCGCGCAACGGCTGCCACTCCGCGTGCCAGCCACCCGAGGACCGTTCGTCCTCGGCGGTCATCGACTGGAACAGCACCACGGCCAGCGGTGGCAGCTGCCGGGCCGCGGTCGCCACCAGCGTCGCGAACACCGGGTTGTGCTTCTGCGGCATGGCCGAAGACGCCCCGCGGCCCGGCGCCCGCTCCTCGGTGACCTCGCCGATCTCGGTGCGGGACAGCACGAGGACGTCCGCGGCGATCTTGCCGAGCGCGCCCGTGGTGACCAGCAGCGCCGCCGCGACGTCCGCGATCGGCGTCCGGATCCCGTGCCAGGGCAGGGTTTGCGGCGCGAGCCCGAGCTTTTCCGCCACGCGGTCGGGCAGCTCCAGCGAGCCCGGACCGTACTCCTCGTAGGCGGCGAGCGTTCCTGCCGCGCCACCGAGCGACACCGGCAGGCCGGCGCGCGCCCGCCGCACCCGCTCGACGGCGTCGAGCACGAGGTGCAGCCAGGTCGCCGCCTTGAGCCCGAACGTCACGGGCACGGCGTGCTGGGTCAGGGTGCGCCCGGCCATCGGCGTGTCCCGATGCGCGCGGACGTGCCCGGCCAGGCTGACGGCGGTCGCCAGCAGATCGCGCTCGACGCGGTCGAAGGTGGCCGCGCACAGCAGCATCAGGGCCGTGTCGAGGATGTCCTGGCTGGTACTGCCGCGGTGCACGTACTCGGCAGCGGCCGGGTCGACCGCCGCGGTGAGCCCGGCGACGAACGCCACCACGGGGTTCGCCGTCTCCCGCACGCCCTCGGCGATGGCCGCGGGATCCAGGTTCTCCGCCACCGCGGCGGCGCGGATGGCCTTCGCCGCTTCGTCGGGGATCACGCCCAGCTCGGCTTGGGCCTCGGCGAGCGCGACCTCGACGTCGAGCATCGCGGTCAGCAGCGCGCGGTCGTCAACGAGCGCACCGGCGCCCGTCGCGGCCCACGCGGGGGCGAGCAGCTCACTCATGCGGTCCTCTCCAGGTCATCTCGTTCAGCGGCGATCCGCAGACACGAGCGCGCGATCGCATCGGCGTCGCCGAGGATCACCGAGTTGACGCCCGGCCGGATGCCCGCCGCGGTCACCCAGTGGACCGCCTCGGTCGGCACGCCGAACGCGAACCGCCGCGCGTGTGGCCGATCCCCTGCGTCCAGTACGTGGTACGGCCGCCGGGTGACCGCCAGGCCGCCGGTCTCGAACTCCCCGATGCGGTACGGGCGGCACTCCCCGCGGGCGAGCAACGTCCGCAGCAGCGGGTCCGTCGTGCGCCGCACGTCCGTTTCCGGCAGGCGGGCCTCGATCAGCGTCTTCGCACGGACGACGACGTCGGGGCACGCGGCCGAGCGCGCGACGAACCGGCCGCCGGTGCCTTCGATCCGCACGTCGGGGCCGAGCACCTCGAGCACGCCCGCGTCCAGCAGCGCGCCGAACTGCTCGACGCGTTCGGCGGGCGGCCCGATCGACAGGTACGCGTTGAGCGGCATGTACCAGCGCCGCAGGTCGTCGCGGTAGGAGGCGCCGGAGATCCCGCCGTGGTCGACGACCAGCCGGATCTCGTTGCGCAGGTCGCGCAGGACGTCCGTCGCCGCCTTGAGCGGACCGGTCACGTTGCCCTTGCGCGCCTCGGCCAGCTCGGTGTCCACAGAGGACCGCAGCCACGCGCGGAAGGTCGCTGTCGAAGCGAGGTCGGCAGCCGAGTAGGGCGCCGAGATGGTCCGCCAGTCCCAGCTCGGGCCGAGGCCGAACTTGGCCAGGACGATCCGCTGGGCCTCGGTCTCCCGCACCGCCAGCGGGTCGCCGTCGAGCGGCACCTCCGCGGGCCCGGCCGCGGCGAACGCCTCGGTGAACTCCCCGACGTCACACGCGCACCCCCGCTCCCGCACCTGGGCCGCGTAGAAGACCGCGCGGACCTCCTGGTCGATCAGCGGCCAGACGTCACGGCGGAAGTCGGCGCGGTCCCGCAGCCGCGCGATCACCGCCGGCGTGAGGAACCGCGGTTCGTGACGGCCGGAGGCACCCTTCTCGTTGCGGGCGCGGGCCTGGTACGGGACCCCGCGCCGCGACCCGGCGACCAGCCGCGGTTCCCGGCCGGACGGCACGTACGCCAGCGCGCCGCCCGGCGACCGGGTGAACCGGCCGCCACGCCCGAGCGTGAGCAGCGCCAGGTGGTCGAAGAAGTTCAGGCCCATCCCGCGCAGGAGCACCGGCTCCCCCGAGGGCACGTCGTCCGTCGGCTCGTCGGCCGGGTTGCCCGGCGCGAAGTAGCGCAGGCCGTGGCGCTCGGCGTAGCGGCTCAGGTCCGCCTCGGCCGGGTCGAGCTCGTGCGGCTGGTGCCCCAGCGCGAGCACGACGGCGGCCAGCCCGCCGACGGTCGTCCCGTCGTCCAGCACGACGTCCTGCCGGCCGGCGCGGCCGTCCCGGACGTCGACCGCCCTCGCTTGGTGCGCCACGAACCGCAGCGACGACGGCGCGGTCCGCGTGATCCGCCGCCGCGTCCAGCGCAGGTAGCTCCCGTAGAACGCCCGCGACGGGTAGTCGTCCGGGCCCAGCGCCTCGGCTTCGGCCCGGACGGCGTCCGGCACGGCCGGGCTGCCGAGCAGGGCGATCGAGCGCGCCCACTCGTACAGGCTCGGCCCGCGCACGACCGGGCCCGCGCAGTCGACGGTCTCGTCGACGAACATGGTCACCTGGCCGGCGACGGTGTTCATCAGCAGCAGGCGGTCCTGCGTGCTGCGCCACACCTGGCCGCCGTCGGCCAGCCGCGGGTCGACGAGGTGCACCACGAGCCGGTGGCCGGGCGGCACGAGCGCGCTCGCGTTGGCGCTCAGGCGTTCCGCGACCGACAGCCCGCGCGGGCCGAGCCCGACCACCGCGATCTCCGACGTCTCCCCGAACACTGTCTCCCACTCCCGTACTGGTCGTGCGCGGACTGCCGCGCACGACGTCTTGG
Source organism: Amycolatopsis sp. NPDC048633 (assembly GCF_040650695.1). Classification (NCBI taxonomy): domain Bacteria; kingdom Bacillati; phylum Actinomycetota; class Actinomycetes; order Pseudonocardiales; family Pseudonocardiaceae; genus Amycolatopsis; species Amycolatopsis sp. NPDC048633. Next base: position 58,478 of record NZ_JBEZHS010000036.1, read on the forward strand.
TCAGCGTCTCTGCAGGCTCCGGCCCAGCCCGGCCGCGGCGCCGGCGAGCCGGATCATCAGCCCGGCGAACTGCTCCGGGCGCAGCGCCTGCTTCGCGTCGCACAGGGCCTCTTCCGGCCGCACGTGGACGTCGATCAGCAGCGCGTCGGCCCCGGCCGCGACGGCGGCGAGCGACAGCGGCTCCACCAGCTCCGGGCGTCCGCCGGAATGGCTCGGGTCCACGATGACCGGCAGGTGGGTGCGCTGCTTCCACAGCGCCACCGCCGTCAGGTCGAGCGTGAACCGCGACGACGGCTCGAACGTGCGGATGCCGCGTTCGCACAGCACCACCTGGTCGTTGCCCTCCATCAGCAGGTACTCCCCGGCGGCGAGCGTCTCCTCGACGGTGCAGCCGAACCCGCGCTTGAGCACCACCGGTAGGCCGCTCTGACCCACCGCGCTCAGCAGCGCGAAGTTCTGCATGTTCCGCGCGCCGATCTGGAAGCCGTCCACCACCTCGGCCAGCCGCTTGACGTGCTCCGGGTCGACGACCTCGGTGAGGAACGGCAGCCCGGTCTTCCGCCTCGCCTCGACGAGCAGCTCCAGGCCGGTGAACCCGAGTCCCTGGAACGAATGCGGCGACGTGCGCGGCTTGAAGACCCCGCCCCGCAGGCCGACGGCGCCGTGTTCGGCGACGAGCTCCGCCGTCTCGAGCATCTGCTCCGGCGTCTCGACCGCGCACGGACCGGCGATCACCGCCACCGAGCCGTCGCCGATCGTGGCCGGGCCGAGCGACACCTCGGTGCCGGCCGGGCGGAGCTCCCGGCGGCCCAGCCACGCCTCGCCGCCCCGCGGCACGCGCCGGGTCGGGACCGGCAGGCCCGCCGACGCGGCGAGCAGGTCGGCGTTGTCCACTCCGGACACCGGGAGGACGTGGCCGGCCCCGAGCCGGTACATCTGCGTCGGCGTGCCCACGGACTCCAGGTACCGCAGCCAGCCGTCGACCCGGGCGCGGGTCACGGTCTCGTCGAACACGAGCAGGAGGTCTGGTTCGGTCACGGCGATCGTCTCTTCTCGAAGGGGGTTCACGCCAGCGCGTCGCTGGTGGCGAGGCTTTTGCCCCGGCGGTCACGGACGTGGACGGCGAGGTCCTTGTACTTGTCCCGGAGGAAGCGCTTGAGCGACTTTCCGGTGACGCCGAGCGGGAAGTCGTCGTCGCCGGTGGCGACCTCGACGACGGACAGCTCCGGTTTCCCGTTGGCCCGCAGGGCTTCGTTGGCCGCGAACAGCACCTTTTCGGCGTCCACGTCCCGGCCGGTCACGACGGCCACGGCGACCTGCTCGCCGCCGTAGCCGCCCGCGACGACGGTGCAGTCCTCGACGCCGGCGACCTCGTTGAGGATGAGCTCCTCCATCAGCACGGAGTAGCCGGGTCCGGCGGCCGTGTGCACGACGTCGACCGCGCGGTCGACCTGGTAGAAGTTGCCCTCTTCGTCCCGGTAGGCGACGTCCCCGGTCAGCCAGTACCCGGCGAGCTTGCTGCGGTAGTAGGTGTCCTGGTTCCCCCAGTACCCGACGGTCATCGACGGCGGTTTCGCGCCGAGGAAGCCGTATTCGTAGGGTTCGGCGAGCGTGCCGTTCTCCCGCACGATCGCGACCTCCGCGTACCCGACCGACTTGCCGACGCAGCGGTCGTTGCGCCGGGTCGCCAGGGTGCGCGGCTGCATGAGCACGCCCCAGCCCAGCTCGGTGGTGCCGAGCCGGTCGAGGAACGCGGCCGGCGGCCGCTCCGGCGAGCGGCGGCCGAGGATGTTCTTCAGGTGCCGCTCGTGGATGGCGTCCGCCATGGACACCCAGATGTTCACCGAGTCGAGGGCGCCCCGCGGGGTCTCGATCGCCGCCAGCTCCGGGTAGGCGTGGCCGAACGCCATCACCATGCTCGGCTGGTGCGTCTCGACGGCTTCGGCGAGCTCCGCGCCGGAGACGTCCCGCCAGACGACCATCGGCTGGCCACCCAGCACGGCGTAGGCGTTGAACGACACACAGCCCTGGTGCGACTGCGGAAGCGCGTTCAGGATGAGCGCGTCCGGCTCCTCCTGGTAGTTCACCGCACGCCACTTGGGACCGTCCAAAAGGGTCTTGTGGGTGTGGATGACGGGCTTCGGCAGGCCGGTGGTGCCGGAGGAGTGCATGAGGCCGACGGGGTCGTCCGGGTGGTGCCGGAACCGGTCGGCGTCCGGCAGGACGGCCGACGGCGGCCCGTCCTGGCTCGTGTGGACCCACTTCAGGTTCAGCCGGTCGAGGTCCGGGGCGACCCGGTCGAGCCGTTCCTGGTCGGTGTAGAGGGCGATGGCCCCGCTGCGCTCGATCAGGGCGGCCGCGCTGTCGCGCTTCGCGTTGCTGTTGATGAGCATGGAGATCGCGCCGATCTGCGCGAGCGCCGACAGGTGCAGGAAGTACTGGATGGAGTCGGGTGGGAAGACCGCGACCCGGTCGTGCGGCCGCACGCCTCGTTCGAGGTACCAGACCGACCAGCTCTGCACGAGGTGGTCGAGGTCCCGGAGGCTGAACCAGGTCTTCGTTTCGCCGTCGGTGTACGGGATCGGCGTGAGCGAGTGGAGGAACGGCTCATCCGGAAAGGGGTTGAGCTCGAGCATGGCGGGCAGCAGGTTCCCCCCGCCGATGCCCGGATCGGCGAGGACCCGGGCGCGCGATTCGGGGCTCAGGACGGTCTTGTGCGTGAACTCCATGGCACCACTTTCTGCTGCGGTCGGCTCCGTCCCCGAGCTTGCCCGCACGCGCCATCGGCACTGCCTCACCGGCGCATCGGTGCTGCATCGGCGACGACGGCGTTGCCGCGCAACGGATATCGGCGTGGCACAGCGGGTTCACCCGGTCACCGACGGACAAGAAAAAACCGTCCGGAGCCGGCTGGCCACGGACGGATGCTGGTGTCACAAGCAGTTCAGCCGATGCTGCACTCCAGCTCGCCGACCGAAGGCAGCGTCTTGCGGCCGAAGGTCGTCAGCACCGCCTCGTGGTCCTCCGCCTTCGCGCGCGCGTGCTCCCGGACCAGGTCGTGGAAGTGGTACCGCCCCGCCGCCCGCTGGCGCAGCACGTGGGCGTCGAACAGCTCCTCCAGCAACCGCTCCGCCTCCGGCACCGGCTGCCCCACCAGCACGGCCGCCTCGGCCGCGCCGAGCTCGTCACCGGCGAACGCCCCCAAGGCCCGGAACAGCCGGCGCTGCGCGGCGGGCAGCCGTTCGTAGGACACTTCGAACCGGGCCTCCACACTGCGATCCTCGAGGCTCAGCTCGGCGAGCCGCGTACTCCGGTCGCGCAGCCGGAACGCCAGGTCGTCGAGCGACCACGCCGGACGGTTGTGGAACCGGCACGCCGCGATCGCCACCGCCAGGGGCAGGTGCCCGCAGAGCGCCACCACCTCCGCGACCGCGTCCGGCCGGCCCGCCGTGCGGTCCGGTCCCGCGATCCGGGTGAACAGCGCGGCCGCGTCCGGCGGCGGGAACACGTCCAGCGACCGGGACGTCACCCCGTCGAGGCCGGCCAGCCGGCGGCGGCTGGTGATGATCACCTGCGCCTTTCCCGTGCCCGGCAGCAGAGGGCGGACCTGCCGGGCGTCGAGGGCGTTGTCCAGCACCACGAGGACCCTCCGCTCGGCGAGCTCCGCGCGCCAGCGTGCCGCGCGCTGACTGCCGTCGCGGGGGATCCGGTCCGATGGGAGCCCGAAGTCCAGCAGCAGCCGTTCCAGTGCCTCGTCCGGTGCGAGCGGCTCCCGCCCGGCCGTGTGCCCGTGCAGGTCGAGGTAGAGGTGCCCCTCGGGAAACCGGTGCGCCAGCTGGTGGGCGAGCCGGACGGCCAGCGTCGTCTTGCCGGCACCGGGCATGCCGTCGATGGCCAGGATGCTCAGCGCGGTTCCCGCCGGCCGGCTCACCGAAAGGAACCGCAGCTCCTCGGCGCGGCCGGTGAAGTGCGCGGTGTCGTACGGCAGATAGGAACAGCCCCGGGCGGGCTCGGGCCGCCGCTTCGGCAGGTCGGCACGCAGGATCCGCTCGTACAGCTCGCGGATGCTCGCTCCCGGGTCGACGCCGAGCTCGTCGCGGAGCATCCGCCGGCCCTGTTCGTACGCGTTGAGCGCGTCGGCCGTGCGGCCACACCGGTGCAGCGCCAGCATCAGCAGCTTGCGGGTCTCCTCCCGCAGCGGGTGCCGCGAGACGAGCTCGCCCAGCTGCGGCACGAGCGCCGACGCCTCTCCGCCGTCCAGGCGCAGCCCGATGAGCCGTTCGGTCGCGGTCAGCCGGTTCTCCTCGAACCGCGCGGCGACGATCTCGAACACCGGGCTGTTGAGCCCCGACAGCGCCGGCCCGGTCCAGAGCGCGAGCGCCGCCTCCAGCTGCTCGGCGGCCGCGGTGGCGCGCCCGGCGGCGGCCGCCGCGGAGGCCGCCGCGACCATCGCGGTGAACCGGTGCGCGTCGACGTCCTGCGGGTCCACCGTGATGCGGTAGCCGGGACCGTCCTTGACGACGAGGTGCTTGGCCGCCCCGAAGCTGCGTCTCAGTGCGGCGACGGCGTTGTGCAGCTGTCTTCGCGCGGTCGCCGGCGGCTCACCGTCCCACATGGCCTCCAGCAGCCGGTCGGCGCCGACCACCCGGTTCGCGCTGAGCAGCAGCATCACCAGGAGCCGCTGCTGGCGGAGGCCGCCGAGGTCCACCCGCTCCCCGTCGCGCAGGACCCGCGTGGTGCCGAGCAACTCGAAGTACATTCGATCCTCCCCCACCGTGCACGAACCACTACCGATCGCAGCGGCCACGCGCCGAACTCGGGAAACATAGCCGAAAAATGCGCTCGGCAAGACGGAAAAACCGACACGGTGTTTTCAGCACGGCATCTCCGGCGAATGATCGACTCGGACCGTACACGAATCGTCGCAATTGGCCGACGAACAAATCCAACGCGATAGCGGCGGGTTCGGTATGTGGTTTTTTCATACCCCGTTCGGTGACGGCATATTTGACCACGACGAACGCGCGGCGAAAAGAACCTATGGGGGCGGCGCGAGCGCGGGCGCGCGATAGGCCGTGACCGCACCCGGGCCGTTCAGGCCGAGGCCACCGAGCTCGCCGACCACCGCGGCCACGAGCCCCGGCCGCGCCTCGACGGCCGCGTGCGCCGCACCATCCACCTCCACCCGGAATCCCCGGCCGAGCAGGCGGACGCGCAGGTCACGGGGGCGGATCCCCGCCTCGGCCAGCCGTGCGCCCACCGCGATCTCGGCGCGCTCCACCAGTCCCAACCTTCCTAAAGAGACGGGCACGCCCACGGAGATACGTGACGCCAGGCAGGGTGTCGACGGCTTGTCCGCGACCGGCAGCGACCACGCGGCGGCCAGCGCCCGGACGTCGCGCTTGCCCAGCCCGGCCTCGGCCAGCGGCTCGACGACGCGCAGCTCACGGGCCGCACGCAGGCCGGGGCGGTGCACGGCGCGGTGGTCGTCGGCGTGGGTGCCGGTGGCCACGAACGCGAACCCGCGCCGGAGCGCGAGCCCGGCGATCGCGCCGAGGACGGCCTGCTTGCAAAAGTAGCAGCGGTCCCCGGCGTTGTCCCGGTATCCGGGAACGGCCAGCTCGGTACCCGCGACCTCGGCCAGCTCGACCCCGAGACCGGCCGCGATCCCGCGCGCGGCAACGAGTTCCGCCCGCGCGAGGCTGGGCGAGTCGGCGATCGCCGCCAGCACCCGCCCGGCCGGCAGCGCCCGCACGGCCGCGGCCAGCACGAGCGCCGAGTCGACGCCGCCGGAGAACGCGACGGCCACGCTCCCGAGCGCGCGGACCTCCGCCAGCAACCGATCTTCGATTCCGGTGTCCATTACGTCGTCCCCGCAGGTCGCGCGGTCACGGTGATCCGATTTCGGCAAAAGAACAGCACTTTTCCTCCGCTCGAGGCGTCTTGCGTGTGGTAAGTCGATCGCGACGGGTCCACCCAGTCAACCCATTGCCGTATTCGTGCGGCATCCCCCGGGAACAGTTTACATACGGCGCGCCGGAACGCTAACGTGTCGAAGGTGGTATCGACTGGGGTTACGGCGGCGACCGCCGATCTGGGCTTTGCACGACTGGACCTCGACCGGGCCGCCCGGACGGGGGATCCGGAAGTGGTGTTCGGCGCGGGAAAGACGCCCGGGCAGATCACGGCCGCGCTGGCGCGGCTGCACGAGGCGCATCCCGGCCGCGCGGTGCTCGCCACGCGGGTCGGCGAAGAAGCGCGGGCGCTGTGCCGGGAACAGCTGCCGGACGCCGATGTGGACGACGCCGGCCGGACGGTGACGCTCGGGACCGTGCCGGCGCCGCGCGGCCGGGTGGCCGTCGTGTGCGCGGGGACGTCGGACCTGCCCGTCGCCCGCGAGTGCGCGACGACAATCGCGGTCTTCGGCGCGGAGCCGGACCTCGTCGTCGACGTCGGGGTGGCCGGGCTGCACCGGCTGCTGGCCGAACGCGACCGGATCGCCGCCGCCGACGCGGTCGTGGCGATCGCCGGGATGGAGGCGGCGCTGCCCACCGTCCTCGGTGGACTGTGCGGCACCCCGCTGATCGCCGTGCCCACGAGTGTCGGCTACGGCTGGCACCTCGACGGCCTGACCGCGTTCCTGACCATGCTGAACAGCTGCGCCCCCGGGGTGGTGACGGTCAACATCGACAACGGCTTCGGCGCGGGCGTCGCCGCGGCCCGCGTCGCCCGGCAGTCGGTGGCGTCGTGACCGTCGCGTGGATCGACGCCGGGAACGGCTGCGCCGGCGACATGCTGCTGGCCGCGCTGGTCGACGCGGGCGCGGACTTCGACGGTGTCCTGGCGGGACTCGCCCGGCTGCGCGTCGACGACGTCCGGCTCACCGAGCAGGTGGTGCGGCGGCACGGGTTGCGGGCGCGGCAGGTGGTGGTCGAGGCTCCCGAGACGCGGCACGCCCGCCACCTCCCGGAGATCCTCGACCTGATCGGGTCCGCCGCGCTGCCCGGCGCCGCGGAACGCTTCGCCACCAAGGTGTTCGGGAGGCTGGCCGACGCGGAAGCCGCCGTGCACGGCATCGACCGGGACCGCGTGCACTTCCACGAAGTCGGCGCGCTGGACGCGATCGTCGACATCGTGGGGTGCGCGCTCGCCCTGGACGCGCTGGGCCTGTTGGACGCGACGGTGACGGTCTCCCCGATCGCCGTCGGCGGCGGCACGGTGACCGCGGCACACGGCCGGCTCACGGTGCCGCCACCGGCGGTGCTCGCGCTGCTCACCGGCGCGGCCGCACCGGTCGCGGCGCACCCCGCCGCCCGGGAGCTGTGCACCCCGACGGGTGCCGCGCTGCTCGTCACGCTGGCCGGCGCGTACGGCCCGATGCCGGCGTGCGTGCCGGAGAAGGTCGGGGTCGGCGCGGGCACCGCCGACCCGCCCGGGCACGCGAACATCGTCCGGGTGGTCGTCGGGTCGGCGTCGGAACCGGACCGGACGTGGGTGCGCGCGAAGATGACCGTCATCGAGACGACGGTGGACGACCTCGATCCCCGGCTGTGGCCCGAAGTCCTGACGGCCCTGCGCGAAGCGGGCGCGGCCGACGCGTGGTGCGCACCGGTGACCGCGCCGAAGGGCCGGCCGGGCATGGTCCTGACGGCGCTGGCGGCGGACGACCGCGTCGACGGCGTCTGCGCGGCGGTGTTCGCCCACACGTCGACGCTGGGGGTCCGGCTGTCCCCGGTCGAGCGGCGATCGCTGCCGCGCGACAGCGTCACCGTGGACTACCGCGGGCGCCCGGTGAGCGTGAAGCGCGGGTACTTGAACGGGGTAGTCGTGACCGCGCAGCCGGAGTACGAGGAAGTGAAGGCCGCAGCGGTTGCGACCGGGCAGCCGCTGCGCCGGGTGCTGGAGGAGGTGCGCGCGGCCGCGGGATCGTGACCGGTTCGTCCGCGCGGCGAAGCGCGGCGCCCCGTCCATCCACAGAGGACTTCGCGCGGGCGAACCACCCGGGTGCTATCTTCGAAGTGAAGATCCCTTGGAGGAGACCACTCGTGGCAGGTGACGTCGACATCTCCGGATAGCTCCGGAGTGTGCAGGCCCCCGGCAGTGCCGGTGCGGGCCGCCTTCGACGTCCCCCTTTCTCTTCGCACCACATCGAGGTCTTCGTCATGTCCGAAATCGTCCTGTCCGGCCTGTCCTTCTCGTGGCCGGACGACACCCCCGTCTTCGACCGCCTCTCCGCCACCTTCCCCGGCGGCCGCACCGGGCTCGTCGCCCCGAACGGCTCCGGCAAGACCACCCTGCTGAAACTCGTCGCCGGAGTGCTGAAGCCGTCGTCCGGCAGCGTCACCGCCGACGGTGTCCTCGGCTACCTGCCGCAGGACCTGCCCCTGAGCGGGGAGCCGTCCGTCGCCGAAGTGCTCGGGGTCGCGCCGGTCCTGCACGCCATCGCGGCCGTCGAGTCCGGCGACGCCGACGAAGCGCACTTCACCACCATCGGCACCGACTGGGACATCGAGGAACGCACGCGCGCCCAGCTCGACCGGCTCGGCCTCGACGTCGCGTTCGACCGTTCGCTGAGCACGCTGTCCGGTGGGCAGATCGTCTCGCTGGGCCTGGCCGCGCAGCTGCTCAAACGGCCGGACGTGCTGCTGCTCGACGAGCCGACCAACAACCTCGACCTCGAAGCCCGCCACAAGCTGTACGCCGTGCTCGACGACTGGTCCGGCTGCCTCGTCGTGGTCAGCCACGACCGCGCGCTGCTCGACCGGATGGACCGGATCGCCGAGCTCGACCGCGGCGAGATCCGGTTCCACGGCGGGAACTTCACCTCCTACGAAGCCGCCGTCCAGGCCGCGCGCGAAGTCGCCGAGAAGAACATCCGCAACGCCGAGCAGGACGTCAAGCGCGAGAAGCGGGAGATGCAGCAGGCCCGCGAGCGCGCCGCCCGCCGCGCGAGCACCGCGTCACGCAACCTGGGCAACGCCGGGCTGCCCAAGATCTTCGCGGGCACCATGAAACGCAACGCGCAGGAGTCGGCCGGCAAGGCGGACGGCACGCACGCGGCGCGCGTCGGCGCGGCCAAGGCCAAGCTCGACCAGGCCGAGCGGGCGCGGCGGGACGAGCAGAAGATCAGCCTGGAGCTGCCACGAACCGAGGTCCCGGCGGGCCGGACGCTCTTCCTCGGCGAGCACCTGCGGGTGCGAAACCTCTTCCCGGCCGGCGTCGACCTGGCGATCCGCGGCCCCGAGCGGATCGCGCTCACCGGAGCCAACGGTGCGGGGAAGTCCACGCTGTTGCGTCTGGTGAAGGGCGACCTCGAGCCGGACAGCGGTTCCGTATCGCGCGCCGACGGCCGGGTCGCGTTCCTGTCCCAGCGTCTCGACCTGCTCGACGACGACCACACGGTGGCCGAGAACCTGGCGGCGGCCGCTCCCGCGTTGCCGCCGTCGCAGCGGATGAACCTGCTGGCGCGCTTCCTGTTCCGCGGCTCGCGGGTGCACCTGCCGGTCGGTGCTCTGTCGGGTGGGGAACGGTTGCGCGCCACGCTGGCCTGCGTCCTGTTCGCCGAACCGGCGCCGCAGCTGCTGTTGCTGGACGAGCCGACGAACAACCTCGACCTCGTCAGCACGGGACAGCTGGAGAGCGCGCTGACGGCGTTCCGCGGCGCGTTCGTCGTCGTGAGCCACGACGAGCGCTTCCTCGATCGCATCGGGATCGACCGGTGGCTGTGGCTGGAAGACGGTGACGTACACGGGTGACGTCGTGCGACGGTCGCCGCGGTCCCGGCCGGATTCCTAGCGTGGTGACGTCACCCGCCGAAAGGAACACCATGTCCGAAGTGACCTACACCGCCGTCGCCACCTCCACCGCGGAGGGCCGCAACGGCGGCCGCGCGACCTCCGACGACGGCGCGCTCGACGTCACGCTCGCCGTGCCCAAGGCCCTCGGTGGCGCGGGCGACGGCACCAACCCGGAGCAGCTGTTCGCGGCGGGCTGGGCGTCGTGCTTCGTCGGCGCGGTGCGCCGGGTCGCCGGAGTGAAGAAGGTGCCGCTGACCGACCTCGCGGTCGTCGCCGAAGTCACCCTGCACCACGACACGGAGGCGGGCGAGTTCAAGCTGAGCGCGGTCCTGCACCTGGAGGCGACGGGCATCGACCAGGCCACGGCCGACGAGCTGGTCGCCGGCGCACACCAGGTCTGCCCGTACTCGAAGGCGACCCGCGGCAACATCGAGGTCACCCTCGACGCCACCGTCGCCTGAAGTCCGTGAATGTCACATTGAGGGACTCTGAGTCCCTCAATGTGACATTCACGGCTTACAGGCGGGCGGCGTCCAGGATGGCCTGGGCGAAGGGGCGCGGGGCCTCCTGCGGGACGTTGTGGCCGATGCCGTCGAGGATCCGGTGCTCGTACTTGCCGGTGTACTTCGCGCGGTAGGCCTTGCCGTCCTTGGCCGCGCCGTCGAAGTCGCTGGCGATCGTGATCGCCGGGACCGTGATCGCCGGGCCGGCGGCCAGTTTCTGTTCGTACGCCTCGTACTGCGGCTCGCCCGGGGCGAGGCTCAGGCGCCAGCGGTAGTTGTGGATCACGATGTCGACGTGGTCGGGGTTGTCGAACGCCGCCGCGCTGCGGTCGTACGTCGCGTCGTCGAAGTGCCACGCCGGGGACGCCGTCTTCCAGATCAGCTTGTTGAAGTCGTGGCGGTTGGCCGCGTAGCCGGCGCGGCCGCGCTCGGTCGCGAAGTAGTACTGGTACCACCAGCCGAGCTCCGCCTGCGGGGCCAGCGGTTTCTGGTTCGCCGCCAGGTTCGTGACGATGTACCCGCTCACCGCGACGACGGCCTGGCAGCGCTCCGGGAAGAGCGCCGCGATGATGTCGACCGTCCGCGAGCCCCAGTCGTACCCGCCGAGGACGGCCTGGTCGATCTTGAGCGCGTCCATCAGGGCGACGACGTCGAGCGCGACCGCCGCCTGCTGACCGTTGCGGACGGTCTGGGCGGACTTGAACGTCGTCGGACCGTAGCCGCGCAGGAACGGGACGATCACCCGGTAGCCGGCGGCGGCCAGGATCGGCCCGACGTCGACGTAGCTGTACGGGTCGTACGGCCAGCCGTGCAGCAGCACGACCGGCTGCCCGGTGGCCGGGCCGAACTCGGCGTAAGCCATGTTCAGCACTCCGGCGTCGACGTGCTTGAGCTCCCCGAGCGAGGTGTGCTCGCCCGACCCGGCCCGCGGGTCGGGGGCCGGGGACGCGGCGGGCGCGGCGGCCTTCGTCGAGCAGGCGGCCAAGGAAGTCGCCGCCAGTCCCGCCGCGAACGCCTGCCCGAACCTTCTCCTGCTGATCATCTGGACTCCTGTGCGAAAGACCGTGGGACTTTCACGACGTTAGAGCCGGTCCGGTGATCTTCGCGCCCGTCAGGTGACGCAGCCGGTGTAAGTCACCCGTCGAGGGTCTTCAGCATCCCGGCGAGGTCGGCGCGGGAGCTCACGCCCAGCTTGGGGAAGATCCGGTGCAGGTGGGTGCCGACGGTCCGGTGCGAAAGGTACAGCCGCTGCCCGATCTCCCGGTTCGTCAGCCCGTCGGCGGCCAGCTGCGCGATGCTCAGCTCGTGCGGGGTCAGCTTCTCCCGCGCGTCCGGGCCGCGGTTCGGGCTCGACTCGCCGGCACTGCGCAGCTCGCCCCGCGCCCGCTCGGCCCAGGCCGTCATGCCCAGGGCGTCGAACGTCTCGCGGGCGGTGCGCAGGTGCGTCCGCGATTCGACGACCCGCCGCTGCCGCCGCAGCCACTCGCCGAAGGCCAGGTGGACGCGGCCGCGTTCGGCGGGCCAGCCGGTCAGGTCGGCCCGCAGCGCCTCGGCGAACCGCTCGTCAGCCGGGTCGAGCACGGCCCGCGCGTACCGCAGGCCGATGTGCAGGGCGGGCGACGGCGTGCACCGCGCGAGAGGTTCCAGCTCGGCGAGGATGTCGCGCATCGCGTCGGTCTGCCCGGCACGCACCGCGGCCTCGGTGAGCTCCGAGACGCAGTACGCGCGCAGCGCCAGCTGGTAGGCGGGGTCGGCCGGGTCGAGCAGCCTTCGCAGGTCGGCGAACGCGTCGTCGAAGCGGCCCTCGCTCAGCGCGATGAGTCCGCGCGTGAGCTGGACGGTGGCGAGCACCGGCCGGGCGCCCGCGGCGAGCCCGGTGCGTTCGGCCTCGGCGGAGAGGGTCTTCGCTTGCTTGTGGTCGCCGCGCAGGGCGGCGATCTCGGCCTGGACGGCGGTGGCCAGGCCGTACATGAAGGGCTGGCCGGTCTCGCGGGCGAACCGCGCGGCTTCGGCCGCGACCGGCGCCGCCGCGGCGAGGTCGCCGAGCCGGGCGCGGCTCCACGCCTGGACGGCCAGCGCCCGCGGCAGCAGCCCGAGCCGGGCCTGGGCCCGCAGCCCCGGCGCGGCGGCCGCGGAGAACCGCGCGGCGAGGTCGAAGGCGCCGACCTGCAGGGCGGCGCTGCCCAGGTACCGGTCGACCTCGGGATCGGCCCCGGTCGCCCCGGCGAGCTTCTTGAGCCGGTCGATGACGACGTCGCCACGCTCGAACGGCGCGACGTAGGCATTGACGGCCACGACGCGCGGGTCGTCGTCCGGGATGGGCAGCCGGTCGGCGACGTCGAGCAGGGCTTTCCGGGCGGCGGCGCCCGGCTCGGTCCAGAAGCAGCGCATGGCGGCGCTCCAGAGGATCCGCATCGCCGCCGCGGTTTCCCCGTCGGCGGCGACGGCCTCGGCGGTGACCGCCAGTTCGGCCACCCGGGCGGGATCCTCGCGGACGCCGTCTTCGAATTCGCTCAGCAGCCGGCTCGCGGTGGCCCGCTGGCGTTTGCCGGCGGGGTTCGCGGCGTGCACCAGGCGTTCGGCGGTCTCGCGCCGCCCGGACTCGACGGCCAGCTCGGCGGCCTTGAGCAGCCGGTCGGTCCGGTTCCCGGAGTGTTCGCTCAGCCGCGCGGCCTGTTCGAGAGCGGCGATGGCCGCGGCGGCCCCACCCCGGTACCGAGCCCGTTCGGCGGTGCGATCGAGGTCGCAGGCAACGGTTTCATCGGGCCCGGCGCTCGCGGCGGCTTGGTGCCAGGCGCGCCGGTCGGGCTGGTCGTGGAGGGCCTCGACGAGGGCGAGGTGGGCGCGCCGCCGGTCGGTCGGGGTGGCGGCCGCGGGGATGGCGGAGCGCATGAGGGGGTGCCGGAAGGTGACGGTGCCGGCGGCGAGCTCGATCAGCCGCGCTTCGACGGCGGGGGCGAGGATTTCCGGCTCGACGCGGCACCGACCACCGGCGCTCGGCCCGGCATCGCCGCCCGGGACCGCCGCGGCGGGCGTCCCCAGGAGCGCGCCCGTTGCCGTCAACGTCTCCGCCAGCGAGGTCGTCTCGTTCAGCGCCGCCACCAGCAGTGCCGTGCGCGTCTCCGCCGGCAGGCCCGCCACCCGCGCCGTGAACGTCTTCTCCAGGCGTTCCGTCAGCGGCAGCACCGGGTCGAGCCCGTCGAGGCCGGCCAGCCCCGACGGCAGCTCCGTCAACGCCAGCGGGTGCCCCGCCGCCTCCGTCAGCAGCCGCGTGCGGACCGCCGGGGCCAGGCGGGGCGCAACCGCGTCCAGCAGGTCCGCCGCGTCGTCCGCTCCCAGCCGCGCCAAGACCATCGGCGTCAACCCGGCATCGAGCAGCGGCGACGACACGCCGTCCCGGAGCGTCGCCACCAGGACGATCGGCTCGGTCTCGATCCGCCGCGCCACGAACGCCAGGACGTCCGCGCTGGCGCGATCGAGCCAGTGCACGTCCTCCGCCACCAGCAGCAACGGCTTCGCGACCGCCTCCTCGGCCAGCAGCGTCAGCGTGGCGAGCCCGACCAGGTACGCGCTGGGTTCGGCCCCTTCGGCCAGCCCGAGCGCGGTCCGCAGCGCGTCACGCTGGGGCGGCGGCAGCTCCGCCACGCCCGCCCGGACCGGGTGCAGCAGCTGGTGCAGCCCGGCGTACGCGAGGTTCCGTTCGGCCTCGGCCCCGGTCGTCCGCAGCACGCGCAGCCCGGCGACCGACGCCGCGGCCGCCGTCTCGGCCACCAGCGCCGTCTTCCCGATGCCGGCTTCGCCGCGGAGGACGACGCCGCTGCGATCCTCGGGACCGTCGACGAGCTCGCCCAGCTCCTTCAGCTCGGCTTCCCGCCCGTGCAGCGCCATGGACCCGACCCTACCCAACGCACGTTTCCGCAGCTCAAGGCCGAGTGACGTACATCAACAGCGTCACCCGACGGGCGCGGGCGCCCGGCTCCGCCGCCTAGCTTGGCAGCGCCCTGTCCACATCGGACGAAAGCGACCAGAGGAACCGATGAGACGCATCCCCAAGTTCTTGGTGGCCGCCGTGCCGCTCCTGCTGACCGGCCTGGTCCCGCTGGCGCCGAGTGCGTCGGCCGCGCCGGTCTGCGCCGCCGTCTCGGTGCCCGCTCCGGCCGGCGCGAAGATCGAGTCGGTCACGGCCGAACACAAGACCTCGTACTGCCAGCTCACCGTCACGCTGACCCACTCCGGCAGCGACCACGTCAAGGTCGCCGTCGCCCTGCCCGACACCGGGTGGACCGGGCGGCTGCAGGCCCTCGGCGGCAGCGCCTACGCCGCCGGCAACTTCGACGGGCTCGCCCAGGCCGTCAAGGACGGCTACACCGGCGTGACGACCGACGCGGGCGTCTCCCTGGACGGGCTCGACACGTCGTGGGCGGTGACCGCTCCCGGCCAGGTCGACCAGACGCTCCTGACCAACTTCGCCACCCGTTCGGTGCACGAAGAGGCCTTGATCGGGAAGGCCGTCACGCAGCGGTACTACCACCGCCCGGTGGCGTACTCGTACTGGACCGGCTGCTCGACCGGCGGCCGCCAGGGCTACTCCGAAGCCCAAAACCACCCCGGCGACTTCGACGGCATCCTCGCCAACGCTCCCGCCGTCGACTGGACGCAGTTCGCCGTCGCGACGCTCTGGCCGCAGATCGTCATGAACCAGAGCCACGACTTCCCCAGCAACTGCGTGCTTTCGGCCTTCCGGACGGCCGCGGTCCAGGCGTGCGACGCGCGCGACGGCGTCACCAACGGCATCGTCGACCGGCCGGACGAATGCGGCTACGACCCGCGCAGCCTGATCGGCACGAAGGTGGTGTGCGAAGGCCAGGAGTTCACCGTGACCGCGGCCGACGCCGAGGTCATGCGCAAGATCTGGGCCGGCCCGACCGACGAGCGCGGCCGCAAGCTGTGGTCCGGGCTCCCCAAGGGCGCGGACTACACCTGGCTGGCCGGCACGACGCCCGGTCCCGACGGGGTGCTCTACGCACCCGGTTTCCCGGTGGCCGTCCAGTGGGTGCAGGCGTTTCTGGAGAAGCAGCCCGGTTTCGACACGTCGAAGCTGACGTACGGCCAGTTCGCCGATCTGTTCCGCCAGTCGGTGCGGGAGTACGACGACGTCATCGGCACGTCCGACCCGGACCTGTCGGCGTTCCGCCGCGCCGGCGGCAAGCTGATCACGTTCGTGGGCGCGAACGACCAGCTGATCCCGCCCGGCGGCACGCTGTCCTACCGCAGCCAGGTCGAGCGGACGATGGGCGGTGCGCAGCGGGTGAACGACTTCTACCGGCTGTTCCTCGCCCCGGGCGTCGAGCACTGCTTCGGTGGCGGCGGCCCCGAGCCGACGAACCCGCTCGGGCAGCTGGTCGACTGGGTCGAGCACGGCAAGGCCCCGGCCACGCTCGCGGCGGCGTCCGCGGACGGCAAGACCCGGAACCTGTGCCCGCTCCCGTCGGTCTCGCGCTACACGGGCGGCGACCCGGCTATGGCGTCCAGCTACCGCTGCCGCTGATCCCAAGCGCCCCAATGTGGCCTTGGTTGCGTCTGACGCACCCAAGGGGCCCTTCGGTGCGTTGAACGCACCGAAGGCCACATTGGGGCGCTCGCAGACTGGACTTGCGGGTCCAAAAACCACTAGGCACGCTGAAGTCATGCCACTTGATCAGTACTACCTCCTCGGCCGTTCGGGCCTGCGCGTCAGCCGGCTCGCGCTCGGGACGATGAACTTCGGCACCGGCGGGTTCCACGCCGCCTACGGGAAGACCGAGGACGAGGTCCGCCCGATCTTCCGCAAGTACCTCGACGAGGGCGGCAACTTCCTCGACACCGCGGACTTCTACACCGCGGGCGAGAGCGAGACCATCCTCGGCCGGCTCATCGCCGAGGCGAACGTGCGCGACCGCGTCGTGCTCACCACCAAGTTCACCAACAGCGTCGACCCCGGCGACCCCAACGCGGGCGGCAACGGCCGCAAGCACATGGTCCGCGCGCTCGAAGCATCGTTGCGCCGGCTGGGCACCGACCACGTCGACCTCTTCCTGCTGCACACGTGGGACCGGCTCACCCCGGTCGAGGAGGTCGTGCGCACGCTCGACGACCTCGTCCGCGCCGGCAAGATCCGTTACGCGGGCCTGTCGGACGTACCGGCCTGGTACGCGGCGCGGGCCCAGAGCATCGCCGAGGCGAACTCGCTCACACCGATGATCAACCTGCAGCTGCCGTATTCCTTGGTGCAGCGGGAGATCGAGACGGAGCACGTCCCGATGGGCCAGCACCTCGGCCTCGGCGTGACGGCGTGGAGCCCCCTGGCCGGCGGCTTCCTCACCGGCAAGTACCGCGACGGCGGTTCCGGCAGGCTCAGCGACGCCCAGACGTGGACCGAGCGTGACTGGCAGCTGCTCAAGCCCCTGGAAGAGGTCGCGGGCAAACTGGGCGTCACGATGGCCCAGGTGGCGATCAACTGGGTGGCAACCCAGCCGGGCATCGCCTCGGCGATCGTCGGAGCCAGCAGCGCCGACCAGCTGAGCAAGAGCATGGCGGCGCTGGACTTCGAGATCCCGGCGGAGCTGCGGACGGTACTGGACGAGGCGAGCGCGGTGCCGCCGGCGTCGGTGTACCGGATGTTCACGCCGAAGTACCAGAACTGGATCGTCACGCCGGACACCAAGGTGGGCGACAAACCGGACGGCTACGCACCCGCGGTGCGGAACTGGTGAACGGGCGCGGAGCGGCACCCGCCGCTCCGCTCAGCCCGCGACCACCTCGCCGCCCTGGATGATGTGGCGGAAGTGCTTCGGCTCCGCCAGCACTCCGATGTCCGCCAGGGGATCTCCGT
This sequence comes from Amycolatopsis sp. NPDC048633, assembly GCF_040650695.1. Classification (NCBI taxonomy): domain Bacteria; kingdom Bacillati; phylum Actinomycetota; class Actinomycetes; order Pseudonocardiales; family Pseudonocardiaceae; genus Amycolatopsis; species Amycolatopsis sp. NPDC048633. The sequence goes on from NZ_JBEZHS010000036.1 coordinate 75,649, forward strand.
CCACCACCAGCAGGTCCGCGTATGCGCCCACGGCCAACGTCCCGATCTCACCAGTCAAATTCAGCAGCTCCGCCGCCGTCGACGTCGCCGAGCGGATCACCTCCAGCGGGGCCTGGACCTCGCCGCGCAGGCGGAACTCGTGGTTCTGGTGGCGGTGCATCCCGCCCAGGAGGTCCGTCCCGTACACCAGCTTCACGCCTCCCCGCGCGGCGCGCTCCAATGCCGTCAAGCCCGCGCCGAGGACGTCGTCGACCTTGCGCCAGCTCGACTCCGGCAGCCCGTGCTCGCGGCCCTCCTCCTTCAGCGCCCAGTACGTCACCAGCGTCGGCACCAAGTACGCCTCGTGCGAGAGGAACAGCGAAACGCTCCGGTCGTCCAGCAGGTTGCCGTGCTCGATCGAACGGACACCCAGCTCCAAGGCCCGGTTCACCGCTCGGGCCGTGTACGCGTGCGCGGCCACGTACCGGTTGGCCGCCGTCGCCTCCTCGACGATCGCGCTCAGCTCCTCCGCCGAGTACTGCGTCGAGTCGATGCGGTCGGTCGGGGACGCGACGCCGCCCGAGGCCATCACCTTGATGTGGTGGGCACCCTTGCGCAGCTCGTCGCGGGCGGCCGCGCGGACCGCGTCGACGCCGTCGGCCACCCGGCCGAGACCCGCGCAGCACGCGTGGTCGTCCTTCACGTGCGTGCCGCGGGTGCGGCTGTCGCCGTGCCCGCCCGTCTGGCTCAGCGCCCGCCCGCAGAACAGCAGCCGCGGGCCGCGGAACAGCCCCTCCGCCTGGGCGTCCGCGAGGCCGTAGTCGGCACCCGACGCGTCGCGGACCGTGGTGAACCCGCGGTCGAGCATCCGGCTCATCGTGCGAGCCGCGTGAGCGGCCACATAGGACGGTGACGACGACGACAGCGAGCCCAGGTCCGCGGTCGACGCCGTGACGTGCACGTGCGCGTCGACCAGCCCGGGCATGACCACCGCGCCCCGGACGTCCACCGAACGCACGTCGGCCGCGGCGAGGTTCGGCCCGACCTCCACGATGCGGCCGTCGGCAGTCCGCAGGTCGCCTTCGGTGTACTCCCCGGAAACGGGGTCGAGCAGCCGGGCGTTGCGCAGCAGCAGGGTCACCGGTTCTCCTTCTCCAGGTCGAGCAGGGCGGACACGGCCAGCGGCGCGAGCGATTCCGCGACCACCACCGCATCTTCGTCGTAGCTGCCTTCCGCGTCGAGGATGTTGAGCACCCCGAGCGTCCGGCCGCCGGCGAGCACCGGCACGTTGATGATCGAGCCGCAGCCGAGGCCCTCGATCAGGTCGTGGTCGGCGAAGATCTCGCGGACGGCCGCGCGGTCCGGCCCGAAGTACGGTTCCTGCGCGGTGATGCAGCGATCGAGCCAGCCGGCGGCGACTTCGACCGTCTTCTCCCCACCCACCGGGTACTCCGCCGGGTGACTGCTGTGCACCCGCCGCAGCGCCCGCCGCTCCGGCACCCAGGCGAGCACCGTGAACAGCCGCACGCCGATCGCGTCGCGCACCCGTTCCTCCACAGTGGACAGAGTCACTTCGTCATCTCCTTCGCGGCGCGCACCGGCGCGCCGTGTTCGGTCAGTTCTTCCAGGGACCGCCCGGCCGTGGACAGGCCGAAGACGAGCACGCAGAGCACGCCCGCCGCGAGCACGGCCGTCGTCAGGCCGAAGACACCGGCGAACCCGAGGCTCGCCGAGGACAGGCCGATGATCGTCGGCGCGAGGATGCTGCCGACCCGGCCGAACGCGCTGGACAGGCCGGTGCCGCTGGCGCGGATCCAGGTCGGGAACACCTCGGGCGTGTAGGAGTACACGCCGGCGTAGGTGCCGTTGAGGAAGAACGACAGCACTGCTCCGGCGAGCGTGATCGACCACGGCGCGCTCGTCTGGCTCAGCCAGAACGCGCTCACGGCCGAGCCGGCGAGGTACAGCGCGATGGTGTGTTTGCGGTCGAGCCGTTCGGACAGCCACGCGGCGGAGAAGTACCCGGGCACCTGCGCGAGGTAGATGATGATCGAGAACTCGAAGCTTTTCGTCACGGTGATGCCGCGTTCGACCAGCAGCGTCGGGATCCAGGAGAAGAAGCCGTAGTAGGAGAACGTGATCACGAACCAGACGGTCCAGATCACCGCCGTCCGGCGCCGCATCGCGGGGCTCCACAGGAACTTCAGCGCGCTGAAGAGGTTGACCTTCGGGGTCTCGGTGGCGGGCTGGGCGTCGGCGGGCGGCACCGGCGGGAGCGTCGTCCCGGTGGCCTTCTCGACGTCGCGTTCCAGCTTGACGACGACGCTTTCGGCTTCGGCGGTCCGTCCTTGGGCCAGCAGGAACCGCGGCGACTCGGGCAGCGACCGCCGCCACCACAGCAGCATCACGATCGGCAGCGCGGTGACGAGCTGCGCGATCCGCCAGCCGTCGTCGAACGACGGCACGACGAACCGGCCGATCAGCGCGGCCGCCACGAAGCCGAAGGAGAAGAACCCGGCGAGCGCGCCGACGAACCAGCCGCGGCGCTTGGCCGGCACGAACTCGGACAGGAACGGCGCGATGATGGCGCTTTCCGCGCCGGCGCCCGCCCCGGCGAGCACCCGGGCGCCGAGGAAGATCTCGTAGTTGGGCGAGAAGGACGCGATGACGGAGAACAGCGCGTAGAAGGCCAGCGCGTACATCATGACCTTCTTGCGGCCGATGCGGTCGCCGAGCAGGCCGGCCGCGATCGCGCCGAAGAGGAAGCCGAACGGCGTCGCGGAGCCGATCAGGCCGAGCTGGCCGTTGTCGAGGCCCCACGCCGCCTTGGCGCTGGGCAGCAGGAAGGCGACGACGGCCGAGTCCATGCCGTCGAAGGTGTAGCCGAGCCCGCCGATGAGCAGCAGCTTGTAGTGGGGCCGGCTCAGCGGGAGCCGGTCCAGTCGTGCCAGCAGGGTCATGGGGGAACGCCTTCCGTGTCCGGGCGCCGGGGAGTGCGGACAACGTATACTGCGTTTTTGCAGTTTTGCAACGTTCATTGCAAGACAACCTCGCTGCGTTACGGTCTACGCGACCTGAGGGAGGGGCCGAAGTGGCGGAAACCGACGACGGTTTCGAAGCGTGGCTGCGGGACCGGCTGCCGGAGCGTGGACTGCGGCCGAAGTCGGCCTCGGTGCTGGAGGTGCTGGTCTCCCAGCCGAGGCGGGCCTCCTTCGGCTCGACGGCCGAGCTGGCGCAGCTCGCCGGCGTCAACGTCGCGACCGTGACGCGCACGGCGCAGGCGCTGGGCTTCGCCGGCTGGCCGGCGTTGCAGCAGGAGCTGCGGGCCCGGTACATGTCGTCGCTGAGCGCGCCGCAGGTGGCCGAGGAGCACCGCGGCGTCGACTCGCCGGGCTCGGCGTCGCTGCGCCGGGACCTCGACAGCCTGGCCCTGCTGAACCGGCGGTTCGACGAAGAGGTGATCCGCGAGGTCGCCCGCGCGATCGCCGCGGCCCGCCGGACGCTGGTGATCGCCGACGGCAGCTACGCGGCGGTCGGCATCGCCTTCGCGCACAACGCGCGTCTCGCGGGCTACGACGTCCACGCCGTGACGGCGGGCGACGCGGAACTGGCGAACCAGACGGCGAAGCTGACCTCGGACGACGTGCTGGTGGCGATCAGCTTCTGGCGCCTGTACGAGAGCACGGTCCTGGCGGCGAGCGAGGCGAAGAGCCGCGGCGCGCGGGTGTTCGCCGTGACGGACGCGGCCAGCCCGGCCCTGGCGGGCGCGGTGGAGCAGGTGCTGATGGTGCCGGCGGAGGGCGTGACGTTCTTCCCGTCGCTGACCGCGGGCATGGCGCTGGTGCAGGCGATCGTGGCGCAGCTGGCCGCGGTCGACCCGGCGCGGACGAGCGAGTCCATCGAGGCCGCGGAGGCGATGTGGTCGCGGTTCGACCTTCTCCATCGCCGCCCCTCGGCCAAGCCGATGTGAGCTGGGTCACTCAGCGACGGTATTTCGATCCCCCGGTGGTCTTGATCCGGTCCGCACCGCATCAACCACTCCGGAGGACCCCATGTCCACCCACTCCACCGCCGTCGTCACCGGGGCCGGCCGCGGCTTCGGGCGCGCCATCGCCGCCGCGCTCGTCGCCGGCGGGCACACCGTCGTCGGCATCGCGCGCAGCGAGCCCGAGCTCCAGGCCGTGCGCGACGAGCTCGGCGCGGGCTTCGTCCCCGTCGCCGCCGACGCGACCGACGACGCCCTCGCCGAAAGCGTCCTCCGCGAACACCGCCCCGGCCTGCTCGTCCTCAACGCGGGAGCCGTGCCGCACATGGCGCCCGTGCACGAACAGACCTGGGAGACCTTCAGCCGCAACTGGCACGTCGACACCCGGCACGTCTTCGCCTGGACGCGCGCCGCGCTGCGGGAACCCCTCGAACCGGGCGGCGTCGTCGTCTCGATGTCGAGCGGGGCGGCCCTCGGCGGGTCACCGCTCAGCGGTGGGTACGCCAGCGCGAAAGCCGCGATCCGGTACCTGCGCGGGTACGCCGCCGACGAGTCGGACCGCGCCGGGCTCGGCCTCCGGTTCGCCACGCTCCTCCCGCAGCTGACCCCGCTCACCGGCCTCGGGACGGTGGGCGTCGACGGCTACGCCGCGCGCACCGGGGTCGACCGCGACACCTTCGTCAAGAACATGGAGTCGGTCCTGACGCCGGAGCAGGTCGCCAAGGCCGTCCTCGAAGTCGTCGACGGCGACGCCGCGGAGTACCAGGTCAGCGGCACCGGACTGCGTACGCTCTGACGGCCATGCCCGACTTCGCCGCCAGCACCGAGCAGTTCCGGCCCGAGCTGCTCGCGCACTGCTACCGCCTCCTCGGCTCGATCCACGACGCCGAGGACCTCGTGCAGGAGACGTACCTGCGGGCGTGGCGCGCCTTCGGCGGCTTCGAGGGCCGGTCTTCGGTGCGGCGCTGGCTGTACAAGATCGCCACCACGACCTGCCTGACGGCGCTGGAGACGCGGGCCCGGCGGCCGCTGCCGTCGGGGCTGGGCGCGCCGGCGGACGACCACCGGGTGGCCGTCGCGGCGGCGGACCCGTCGGTGCCGTGGCTCCAGCCGATCCCCGACGCGCTGCTCGACCCGGCGGCCGTCGTGGCCGGCCGCGCCGGTGTGCGGCTGGCGTTCATCGCCGCGCTGCAGCTCCTGCCCGCCCGGCAACGGGCCGTGCTGACCCTGCGCGACGTGCTGGCGTTCCACACCGGCGAGGTCGCCGAGATGCTCGGCACGACCCCCGCGGCGGTGGACAGCGCGCTGCGCCGGGCCCGCGGCCGGCTCGCCGAGGCGGGCCCGGTGGCGGCGGACCTCACCGAGCCGGCCGGGCACGGCCCTTTGCTCGACCGCTACGTCGACGCGTTCGTCCGGCCCGACCCGGGCGCGCTGGTGACGTTGCTGCGCGCCGACGTCGAGCTGGAGATGCCGCCGATCCCGACGTGGTTCACCGGCCGGGACGCGGTCGCCGGGTTCCTGGGTCGCCGCGTGCTGCGCCCGGGAGCCTGGCGGTTGGTGCCGACGCACGCGAACGGCCAGCCGGCCCTGCTCGAGTACGCGGCGACCGGGGCCGGACGGTTCGAAGCCCACGGCGTCCAGGTGCTGACGCTGATCGGCGCCAAGATCGCGCGGATCACGGCGTTCAACGACCCGGCGCTGGTCCCGGTCTTCGCGGCGACCGGCTCGGCAGTGGAGGACGCCGGGCTGCTCTTCACTAAGGCCGGCCGCCGCCCGCCGAGCTCATCCTCTCCGTGAAGCGCGCCGCGACGTCGCGCAGCTTCGTGTTCGTGTGCTGCGACTCGACGATCAGGCGTTGCATCGCCGTGTCCTCGTTGACCCGGTGGATCAGCATGAGCATGCCCTTGGCCTGCTCGATCACCGCGCGCGTCTCCATCGCGTGCCGGAGCTCGTCGGCGAGCAGGCGGGCCTCGCGGTAGCGGCGGGTCAGCCGCAGGACGGTTTCCACGCACAACGTGAACAGCCGCAACACTTTCGTGTCGAACTCGTGGTAGCCGTGGGCTCCGAAGCCGAACAGCGTGATCGCGCCGACGAGCGTGTCGTCCACGCGCAGCGGCACCGCCAGGTAGCTGCCAACGCCGAGGTCCTTGGCCGCGAGGACGAACTCGGGCCACCGCTCGCCCGTGTCGCCGACCGCGACCCGCACGACCTCGCCCGTGAGCGCCGCGAGCAGCCCGGGACCGTCGCCCGCCGCGTACTGCACGTCGTCGATGCGCCGGGCGCGCTCGTCGGTGAAGGCCGCGGTCCGGGTCACGCCGTCACGGACCACCACGATGCTCGCCAGGTCCGCGTCGGGCACCACCCGGACCGCCTCGCCGCAGACGGCGTCGAGCAGAACCGGGGTGTCGGACACCGATTCGAGGACACCGACGAGGTCCGCCAGCACGGCGTTCAGCTCGTCGACCCGCTCCGCCATGCCGTCGCCAGTGGTCGGCACAGCCCCACCCCTCCCCTGCGTCGAGTGGCGAGCAACGGGAAAGAGCTCGCCAGCAGCGTCAACCGAGACCACCGCTGGCGTTTCAACGGGTCCGCGAGAATTCTAGCGGCCGCCGGAGCCGAGTCCGATGCCGCTCCCGGCGGGTAGGGGCGGCCGAGCCGGGGACGCGCCTGAGCAGCCCCCGGTTTCCACGCTAGCGGAGGGCACCGACAAATCTCGGCGCCGGCCGCGCGCGATCGGCCAGTTGTCCACAGTGCCGGTCAAGCGCCCCAATGTGGCCTTCGGTGCGTTCAACGCACCGAAGGGCCCCTTGGGTGCGGTCAACGCAACCAAGGCCACATTGGGGCGCTTGGGTCAGTGGGGGACCGCCTGCCAGCGCTGGTTGGGGCCGTTCGTCGGGCGGTACAGGCCGATGCGGGCGCCGTCTTCACGGGACTCGCCGGTGACGTCCAGCAGTTGCCCGTCCGCGGCGTTGACGAACGTCCACGTCCCGTCGCCGGTCGTCGACAGCGTCCACTGCGCGGCCGCGCCCGAGGTTCCCGGCGGGGCCAGCGTCACCGCGCCGCCGGCCGTGGTGAGCACCTGGCCCGTGCCGGCGTTGGCAACCGTGAACCGGTCGCGGTTGCCGTAGCGGCCCGTGCGGTCGGTCAACGTCCAGCGCTGAGCGGCCGCCGATGCGTCCGTCGTGCGCTGGACCAGCGAACCACCCTCCGCCGACAGCGACTTGCCGCTCTGCACCCCGGTGAACGTGAACGGCTTGCCCGAGCCCAGTCCGGTTCCCGCTGCCGTCGAGGAGACGCCGTCGACCAGGAACGTCGTCACCGACCGCGCCGGGACCCGCAGCGTCGCGTGGGCCGACGTCACCCGCACCGGCTTGCCCCGCCGCAAAGCCCCGTTGACGTCGGTGACGACCGGCGTCACCGAAGCGCCGGGCCGGACGCACCCGAACCCGGACAGGTCCAACGTGACGTCCTGCTCCGCCGTGCCCGAGTTGATGTGGACCACGGACGACAGGGCGTCGCCGCGCATCGCGGCCGTCGAAGCGGTGTCGTTCGACGCGATCAGCCGGTCACCCGGCCGGATGTAGTGGGTGAAGTTCCGCATGGTGTCGAACTTCGTGTTCGTCCGGATAGGACAGTCGGACGTCGTGCAGTTGAACGGAACCTGGATCTCGCCCCAGTTCATCCCGGCCGCGGACTCCCCGCCGGGCTTCATGTTGTCGTAGTCCTCGATCGGCTGCCAGCTCACCCACGCGCTCGGTTCGAGCAGCCGCAGGTCGTCGGTGATCTGGCCGGCCAGCCCGAGCCCCGGGTCCATGCTGGTGAAGTCCTGCCGGTCGAGCCAGCTGCCGCCGACCTCGCTCATCCACAGCGGCTTCGACGCGCCCTTGGCGATGTCGCGCGGGATCGGCCGGTTGCCGGTGCCGTAGGTGTGCACGTTCAGCCGGCCCGCCGCCGCCCGCGCCTCGGCGGACCAGCCCGCCCAGTCCGCGGCGAAGATGTCCGGGTTGGTTTCGTCGGGCGCGGAAACCACCTTCCTGGGAAGGGCCGCGGCCATCGCCGGGATCAGCCGCGACTGGACCGAAGGCCCGATGTGCGCGCCTTCTTGCCGGCCGCCGGTCGGGTTTCCGTCGGCGCCGAGCGTCGTCTTCCAGTAGATCGTGTTGGGCTCGTTCAGCGGGTTCACCGACGAGAACTTGATGCCGTGCGCGCGTTCCAGGGTCCGCACCACCTGCGCCAGGTACGCCGTGAATTCGCCGATCTTGTCGGGACGCAGCTGTTCGTCCGTCGCGTCGAGGCCGCCGGAGACGTACCCCGACACGGTCTGGAAGTACGGCGGCGAGTTGCTGAACGCCTCCCACTTCGTGACGCGGTTCTTGACGCGGTCCACCCACCAGCGCTGGTTCGGGTCCGCGGCGGCGTCGAACTCGGCGGGGTTCCCGGGCGTCCACCAGTCCTTGTCGGCGCGGGTCGTCCCGGCCGGCGCCTTCCACCAGCCCGGCACCGCCCCACCCGGACGCAGGTACGACGGGACGTCCGGGGCGTTGCCGCCGCCGACGTTGAAGCGGGCGATGTTCAGGTTCAGCCCGTCGGCGCCGAAAACGAGGTCGGCCAGCTTGTTCCGCACCGGATCCGGGTAGCCGCCGGTCGCCTCGGCCATCCACGCCAGGCTCGAGCCCCAGCCTTCGAACGGCTGCTGCCGGTAGGCGGGGTCGGGTCTCACGGTCACCGCGGTCGCCGCGGCGGCCGGTGCCGCGACGATCCCTGTCACGACAAGAGGTACACAAAGGACGGTGAGCAATCGTTTCATCGTCGATCTGCCCTTCGTTCCGGTGGGGACTTCTCAGGCCTCGGTGTGTCCCAGCAGCGGCCGCGGCACGAACCGGGCCGCCGGGTCGAGCATCGTGCCCAGTTCGAGCACGACGAGTTCGTTGGCCCCCGCGCGGACGACCGGGCGCGGCACGTACAACGTCCGCTGCGGCCCGCGCCGCCAGTACCGGCCGAGCGGGAAACCGTTCAGCCACGCGAGACCCTTGCCCCATTCCCCGGTGTCGAGGAAGAGGTCCCCGGACGCTTCGACCTCGAACGACGCGCGCAGCAGCACCGGGCCGGCGACCGGACCTTCCACAGTGGACGTCGCGAGCGGCGCGGGCAGCGCGTCCAGGTCGAGCGGCAGCACGTCCCAACCGGCCAGCGGCTCGCCGTGCAGCGACGCGCCGCCGATGAGGCCCTTCGCCTCGCCGATCCGGGGGCCGTAGTCGACGCGGCCCTGGTCCTCGACCAGCACCAGCAGCTCGCCGTTCGCCCGCGGCAGCGCGAGCGCGCGGTCGTGGTGCTCCCGCAGCAGTGTGCCCACCGGCTCGCCGTCGAAGAACACCGTCGCGCGGTCGCGGACCTCGCCGAACGTCAGGACGCCCGGCCGGTCGCCCGAAACGGTCGTGCGCAGCAGGGCGAGCCGCGGCATCGGCGTCAGGTCGTCGAACGCGGGCAGCTCTTCGTGGAACTCCCAGGTGCCCCAGCGGTCCGGGGCGTCGAGCAGCCGGACCGGGTCGCGCAGCACCGACTCGAAAGCCGGCGCGGGCTGCGCCGGCGGCGGGACGGTGTCGGGAACCTTGTGGTAGCGGGCGATCACGTCGCGGAAGGCGTGGTACTTCGGCGTCGGGTCGCCGGCTTCGTCCAGCGGCGCGTCGTAGTCGTACGACGTGACGAGCGGCTGGTAGACGCCCTTGTCGTTCGCGCCGCTGGTGAGCCCGAAGTTGGTGCCGCCGTGGAACATGTAGAGGTTGACCGACGCGCCCGCGGCGAGCAGCGCGTCGAGCTCGGCCGCCGCGTCCGCCGCCGACGTCGTGTGGTGGTGGGCGCCCCAGTGGTCGAACCAGCCGTTCCAGAACTCGCTGCACATCAGCGGCCCGGTGGGCTGGTGGGCGCGCAGGGTCGCGAGCCGCGCCTCCGCGTTCGAGCCGAAGGACGCGGTGCGGTGCAGCCCTTCCAGGCTGCCCGCTTCGAGCATGTCCGGCTGGTCCACTGTGGTCAGTGGCACGGTGATCCCGGCCGCCCGCGTGTGCTCGGCCAGGGCCCGCAGGTACCGCTTGTCGTCGCCGAACGCGCCGTACTCGTTCTCGATCTGGACCAGCAGCACCGGCCCGCCGCGGTCGACCTGGTGCGGGACGACGACTTCGTAAACGCTCGTGAGGTACGAGCGCACCGCGTCCAGGTACTTCGGCTCGTACCGGCGGACCCCGACCGACGGGTCGCGGAACAGCCACGCCGGTAGGCCGCCGTTGTCCCACTCCGCGCAGATGTACGGGCCGGGCCGGACGATCGCGTACATCCCGGCGTCGGCGACGAGCCGCAGGAACCGGTCGAGGTCGAGCCCGCCGGACAGGTCGAACGTGCCCGGCGACGGGGCGTGCGCGTTCCACGGGACGTAGGTCTCGATGGTGTTCAGGCCCATCCGCCGGGCCTTGTCGATCCGGTCGGCCCACAGGTCCGGGTGCACCCGGAAGTAGTGCAGGGCCCCGGAAAGGATCCGGAACGGCCGGCCGTCGAGCAGGAAGTCGTTCTCCCCGATCACGAACTCAGGCATGGCCGTCCTCCGGGCACAGCTGGAGCACGGTCCAGGACAAGGGTGGCAGTGTCACGGTGATGGTCGTCCCCCCGGGGTCGGACGTCACGGCGGTGCCGGGCAGGGGCACCGGCCGGACCGGTTGTGAGCCGGCGGTGTTGACGGCGTGCCGCGTCTCGCCGTCGGGCGTGGTCAGGGTTTCGGCGGCGTACACGCCGTACCGCGCGCCGCGCAGGCGCAGCCGGACCTCGGTCGGCGACGCCGTGGCCCGGTTGGTGAGGAACACCGCGCCACGCCCGGACTCCCCGGCCGTCGCGGCGACGTCGACGAGGTCGACTTCGCCGTGCTGGGCGGTCCGGAGGCGCTCGCCCTCGACGGTCAGGCGCAGGCTGACCCCGCTCGCCAGCGCGGCGACCTGCCGGAACGGGTGGAACGTCGCCTGCCGCCAGGCCGGGCCGCCGGGCTCGGTGCGGATCGGCGCGATGACGTTCACCAGCTGCGCCTGGTTCGCCATGGTCACGCGGTCGACGTTGCGCAGCAGGGAACTGAGCAGCGAGCCGACGACGACCGCGTCGGTGACCGTGTAGTCGTCTTCGATGATCCGCGGGTGCTCCCGCCAGCCGCCTTCGGCGAGCCGCGCCTGGTCGACCTCGGTCCAGCGGCGCAGGTCCCAGACGTTCCACTCGTCGACGCTGATCCCGATCTTCTTCTCGAGGCCCAGCTCGGCGAGCGTCTCGTCGATGATCCCCGCCGTCGTGCGGATGTAGCGGTCCAGCGCGGCCCCGCTGGCGAGGTAGCTGTCGGTGTCGCCGTGCAGCTCCTGGTAGTAGGCGTGCAGCGAGATGTGGTCGACCAGTTCGGCGGTGTGGCGCAGCACCGTGCGTTCCCACTCGCCGAACGTCGGCATCTCGGCGTGGGAGCTGCCCGCGACGACGAGCTCGACGTCCGGGTCGATCATCCGCATGAGCCGGGCGGTCTCGGCGGCCAGGCGGCCGTACTCGCCGGCCGTCTTGTGGCCGATCTGCCACGGGCCGTCCATCTCGTTGCCGAGGCACCACAGCTTGAAGCCGAACGGGCGGTCGGCGCCGTTCGCGCGCCGCCGCTCGCTCAGCTCCGTGCCGCTCGCGTGGTTGCAGTACTCGAGGACGTCGGCGGCCTCCTGGATGCCGCGGGTGCCGAGGTTGACGGCGTACATCACCTCGGTTCCCGCGGCTTCGGCCCACGCGACGAACTCGTGCAGGCCGAAGCGGTTGGACTCCACGCTGTGCCAGGCGGGGTCGAGCCGGGCCGGCCGCTCCGGCCCGACGCCGTCCTCCCAGCGGTACGCGGAGACGAAGTTGCCGCCGGGGTAGCGGACCACGGTCGGCCCCAGCTCCCGGACCAGCTCCAGGACGTCGCCGCGGAAGCCGCGTCCGTCCGAAGTGGAGTGCCCCGGCTCGTACAGTCCCGTGTAGACGGACCGGCCCAGGTGCTCGGCGAACGAGCCGAACAGGCGACGCGGGACCGGGCCGATCACCTCGCCCGCGTCGCCTTCGATCCGGACGCTCATCCGGCGCTGACCGTGAAGCCCTGCTGGTTGCCGTAGTCGACGATCGCCTGCTGCCAGGCCGCCAACCCGGCGTCGAGCCCGGTCGCGTTCAGGTAGGCCTTGCCCGCGGTGTCGCTGAAGACGCTGTTGGCGTAGGTCTGGTACGGCAGGTAGGTCCAGCCCGGCGCGACGTCCTTCGACGCCTGGGTCAGCACCTGGTTGACCTTCTGGCCGCCGAAGTACGGCACGGCCTGGTCGACGAACGCGGGCGAGGTCAGGTCGGCCGTGGTGGACGGGAAGCCGCCGCTCTTGATGAACGGCTGGACGCCGCCGTCGTGGTTGAGCCAGCGCACGAACGCCGCGGCCAGCGCCGGGTTCTTGCTCTGCTTGAGCACCGACTGCGTGCTGCCGCCGTTTTCCGCGGTGACCGCCTTCTGCCCGTCGTAGGTCGGCATCGGCGCCACCGCCCACTTGCCGCTGCCCCCGGGCACCGACGAGATGAAGTTGCCCGGCATCCAGGCGCCGGTGACCAGGGAGGAGATGGTGCCGTCACCGAGGGCGCGGAACCAGTCGTCGGACCACTCCTTGACCGGGGCGAGCAGCTTCCCCTGGATCAGCTGGTCCCACATCGCGGTCCACTTCTTGCTGCCCGCGTCGGCGAAGTTCACCTTCACGTTCCGGCCGTCGACGCTGACCGGGTGCCCACCGGCCTGCCAGATCATGCTCAGCGCGAACCCGGGGTCACCGGTGTCCGAGGTGATGTACTTGGTGGGATCGGCCGCGTGCAGCTTCTTCGCCGCGGCGATGTACTCCTCCCACGTCTTCGGCACGGCGATGGCGTTCTTGTCGAAGACTTCCTTGTTGTAGAACAACGCCATCGGCCCGGAGTCCTGCGGCAGGCCGTAGACCCCGTTGCCGTTCTTGACCTGGGCCCACGTCGAGGCGCTGTAGTCCTTTTCGAACGACCCGAAGCCGTACTGGTTCAGGTCGACGAGTGAGTCCGTCAGCGCGAACTGCGGGAGGGCGTAGTACTCGATCTGCGCGACGTCCGGCGCGCCGGAGCCGGCCTTGATCGCGTTCTGCAGCTTGGTGTATTCGTCCTTGTTCGTCCCGGCGTTGACGTAGTTCACCTTGACGTTCGGGAATTCCCGCTCGAACGCGGCGACCTGGTCCTTGGCCGAGGGCGTCCAGCTCCAGTACGTGATCGTCCCGCCGGCCTTGAGCGCGGCGTCGACGGAGTCCTGGGTGCCGGTGGCGGCCGCGGGCCCGGCCGTGGAGCCCCCGGACGAACAGCCGACCGCGACGGCGGCGGCGAGCGCCACGGCGGCGAACGCCTTGGCGCGACTGCGGATGCGTGACATCGAGTGTCCCTTCACGACGGTGTGACGGCTCATTGCTTGACACTCCCCGCGCTCAGCCCCGATTGCCAGAACCGTTGCATGAACAGGAAAGCGATGACGAGGGGGATGATGGTGAGCAGCGACCCGGTGAGCACCAGGTTGAAGATCGGCTGGGCGCCGGCGCCGTTCGCCTGCGCGCTCCACTGGTTGAGCCCGACGGTCAGCGGGTACCACTTGGGCTCGCTGAGCATGATCAGCGGCAGGAAGTAGTTGTTCCAGGTCTGCACCATCGTGAACAGCGCGACCGTCACGATCCCGGGCACCAGCTGGCGCAGGGTCACGGTGAGGAAGATCCGGAGCTCCCCCGCGCCGTCGATCCGCGCCGCCTCCATCAGCTCGTCCGGGATCGCGTCGGCGGCGTAGACCCAGATCAGGTAGAGGCCGAACGGGCTGATCAGCGACGGGATGATGACGGACAGCGGCGTGTTCGTCAGCCCGAGCTTGCTGAACATCAGGAACGTCGGCACGGCGAGCGCCGTCGTGGGGACGGCCACCGCGCCGAGGACGATCGCGAACACCGCCCGGCGGCCGGGGAAGCGGTACTTGGCCAGGCCGTAGCCCGCCGCGGTGGCGAGGATCGTCGCGCCGCCGGCGCCGACCACGACGTACAGCAGGGTGTTCCCCAGCCAGCGGAAGAAGATGCCGTCGTTGTAGGAGAACGTCTGGCCGATGTTGTCGAAGAGGGCGAACGGGCCGCCGAAGGACAGGCCGGACGTCGAGAACAGCGCCGGCTGCGTCTTGGACGCGTTGATCACCAGCCACACCAGCGGAATGAGGGTGTAGACCAGGTACAGCGCCATGACGGCCGTGAGCGTGCGCGACTTGCGGGGCCGCGTCACCGAGAGCGTTTTCATCGGAACAGCGGCCACGTCACATCTCCTTCCGGGAACCGCGCAGCTGCACGACGTAGGCGATGATCGCGGTGATCACGCCCATCACGATCGCGACCGTGGCGGAGTAGTTGTACTGCTGGCCGGCGAAGGAGAGGTTGTAGGCGTACATGTTGGGCGTGTAGAAGGTGCCGATGATGTTCGGCACCAGGTTGCGCATGATGTTCGGCTCGTTGAACAGCTGGAAGCTGCCGATGATCGAGAAGATCGTGGCGATCACGATGGCGCCGCGGATCGCGGGGAGCTTGACCGACCGGATCACGCGGAACGTGCCGGCGCCGTCGATCGCGGCCGCCTCGAACAGCTCCGTGGGGATCACCTTCAGCGCGGAGTAGAAGATCAACATGTTGTAGCCGACGAACTCCCAGGTCACGACGTTGCCGATCGAGGTGAGCAGCCAGCTTTGGGACAACGGCTTGACCGCGTCGGTGCCGAGCAGGTGGTTGAGGTCGGCGGCGAGTCCGAAGTGGTCGCCGTAGATGAAGCCCCACATCAGCGTGGCGACCACGGCGGGCACCGCGTACGGCAGGAAGATCACGATCCGGAAGAACCCGGCGGCGTGCAGCCGGGCGCTGTCGATCGCCAGCGCCGCGACCAGCGCGAGCAGCAGCATGATCGGCACCTGCACGGCGAGGAACACCAGCACCCGCTCGAAGGACTCCCAGAACTTCGGGTCGCCGAGCACCTGCGCGTAGTTGTCGGCGCCGACGAACACCGTGCCGCCGAAGAAGGCTTGGTCACGGAAGAGGCTGAGCACGAACGCATACACGACGGGCGCGATGAACGTCAGCGCGAACACCAGCATGAAGGGAGCGACGAAGAGCCAGCCTCGCCACTTCCGCCGGGGCCGGCGGGCCACGGTCGCGCGGGGCGGCGCCGGAACGGGCGGAGCCGCTGTGGACGTCATCGTCCCTCCGGTGGTTCACGTGGATGTTTACGTCAACATGGACGGTCGGAGGGTAACGTGTTGACGTAAACATGTCCAGGACACCGAGGAGACCCCGTGCCGGCTGCATCCCCCCGCCGTGGACCGTCGATGGCCGACGTGGCGCGCGAGGCGGGCGTGTCCGGCCAGACGGTGTCCCGCGTGGCGAACGGCAAGACCAATGTGGACGACGCCACCCGCGAGCGCGTCCTCGCCGCGATGCGCCGGATCGGCTACCGGCCCAACAGTGCCGCGCGCGCGTTGCGCAACGGCAAGTTCCGCAGCATCGGCGTGATCATCTCGGCGCTGCCGACGTTCGGCAACAGCCGCACGCTCGACGCCATCGCGGCGGCGGTCGTGCCGGAGGGGTTCTCGATCATCCTGATGCCGGTGACGCGCCCGACGCAGGGCGAGGTGACGGGGGCGTTCAGCAAGCTGAACGAGCAGGCCGTCGACGGCGTCATCATCCTCATCGAGCAGCACCAGCTCGACCAGAGCGCGATCGAGCTGCCGCACGGGCTGCCGGTGGTGGTGATCGATTCGAGCGCCCGCTACGACTACCCGGTGGTCGACACCGACCAGGCCGACGGCGCCGCCACGGCGACCCGGCACCTGCTGGAGCTGGGCCACGAGACGGTCTGGCACATCGCGGGGCCACCGCAGTCGTATTCGGCCGAGCGCCGCCGGAAGTCGTGGCGGGCCACTTTGGAGCTGGCGGGCCGCTTCGTGCCCCCGGTCCTCGTCGGCGACTGGTCCCCTTCGTCGGGCTACCAGGCGGGACTGGAGCTGGCGGCCGACCCGTCGGTGACGGCGGTGTTCGTGGCGAACGACCAGATGGCCCTGGGCCTGCTGCGCGCGTTGCACGAGACGGGCCGGCCGGTGCCGGCCGACGTCAGCGTGGTCGGGTTCGACGACATGGAGGAGTCGGCCCACTTCTGGCCCCCGCTGACAACGATCCGCCAGTCGTTCGAAGCGGTCGGCCACCACGCGGTTTCCGCACTGCTGGCCGAGATCGAGACGGGCGCGGAGGTGGGCGAGCCGGTGACGGTGCCGACGGAGCTGGTGGTCCGGTCGAGCACGGCACCCCCACCGGCCTGACCTCCCGCATCACGGCGGCACGCCAAAACTGTCGGTGCCCGCCGGTAGCGTGGAAGACGGGGGGCGCCGCCACGCGCAAAAGCTTTCGCCGCCGTCGACCGGATCGGTGAGCCGACCGTCCAGGCACGCCAGCCGACTCCCCAGGTACGCGAGCCGACCGTCCAGGCACAACCCCGCGAGCCGCCCCGCCGATTACCCGTGCCGCCTTTTCGGTTTCGGCGTGCGGGACCCGGGGAACTACTGGCCACCGGACCGGATCCCCGGCATCCGCGAACGTCGCAGTGGTGTGGACCATTTGGCCCTACGCCACGGAAAACGAGGCCGTCATGCTCGCCATTCTCGCCGCCGTGCTCTTCGGGCTCGCCCTGATCATGGAGCTCGCCGGGTTCGGGCTCGGCCCGGTCATCACGACCGGGACGCTGACCACGGCCGGGCTGCTGTGCGTCGCCCTGCACCTGGCCGGCGTCGCGACCGACCGTTCGCGGTTCTCCCGGAGCCGCCGCCGTCGCTGAGCCCTCAGCCCGCCGCGGGCTCCAGCGCGCGCCGGAGCACCTGGGTGAACACCTCGGGTGACTGGGCGCCGGCGACGCCGAACCGCTCGTCGAACACGAAGAACGGGACCCCGGTCGCGCCGAGCGCCCGGGCCTGTTCGCCGTCCGCCACGACTTCGGCTTCGTAGGCGTCCGACTCGAGGACCGCGCGGGCTTCGGCGGCGTCGAGCCCGGCTTCGGCGGCCAGCTCGACCAGCGAGCCGCGGTCGAAGATCGACCGCTGTTCGGTGAAGTGCGCGCGGTAGAAGCGGTCGACGACGGCGTCGGCCAGCCCGCGCTCGCCGGCGAGGTGGACCAGGCGGTGGCCGTCCACGGTGTTGCCCAGGTGGACACCGCCGAGGTGGTACTCGAGGCCGTCGGCGGCGGCGCGCTGTTCCATCTGCGCCTCCATCTCGTCGGCTTCTTCGAGCGTCCGGCCGTACTTCTCGGAGATGATCTCGCGGGTCGGCCGGGACGTGCCCCGCGGGAACGACGGGTCGAGCTGGAACGAGTGGTGCACCACCTCGACGTCGACGCCGAGCTCGGCGACCGCCCGCTCGAAGCGACGCTTGCCGAGATAGCACCAGGGACAGACGAGATCGGACCAGATGTCTACGCGCACCACTCCACGTTAACCCCAGTGGTGGCACGCACTTCAAGGTAACCGGCCCGGACTAGGGTGGACGGGGTGACCGTCTCGACCGACGACATCGTCCGGCACGCGGCCCGGCTGCTGTTCGCCGGAACCCGCCTCGACCTCGGCCGGATGGCGACCGAGCTGGGGATCTCGCGCACGACGTTCTTCCGCCGCGTCGGCAACCGCGACGACCTGATGGGCGCCGGGCTCAGCCTCCTGTCGGAGCGGACCTGGCAGCGCGCGCTCGACCACTGGCGCACGAAGTACGGCGACGAGGCGCGGACCCCGGATGGCCGGCTGCGGTCCCTGTGGGTCATGGAGGAGTACCGCCGCGAGGTCGCCGCCAACGAGGGCATGCGCAAGCTGTTCGACACGGAGTCGACGGTGGCGCTGCGCGTGCTGACCGATCCGCGCGGCGCGGTCCAGCCCGCTCTGGTCGACGCGCACGTCGACCTGTTCCGCGCCGACGCCGAAGCGACCGGGCTGACCCCGCTGGTTCCCCTGCCGGACCTGGCGTTCGCCGTGGTCCGGCTCGGCGAGTCGTTCCTCTACTCCGACGTCCTGGCCGCGCGCACGGTGGACCTGACCGTCGCGACCACCCTGCTCGACACCCTGGTCCGGGGTGCTTTGGAGCCCGTCGCCGTCCACTGAGGCGATCGTCGGAGGTCGTCGGAGGTCACTGAGCAAGCGCCCAGTCAGTCACCTCCTCACCCGTTCGGCCGTTGTGGAACATTTCGCCTAAGTGTTTCATAAGGCGACGGGAAAGCGGTTACCCCGCACCCCGTACGCGGCACGCCCTCCGTTGCCGCGCAACGGTTCCATCGGTCTGCCCTTCCGTGTCCGGGCGCGCTTCCGCCTGCCCGGGGAAAGAGAGCGATCCATGTCCGTACTCACCAGCCCGCCGACGTCGTCTGGCCCGGGTGAGAAACTTTCCCGCCGCCGCGGGTGGCGCGCCAAAGCCACCGGTGTCGTCCTGGCCGCACTGGCCCTGACGGCCGGGGTGGCTTCGCCGGCCCCGGCCGCGGCGAACCCGTACGAGCGGGGCCCCGACCCGAGCACGTCCAGCATCGAGGCCAGCCGGGGCTCCTTCGCCACGGCCACGACCTCGGTGTCCCGGCTGGCCGTGTCCGGCTTCGGCGGCGGCACCATCTACTACCCGACGAGCACGACCGCCGGCACGTTCGGCGCGATCTCGATCGCGCCCGGCTTCACCGCCACGCAGTCGAGCATCTCCTGGCTGGGCCCGCGGCTCGCGTCGCAGGGCTTCGTGGTCTTCACCATCGACACCCTGACCACCAGCGACCAGCCCGACAGCCGGGGCAGGCAGCTGCTGTCCTCATTGGACTACCTGACCCAGCAGAGCTCGGTGCGGTCGCGGATCGACAGCAGCCGGCTCGGCGTCGTCGGGCACTCGATGGGCGGCGGCGGCACGCTGGAGGCGGCGCGCTCGCGGCCGTCCCTGCAGGCGGCGATCCCGTTGACCGGCTGGAACCTGACGAAGAACTGGTCGTCCCTGCGCGTGCCGACGCTGGTCGTGGGCGCGCAGTCCGACGCCGTCGCGCCGGTGGCGTCGCACTCGATCCCGTTCTACACGAGCCTGTCGTCCTCTTTGGACCGCGCGTACCTCGAACTGCGCGGCGCCAGCCACTTCGCGCCGAACTCGTCGAACACGACGATCGCGAAGTACACGCTGTCCTGGCTCAAGCGCTACCTCGACAACGACACCCGCTACGACCAGTTCCTGTGCCCGATCCCGAGCACGAGCCTGACGATCTCGGACTACCGGGGCAACTGCCCGCACAACGGCTGACGACGCCGGGAGGCGCCCGGCGCCTCCCGGCCCGTCACAGCGTCACGACCACCTTTCCCTTGGCGTGCCCGGCTTCCTGGTACGCGATCGCGGTGCGCAGGTCGTCGAACGGGTAGCTCCGGTCGATCACCGGCGTGAGCGCGCCACGCTCCGTCAGCGCGGCCAGCTCACCCAGCACCGCTTTCTTGTCCCGGCAGCCCACCGCGTCCGCGAGGACCGCCCGCCGCCGGGCGAACGGACCGGTGGCCAGTACCCCGAAAGCGTGCCCGGCCGGCTGCAGCCAGCGCCCGGCCGGGCCGCCGACGGCCACGAACCTGCCCCTCCGCTCCACCACCCGGCGGCAAGCCGCCAGCGACCGGCTGCCCGCGATGTCCAGCACGACGTCGTAGCGCCGCCCGATGCGCGTGAAGTCCTCCGAGCGGTAGTCGACGACGTGCTCCGCGCCGAGCGAGCGGGCGAGGTCCGCGTTCGCCGCACCGCAGACGGCATCGACCTGGGCCCCGAGCGCCTTGGCGAGCTGGACGGCGAAGGTGCCGACGCCGCCGGAAGCGCCGTTGACCAGCACTCGCTGCCCGGCTTCCAGACCGCGAAGGGCGAGCAGCGCGGTGACGGCCGCCATCGGCATGGCCGCCGCCTGCGCGTGGGTGAGGCTCGGCGGCATCGGCGCCAGCAGGTCCTCGCGCACGCAGACGTACTCGGCGTAAGCGCCGTTCGGCAGCAGCGCGTAGACGTCGTCGCCGGGCCGGAAGCGCACGCCGGCCGTCTTGACCCGGCCCGCCAGGTCGCAACCGAGGATGCCGGCGCGCGGGCGGCGCAGCCCGAACCCACCCTGCAGCAGCCTCGCGACATAGGGCTCGCCTCTCATGAAGTGCCAGTCGTACGGGTTGACCGACGTCGCCCGCACCCGGACCAGCACCTCGCCGGCGGCGGGCACGGGGTCGGGGACGTCTTCGAAGGTCAGGCTGTCCGGTGCGCCGTACACGTGCTGGACCAGGGCTTTCATGTCGCCTCCGTGAATCTTACGTCGTAAGTCGTACGCCGTAAGGTACGCCGTACAACGTAAGGCCGTCAACGGCGCCTTACCTTGTACGATCTTGGGCGTGACCACGGAAGCGCGGATCCCGCTGAGCCGAGAGCGCGTGCTGCGCGCGGCGGTCGAGCTCGCCGACGAGCACGGTCTGCGGGCGCTGACGATGCGCCGCCTCGCCGAGGAGCTCGGCGCCGAGGCGATGTCGCTCTACTACCACGTCGCGAAGAAGGAAGACGTGCTCGACGGGATCGTCGACGTCGTGGCCCAGGAGATCAACGACGCCGTCGCCGCGGTGCCGCCGGCACCCGGCTGGCAGGGCGCGGTCCGGCAGCGGATCCTCACGGCGCGCCAGGTGTTCCTCCGCCACCGCTGGGCGCCGGAGCTGTTCGAAACGAGGTCGTCGACGAGCCTGGCGGTGCTGAGGTACTACGACGCGCTGGTCGGTCTGATGCGCGACGGCGGGTTCTCCTACGACCTGGTCCACCACGCCCTGCACGCACTCGGCAGCCGCGCGCTCGGGTTCAGCCAGGAGCTGTTCGACCCGGCCGCCGGCGAGTCCGCGGACGTGCCGGCGGAGCTGGCCGCGCAGTTGCCGAACCTGGTGGGGATGCTGAGCGAGATCGCCCACGACGACCCGGAGTCGACACTGGGCTGGTGCGACGACCAGACGGAGTTCGAGTTCGGCCTGGACGTCATCCTCGACGGCCTGGACCGCCTGCGCGACCCGTCCTGAGCCCGGCGATCACCCGGCCATCCACGCCTGAAGCTGCTTTCTGGCTTGGCGGTAGTTCTCGTGAAAGGCCGTCTTCTTCCAGTTCTTCTCGTCGACGAGCCCGGCGATGGCAGGGAACTCCTTCGCGGGCAGGCGAGGGACCGTGGAGAGATTCGCTTCGGCCCCGTCGAGGACGCGCCGCCGGAGGTGCTCCTCCGCGAGGCCTTCCGACGTGATGCGCGAGTAGTTGCCCTGGTATTCGCTCAACACGCCGTTCAGGTAGTCCAGCATCCGCTGTACGTACTCGTCGACCTCGGAATCGAGGACGAACCGCTCCCGCTGGACGCGATGGAGGTGCGCCCGCGCTTTCGCGAACACCTCGATCTGATCACCGAAGGTCTTGCCCGTCGTCCGGGCACGGAGAAAGAACCGCGCCATTTGAACGCACTCGTACCCCGCCTTGAGCTCTCGCAGCGCCCCTGCCAGCGCGGACGCTTTCTGCTCGCGCTGCGCCCGGTCCGCGGCGTGCCGAGCCAGCATGGCGGACAAGCCGCCGGTTATCAGCACGGCTGCGATCAGGTTCATCGCCACCTTGGCCAATTCGAGATTGATATCCGTTCCCGGCTGGGAAACGGCCAGAAAAAACCCGGCAAGCGCACCGAGGACGACTATCGAAGAAACGAGGACGACGGTGATCATTCGCATTCATCCATCGTCCTCGCCTCACCCGCCGGAACCGCATCCTTCGCGTATCGCCTGAGCGGCGAAGCGGCTCAGCTCGCCTGGCCCGCGCCGAGCTTCGCCTGCAAGCCGTCGAGCAATGTTCGGCGGGCCGATCGGCGCGCTGGCCCTGACCCTGTGACGTGCTCACCCAGTGGAACGCCCGCGGCCCGGACCCGGGCCGCGGGCAGAATCGGTGTGGTGTCGCGACCCCTGCGGAAGCTCGGCTTCCTGACCATCGGCCTGTTCGACCCCGCCGACCCGCGGCGCGGGCACGAGTCGACCCTCGAGATCGTCGAGCTCGGGGAACAGCTCGGGTTCGACAGTGCCTGGGTGCGGCACCGGCACCTGCAGCACGGCATCTCCTCGCCCGTCGCCGTGCTGGCCGCCGCTTCGCAGCGGACCCGCCGGATCGAGCTCGGGACCGCCGTCATCCCGCTCGGCTGGGAGAACCCGCTGCGGCTGGCCGAAGACCTGGCCACCGTCGACCTGCTCTCCGGCGGCCGGCTCAACCCGGGGATCAGCGTCGGCCCGCCGATGCGCTACGACGAGGTCAAGGGCGCCCTCTACCCGGACACCGCCGACGCCGAGGACTTCTCCTACGACCGCGTGCGACGGCTGCTGGACTTCGTGCGCGGCAAGCCAGCGACCGGCTTCAGCGGCACCGAAGGCTTCGAGGTCTTCTCCGACCGGGTCCAGCCGCAGGCACCCGGGCTCGGCGACCGCCTGTGGTACGGCGGCGCGAGCCTCCGCTCGGCCGAGTGGGCCGGCGAGCACACGATGAACTTCCTGACCAGCAGCGTGGTCAAGGCCGACGGCGAGAGCACGGACTTCGCCGAGATCCAGCTGTCGCACATCCGGGCGTTCCGCGAGCGGCACCCGGCCGGCGACGCGGCCCGCGTCTCGCAGGGCCTGGTCGTCGTCCCGA
This sequence comes from Amycolatopsis sp. NPDC048633, assembly GCF_040650695.1. Taxonomy (NCBI): domain Bacteria; kingdom Bacillati; phylum Actinomycetota; class Actinomycetes; order Pseudonocardiales; family Pseudonocardiaceae; genus Amycolatopsis; species Amycolatopsis sp. NPDC048633. The sequence continues at coordinate 98,383 of NZ_JBEZHS010000036.1, forward strand.
CCGACAGTGCGACGCCGGAGCAGCGCGCCAAGTACGAGGCGTACGCCGCGAAGCGACTGCCGCGCACCGCGCAACCACAGGGCCCGGCGCGGATGCTGTTCTCCCCCGACTTCGTCGGCAGCTCGGCCGAGATCGCCGGACGGCTGCACGCACACGCCGCGTTCCGCGAGGTCGACGAGGTGGCTTTCGCCCTGCCGTTCACCTTCGAACACGAAGACTACGTGCAGATCCTCACCGACATCGCGGAACGGCTCGGCCCCGAGCTCGGCCGGAAGTCCTGACCTACTTGTTGGTGCCGGGGGTCAGCACCTTGTCGATCACGAAGACCGTCGCGTTCTTCGTGGGGATGTTGCCGCACAGGATCTTCGCGCCGTTGAC